>JANOWN010000040.1:0-58330 GCA_031417915.1 Methylotenera sp.
GCCATGATGTTATGTTCAACGAATTGTATGGCTTGCATTATACCTTGTAGCTTGCAAGTGCTAGTTTCTGTTAAGCTTTCACTTTTCAAATTTGCAAAGTTTTATCATGGCTCAATATGTAATGTCTATGCTGCGCGTCAGCAAAATCGTCCCACCTAAAAAAACCATCATTAAAGATATTTCACTGTCTTTCTTCCCAGGTGCAAAAATTGGTTTGTTGGGGCTAAATGGCTCGGGTAAATCTACTGTACTGCGTATTATGGCGGCGGTAGATAAAGAATTTGAGGGCGAGGTGCAATGGCAGCCTAATATGAATATTGGCTATTTGCCGCAAGAGCCGCAGCTAGACGCAACTAAAACGGTGCGCGAGGAAGTGGAAAGCGGCATGGGCGAGGTGATGCAAGCGCAAGCCAACTTAGAGGCGGTGTATGCCGCTTATGCTGAGCCTGATGCAGATTTTGACAAACTGGCAGAAGAACAAGCCAAGTGGGAAAACATTATTGCTGCCAGTGGTAGCGATTTAACTACACAGTTGGAAATCGCTGCGGATGCACTACGTTTACCGCCTTGGGACGCAAAAATCGGCCCATTATCTGGTGGTGAAAAACGCCGTGTGGCTTTGTGCAAGTTATTACTTTCTAAACCTGATATGTTGTTATTGGACGAACCTACCAACCATTTGGATGCTGAGTCTGTTGAATGGCTAGAACAATATTTAGTACGCTTTCTCGGCACTGTGGTAGCCGTAACGCACGACCGCTACTTTTTAGATAATGCCGCCGAGTGGATTTTAGAGCTAGACCGTGGCCACGGCATTCCGTGGAAAGGCAACTACTCAAGCTGGTTAGATCAAAAACAAGCGCGCTTGGCCTTAGAAGAAAATCAAGAATCATCACGCCGCAAAGCACTCAATACAGAGTTGGAATGGGTGCGCCAAAACCCGAAAGCGCGTCAAGCAAAAAGCAAATCAAGAATCGCGCGTTATGAAGAGTTGGCGAGTGCCGAATATCAAAAACGCAACGAAACGCAGGAGATATTTATCCCCGCAGGTGAGCGTTTGGGCGACCAAGTGATTGAATTTAACGGCGTGAGCAAAGCCTTTAAAGACCGCTTGCTAATGGATAACTTGAGCTTTAGTGTGCCAGCAGGCGCAATTGTTGGCATTATCGGCCCCAACGGCGCGGGTAAATCTACGCTATTTAAAATGATTATGGGACAAGAAAAGCCTGACAGTGGCGAGGTGAGTATTGGCCAAACCGTTAAGCTGGCTTATGTGGATCAAAGCCGCGATGATTTAGGCAACACCAAAAGTGTGTTTGACGAAATTGCCAACGGCAGTGATATTTTAACGGTTGGTAAATACGAAACACCTTCTAGAGCTTACATAGGCAGATTCAATTTCAAAGGTGGCGATCAGCAAAAAATTGTTGGCCAATTATCTGGTGGCGAGCGTGGGCGCTTGCATTTGGCTAAAACGCTGATTTCTGGCGGCAATGTGTTGTTGCTGGATGAACCATCGAACGATTTGGATATTGAAACTTTGCGTGCGCTAGAAGACGCGCTGCTAGAGTTTGCAGGTTGCGTATTGGTTATTTCGCATGATAGATGGTTCTTGGATAGAATCGCCACGCATATCTTGGCGGCTGAAGGCGAATCACAATGGACGTTTTTTAATGGTAACTACCAGGAATACGAAGCAGATAAACGTAAACGTTTGGGTGAGGAAGGCGCTAAGCCAAAGCGTATTAGATATAAACCGATTACTCGCTAAATTCTTTAAAGCCAATCCCAATCTAAGCGCTTCTTATGAGGCGCTTTTTTCATGGCGAAATCCCATAAGAATGGCGGTACAAGGCGCATGAATCTTGCCACAAGGCCCATTTGCCAAGGGATAATTTTAAATCGTGCTTTGTTTTGTACCGCATCTGCAAATTTGCTGGCAAATACATCGGCATCCATTAAAAACGGCATTTTGTACTGATTTATTTCGGTCATGGGCGTGCGAATATAGCCTGGCGCAATGGTGGAGACGGCAATATTATAGTGTTGCATTTCGGTGCGTAAGCTTTCGCAATAGCTAATGACAGCCGCTTTGCTGGCGCTGTAAGCACCGCTGCCAGGTATGCCGCGTATGCCAGCCACGCTGGCTACGCCAGCTAATTGGCCTTGCCCCGCTTGTTTAATTGCCGCAATAAATGGCTGAAAAGTGTGCATCATGCCCATCACGTTAATATCAAAAATGGCTTGAAATGCTTTGATGTCGTCTTTATCTTCAGTTAGCGTGCCGCGACTGACACCGGCGTTGGCGATAACGATATTGGGCGCGCCGAATTTTTGTATGAAATCTTCTGCAGCAGTTTGTAACGCCGTTGCATCACGCACATCCAGTGCATAAATTGCGCAAGTCACGCCGTATTGATTTTGCAATGTTTCTGCGAGTTGTTGTAAGTGCTCACTACGCCGTGCAACTAAGCCAATATTCACATTAACATGTTTAGAGTAGATGCTCTGTAAGCCAATATCCATGTGGCTTGCAGGCACGTTTTTATTAGAATACCTTTTTGCGTATTCGTGTGCAAGCGCATTGCCAATGCCGCTAGATGCGCCGGTGATGAAGATGTTCATAGATAAAAGTATAGCGTAATTAGATTTACAAAATAAAAAACCCGCTGAAAATTTTCAGCGGGTTGATAAAATTACTTAACTTTTTTGGGCAGCGCTATTTTTTTAGTTGGAGCTTTTTTAACAGATTCTGCCTTGCTTACTTTTTTGCGGTTTTGGCCTTATCAGTGCGCACATTGCCAATAATGTAATCGGCCACTGCTAGCGCTTGGTCGTTGCCGCCAGCCGCAGTAGCAGAGGTAATGTATTTACCGTCGATTATTAGGCTTGGCACGCCTGTCGCGCCAGAGTTGCGGAAAATAAGCGCCGCGCGATTTAAGCTCGTGTTGGTGGTGAACGATTTGAATGCGCCTTCTACTTTTAGTTTATCCAAGCCACTTTGCAAGGTCACCCATTCAATCGCCGCTTTTTCATTGGTTGGGTCGAGTGTTTTTTGTTTATGAATCGCTTCAAACAATTTCGTGTGTAATTTTTCGTTTACATCCAAAGTTTCCATCGCGTAAAACGCTTTAGCCATAGGTGCCCAGCTTGGGTTTGGCAAGCCTGGCACGCGTTTAAAATAAACGTCGCTCGGCAATTTTTTTACCCATGCGTTTATCGGTGTTTCCATGCTATAACAGTGACCGCAGCCGTACCAAAAAATCTCCATCACTTCTATTTTGGCAGCATTATCGGTGGAGATTGCTTGTGTCACAGCATCAAATTGATCGCCTACTTTCGGCGCTTCCGCAAAAGCAAATGTGCCAAAAGTTAAAGTGCCTAGCGTGAGCATTAAAACGGCAAGACTTTTTATAATACTGGTTTTCATTATTGATTCCTTATTTCTTTAAGAAAATTGTAAATTTAAGCTATTCAACGTGAGTTGACCGTAAAAGATGACAATTAATTCCAGTTGGCTATTGTTTAGTTTAACCAGGTTTTGTTTCGGTATGCACTTTAATCAAGTCGGTACTAAAACCGTTGGTGGTAAGCTCGCCGCGGATTTTATTGATTTGAGTAATGTCGTTTAGCGGCCCCACACGCACGCGGTGCCACACACCTTTTTCAGGAATCGTCGCGGTTTGCACGACTGCCTCAAAGCCCTGCAAAGCAAGTTTGGCCTTCATGTTATCAGCATCTGCCTCGTTTTGAAACGCGCCCACTTGTAAGAAATAATTATCTTTTTTAACGGTGAGCGTGCTTTCCTGAATTTCTTTCTCGGTTACCGTACTTTCGGTTTCGGGCAAAATGGTATAAAAATCAAACTGATTATCTGGCTTTGGATTTTCAGGATTCTCATCTTTTGGCAGCACATTCTCTTCTGAGATATTTTCTTTGGCCATTTTTTCTGTAATTGGCTTATCTATTTTGTTCGCGGCAAACGGGCTATCGCCACCTTTTAAATACATGGTCAACCAAACAGATAAGCCAACGCCCAGCAATAAACCAACTAGCAAGCCGGTAAAAAACGGGCTGCCTTTGCTAGGGTTGCTGGCTTTTGGTGCGCTGGGCTTGTAATCTCTACTCATGCTTTGTCCTTTTACATCTTCTGCGGCGCGACTTTATTTTATGTCGCGCACCTTACATTTTATGTGGTGCGCTGACACCTAGTAATCCTAACCCATTTTTTAGCACTTGCTGCGTTGCTGCTATTAACGCGAGCCGCGCCAATTTGGTTGGCGCGTCATCTACTAAAAATTTTGTATCATTATAATAACTATGCAAATCACTTGCACATTCTTTTAAATAATTAGCGATTGCATGTGGCGCTAAATCGGTCGCGGCAGCGGCAACAATTTCAGGATATTCACTTAAACGTTGCATGAGCTTTGTCTCATTTGGCATGTTGAGCGGGCTTAAGTTCACCGTTTTTAGGCTGTTCACATCGCCAGCCCACTGTCCTAACACGCTGCAAATACGCGCATGTGCGTATTGAATATAGTAGGCTGGGTTATCATTTGTTTGTGCTTTTGCAATGTCAATATCAAACACCAATTGCGAATCGGCACGGCGCGCGGCAAGGAAATAGCGCGTTGCGTCGCAACCAACTTCGTCAATTAAATCGCGTAAAGTCACATAACTACCAGCACGTTTGCTTAGTTTTACTTCTTCGCCGCCGCGCATCACTGTCACCATTTGGTGCAGCACATAATCTGGCCAGCATTGTGGAATATTCATATTAAGCGCCTGCAAGCCAGCACGGACACGGGTGATGGTGCTGTGGTGATCGGCGCCCTGCTCGTTAATCACCCGTTTAAAACCGCGATTCCATTTATCTAAATGGTAGGCGACATCGGGCACAAAGTAGGTGTAACCGCCGTCACTTTTACGCATCACGCGGTCTTTGTCATCGCCAAAATCGGTGGTTTTAAGCCATAGTGCATCGCCTTCTTCGTAAGTGTGGCCACTTTTCTTTAACGCCTGTACAGCAGCTTCCACTTTGCCTGTGCTGTATAAAGCGCTCTCAAGTGAGAATACGTCAAACTTGATTTGGAATACTTTTAAATCTAAATCTTGCTCATGCCGCAAATAAGCCACAGAAAAAGTACGTACTGATTCCACATCATTCACGTCGCCGCTGGCGGTTACCTGCATGTCGTCGGCGGTCACGGTTTGTTTCGCTAAAAATGCATTGGCGATGTCTAAAATATAATCGCCTCGATAACCATTTTCGGGAAAGCTTGTATCATCAACAGAAATACCTTTGCAACGCGCTTGCACCGAAATCACCAAGTTTTCAATTTGCGCGCCCGCATCGTTGTAATAAAATTCGCGCGTTACGTCCCAGCCGTTAGCATCTAGCAAGCGCGCTAAGCAATCACCCACCGCCGCGCCGCGCCCATGACCGACGTGTAGCGGGCCTGTTGGATTGGCGGAAACAAATTCCACCTGAACTTTTACAGGCTTACCATTTGAATCATGACCTGTGTTATTGCGTCCGAATTTGTCTCCAGTAGCTAAAATTTCAGTGATTACAGTTTGTTGCGATCGCGCGTTTAAAAAGAAATTAATAAAGCCCGCGCCCGCAATTTCCACTTTGGCGATATACTCACTTTGTGGCAGCGCTTTGATTAAATTGGTCGCAATTTCGCGTGGATTTTGGCGCAATGGTTTGGCCAACATCATGGCCAAATTGGTGGCAAAATCGCCGTGTTCGGCAGATTTTGGGCGCTCGAGTACAATGTTTAATTGTCCTGCATCCGCGCCAATGCTAGCGGCTGCGCGGGTGAGTAAATCGGAAATGTGTGCTTTCAAGAAACTTAAACTTTCAGAATAATCATTAAAACGTCAATAGCGCTATTTTAACCTAATTATGCCTCGCTAAATATGAATCCGCTGGTTCTTAACATCGCTTTGGATGTGCCGCTAAATCGCACGTTCGATTATTTAAGCGGCGGTTTTGCTGCGCGCGTGGGTAGTCGCGTTGTTGTGCCTTTCGCGGGACGCAATTTGGTCGGCATTGTGTTGGAGATAAAACAAACTTCCGATTATCCAATTGAAAAATTAAAAGCGGTGAGCCACATATTTGATGATGTGGTGTTTGAAGATGTTAAGTTGCTGCAATTTTGCGCCGATTATTATCATTATCCACTTGGGCAGGCGCTAATATCTACATTACCTTTGCGATTGCGGCAACTTAAACCCGCGGTTTCGCGCAAGCAGCTAGTGTATTCTTTGATTCAGGATGCGGACTTAAGTCAAATTCCTGCTAAAAAAGTCGTTTTACATCGAATTATATCTGCCCTGCATGCCGCACCAGTATTGGCTCCCAGCGATGCTGTTTTAATCTCTTCTGGATGGAAAAAAGCGATTTTAGAGCTTAAAAATTTGGGTTTAGTGAGCGAGCATGAAGTGGTGGCGATTAAAGCTTCCATGCCTTCTTCAAGCGTAGAGCCAACCTTGAACGATGAGCAAAAAAGCGCGACTCAGCAAGTGTTAGCGCTTACTCACAGTTTTAAACCGTGGTTGTTGCACGGCATTACAGGTAGCGGCAAAACGGAAGTTTATATACAAATCCTTAAGAAAATATTACAAGAACCCCGAGCGCAAGTCCTTGTTTTAGTGCCAGAAATTAATTTAACGCCGCAGCTAGAAGCGCGTTTTAGAAGCCGCTTGAGCCAATATCCGCTAGTCACTTTGCACAGTAATTTAAGCGAAAGTGAGCGACTACAAAATTGGCTGGCCGCCAGCAGTGGCGAGGCTAAGATTGTGATTGGCACGCGTTTGAGTGTATTTACGCCGATGCCAAATTTGAAGCTAATTGTGATGGATGAAGAGCATGATGGCTCTTATAAACAGCAAGATGGTATGCGTTACCACGCGCGCGACGTGGCGATGGTGCGCGCTAAGCAGTTGAATGTTCCCATTATTTTAGGTAGTGCTACGCCTTCGCTTGAGACATGGAGCAACGCGCAAAAAAGCCAATATGGCTTGTTGAGCTTGAAACAGCGTGCGGTAGAAAATGCGGCTTTGCCGAATATTTTTTGCATCGATACCGCAAAGTCACCGACTGAAAATGGTCTGTCGCCCTTATTGGTAAAGGCTTTGCGTGAGCGTTTGGCGCGTAAAGAGCAAAGTTTGTTATTCATCAATCGGCGTGGTTATGCGCCAGTGTTGCATTGCAACGCCTGCCAATGGATTTCAAGCTGCACACGTTGTAGCGCGCGGCTAGTCGTGCATTTAAGCCAAAAACGGTTGAAATGTCACCATTGTGGGCACGAGCAAAAAATCCCGCTGCAATGCCCAAGTTGCGGCAATGCAGATATAAAACCTGTTGGCCAAGCCACGCAACGCTTAGAGCAAACCCTGCAAACGTTGCTGCCGACTGCGCGCATCGCTAGAGTGGATCGCGATAGCATGCGCAATAAAGAAGCGCTGACGGATTTACTCACGCAAGTACATAAGCAAGAAATCGATATTTTGGTCGGCACGCAAATGTTAGCTAAAGGGCATGATTTTCCACATTTAACGTTGGTCGGCGTGATTGATACCGATAGTGCGCTTTACAGCCCAGATTTTCGTGCCAGCGAAAAATTATTCGCGCAGCTCATGCAAGTTTCTGGCCGCGCTGGGCGTGCCGAAAAAGCGGGTGAAGTGCTGATTCAAACCGCGTTTCCGCAGCACGCTTTATTCAATGCACTACGCAGCCAAGATTATGTGAGTTTTGCCAATGAGCTGCTGCAGGAAAGAAGCACGATGCAGTTCCCGCCCGCGAGTTATTTTGCGCTACTCCGCGCTGAGGCTAACGATTTTGCGCTAGTGAGCCAGTTTTTAAGCAAAGCAGGAAATTTAGCTAGAGAGTTAAAAACAGAGGTGATGATTTATGACTCAATCCGCCCGCAAATGGAGCGCTTAAAAGGCATGGAGCGCGGACAACTTCTGCTGCAAGCTAATAGTCGCGGGGCTTTACAACGTTTATTAAAAGCTTGGATGTCGCAAATACGCGCATTGCCAATTGCTACAAAAATCCGCTGGAGTCTAGATATTGACCCGCTGGAGTTTTGAGATTGTTTTGCCATGTAAGTGCTAGCCAAGTAAAATAGCGCAATACTGATAACTCGCGGGTGTAGTTCAATGGTAGAACGCTAGCTTCCCAAGCTCGATACGCGGGTTCGATTCCCGTCACCCGCTCCACAGAGAAATAAAAAATAGAGAAATTATGACGATAACGCCACCAGTAGTTTTAACCTTTTCTGCTACAGATCCTAGTAGTGGCGCGGGTTTGCAGGCCGATATTTTAGCGTTGGCAAGTATTGGCTGCCATCCGCTTTCTGTGGTCACCGCCATTACCGTGCAAGATACGGTGGGCGTGGAGAGCGTGATGGCGCTGGATGCAGATTGGATTAATGAACAAGCACGCACTATTTTGGAGGATGTGCAGGTTTCGGCTTTTAAACTTGGGTTACTTGGCAGCATTGAAAATGTGGCAGTTATTGCCGAAATTATGGCCGATTATCCTGATGTGCCGTTGTTGATTGACCCAATTTTGACTTCTGGCCGCGGTGATGAGTTGGCGAATGATGAAATGCAAGCAGCCATGTGCGATTTGCTTTTTCCGCAAGCCACCTTGATTACGCCGAATAGTTTGGAAGCGCGGCGTTTGGCGTTTTACGACGAGGCGGAAGAAATTCAGCATACTTCGCTGGATGAGTCTGCCATGCGCTTGCTGGAAATGGGTTGCGAATATGTGTTGATTACGGGCACGCACGAACGTAGCGTGGATGTCGTGAATTCGCTTTATGGTAGCAATGATTCTGGCGCCAGCGGTTTGCTTAAAGCTTACCATTGGGAGCGCTTGGCTGGCAGTTATCATGGCAGCGGCTGCACGCTGACGAGCGCGATTGCCGCCTGTTTGGCGCACGGTTTGAGCATGGAAGAAGCGATTCAAGAAGCGCAAGAATACACCTGGCAAACTTTAAAGAACGCCTTCCGCCCAGGCATGGGACAATTTATTCCAGACCGCTTTTTTTGGGCGCGGGACGAAGACGAAGCAGATGAATCAAGCATTGAAAAAGCCTCGTCTATTCAGCATTAGCGGCCTATATGCCGTTACGCCAGATGAATTAGATACCGCGCTACTTTGTCAAAAAGTAGAGGCGGCATTGCAAGGTGGCGCAAGTTTGGTGCAATATCGCAACAAGGCCGCCGATGCTGGCTTGCGGCTTAGGCAAGCCAGTGCGTTGTTGGCTTTGTGCCGTAGCTTTTCTGTGCCATTGATAATTAATGACCACTTGGATTTATGTGCGCAAATTGATGCGGATGGTTTGCATATCGGCATGACCGATTGCGACTTAGGCGCTGCGCGGCGCTTGCTTGGCGCAGATAAAATTATTGGCGCTTCTTGTTACAATCAGCTGGATTTAGCGATTAAAGCCGAGCAAGCTGGCGCCAGTTATGTGGCGTTTGGCGCATGTTTTAGCTCTGATACCAAACCTGACGCTGTGAGCGCGCCACTTAGTTTATTTGCACAAGCCAAGCAAAAAATCAGTATTCCGCTAGTGGCGATTGGCGGCATTACGCTGCAAAACGCGCCGCTAGCCATTGTCGCAGGCGCAGATGCGATTGCGGTGATTACTAGTTTGTTTAATGCAATGGATATCACCAGCGCCAGCCAGCAATTCACACAATTGTTCAAAACTGCCTAAAAACAAGCTAAAAAGTTTAAAACATATGCCTTGGGAGCCGCATAAAAATTGGGCTGCAGAGCATGTGTTTTTAGCAATAATACAAAATACATTAAATAAAACACTCTGTTAAAATAGCGTTTTACCTTAATCGCACAACATCATGACCTCACAAAACCAAATCTTATTCGAAAAATCTTTAGCATTGATTCCTGGCGGCGTGTCGTTAGCAAGTGCGATTTAAGCAGGCTTAACTACAAAAAATGACTTTTGAAGAATTTAAAAATCAGCTAGATAAGGCGACAACAGAAGAAGTTGTTAAAGCGACTTATGCCGCATATTTCAAAATTAAATACAACACTTCAAATCATCACGACCTTTACACGCCGCAGGTGTTTTTTGAGTTCAAAACCGACAAAAACTTCCACAACTTAAAAGCACTTGCAACAATCCTTGCTCAAACACTTTATTACATCAGGCGGTTGAAATATATTGATGTTCAAAAACCTATACCATTTTTCATTTGCCTTGCCGACAGAAACGAAGCTGCCATAACTGAGACAGGCAAATGGTCAACTTATTATACAAACGATAGCTATGATTGGGAGCGACCACCAAGTAAGCCAGACCCAAAGCTCATTGACCATTTAGTTAAAGAGCCTGAAACACTAAAAATTCACGTTTACAGCATCATCAAAAAACAAGAGCATGAAGCGTTTAAGAAAAACCTTGATAATGCTTTAAACCCCCAAATGATGATTGACTTTGGGGATAAGAAAGTCATCAACGAAGAAAACTTTGAAGCGGTTTTTGACCATTGGAAAAATGTTATTGGGCCATACATTGTCAATGGCCATAAACCGTCTTTTTATTTTCTTGCCAATATTCAACGCGATAAAGTCATTATAGATAAAGACAATAGCCGTGTCGTTTTTACCTTTGAAGACAAAAACTCCAAAACGCAAAAAGTTTTGATGAAAGACTATGATTATTTTTGGAGTGTTTACGACTACGTTACTAATGCTGAAACCATCAATGGTATTCACGCCAAACTAGACCGTTTAACCGATGAAAGCCAAAGAAGATTTGAAGGTGAGTTTTATACGCCCTTACATTTTGGCCAAAAAGCCATTCATTATTTAAAAGAAGTGTTAGGAAAAAACTGGTTTAAATCGGACAAGTATAGAATTTGGGATATGGCGGCAGGCACAGGCAATCTTGAATATCACTTACCCGCAGAAACATATAAATATTTGTACATGTCCACACTACACGCGAGTGAAGCTGACCATTTGAACAAAGTTTTTCCAAGTGCAACCTGCTTTCAATACGATTATTTAAATGACGATGTAGAGTACGTTTTTAATAAAAACGGTTTGCCCTTTGAACCGAATTGGAAACTGCCGAAAAAGCTTAGAGAAGAACTAGCTGACCCCAACATCACTTGGATTGTGTATATCAACCCACCTTTTGCAACGGCTCAAGTGGGTGGTGCAAAAGGCGACTCTAAAAAAGGTGTGAGTAAAACAAAAGTAGAAGTGATTATGGACAAATTTGATGCAGGGCACGTAAAGCGTGAACTCTTTGCGCAGTTTATGTTTCGTATTGTTCACGAACTTCCTAAAAATACATTTTTGGGTATGTTCTCAAAGTTGAAATACCTAAACGCACCTGATAGCATTGAATATAGAGACAAATATTTTAATTATAAATATGAAAAGGGTTTTTTGTTTAAATCAACGACCTTTCACGGTGTGAAAGGAAAGTATCCAATTGGCTTTTTGATTTGGAACTTATCAAAACCAAGTGCAAAAAAATCGGTTGAAATTGATATTGCAAATGAGGATGCTCAAACCATTGGCGTTAAGCATTTACAACTGATTGAAAAAAAAGACGTGTTGAATAATTGGTTTCCACGACCACAAAATTCTAACGACTATATTTTACCGCCATTGAGCAACGGCATTACCGTAAAAAATGACAACACCGATACAAGGCACAGAGCCAGACCAGACTTTTTAGCTTCGGTATGTAGTAACGGTAACGACTTTCAACATGCCAAGTATGTTGTTATGCTTTCGTCTCCAAATGCAAGTGCAGGCGCATTTACCGTCATCAAAGAAAATTTTGAAAAAGCATTAACACTTCATGCTGTAAAGAAAATACCTAAAGAAACTTGGCTTAATGACAGAAACCAATTTTTAATTCCACATACCGAACCAACAAAAGAGTTTCTAAATGATTGTGTTGTATGGAGTTTGTTTGCTTCTTCTAACGAAACCACAACATTAAAAAACGTTGCATATTTGGGCAATATTTACCAAATTAAGAACAATTTTTTCCCTTTCAGTATTGAAGAAATTAAACATTGGGACATTAAAGACCCCGATTTTAGGCAGCAATTAGTCAAAGAGGAAAACAGATTTGTCGCAGAATGGCTTTCAAAAAACGATTTATCTGACGAAGCGAAAGAAGTGATTGAGAAAGCAAAAATTGTTTATAAACTCTTTTATGCAAACCTTAACCTAATGGCCACAAACAAATTGAAAATCGACAGTTGGGATGCTGGCTGGTATCAAATTAGACGTTGCTTAACAGAACACAGTTTTGCTGCAGCCGAAATAAAAGAACTGAGTAGAGCAAACGAACAACTTGCAAGTAAAATCTTACCGCAAATAGAAGAGTTTGGCTTTTTAGACAAAGATGAAGTGTATGACGAACTCTAAGCCTGCTTGCCATCTGTTAAAATAGCGTTTTACCTTAATCGCACAACATCATGACCTCACAAAACCAAATCTTATTCGAAAAATCTTTAGCATTGATTCCTGGCGGCGTAAATTCGCCAGTGCGCGCGTTTCGCAGCGTCGGCGGCACGCCAATTTTTTTCAAAAAAGGGTTAGGTTCAAAACTTTGGGATGTCGATGGCAAAGAGTATATCGATTACATCAATTCGTGGGGGCCGATGATTGTTGGGCACGCGCATCCAGAGGTGATTGCGGCGGTGCAGGCGGCGGCGGCCAATAGTTTAAGTTTTGGTGCGCCTACTGGTTTAGAGCTTGAAATGGCAGAGATGATTAACAAGCTGGTGCCAAGTATGGAGCAAGTACGCTTAAATAGCAGCGGCACCGAGGCGACTATGAGCGCGATTCGCACTGCGCGAGGCTTTACTGGCCGCGATAAAATTGTGAAATTTGAAGGCTGCTATCACGGACATTCTGACGGGCTTTTGGTAAAAGCGGGTTCTGGCTTGCTCACCTTTGGCGAGCCTGATTCTGGCGGCGTGCCAGCGAGTGTGGCCGCTCACACTTTGACGCTGGAATACAATAATTCGCAGCAGTTAGAAGACTTGTTTAAAAAATCGGGCGACGAAATCGCCTGCGTGATTATCGAGCCAGTGGTTGGCAATATGAATTTAATCGTGCCGAAAATAGAATTTTTGCAAACACTGCGCGCACTTTGCACCAAGCATGGCGCGGTACTGATTTTTGATGAAGTGATGACGGGTTTTCGCGTGGCTTTAGGTGGCGCACAAGCGCTTTATAACATCAAACCAGATATGACAACGCTTGGCAAAGTGATTGGCGGCGGCTTGCCAGTGGGCGCGTTTGGTGGCCGTAAAGATATTATGCAGTTTCTTGCACCCGTCGGTAAAGTGTATCAAGCAGGCACGCTGTCAGGCAACCCTGTCGCGGTTTCTGCGGGCTTAAGCACGCTCAAATTAATTCAAGCACCAGGCTTTCACGATAGATTAAGCGCCCAAACCAAAAAACTCACCGACGGCTTAATGCAAGTCGCCAAACAAGCAAAAGTACCATTCAGCGCGCAAAACGTAGGCGGCATGTTTGGTTTATATTTTAGTGCGCAATGCCCGACCAGCTATGCAGAAATTATGCAAAACAATAATAAAACGCACTTCAACCAATTTTTCCACAGCATGCTAGATAGCGGCGTCTATCTAGGGCCTTCTGCGTTTGAGGCGGGATTTGTTTCAGCCGCACACACAGATGCAGATATTGCATTTACGATTGAAGCTGCAAAAAAAGCGTTTGCTAACTTAGTGTAGGCTTAGTGCAGGTGCTGCAGATTTTCGATATTGGCGCGCGTGCTAGGCACGCTTACCATACGGTCTAGACGCAGGCTGGCTTTCATCATTACATTGGCGATTTGTTGTACGTGGTTAGGGTTTAACCGTAAAGAAATCGCGCCAATTTCTAATTCGATAACGTCACAATTTTTGCAGTAAATCAGCCGCACACCAAGGCCTTCAGCCAAAATTAATTTATTACAAGGATCATTCATGATGCTTTCTCCATCAGTCATTTATGTAAATGATAATCATTCTCATTTAATCTGTCAACACATAAATTAACGATTTTTAAGTTTCAGCAATAAATCTTGCGAATTCAGGCCTAAGTTTTTTGCTAAAAGTGATTGTAAACAGCGCTATGTGATTGATATTGCCTAGATTTAACGGTAAACTTGAAGGTTCCGCTAAACGTTTTAGAATTAGATAACTTTTAAATAAGATTAGATCACTGGGCAATGAATATGGCAGTCGCACTCGCACCAAAAAATCAAGGTTTATATGACAAACGCAACGAAAAAGACGCCTGTGGCGTGGGTTTTGTGGCGCATATTAAAGGCAAAAAAAGCCACGAGATAGTGCAGCAAGGTTTAACGCTTTTAACTAATCTAACGCATCGCGGCGCGACGGGTTACGATCCAAAATTGGGCGATGGTGCAGGCTTGCTCATACAATTGCCAGATGCGTTTATGCGCAGCGAAGCGGCAAAACTAAAAATCAATCTGCCAGAAGCGGGCAAATACGCAGTTGGCAATCTCTTTTTGCCGCAAGATGCTAAAAATCGCGCAGCGGTTGAAGCGATTATTAGCAACATTATCGCGGAAGAAAATCAAACACTACTCGGCTGGCGCGATGTGCCAGTGAATAACAGTAATATCGCCGAAGCGGCGCGCGAAGTAGAACCTTGCATGAAGCAGGTATTTGTTGGTTCGCAAGCTAATGACCAAAACACATTCGAACGTAAATGTTTCGTCATTCGTAAACGTATCGAGCACGCCGTGCGCCCGCTTAACTTGAAGGATAACGCTGCGTTTTATGTACCCTCTTTCTCCAGCCGCACCATTGTTTACAAAGGCATGTTGCTGGCGAATGAAGTGGGTGTTTACTTTAAAGATTTGGCCGATGAAAGCGTGGTTTCCGCACTCGCTTTGGTGCATCAACGTTTTTCCACCAACACTTTCCCAACCTGGGATCTCGCGCATCCGTTCCGCATGATTGCGCACAATGGCGAAATTAATACCGTGCAGGGCAATGTGAATTGGATGGCAGCGCGTCACGAGACCATGAAGTCTGCCATTATTGGCGAAGACTTGGAAAAACTTTGGCCGCTAATTGCCGAAAACCAATCGGATTCTGCTTGTTTCGATAATTGCTTAGAGCTACTAGTGGCGGGCGGTTACAGCCTGCCACATGCCATGATGATGCTCATTCCAGAAGCCTGGAATAATAATGCGTCGATGGATGAAGAGCGCCGCGCATTTTACGAATATCATGCCGCTTTGATGGAGCCTTGGGACGGCCCGGCCGCCGTGGCGTTTACTGATGGCAACATGATAGGCGCAACGCTAGACCGCAATGGCCTGCGCCCCGCGCGCTATTTAGTGACTGATGACGATATTGTGATGATGGCGTCTGAGATGGGCGTGCTGACATTTCCACAAGAAAAAATCATCAAAAAATGGCGTCTAGAGCCAGGAAAAATGTTGCTGATAGACACCGTGCAAGGCCGCATTATTGGTGACGCAGAAGTTAAAAAACAATTGGCTACGGCCAAGCCTTACAGAAAATGGATTGAGCAATCGCGTTACCATTTAAGCGACTTACCAGAAGAAGACACCAATTTTGAGCTCAAAGAAAGCTTGCTCGATACGCAGCAAGCCTTTGGTTATACGCAAGAAGACATTAAATTTATTTTACAGCCAATGATTGCCAATGGCGAAGAAGGCGCAGGCTCAATGGGCAACGACGCCGCGCTGCCAGTGCTATCAAATAAACCTAAAGTTTTATACAACTATTTTAAACAATTATTCGCGCAAGTGACTAACCCACCTATCGACCCGATTCGTGAAGAGCTAGTGATGTCGCTAGTGACCTTTATTGGCCCAAAACCCAATTTGTTGGGTGTTGATGAAACGAATCCAGCTATTCGCCTTGAGGCCGCGCAGCCCATATTAACGCGTGATGATTACGTCAAAATTAAGACGATAGATGCTGCTACGCAGGGTGCGTACAACTCGATTACGTTGTTTATGACCTATGATGTTAACCAAGGTGCGGCTGGCATGCAAAACGCCCTAACGCAGCTTTGTAGTAAGGCTGAGCAAGCGGTGCGTGATGGCTACAATATTGTGATTCTGACCGATAGCCAAACCTCAAAAACACAAATTGCAATTCCAGCATTATTAGCTTGCTCCTCAGTGCATCAACATTTAGTAAAAACAGGCTTGCGCACCAGCGCTGGCTTAGTTATTTCTACTGGTTCTGCGCGCGAAGTGCATCATTTTGCGCTATTAGCGGGCTATGGCGCCGAGGCAGTGCATCCTTGGTTGGCTTACAGAACTATTGCTAGTTTGACCGACAAGCCAGAAGTAGCGAACAAAAATTTTATTAAGGCTATCGGCAAAGGCTTGTATAAAGTGATGTCGAAAATGGGCATTTCTACTTATCAATCCTACTGTGGCGCACAGATTTTTGAAGCCATTGGCTTGAATTCAGCATTTATCAATCAATACTTTACTGGCACTTCTACTCAAATTGAAGGCATTGGCTTGGATGAAGTTGCCGAGGAAACTTTGCGTTTGCACAATATGGCATTTAGCGATGACCCAGTGTTATTGCGGCAGCTCGATGCAGGTGGCGAATATGCATTTCGTGTGCGTGGCGAAGAACATATGTGGACGCCAGAATCTATCTCTAAATTGCAAAATGCGACGCGCACCAATAAATTTGAGACATTTAAAGAATATGCGAAATTAATTAATGATCAAACTCGTAAACACAAAACCTTGCGTGGTTTGTTTGAAATTAAGCCAGCGGGCGCGGCAATACCATTAGAGTCTGTTGAATCCGCCAAGGAAATAGTCAAACGCTTTGCAACAGGCGCGATGTCATTAGGTTCTATTTCAACGGAAGCGCACGCGACGCTTGCGATCGCTATGAACCGCATCGGTGGAAAATCGAATACCGGCGAAGGCGGCGAAGATGCTAAACGCTTCATTCCTGTGGCAAAAGACACCACCATGGCCGAGGTGATCGGCAAAAATTTGGTGTTCAGTGATATTCCGTTAAAAACTGGCGATTCCATGCGTTCGCGCATAAAGCAAGTCGCTTCGGGTCGTTTTGGAGTAACTGCGGAATATTTAGCGAGCGCCGACCAGATTCAAATTAAAATGGCGCAAGGCGCAAAACCTGGCGAAGGCGGCCAATTGCCTGGCCACAAGGTTTCGGAATACATCGCAAAATTGCGTTTCAGTGTGCCTGGCGTGGGTTTGATTTCACCGCCACCGCATCACGATATTTACTCGATTGAAGACTTAGCGCAACTGATTCACGATTTAAAAAATGCTAATCCAAAAGCGTCGATTTCTACTAAACTGGTTTCTGAAACTGGCGTGGGTACGGTTGCAGCAGGCGTAGCTAAAGCTAAATCTGACCACATTACCATTGCTGGGCATGATGGCGGCACAGGCGCTTCGCCTATTTCGTCCATTAAGCATGCGGGCACGCCTTGGGAGCTTGGGTTGGCTGAAACGCAACAAACGCTGGTGCTCAATCAACTGCGCGGCCGCGTAGTAGTGCAAGTAGATGGCCAACTTAAAACTGGACGCGATGTATTAATTGGCGCGCTATTAGGCGCAGATGAGTTCGGCTTTGCCACCGCACCCTTAGTGGTTGAGGGTTGCATTATGATGCGTAAATGTCATCTAAATACTTGCCCTGTAGGGGTGGCGACGCAGGATCCAGAGTTACGCAAAAAATTTACTGGCCAGCCAGAACACGTAGTGAATTTCTTCTTCTTTATTGCGGAAGAGTTGCGCGAGCTGATGGCGAGTATTGGTATCGCCAAGTTTGATGATTTAGTCGGCCGTAGCGATTTGTTGGATATGAAAACTGGCATCGACCACTGGAAAATTCATGGTTTAGATTTCAGTAAAGTTTTCCATCAGGTGGATATGCCAGCCAGCGTGGCGCGCCGTCATGTGGAAGTACAAGATCATAACTTAGTCAGCGCGCTAGATAATCAATTGATTCAATTAGCAAAAAATTCGCTAGAAACCAAGCAAAAAGTGGTGATCGATTTGCCAATCACCAATACCAATCGCACGGTTGGCACCATGTTATCGAATCAAATCGCGGTGCGTTACGGTAATGCGGGCTTGGCAGATGACACGATTCATGTCAATTTTACTGGTACATCAGGTCAAAGTTTTGCGGCGTTTTTGGCCAAGGGTATCACCTTTAACTTAACGGGTGAAGGCAACGATTACGTGGGCAAAGGCTTGTGCGGCGGCCGTATTGTGATTAAACCACCAGCTGCTTTTCGCGGCATTCCGCACGAAAATATCATTATCGGCAACACCGTAATGTATGGCGCCACCACTGGCGAGGCTTATTTTAATGGCGTGGCAGGCGAGCGTTTTTGTGTGCGTAACTCTGGCGCAAGCGCCGTGGTAGAAGGTGTAGGTAATCATGGTTGCGAGTACATGACAGGCGGCACGGTGGTTGTTTTGGGCGTTACTGGCCAAAATTTCGCCGCAGGTATGAGCGGTGGCGTGGCTTACGTGTATGACGAAGATGGTTTATTTGCAAAACGTTGCAATATGGGCATGGTGTCGCTAGAAAAAGTGAAGCATGTAGATCATGTAGCGGCAGATGAGGTGCATCATCTCGATCAGCCAGATGAAATTACGCTGCTGGCTTTAATTAAAAATCATGCAAATTACACCAACAGTGAGCACGCCAAGGCGATCTTGGCAGATTGGGAACACGCACGAGGCAAGTTTGTGAAAGTCATGCCGAATGAATATAAACGCGCGTTAATTGAACTTGCAGAAGATAAAGTACTGGTGGCTGCGTAATGAAAAGTGGCCGCATAATGGGAAAAGGCGTTTAGTATGGGTAAAGTAACGGGTTTCATGGAGTTTCAACGTCTGAGCGAGGCAAATCTGCCCGTCAAAGACCGCGTTAAAAATTACAAAGAATTTGTATTACATTTAACCGACGAGCAAGCCAAGCAACAAGGCGCGCGCTGTATGGATTGCGGTATTCCTTTCTGCACCACAGGCTGCCCAGTCAACAACATCATCCCCGATTTTAACGATTTGGTGTATAGCCAAGATTGGAAGTCGGCGATTGACGTTTTGCATTCTACCAATAACTTCCCTGAATTTACAGGCCGTATTTGCCCCGCGCCGTGCGAGGCGGCATGTACGCTGAACATCAATAACGACGCGGTTGGCATCAAATCGATTGAACACGCAATTATCGATAAAGCTTGGGAAAAAGATTGGGTAGTGCCACAAGTTAACCCGAATAAAACGGGTAAAAAAGTTGCCGTGGTTGGTAGCGGTCCTGCGGGTTTGGCGGCGGCACAACAGTTGGCTCGCGCGGGTCACAGCGTTACTGTATTAGAGAAAAATGACCGCATCGGCGGTTTATTGCGCTATGGCATTCCAGATTTTAAAATGGAAAAATCCCACATTGATCGCCGCATGGCGCAAATGGCGGCTGAGGGTGTGGAGTTTAAAGTCAATCAATACGTGGGCGAAAATGTAGCCGCTGAGGATGTGATTAACGGCTACGACGCATTAGTGTTGGCAGGCGGCGCAGAATGGCCGCGCGATTTGCCCGTGCAAGGCCGCGACTTAGATGGCGTGATGTACGCGATGGACTTTTTGCCTGCGCAAAACAAAGTGAATGCTGGCGATGTCATCCCCAACCAAGTGAAAGCCACAGGCAAGCACGTGGTGGTGATTGGCGGCGGCGATACTGGTTCTGACTGCGTCGGCACTAGCAACCGTCATGGCGCGTTAAGTGTGACGCAATTTGAGCTAATGCCACAACCGCCTGATAAAGAAAACAAAGAATTGGTTTGGCCAAATTGGCCGCTAAAACTACGTACATCCAGCAGCCACGAAGAAGGTGCAAACCGCGATTGGTCAATTACGACTAAATCACTCACTGGCGAAAATGGCAAAGTGAAAGCACTAACAGGCTGCAAAGTAGAATGGAAAGACGGCAAAATGTCTGAGGTCGCAGGTACGGAGTTCACCATTCCTGCTGACTTAGTACTGCTGGCGATGGGTTTCGTTTCACCGATGCAAAAAGTGTTAGAAGCCTTCGGCGTAGAAAAAGATAATCGTGGCAATGCCAAAGCGACGACAGACGGCGTGGGCTGCTACAAAACTAACAAAGACAAAGTGTTTGCGGCGGGCGATATGCGCCGCGGGCAATCGTTGGTGGTATGGGCAATTCGCGAAGGTCGCCAAGCGGCGCGGGCTGTGGATGAGTTCTTGATGGGCAGTTCTACACTTCCTCGTTAGAATTAAGAGAATATGCAAACATTACAAAACGACACTTTACAAAATGACACCTTCCTACGCGCTTTAAACCGCGAGCCAACTGACTACACGCCTGTGTGGATGATGCGCCAAGCGGGGCGTTATTTGCCAGAGTATCGCGAAAGCCGTAAAACCGCAGGAAGCTTTTTAGATTTGTGCAAAAATCCTAACTTTGCCACCGAAGTTACCATGCAGCCGCTAGATCGCTATCCGCTGCTAGATGCTTCTATTCTATTTTCAGACATCCTCACCGTGCCAGACGCAATGGGTTTAGGTTTGTATTTTGAAGAAGGCGAAGGCCCAAAATTTGAGCGAACTTTGCGTGAAGAAGCCGACATTAAAGCACTACACGTGCCAGACATGGTCAAACTGCAATACGTGTTTGACGCGGTTTCGCAAATCCGCAAAACCTTGAATGGCCGCGTGCCTTTGATTGGTTTCAGCGGCAGCCCGTGGACCTTGGCGACCTATATGGTGGAAGGCAAAGGCGGTACGGACTTTTTAAACATCAAAAAAATGGCTTATGCGCGGCCAGATTTGTTGCATCACATTTTAGAAACCACCGCGCAAACGGTGATTCAATATTTAAATGCGCAAATCGCTGCGGGGGTACAAGCCGTGATGATATTTGATTCATGGGGCGGCGCGCTTTCGCACAATGCTTATACTGAGTTTTCGCTGAATTACATGCAAAAAATTGTGGCAGGTTTAACTAAAAATGCAGATGGCAAAAAAATACCTAGCATCGTCTTCACCAAAGGTGGCGCGTTGTGGCTAGAAGCACAAGCAGAAATTGGTAGCGATTGTTTAGGTTTAGATTGGGCGGTAGATATTGGGCAGGCTAGAAAACGTGTGGGCGATAAAGTGGCGCTGCAGGGCAATTTAGATCCAGCGATTTTGCTCAGCACACCAGAAGCAATTGAAAAAGAAGTCGCTAGCATTTTAGGCCGCTACGGTAAAGGCCATGGTCACGTGTTCAATCTAGGCCACGGTATTACACAATGGACGCCGCCAGAGAATGCTGCGGCGATGTTAGAAGCAGTAAGAAAACATAGTCAGCAATATCATCAATAGACTTTTAAATTCCGCATAATACAATGCCCTGCAAGCCTCATGGATATTGACTTGCAGGGCATTGTATTTTAAAAATTAAAGCATTCGACTTAGCGTTTCGTCTTTATCAATAAATTTGTGTTTTAGCGCGCCAAGAATATGCACAATAATGACAGCCAGAATGATTAAGCCGATAATTTCGTGTACGCTTTTAAACAATTCGCGCAATGGTTTATTATCCAGCCCGCCGATGAAATCCATGCCAAACCATTTAATGCCATATTTGCTGTAAACCGCCATAATAATACCGCTTACTGGCAATACTACCATTAGCAAGTAAAGTAAATGGTGTGCGCTACTGGCGATTTTTCGCTCAATTTCTTTATAGCTCGCTAATAATGTTGGCGGTTTGTGCGTAATGCGCCACAAGATGCGAATGAGGATTAATGCAAAAATTGTCACGCCGATGGATTTGTGCAAATTGTAGTAAAAAGTGCGTGGGCTGATTTCTTCAGCTAAATTCCAAGTATAAATGCCTAAATCGAATAAATCGTAAGCCATTTGTTTCGGCGCTTCCTTAGGCAAATCGCTCATATACCAGCCCAGCGCAAACATGAAAAAAATACCGATGGCGATGAGCCAATGTAAAACTTTCGCGGTTTTGGTGTAGCCTGTTGCTGAGTGATTCATAGTAATATCCCTGAAGTATTAAACCGAGTGCATAATTGAGTGCCTATGTGACAAGCGTCACTGCGAATAATTGCACATCACGGCAACATTGTAGCCAGTAAGCTCACTCAAAGGAACTAAAGATGCGAATTTTAATGATAAGCCGTAGTGTTTTGTTATTGAGTATATTGGCGTTGATAGGCTGTGCACATGCACGGCCAGCTACACAAGCGGCACAAAATGATTTTGCGATTGAAGATGTGGGTGATGGTATTTACGTGCATCACGGCATACATCAAGACATCGACGATGGTTACCATGGCGATATTTGCAACGCGAGCTTTGTGGTCGGCATTAAAGGCGTGGCGGTGATTGATACTGGCGGCAGCATCAAAGTCGGCAATCAGCTGCGCACTGCCATTAAAAAAGTGACAGATAAACCCATTTTGTACGTGATCAACACGCATGTGCACCCAGACCATATTTATGGCAATGCAGCTTTTCTAGCCGATAAAGCAGAATTTATTGGGCACGAAAAGCTTGCCACAGCGATGGAATTGCGGCGTGAAGCTTACGATAAATTGAACGCTAAATTATTGGGCGAAGATGCCAAAGGCAGCGAGCTGGTGAAACCGACCATCGCCGTGAAAAGCTCGCTGGAGTTAGACCTTGGCGACAGAAAACTGAAGCTAACTGCGCATCCTGCTGCACATACCAATACTGATTTATCCGCTTTTGATACTAAAAATAGCACTTTATTTACGGGCGATTTATTGTTTATCGAACGCACGCCAGTGCTGGAAGGCGATATTAAAGGCTTAATTGCCGAGCTTGAAAAATTCAAATCTCAGCCTATTAAACAAGTCGTGCCAGGTCACGGACCAGTGACTAAAGATTGGAAACTTGCAATTGAAAATGAGCAGCGCTATTTAAACGCGCTACTAAGCGATATTCGCGCAGCGATTAAAGCGGGCAAAAGCATGAATGAAGCTATGGATAGCGCTGCTGCGGGAGAGAAAGACAAATGGCAATTGTTCGATATTGCTAATCGGCGCAATGTGAATATAATTTATCCCGCATTAGAATGGGAATAAAACCACTGCCCTGCAGGCCGCGTGGATATTGGCTTACAGGCCCGCACTGGAATGTTTTAGTCCAGTGGCATGTAATTTTAATTTTTTAAGCTTTATTTTTCTTAAGATTATCTAAGCTAAAAGCCATTTTATCGTGCAAAGCGACCATCATTAAGCCACCAGCAATAGCGAGATATTGCATCGTTAAAACAAGCCCACTGGGCTCTTGCAGTTTCATAAAAAGTGCTATAAATACCGCATAAACTGCCAATATGCATGCACAAATTTTAGTTTTATAGCCCAATAACAAGCCCAGCCCAAATACTAGCTGTATAAAAATAGTTAGTGGCGCGAAAATACCAATTAAACCATATCCGCCTAAGTAGGCAGAGTAGGCCACGTAACCATCTGGGTGGCTAGTAATTTGCGAAAGTACGATTAACACCGCGACAAAAAATATCTGCGCGAGTAAAATTCTAGCTAATACTTCAATATATTTATTCATTTGTTCACTTTCTTAACGTTTTAAATCAAGCCATTATTATAAAGTGTTTATTTCATGCTAGCTAATATTCAAATTTCACAAGTGATTTGGCGTGATGCAGAAAGTGATTTGCGTGAAGTAAGGCAAGTGGTTTTTGTAGAAGAGCAAAACGTTGCGCCAGATTTTGAGTGGGATGAATTAGATGCAAGCGCGGTGCATTTGCTGGCGATGCGAAATAATCAGCCGATTGCTTGCTTAAGAATTATCGATTATCACAAAATTGGCCGCATGGCGGTGTTAAAAGAATTTAGAAAAAATGGCCTGGGAGCCGCTCTGCTATTGGCTGCTGTGGCAATATGTAAAAAGCATGGTAGTAAAAGTGTGGTGTTATCTGCCCAAACACACGCGATTGGTTTTTACAGCAAAGCCGGTTTTAAAGTCACCAGCGCCGAATATTGCGATGTGGATATTCCGCATGTTGATATGCAAATGACGCTAGATTAAGTGCTAGCATTTGGTAAAATAGGACTTTATTCGAGAAAGAGAACATTATGTCAAAAATCATATTTAAAGCAGGCGAAGCGACCATTTATACCGATGGCAAAGACGTAACTGCTGCCATGCCAGAAATTTTAATCGGCGCTGTCGATGGGCCAGTTGGCCAAGCTTTTGCCAATTTAATGGCGCAAAGTAAAGGCCACACCGCGATGTTTGCGGTGCGCGACATCAATCAACTGGTGCGCCCTGCTTGCATGATGGTGCCAAAAGTGACGCTAAAAGGCAGCACCGATGTAGGTTTGTTTGGCGGCGTGGTGCAAGCTGGCGTGGCCGATGGCATATTAGATGCCGTGATTGAGGGCATTATCCCAAAAGATCAAGTGAACGATTTGTGTATTATTGCATTGCTTTGGATAGACCCAGGCTGCGTTGACCTAGAAAAAGCAGGTAAATTAGACAAAGCCGATATGTACAAAAACAACTACGATGCAATTAAACTGGCCCTAAAACGCGCATTGAATGACGAGCCGAGTATTGATGAGTTGATTAAAAATCGCCACATCATTAAACATTGCATGTGGGAAGAAAGTTGGGATCAAAAGTAAATCGGCATTAAAAATAATTGACAAATCCTTACTAAGTTTTATGATGGCTTATAAATTTGTATACTTAGGAGGATGTGATGGCTGAACGCAACGTATGTATGGAAGCATTTGAGCGGCTTTGTGCGGATGTGAATACTGATAAAAAATCTGCGATCGTTGAATCAGATTATTGGTTGTTTGAGTTAGGTTTTAGGTCGGCCATAGAAGAGCTACTCTCTATTGTAGATACAGGTTCGCAAAGCCGGAAGTTTGTATCGCCGCGCTTTCAAATGCTGGCAGATAAAATCTTAGAGTCACGATTACATTAATTATATACAGATTAAATAAAGGCCGACAAGTTCGGCTTTTATTTTGCCTACCGATTTTTGTAAGTTAATCGCTACTCAACCGACTAACTTACAACGCCCCACTGAAAGGTTTTTGTGAACGATATTTCGAGACGACAATTTTTAATTTCTGTTACTGCACTGCCTTTGGTAGCAATCATTCCTTTAAAAGCACTCGCAGCAACAGGGAAAATTCACGAAATTGAAGGCGATGTTTTAATCAATCAAATCAAAATAAACAGCGCATCTATCATACGAAATGGAGACGAGATTGTCGTTTCTAAAAATGGTAAATTGGTGTTTAGTATGGGCGAAGACGCATTTTTAGTGCGTGGTGGCAGCACATTGCAAGTGTACTCGGAAGAAGACAGCGTGCTCATAAGCGCATTAAGATTAGTTGGCGGCGCAATGCTAGGCGTTTTTGGTAAAAGACAGAAAACAACACGTATTTTTACTGCAACTGCCACTATCGGCATTAGAGGCACAGCGGTATATGCCGCAGTTACGCCAGATAAACTTTACACGTGTACCTGCTATGGCCACACCGATTTAATTGTTGGGCTAGAACGTGAAGAAGTGCTTGCTACGCACCATAACGCGCATGTGGTTACTACAAACAATCGCGGAAATTCTCAAATGAAGGCGTTTGAAGTGATCGACCATAATGACGATGAGCTGAGAATGCTAGAAGCATTAGTAGGCAGAAAGCCTTTGTTTGATAGCTAATGGTCTTTTAACGCGATTAAAATCTTTCTAACAGGCGTTGGAATTGCAGCGCCAATCGCATCATCAAGGCTTAACCATATCGTACGCGGTTCATTCGCTTGTGGCTTTTTGTTGGTGTGCACCAGCTGCGGCTGAATGTGCAATTTAAAATGCGTAAATGTATGCGTTAGTTTGCCGAGTGGCGACGCATTTTGCAGTGAAACGTCATCATTATTTACTTCAGGAAAACTCCACAAACCGCCCCAAATACCAATAGGTGGGCGCTTCTCCAGCATCACTTCGCCCCCATTTATAAATACCAACATAGTCGTGCTTTTCTCAGGAATCGTTTTGCGTGGTTTTGGCGTTGGTAATAAATACACTTCATTATTGGCATAGGCCTGACAGCCAATATTGACGGGACATGCAGGGCACCTTGGTTTACTGCGTGTGCAAAGTGTTGCGCCTAAATCCATCAAGCCTTGCGTGTAAGCAATTGCATCTTCATGTGGGTTTTCACGCTCAGCTATTTGCCACATTTGTTGTTCAATTTTTGGTGCGCTTGGCCAGCCTGCGATATTGAAGTGTCGCGCAAAAACACGCTTCACATTGCCGTCTAGTATGGGCTGTGGCGCGTTTAAAGCAAAAGTGGAAATAGCCGCAGCGGTTGATTTTCCGATGCCAGGTAAGCTTAAAATATCATCAAAGTTTTGTGGAAATTCACCAGCAAAATCATCGATAATTTTTTGCGCGGCATAGTGTAAATTACGCGCGCGTGAGTAATAACCTAGCCCGCTCCAAATTTGCAAAACCTCTTCTTGCGTAGCATTTGCAAGTGCAGCAATAGTGGGAAAGCGTAGCATGAACTTGGCGTAGTAGCCAATAACGGCGGCCACTTGCGTTTGTTGCAACATGATTTCCGAAATCCAAATCGCGTACGCATCCGAAGTATTTTGCCAAGGTAAATCATGACGTCCATGCAACTTTTGCCAAGCAATAATGGCATCTGCAAAAGCTGTCATTTTAAAACTTAAGCAATTTTTTAAGTTTTTTCGCGGCTTTTTCTTTGGCTTGGTCTTCTAGAGACTTTGGTGGCTCTACAGGTGGCGCAGGTTCTGCGGGTGCGGCCTCTGCTCCTGCGGTTGCAGGCACAGCAGGCCCGGCTTCAGCAGGTTTTTTCTTGCCTAATAAGCCTTTAAGCGCATCAACTTTTTCGCCACCACCTATCAACTCTTTCACCGCCGCACCTTTTTCGCCACCTACTTTATCTAGCAATTTTGATTGCGCGAGTGCAGTGCCAATCGCGGCGAAATCCATGCCGTATTTTGGGTCAGCAAACGTGCCAGTAATTTTAACGGGAATCGCAATGCCGCTTAAATCATCTAGCTCGGCGCCGCCCTGCCCTTTAAGAGACTTTACTATGGTTGGTTTGGCTAGGTAATTAATTTTTTCGTTGCCAATATCAATATCGCCCCGGCTATCGCCTTTTGCCAAACGCAACACAGGCGCTTTCATGGCAAGGTCTTCGTTGTGCGCTACGCCGTTTTTAATATCAAACGTCGCTGTCAGTTCGCTAAAATCGGTTTTCTTGGTTTTATCTGAATTGGCGTCTTTCTTGCCAAGAATATTGACCTTACTTTTCAAGTCGCGAATACTGCCAGCGATATCTACGCCTTTAAGTGCGCCATCAGCCAAGTTAAGTGAGGCATTGCCCAGCAAACCTTTTTTCAGTGCGCCTACGCTGTTACCTGTCGTAGTCACATCGATATTCACCGTGCCAGTGCCGCTCAGCATGTCATTTTTAATGGCATCTACCATTAGTGGGCCAACCGAGACGCCTTTCATGTTTTGTTTAAAGGCGATGCTAGGTGTAGCGCGCGCATCCACTTTTAAGGTGCCTGCCATACTGCCACCATACAAATTGGCAGCAAATGGAGAAAGCGTAGCAATGCCATCGCCCGCCTTTAAGCCTAAATTCACATTCTCAGTTTTTACATTGGCAAGTTTAAGCCAGCCAATTTTGGCCTCGCCGGTGGCATTCAACTTTTTTAGCGCGCTCAAATCAATCGGCGTATCGGCGCTACTCTTAGTTTTGGGGTCGCCCTTGGTGATATATCTATCGGCATCCAGCTTGTCGATTTTAATATCAAAATTGTAAGCAGGGTTGTTAAACTGGCTGATACCTAAATTGGCGTTGATTTGGCTATCATCTACTTTAGCGATTAAAGGGTTTAGGCTTAGTTTTTGGCCATCAGCTTTTAAGCCCGCTTTTAAACCGCTAATTTGGTATTTGTCGTATTTTAGGCTGCCAATGCGCAAATCGCCCTCGGCCAAAAAGGTTTTAAGCCCGCTTAAACCGCTATCTTGGCTCGCTTTTTCACTTTTAGATACATCGCCAGCACCCGCATACCTATTGGCGTCCAGGGCATCGATATCGAGATCAAAAACATACTTGGGGCGCGCAAATTGTGTAATCGCAAAGCTACCTTTAATCTGACTATCATCCACTTTGGCGCTAAGCGGATTAAGACTGAGCTTTTCGCCATTAGCATTTAGCTTAATATTGACGTTGCTCGCTTTGGTTTTGCCATATTTCAAACTGCCAACGCGAATGCTGCCATCGGCATTTAAAGCTTTGAGGGCACTTAAATCTAGCGGTTTGGCAGGCTCTGCTTTAGCGGCTGGCGCGTCGCTCTTGGCGTAGCGGTCAACATCCACTTGGTCAATATCTAAATCAAAAGTGTAGAGCGGTTTGGCGAAGTTGCTAATGCCGACATTGCCTTTAATTTGGCTGTCATCTATTTTTACATTTAGCCCGCTAAGCGCGAGTTTATTGCCGTCTGCCTTGATTCCTACGTTAAGTCCAGATATGCGATATTTGTCGTAAATCAAACTGCCTACGCTCAATTTGCCGTCTAGCGTCATATTTTTAAGCGCACTCATGTCGCTAGATTTGTTATTAGTCTTGTTACTGCTTTTTGCAGAGGCTGAAGATTTGCCGAGTAGTTTATTTAAGTCTAATTTATCGGCATTTAAGTTAAATTTAATGTTTTGCTTTTTAAATCCAGAGATATCAACATCGCCTGTGAGCTTGGTATCTGCCATGGTTAAATTAAATTTACTATTAGCGGTTTCGTTTTTAATGTCGGTATGCGCACCTAAAGTAAACGTACCTTTCATGCCGCCATTTGGCAAGCTGGGGTCTTTAATATCTAAGTTGCTTGCCAATTTGGGGATATCAAAAATTAAGTTTTCGATGTTGCCTGAGAAAGGTGAAGAAAATGTGCCAGTGACTGTGCGCTTGCCTTGTATGGCAGATAAATCGCCAGTAATACCTGAGCTTTGCAGCGCTTTGGGCGAGCCTTTAATATCTGCTAACACCATATTGGCTTTGAACACATCACCATTTTTTTCTTGGGCCAAGCTTAGTGTTAGTTTTTTGCTCGATACTTCATCTTTTTCAATTGTCAGCGCAGGTGCGCTTAAGTCGATGCTTTGTTTTGCGCCATCAAAGTTACCAGAAGCCACAAATTTAAGGCCATCGATTAAAAATTCCTTTAGCTCAGGTTTTGCATCAATATCGCCGCTGGCTTTAATATCCATACCTTTGCCGCTTAGCAAATCGCCGACAATGTGACTATCTAGCCCTTTGACTTTGAAATGTTTGGTTTTTGGGTCAACTAAAAAATTGCCTTTAAGATTAACGTTGGCAGCAGTTTCTGGCTGATTAGATGTAATAGTAAAGTTGGTATCTAAATCAACTGGTTCGGCCAAGGCAATGTGGCCAGACTTCATATTAAATTTGGTCACATTGTATTTTGCGCCAGTGGTTTCATCGGTATATTTCACCTCTGAGTTGCTCACATTGACGCCATCAATATCAAATTTAATTTTGCTTTCTTCTTCGTCTTTGCTTAATAAATCGTCAAAGTTAAATTTACCATCTTTGTATTTCACCACATTCGCTTTTGCGCCATCCACGTAAATGGTATCCACCACTAACTCTTTTTTAAGTAGCGGCATCACAGCCAGCGCCACTTTTACGCTCTCGACTGATGCGAATATTTTGTCTGATTGATGTTCTGAAATAGAAAGTTTGCCAAGATTTGCGCCGATTTTTGGCCAATAACTTAGCTTGATGTCGCCATCGATGTGTAAGGTGCGCTCTTTTTTATCTTTGACGAGCTTGATGATGTCATCTTTGTAATCGTTTGGATTAAAAGTGGCGGCAAAATAGCCTGCGACCATAAGCGCCAATGCAATAATGGCAACAATGCCGTAAAGCACGTATTTAATGAGTTTTGGCATAATTATTCTCGCTACAAATTGAATATAATTTTAGCACTTAAAAACCATAATATTGGGATTAATCATTTATTATAAAGCTCACCAAAAATATAACAGCACACAAGCTCCGAAAATAATGCGATACCACGCAAAGCCAACAAAATCATGGGTTGCAACAAAACGGATGAGCATTTTAATCACTAATAATGCAGATAAAAATGCCGTAATAAAGCCCACAACAAACATCGGAAAATCTGTAAAACTTAATAAATGCCAGCTTTTAAGTAAATCATAGCCAGTGGCGGCAAACATGATGGGAATCGCCAAAAAGAAGGAAAATTCTGTGGCTGTTTGCCGCGTTAAGCCAAACACCATGCCGCCTAAAATGGTGGCACCTGCGCGCGAAACGCCAGGCACAAGTGCCAATGATTGCGCTAAGCCAATTTTAAATGCTTGGTTAGGAGTTATTGCCTCAATTTGCGTGGTTGAAGAGTGACTGGTGTATTTTTCAATCCATAAAATCGCAAAACCGCCGACTATTAAGGCAATTGCGACAGTAACTGGTGAAAACAAATAGGTTTTAATAAAATCGTGAAACGCTAGACCCAGCAAGGCTGCCGGCATAAATGCGACAACTAAATTACGCACTAAACTTTGTGCAGCATCATCATTAGTCATGTGTGTGAGGGTGTTGACCAAGCGCGCTCTAAATTCGAAACATACCGCTAAAATCGCACCAAGTTGAATGACGATTTCGAATACTTTGCCTTTGTCATCATTAAAATTGAGTAAATCGCCCGCAATAATTAAATGCCCCGTGCTGCTAATGGGCAAAAATTCGGTCGCGCCTTCTACAATGCCTAATATAAAGGCTTTAAACAATAGTATTAAATCCATGTATTTATTTTATCAGTAATATAAAAAGAAAAAGGGGCAGTAAGCCCCTTTTGTTAAAAAAGTAATAAATTACTTCAACATACCCAATACAGTGGTAAGCAAATTACCAGAGTCAGCCTCAACCGTACCATTTGGCGTCATTTTATCGACTACAGTTGGCAAATGCTCCGCAATTTGTGCGCTTAAAGTTTCTGGTGAAATACCAAATTTAGCTGCCATCTCAGCAATGGCGCCGCTACCTAACACGCTAGAAATTTGATCGGCTGAAACAGGTAAATTTTCACCTTTGCCCACCCAAGAAGCCGCAGCATCACCAAGGCCGCCTGCTTTAAATTTATCTAAAACACCGCCTAAACCACCATTTTGGTTAAACATGTCCAGAGCAATTTGTGCCATACCGCCTTGTTGGCCGCCAAGTTTGCCTAAAACTGCACCTGCAACGCTATCTAGTAATCCCATTATTATTCCTTTATATTATTGATATTAAGTAGCTAAATTTTATCTTAAAAACGTTCATTACTGCGCAAATAACGCCATTGCCCTAGCGGTAATTTACCTAAATTTACACTTCCAATACGTACGCGCTTTAAACCCACCACATGTAAACCCACCATTTCGCACATGCGCCTAATTTGGCGCTTTTTGCCTTCTCGTAATACAAAGCGCAATTGGTCTTCATTCTGCCAGCTTACTTTGGCAGGTTTCAGTTTTTCGCCATCTAGGCTTAAGCCGTGATTTAAACGTTGCATATCCGCATCGCTTAACTCACCTTCTACGCGTACTAAATATTCCTTTTCTACGCTCGAATCTTCGCCTATTAAATGTCGTGCAATGCGACCATCTTGCGTTAAAACTAGCATGCCTGTAGAGTCAATATCTAAGCGGCCTGCAGGGGCAAGGCCATGCAAAAATCCACGCTGAAATTCTTTGGGTTCATGTAAATCTGGGTCGTCTAGCCACTCATTATCGGGGTGCACCAACACAATCGCAGGCTGGTAGCCATCTTCTGCTTGTCCGCTCACATAGCCAACGGGCTTGTGCAGCAAAATCGTCACCTGCTCGGCTTGCTGCTCGTAAGCATAACCGCTAATTATTATCTCCGCATCAGGCTTAATGCGGGTACCTAGCGTATCCATAATCACGCCATCTACCTTCACCCAACCGTTAATAATCCAATCGTCTGCCTCGCGACGCGAGCAAAGCCCACGCTCCGCCATCACTTTAGAAAGGCGCGGCGAATCTACATTAACAGGCGAAGACTTATAAGCCGCCTTGGCCGCCGCGCCATATTGTGGCGTTGCAGTACCGTCATAGCCATCGCGCACTTTGCCACCGCGACGCGGTGCTTGGCGATATTGTGGCTCATTCTTATCAGGCCTCGGAGTGATGCGCGTATCGATACCTGCAGGTTTATGTTGCCTTAGTTCGGCTGGCCTTGATTCGACATTCCTCGGTCTAAACTCACTTGGTTTTGATTCGATGGGTTTAGATTCACTCGCAGATTCCGTGCGTAAATTGCTTCTAAGCGGCCTTTCCGTATCAGGTTTTTCGCTTAAAACATTCTGTGCAAAAGGCTCACCATGCTGCTTGCCATCAAAACGATGGTTACGCTGCCGCGCGCCTTCTGGCTTGTTTTCAGGCCTCGCATCCGCACGCACGTCACCATCACGACCGTCATTCCCGCGAAAGCGGGAATCCATTTTGTCTTTTGAAGCGGATTGAACATCATCGACTCTAGCCACAGGCTTAGCCCGCGCCTGAGTTCTATCGCGCTTAGTGGGGTCAGCACGGCGCACAGGCACTTTGCTGGCAGTTGGCGCGTCGTGTGGTTTTTTGGTGAGTTTGAGTGTGGTCAAAATAGGCTACAAGGTTTTGTTAATAAAGCTATTTTAACAAACAATTGTCTAGGCCCCTATGGATATTAATCTTAATAATTTTTATAAAATTATTTACCAAGCGCATATTTAAGTTTAAACTAGACTAACTTAACTTAGTTTAACGGAGATTGTAATGCAAACAGTTAATATTCACGAGGCAAAAACACAGCTTTCAAAGCTAATAGAGCAAGCGGTCAATGGTGAATCTTTTATTATTGCAAAGGCTGGCAAGCCGCTGGTTAAAGTCACCAAGCTAGATACGCCAACGCCACAAGCCAAAAAACGCATTGGTTTTATGACTGGGCAAATTCAAGTGCCGAGTGACTTTGATGAGATGGGCAAAGCTGAAATTGCCAATCTCTTTGGCGTGGAATAAAGCGCATGAAGTTATTGTTAGATACGCATATTCTGCTTTGGGCTGCAGGCGAGCCAGAGCAACTCTCAAACAAAGCAAAAGCGCTGATTGAAGACCCAGAAAATCAACTCTACTTTAGTGCCGCCAGCCTGTGGGAAATCTCCATTAAAAACAAACTAGGCCGCGCAGATTTTAAAGTCGATTTAGCTGTATTTAGACGCAACTTGCTAGACAATGGCTTTGAAGAAATTGCCATTAATAGCTCGCATACTATTGGTGTAGACGCTTTGCCAAATATTCATAAAGATCCGTTTGACCGTATGCTAGTTGCGCAAGCGGTTGTGGAAGGTATTACGCTAATGACGGCGGATAGTGTGGTGGTTGAATATCTAGTAGCGACGATTAGCGTTTAATTTTTAGCCTATTAGTAAATTCTTGACTAGGAGTTTCTAAATACCTGTAGGGTTTCAGTTTCTGATTGTGAGCTCATCGGCATTTGTGCCGATGGTTGAGGTTACTGCTAAACTAATGGTTTCGTTTGTAAAAACTGATGAGGCAGAGCTGGCTTTGCAAAAAATAGCCATTCCAGAAAATATGACAAATTCAAAACTTTGGACAAAAGAACAAGTAAAGCTTGCCTTTCACCTTTACTGTCAAATTCCATTTGGGAAAATTGATAGTAGAAACAAAGAAGTCATTGCACTAGCTGATGTAATTGGCCGTACATCAAGTGCGGTAGCTATGAAAATGTTGAATATTGCAAGCCTTGACCCTGCAATCACAAGTACAGGGCGAGTGGGCTTAGGCAACGCATCTGGACTTGACCGTGACGTGTGGGCTGAGTTTCATTCAGACTGGGAAAGGTTAGCTGTTGAATCTGAATTGCTTAGACGACAACTAGACACTGCAATGCCCAGAGAATTTGAAGTTGAAAATGACTTACTTATTCCCGAAGATTTTACAGGTGAAACAAGGCAAGTTATTACAACTCAACGCATCAAACAGCACTTTTTCCGACGTGCGGTATTGAGTAGCTATCGCGGGCGTTGTTGCATGTCTGGACTATCAGAGCCTAAATTATTAATAGCTAGTCATATAGTACCGTGGAGCAAAGATAAAGCTAATCGCTTAAATCCAAGTAATGGACTTTGCCTTTCAGCTATACATGACAAAGCATTTGATAAAGGTTTAATTACTTTAAAAGATGATTTCACGATTATTATCTCTGAACAAATACAAAAACGTAATGACGCTTTTATGAATGAAACTTTCTTACCGTTGAACGGAAAAGAAATCGAGTTTCCAGAAAGATTTACACCCAACATATCTTTCGTGATTTGGCATAGAAACACACTTTTTTTGGATAATAGGCAATGATTCATTTAAAAGCTAGAGAGTTTGTGCCTAATTCTATTTATTTCATTATGTGTGAACAGCTCAACTGCTGTCCTAAATGCCAAACACGCTTAGATATTATTGAAACAGTTATGATTGAAAGAGAAGAAATTCAAATTAACTACTGTGATAAATGTAATGTTGAAGTTTTAATGATTGATGAAGAATTTTAGGAGTGCTGTGTTTGAAAAATCGCTATTTCTTGGGCTTGCTAATGAAGTCAAATAATAAGCACGCACAGGTTGTCTACGTGCCATATAAAATCAATAATAATTAACCACCCTCTTATCAATACTATTGCCCAACTCTTATAGAATTTTAGAAATTAAAAAGCCAGCATATGCTGGCTTTTTAATTAAGTTTTTGACTACTCAGAAATATCTCTACAAGATTAAACCTTCTGATAAACCTCACTGCCTTTTTTCACAAATTCAATGGCTTTTTCTTGCATGCCTTTTTGTAGCGCTTCTTCGCCGCTCACACCTAACTTATCTGCGTAGTCACGTACGTCTTGGCTGATTTTCATGCTGCAAAAATGTGGGCCGCACATAGAGCAGAAATGCGCTTGTTTTGCGCCTTCTTGCGGCAATGTTTCATCATGGAATTCTTTGGCTTTTTCTGGATCCAATCCTAAATTAAATTGGTCTTCCCAACGGAATTCAAAGCGTGCTTTGCTTAGTGCGTTATCGCGTATTTGCGCACCCGGGTGGCCTTTAGCCAAGTCAGCTGCATGCGCTGCAATTTTGTAGGTAATAATGCCGACGCGCACATCTTCTTTATCGGGCAAACCTAAATGCTCTTTTGGCGTGACGTAACACAACATGGCGCAGCCATACCAGCCTATCATGGCAGCGCCGATGCCCGAGGTGATGTGGTCGTAACCTGGGGCGATGTCGGTGGTGAGGGGGCCAAGTGTGTAAAACGGCGCTTCGCCGCAATGCTCTAATTGAAGTTCCATATTTTCTTTAATTAAATGCATAGGCACGTGACCTGGGCCTTCAATCATGCACTGCACATCGTGTTTCCAAGCGATTTGTGTTAACTCGCCCAGCGTTTTAAGTTCGGCAAATTGCGCTTCATCGTTTGCATCGTAAATTGAGCCTGGGCGTAAGCCATCGCCTAATGAGAAGCTCACATCGTAAGCTTTCATGATGTCGCAGATGTCCTCAAAATGATCATACAAGAATGATTCTTTATGATGCGCTAAACACCATTTCGCCATAATAGAACCGCCACGTGACACGATACCTGTCATGCGTTTTGCAGTCATTGGAATGTAAGCCAAGCGCACACCTGCGTGAATGGTGAAATAATCCACGCCTTGTTCAGCTTGCTCAATCAATGTATCGCGGAAGATTTCCCAAGTTAAATCTTCAGCTTTGCCGTTTACTTTTTCTAGTGCTTGGTAGATAGGCACGGTGCCTATCGGCACTGGCGAGTTGCGGATAATCCATTCGCGCGTTTCGTGGATGTTTTTACCAGTCGATAGATCCATCACGGTATCGCCGCCCCAACGTGTGCCCCATACCATTTTTTCAACTTCTTCAGAAATGCTAGAGCCAAGCGCAGAGTTGCCGATATTGGCGTTAATTTTCACCAAGAAATTACGGCCAATAATCATCGGCTCGATTTCTGGGTGGTTAATATTCACAGGGATAATCGCGCGACCTAACGCCACTTCACTACGCACAAATTCTGGCGTAATAACTTTAGGAATGCTGGCGCCAAAATGTTGGCCTACGTGCTGTTTTTGCAGCATTTCGCTCATGCCCTCGCGGCGTTGATTCTCACGAATCGCGATGTATTCCATCTCTGGCGTGATGATGCCTTTGCGCGCGTAGTGCATTTGGCTGACGTTTGCGCCCGCTTTTGCGCGCAATGGTTTGCGATGCAAGTTAAAACGCATTTCTGCTAATTCTGGGTCTACAAGGCGTTGATGGCCAAATGCTGAGCTTGGGCCATCTAATTGTTCAACATCGCCACGCTCTAATATCCATGAGGCTCTCATGGCAGGCAAACCGTTACGAATATCTACATTTACGTTTGGGTCGGTATACACCCCGCTGGTGTCGTATACCATCACAGGCGGGTTTTTTTCTGCGCCAAATTGTGAGGGCGTATCGCTTAACGAAATCTCGCGAAACGGCACTTGAATGTCAGGGCGACTGCCTTGAATGTACACTTTGCGCGAATTGGCAAATGGCACTTTGGTGGCGGGATCAATTTCGGCGGTGTCGCCAGAAAATTTGGGGAGGGATTTTGGTAAATTCTTGTCGATAGCGTTCATGCAAATTCCTATACAAATTAAAGATAGGAAAGCACACAAGCTGCTTTCCTACGGCGGCATTACCCGCATCAGGTTCAAAGGGTGATTCTCACTGGCAAAACAAGCAAAGCCAGACCCCTAGCAATGTATGGAATCTACGCGAAAATAGCCCAAAAAGCAAGAAACCATTTTTAGCTTGAGTGCAAAAAGTAGCATTAAATTTTAGGTGTTTTTGATAAAAAATGTTATAAATACACTTAATTACATCTTTCTGACGCAGGTTTAATTTATGGTACTCATTGCAATTTATTACGCACTGGCGATTGCGGTACTCACGCTGCACTTTACAGGGCATCTCGAGCGCTGGAATATGGAGTGGATGGTGTTTGTATTTGCATTAACTGTATTTCCAGCTGTTTTATATCTCTAATAGCCTCAATTGAAGCTATTTACTTAGCTTAGTCGCTGGTGCGGCGGGTGTATTATTTCTAACCGCATCAAGCTCTAGGCAATTATCATCTCAAACAATGCAAAATCCACTCATTCGTACATCACGTTTTAATTTTTCATTCGTTTTATTTGTCGCAATGCTAGCTCTGCTTATTTGGCTAGCTTTACGCATTGTGCTGTGGGTTGATGTAGGCGTAAGTCAGCTGTCATTGATTCAAGCTGTTCAGGCCTTAGCTGTTGGTTTTTGGTTTGATTTAAATACACTGTGCTATTTATTGGTGCCATTTTTACTGGCCTCATGTTTTGTGCCAAATATTTGGCGCAGCAAGCCTTGGTTTAACAAAGTACGTTGGATACTGGCGTTTTTAATCACCTTTGGCTTGCTGTTTGGCGCAGCTTCCGAGTATATTTTTTGGCAAGAATTCACTACACGATTTAACTTTATCGCGGTCGACTACCTAATTTACACCAATGAAGTGATTGGTAATATTCGTGAGTCTTACCCCGTACCATTGATATTGCTGGCGATTGCGCTGGTTGCGGCGGCAATTTTATATGGCATCAGTCGATTCATTAGTTTTAATGCGGCGTTAAAACTATTTAAGCAAAAAGCCAAATTTTTGATTGCCGCGATTGTGCTGCCGGTTATTAGCTTTCAATTGGCTAATGTGGATCAAATGGATTTTGGTAAAAATGCCTATGTTAACGAGCTGGCAGGCAATGGCGTATTTAGTTTTAGCGCAGCTGCGCGGCGTAACGAGCTAGATTACGATAAATTTTATAAACAAATTCCACAAGCACAGGCAGATGAGATTTTAAAAAATTTAAAGGTAGAGCGTAAGCCGTTTTCGGCAGTAGTTGGCGCATCTGAAAATGAAGCAATTGAGCATGAAGAAGTGCCAGAACTAGGCCCTTTTACGCGTCGACCTAAGAACGTGATTTTAATCTCTGTAGAAAGTTTATCCGCCGAATACGTAGGTGCGTATGGCAATAAAGAAAACTTAACGCCGGTTTTAGATAAGCTGGCGAAAGAAAGCTTAGTGTTTGATAAGTTGTTTGCCACAGGCACCCGCACCGTACGCGGCTTAGATGCGCTAACGATTGCAATTCCGCCAATTCCAGGCCAAGCCATTGTGCACAGATTAAAGAACGACCATTTGGCCACCATTGGCGAATTTTTAGAGGAGGCGAATTTTTCTACCTTCTTTATTTATGGTGGTTATGGCGTGTTTGATAACATGAATAACTATTTTCGCGGCAACGATTACGTAGTGGTGGACCGTACCGATTTTGATGCGAAAAGTATTCAAAGCGAAAACGTTTGGGGCGTGGATGACGAAAGTTTGTTTGATAATAGCATTGCGATTTTTGATAAAAACATTAAAACCAATAAGCCATTTTTTGCGCATATTATGACTACCAGCAATCATCGACCATTTACTTTCCCTGATGGCAAAATTGATTTACCACAAGGCCATCGCGAAGGCGCCGTTAAATATACCGATTACGCGCTGGGGCAATTAATAGAAAAAGCCAAAAGTAAACCCTGGTTTAAAGATACCTTGTTTGTGATTGTGGCCGATCATTGTGCATCGGTTGCGGGTAAAACCAAATTACCCGTGGCTAAGTACCATATTCCGTTATTTTTCTATGCGCCCGATATGTTGCCAGCAGGCCATTACAGCCGAGTAGCCAGCCAAATTGATATTGTGCCAACATTGTTAGATGTTTTAGGAGTAAAGGGCGATGAACACTTTTTTGGCGAATCGTTATTTGAAGAAGCCAAAGACCAAGGAGTACCGCGCGCTTTTATTAGCAATTATCAAGAGCTGGGCTATTATAAAAATGACAAATTGATTGTACTAAGCCCAAAACAAAAAACTGAAATGTTTAATGTTGATCCAATTAGTATGGAATCAACGCCAGCTGACATCGATGAAACCCTGCTAAATGAGGCAATTGCTTATTATCAATCTGCCAACACTGCGTTTAAATCGGGCGACTTGCAAGAACATAAAAATCGACATTAAGTAATCAATTTAATAACATGATGGTTTCATTCCGCAAGTTTTTTTCTAAGCTTAAGTTAACACCGCAAACCCGCAGTATTCTGCTGGTGACGGCTTTTATTATGCTCACTGGTAATTTATCGTTATTTGGCAGAGTTTTAGAAATTTATCCGCTTACATTAGACAGTTTTCCATTCTTGCTGTCGCTTGCCGCATTCTTTACAGTATTAACCGCGATTTTATTTTTGCTGATTTGCCACGGCAGGGCTACCCGCTGGGTTTTGGCACTATTTTTAATCATCGCCTCGCAAGCCGCGTATTACATGGATCAGTTTGGTGTGATTGTAGATGTTGTGATGATAGACAATATTATGCAAACTAATTTGCGTGAGTTTGCTGGCTTGTTAAGCGTAAGTTTAGTTATTAGAACGATATTATTCGGTCTGATTCCCGCTTGGTTGGTGATTAAGTACTTTCCTAAAACTGATAATACACGCCCAACGTTTAAATCTAGATTACCTCTATTGGGTGTATTGGTATTATCAATTGTTTTGCTCGTTGCACCATTTGTTGCAAGCTATACATCATTTTGGCGCGAGCATAAAATCACGCGTTTTTATGCAAATCCAACCTATACCGTTTATTCAGTGATTAAGTATGTAGCTCAGCAATTGAGTATTGCAAAAGTGGTTCCGTTAAAAGCGATTGCAGAAGATGCTGTGAAGCTTGGTAAGTCCTCAAGAAACGAATTGATGATATTGGTAGTGGGTGAAACTGCGCGTGCAGATCGTTTCTCTCTCAATGGCTATCACCGGGAAACTAATCCGCTGTTGACCAAGCAAGATGTGCTGAGCTTAAGCAATGTGAGTTCTTGCGGTACTTCTACTGGTGTTTCAGTACCCTGCATGTTTTCATCTTTGGGTAGAAAAGACTATGACAAAGAAAAAGCGTTGAATCAAGAAAATGCTCTAGATGTGCTGGCTAAAAACGGGGTGGAAGTGTTGTGGCGTGATAATAATTCTGACTCAAAAGGCGTGGCAACCCGCATAAAATATGAGGATTTTCAAAGCCCAACATTAAACCCAGTATGCGCTGGCGAATGCCGTGATATTGGTATGTTAAGCGGGCTAGATAAATACATTGAGGCCAGAAAAGGCAAAGATATTTTAATTGTGCTGCACCAAATGGGCAATCACGGGCCTGAGTATTACAGAAGATACCCCAAAGAATTTGAGAAGTTTAAACCCATGTGCATGACAGGTGAGCTACGTGCTTGCACCAAGCAAGAAGTTGATAACAGCTACGATAATGCGATTTTATATACCGATTATTTCTTATCGAACGTGATTGATTTGCTAAAGAAATACGATGACAGCCATGCTACCGCCATGTTTTATGTGTCAGACCACGGTGAATCTTTAGGTGAAGGGGGTTTTTACTTACATGCCGCTCCATATAACATCGCGCCTAAAGAGCAAACCCATGTGCCCGCCATTGTTTGGATGGGCAAGCATTTTGACTACAAATTAGACCAACTCAAGCCCTACAAAGAAGATGCGCTGAGTCATGATGATGTATTTTGTAGCTTGCTGGTGGCGTTTGAGATAGATACAAAAATGTGCGCGGTTCAAAAAATGCATTGACGCAAAACCAAGTTTAAAAGTCAACGCCGCACCAGTTAATGCTATTGAATAAGTATTTTAAAGGAGTTTTAATGAACAGCCAGGTCGAGAAAGTTTTAAGCAAAGTACCAGAACTCACTTTAATTTTTTGGGCGATAAAAATTCTTGCCACTACGCTGGGCGAAACGGCTGGTGATGCGCTATCGATGTCGATGGATTTGGGATATTTGCTTAGTACCGCCATTTTTGCCGTACTTTTTTTGGTGGCAGTTAGCGCACAAATTAAAGCCAAACAGTTTCACCCATATTTATATTGGGCGACGATTGTTGCCACCACCACGGTCGGCACTACGCTGGCAGATTTCGCCACGCGTTCGCTTGGCATTGGCTATACAGGCGGCTCAGCGTTGTTGTTTGCGCTGTTGCTGGGGTCACTTGCGGTGTGGTATAAAACGCTTGGCTCTGTTGCGGTAAGCTCACTCAATTCGCCAAAAGCAGAAATGTTTTATTGGGTTACCATCATGTTTTCGCAAACATTAGGCACAGCGCTAGGCGATTGGACAGCAGACACAGCTGGGCTTGGCTATTTAGGCGCAATGATTATTTTTGGCGGACTTTTAGTTGCTATGGCAGCAGCGCATTATTTTACGAGCTTATCTAAAACCTTGCTTTTTTGGGCGGCGTTTATTCTCACACGCCCACTTGGCGCGGTAGTGGGCGACTTTCTCGATAAGCCAATTGCTAAAGGCGGGCTAGATTTAAGTCGTTTTTCGGCATCAGCAGCCTTGTTATTTGTGATTGTGGCTTGCATATTGTTTTTTCCGCAGCGCGCGGCAAAAACTTCTCAACATTAGCAAAGCGAGAAAATAATGGAACGCTGGGTTATATACGCAATAATCTCAATGCTGTTTGCAGGTTTCACGGCTGTAGGCGCTAAGCAAGGCCTGGCGGGTATTTCGGCTGAATTAGGTTTAACCGTTCGTACTATTTTCGTGTGCATTTTTGTGTTGATATTCGCAGCACTCACAGTTGCTCCAGCTGAAATAAAATCGCTGCAAAAAGTCAATTATATGTGGCTGGCAATTTCTGCGCTTGCCACGGCAGGTTCGTGGGTTTTTTACTATAAAGCGCTCAAAATCGGTGATGTGGCAACGGTTGCGCTGATAGACAAAGGCAGCGTAGTTATCGCCATTTTGCTGGCTTGGTGGCTGCTTAAAGAAGCCATTACCTTGCGCATTGCATTAGGCGCGCTGCTCATCGTCGCTGGTTTGTTCGTCATTGCTAAGAAATAATCTCTAAAATATTTCACAGATAGCGTATTGACATCCTTTACTTAACGATGTTAAATTAACGTTGTTAATTAGAAAGCCGTGTAAAAGCCGCACAATATGCCACCTAAACCAAAAACAGATGCCGAGCGCCAACAATTGCGTACCTTAATCATTGATGCCGCACGCGAGCTATTTGTATCGCGTGGAGTTGAAGCGGTGACTATGCGCGAAATCGCTAAGCGCATCGGTTATTCTGCAACGAGTATTTACCTGTATTTTGCCGATAAAGAGGCCTTGTTGCGCGCCATTTGCGACACCGATTTTTTAGCGCTAGCGACGAGCTTAAAAAACATTTTGCAAATTGCGCACCCAGTAGAACGCATGCACGCGCTGGGCCACGGTTATGCGGAGTTTGCGCTAGCGCACCCAAACCATTATCGCATGATGTTTATGACTGAGCGCACGCCTTGCGACCCCGCCGAATCTAGCTTGCAGCAAAATAACGCCGAGCAAGATGCGTATTATCAGCTTAAAACCGTGGTGGCCGAGGTGCATGCAGCGGGCTATTTTAGAGTTGATTTGCAAGATGTGGATTTGATTGCGCAGACCATTTGGGCGGGCATGCATGGCGTGTGTTCGCTGCAAATTAACATGGCGGAAGATAAGTGGATTAATTGGACGGATATTTCTGCGCGCTTGCAATTAATGCAACAGGTGATGGTGCGTGGGCTTTTGAAAGAATCAACATGAATAAAGACAAGATAAAAAAAATAATCATTTTTTTAACCTTTCTATTAGCGGCTTGCGAGAAGCCCGTAGAGTTGCCGCCGCCGCCGCGACCAGCCTTGGTTGCCATTGTGGGCGAAACAGCCGCAAATGAAGCCATGATATTGGTGGGCGAGGTGAAATCGCGATTTGAATCTAATCAAGGTTTTCGCATAAAAGGCAAAATTATCGAGCGCAAAGTAGATGTGGGCAGCTTTGTTAAAAAAGGGCAAATTATTGCGCGTCTAGATGCATCGGATACTAACTTGGGCGCAGCTGCGGCGGTGGCCGATGTGCGTGCCGCCGAAGCCAATCGCGCCCTGGCTAGCTCGGATGTAGAACGCCAGCGCCTGTTGGTCGATAAAAAATTCATTTCGCAATCGTCGCTAGATAAATATGAGGCGCAACTTAAAACGGCAGACGCACGCGTCAATCAAGCCAAAGCGCAAGCGGCTGTTTCTGGTAATCAATCGCGCTATACCGCGCTGGTGGCTGATCGTGACGGCGTGATCACGCAAATTCGTGCCGAGCCTGGCCAAGTGGTCGATGCGGGCGAGATGGTGGTGCAAGTGGTGGATACTAAACAAATTGAAGTGTTGGTGGCCGTGCCAGAATCGCGCATGGCCAAGCTAAAAGTAGGTGATGCAGTAACGGTTAAATTGTGGGCAGACCGCGAGAAAACCTATGCGGGCAAAGTGCGTGAAATTGCGCCAGCAGCAAGCTCTGCCACGCGCGCGTTTGATGTGCGGGTGGCAGTAACTGATGCCGATGAAGCAGTAAAACTGGGCATGACAGCGGGCGTGCGGCTTACGCAAATTGAAGATGACGTAATCATTATTCCATCAAACGCGCTAACGCAAATTAACGGCAAAAGTAGCGTTTGGGTCATTAATAAAAAGGGAACTGCAAACCTACGCGAAGTGAGTGCTGGCCAATATACCGAAAATGGCGTAACGATTACAAACGGCCTGCAAGTGGGCGAAATGGTGGCGATAGCAGGCGTACATACGCTGATGAATGGCCAAAAAGTAACACCAAAATTTGCGCCAATAGCAGAGGCCGCGCCATGAGCGATAGCCAGCCGCAGGCCGACCAAGTTGAATTAAAAAGCGCGCGTTTTAACCTTTCCGAATGGGCGCTAAATCATCAAACATTGGTGCTGTATTTAATGCTTATGTTGACGATTTCTGGCCTGCTGGCTTACACCAAACTGGGCCAGTCGGAAGACCCGCCATTTACTTTTAAAGTGATGCTGGTGCGCACTAGTTGGCCTGGTGCGAGTGCGGTAGAGGTGGAGCAGCAAATTACTGATAAAATTGAGAAAAAACTGCAAGAAGTACCGCATTTGGGTTATCTCAATAGTTATTCGCGGCCTGGTGAATCGATGATTTTTATCATCATTAAAGATGACACGTTTTCAAAAGATGTGCCAGATTTATGGTATCAAGTGCGCAAAAAAGTGGGTGATATTCGCCACACGCTACCACAACAAATTGAAAGCCTTACTTTTAATGATGAGTTTAGCGATGTGTACGGCAGTATGTATGCGCTGACGGGCGACGGATTTGACAATTTTGCACTTAAAGAACAAGCAGATACTATTCGCTCGGAGCTATTAAAAACGCCCGATGTGGCCAAGGTGGACTTTTTTGGCGAGCAAAAACAGCGTATTTTTATAGAACTTTCTAACGCCAAATTGGCGACCATTGGCATTAGCGCCACAGAGCTGATTAATATTTTGCAAACGCAAAATGCGGTGGTGCGCGGTGGCACGTTTGAATCGCCGCAAGAGCGTATTCGCATTGAGGTTTCTGGGCGTTACAGTTCGGTCGCAGAGCTGCGCGAAATAAGATTGCGCGCCAAAACGCAAGATTTTAAATTGGGTGATGTGGCGCTTGTTTACCGAGGTTTTGAAAATCCGCCGCGCGACACGGTGCGCTATAACGGCAAAGAAACTTTGCTGCTGGGCGTGAGCATGAAACAAGGCGGTGATGTGATTGCGCTTGGCCATGCGTTAGATAAAAAAATTGTACGTATTGAGCAAAGTCTACCTGTGGGTTTAAGTTTTAATACAGTGACATCGCAGCCAAAAATCGTTGCGCATTCGGTGAACGATTTCGTGCATTCGCTGATTGAGGCGCTGGTGATTGTACTGGGCGTTAGCTTGCTGTCACTCGGTTTGCGCACAGGCATTGTGGTGGCGATTTCTATTCCAGTCGTACTTGCCGCTACATTTTTAGTGATGAATTTCTTTGATATTGGTTTGCATAAAATATCGCTAGGCGCCCTCATATTGGCGCTTGGCCTATTGGTGGATGATGCGATTATTGCGGTCGAGATGATGTCATCTAAAATGGAACAAGGCTGGGATAGAGTAAAAGCAGCCTCGTTCGCTTACAGCTCAACTGCCATGCCCATGCTAACAGGCACGCTGGTCACGGTGGCTGGCTTTTTACCTATTGCAACGGCAGCAAGTTCTACTGGCGAATATACGCGTTCTATCTTTCAAGTTTCTGCGATTGCGCTGATTATTTCGTGGTTTGCGGCAGTGATTTTTGTGCCCTATTTGGGCTACCATTTGCTGCCCGATTATGCACATGCGCCTAAGCCTTCTAAATTAATGATATGGCTGAAAGGCAAGCTGGGACTAGTGGATGCCGTTGATGATGAAAATCATCATCATGATATTTATAACACTAAATTTTATGGAGCGTTACGCGCAATTGTCACCACTTGCGTGCGTTATCGCAAAACGGTTATCGCTATCACTTTGCTATTATTTGCGCTTTCAATTATCGGTTTTGGCAAAGTACAGCAACAATTTTTCCCCGATGCTACGCGGCTAGAGCTAATGGTGGATTTGCGTTTGACCGAAGGCGCATCTTACCAAGCGACTGATAGGGAAGTGAAAAAACTTGAAAACTGGCTGAATACTTGGAACGCAAAACATCAAGGTATCGATAATTTTGTGGTTTATATTGGCACAGGCAGCCCGCGCTATTATTTGCCGCTGGATATTCAACTGGCACACAGTGGTTTTGCGCAGTTTGTGATACTAAGCAAAAACCTTGAACAACGCGAAGCTTTACGTAGCGATTTACTCAAGTTATTTGAAAGCGATTTCCCCAGTTTGCGCGCCTCGGTGTTGCGCCTAGAAGTCGGTCCGCCAGTGGGCTTTCCAGTGCAGTTTAGGGTAAATGGCACTGATATTCCAAAAATACGAGAAATTGCGCATCAAATTGCCGATATTATGCGCGGCAATGCAAACTTAACCAATGTGCAGCTCAATTGGGAAGAGCCTAGCAAGGTGATGAAAGTGTCGGTAGATCAAGCAAAGGCGCGCTTGCTGGGCGTAAGCTCGGTAGATATTGCTAATATATTAAATGGCGCAATGAGTGAGCTTTACATTACCGAATTTAGAGAGGGCAAAGAGCGTATCGATTTGGTGGTGCGCGGCCCAGAGCTAGAGCGCACAAGGCTTTCGCGCTTGCCCAATTTAATGATTAACACGCGCAGCGGTAGCAGTGTGCCACTTTCGCAAATTGCAACTATAGAGAGCGAGTTTGAACAAGGCGTAATTTGGCATCGCGACCGCGAGCCCAGTATTATCGTGCGCGCCAATTTGCACGGTCGCATGCAAGCGCCGGTGGTTTCTGCGCAAATTGAAGAAAAACTAGCCAAAATTAAAGCTAATTTACCGCTCGGCATTTCGCTTGAAACGGGCGGCGCGGTAGAAGAATCGGCCAAAGGCGGCGCCTCGGTTGCCAAAGGCGCACCACTATTTTTGGTCGTCGTGCTTACCTTACTTATTTTGCAATTGCAAAGTTTTTCACGGGTATTTTTAGTATTACTTACTGCACCTTTGGGCTTAATTGGGGTCACAATAGGGCTGTTATTATTTAACCAGCCGTTTGGCTTTGTGGCCATGTTGGGTACGATTGCGCTATCGGGTATGATTATGCGTAACTCGGTGATTTTGGTTGACCAAATCGATCAAGATCGCGCTTCTGGCCTAGCGCCTTGGCAAGCGGTAGTAGAATCAACCATAAGACGATTCAGACCGATTGTTTTAACTGCCGCTGCTGCTATTTTGGCGATGATTCCGCTTACCAGAAGCGTGTTTTTTGGCCCAATGGCAGTCGCCATTATGGGCGGCTTAGCGGTGGCGACTTTGCTTACCGTGCTATTTTTACCCGCGCTATATGCTGCTTGGTTTAGAGTAAAAATGCCTGCCTAATTACGTTATAATTGAGACTAGAAAATAGAGCGAATATATGACACCAATAGCACAAAATGACATGCGTGAAGCTAGATTCAACATGCCGCGCGAAACAGCGCGTTTTAACATGATAGAACAGCAAATCCGCACCTGGGAGGTGTTAGACCCAACCGTATTGCAACTGTTAAATGATGTGCCGCGCGAGAACTTTGTGCCAGAAGAATATCAAGGGCTGGCATTTGCAGATATTGAAATTCCACTAGCACATGAGCAAACCATGCTTAGCCCCAAGCTAGAAGGCCGCATTTTGCAAGCGCTTAATGTACAAAAATTACATAGCGTGTTGCATATTGGCACTGGCAGTGGCTATTTTACTGCCTTGCTGGCAGGCCTTGCTAAACAGGTGATTTCAATCGAAATTGAAGCAGATTTGAGCACACAAGCTGCTAAAAATTTAACTAAAAACAATATTCAAAATGTGACGCTGGAAGTGGCAGATGGCGTGCTTGGCCGGCCCAGTTATGAGCATTATGATGTCATTGTCTATACTGGCTCATCGCCATTAGAGCCTGCTGGGGTGCGTCAGCAACTCAATATCGGTGGTGTGATGTTTATTATACTGGGTGAGGCGCCTGTGATGCAGGCCACGCTGATACAGCGTGTTTCAAAAGCAGGGTTTACAGAAACCGTGCTGTTTGAAACTTGTATTCCAGAGCTAATTAATGCGCAGCAAGCGCAACAATTTGAGTTTTAATATGAACATCAAACCACTTAGCTTGATATTAATTTCTTCGGTATTATTTACTTTGCCCGCCAGTTTGATGGCGGCCAAAAGTCAACAAAACTTACTCGATGTTTATCATCAAGCCTTGGCGCACGATCCAACGCTGGCCTCTGCCTTAAGCGCCAATAAAGCCGCGCAAGAAATTATCGAGCAAGGCAAAGCCTTGTATCGCCCGACGGTGAATTTTAATGCTGACGCCAGCACCTCACGCACGCACATACGTTATTTGGAATCAAGCGTACCACCAGGCAATTCTAGTTTTGAGAATTATAAAGCTGGCGTTGAAGCGCGCCAGCCGATTTATCGCAAACAAAATTTGGTGCAGATGGAGCAATCTAAAACCCAAGTAAGTTTGGCTGATAAACAATACCATTTAAGTCAGCAAGCGCTTATTTTACGCACTACACAGACTTATTTTGATGTATTAATTGCGCAAGATAAAATTGATTTAATTGGCGCCCAAAAAACCGCTATTCTAAGTCAGCTAGATCAGGCCAAAGCCACGTTTGAAGTGGGCACGGCGACCATTACTGATGTGAACGAGGCGCAAGCGCGTTACGATTTAGTTTTGGCGCAAGAAATTGCGGCCATCAATGAGTTTGAAATAGCCAAGCGCTCGGTAGAGGCCATTACGGGCGGAGTTCCCAATAAATTGGCGACGGTAAAACCAGATATTCAAGTGACATCGCTCGCCCAAAATATGCAAGATTGGCAACAAGTCGCGGTGCAAAATAATTTAAACATTCAAATTCAACAAGATGCGCTTAAGCTGGCCGAGCAAGATGTAGAAAACGCACGGGCAGGCCACTTACCTACTTTGGACGCTGTGGCGAGTTATACCAATAACTATGCTAACGGCAGCCCATCGGTGTTTAGTGCGGGTAATGAGTTAAGAAACGCCACCATTGGCCTGCAATTGGAGATTCCGCTCTACGCAGGCGGCGCGATTAGTTCACGTGCGCGGCAAGCGGTGTTAAACAAACAAAAAGCCTTGGATGATATTGAAATTGCGCGCCGCAGCACAGATTTAGAAACGCAGCGCGCTTATTTTAATTTAAGTAGCAGTATCGCGCAGGTAAAAGCTTTGGATCAAGCTTTGATTTCTAGCCAAAGCCAGCTCGACTCAACCAAACTTGGCTACGAAGTGGGCGTGCGCACCAGTGTCGATGTGTTGAATGCGCAACAACAACTGTTCAGCGCCAAGCGAGATTTATTGCAAGCGCGCTATAATTATTTGGTCAATATTATCCGCCTGAAAGCCGCTTCTGGCTTGGTTGCAGAGGCTGATTTGCAAGATATTAATCAACAGTTAGTGGTAAGCCCAAATGCCAACTAATTTTGCAGTGCAGGCAGCGCTTAGCCAGTTAGTTGTTATTGATATGCAAGTTAAGTTAGCAAGTGTAATGCCCGCCGATGCGTTGCAGAGCGCAGTCAAAAATTGTGCCATTTTGGCGCAAGCTGCTAATTTACTTGCTGTGCCCATCATCGCTACCGAGCAATATCCACAAGGCTTGGGCGAAACTTTAGCTGAAATTAAAGCGCATTTGCCAAACCGTAAAGCCATTACAAAAACAGCTTTTTCGGCTAGTGGCGAGCCTAAATTTAATCAGCAATTGCAGCGTGAAAATTCACAAATAGTATTGGCGGGTATGGAAGCACATATTTGTGTGCTACAAACCGCATTAGCGCTGTTACAGGCGAGCAAAACAGTGTTTGTGGTGGAAGATGCCATAATTTCGCGTAGCAGCGCGAATAAAGCAAATGCGCTAGCAAGGCTACGTCATGCAGGCTGCATCGTTACCAATACTGAATCTGTCGTGTTTGAATGGCTGGGTGACGCCAATCACGAGGCGTTTAAATCCATTTCTAAATTGATTAGAACCTAATTAGCGCGTATTCATATAAAGTCTCAGCGTGAATTGGAAACTCATATTTTTTGTCGCACTTATTAGTTTCGGCGCTTATCAGCATTTTTCGCAGCAGCCAATCTCGCATGACAATGGTATAGTTGCCAGCCAGCAGCCCACACAAATTTCCACCAATAGCGCGGAAATTACGCTCAATGGCTACAAAATTACGCCTTTAGAATCGTTTCAAATCGAAGCGCGCGTATTAGCTGCAGAGCACTATTCACTTGGTCGCGAGGCCGATTTATCGCCAGTCGATTTGGCGCTAGGCTGGGGAAAAATGTCAGATGAAGCGATTTTAAAAGACATCAAAATTTCGCAATCCAATCGATTTTATTATTGGCGCGTTGAGGAATTTCCTATTCCTAGGCGCGAGATAGAAACGCAAAGCGCCAATATGCATATGATTCCCGCAGATGCACAAATTGAAAAAATACTAAAATCGATTCGCCCTGGCCAAATTGTGAGGCTAAGTGGCGATTTGGTGCAAGTGAATGCCAGCGACGGTTGGCATTGGAAAAGCTCGCTCACTCGCGAAGATACTGGCAATGGCGCGTGCGAAATTATTTACGTAAAAACAATTTCAGTGACTTAAATGAATTAAAAGTGTTTTTATTGCATGCCACTGGACTAAATCATTCCAGTGCAGGCTCTGCGAGCCAATATCCATGGGGCTCCTAGGGCATGTATTTCTGGATATTTTATGTTAAATACTGCGCAATTAACTTCATCATCCGCACCGTTGCGCCAGTGGAAGCCTCGCTAAAATTCAACGCAGCTTCGCCCATTTTTACGCGTTTTGGCGCATTGTGTAGCAAATATTGAATTCTATCGCGCAATGCCGCCATATTTTTTACGCGAATAGCCGCTTTGGCACGAATGGCATTTTCTGTGGCATCGGCAAAATTAAACGTGTGCGGACCAATTAAAATGGGCTTGCCCATGCTAGCCGCCTCAATTAAATTTTGCCCGCCGTATTCCAGCAAACTGCCGCCCACAAAGGTAAAATCGCAGCCTGCATAGTAGGTAAAAAGTTCGCCCATGCTGTCGCCCAAAATAACCTGTATGTTTTTATCGACTGCCCCGACCAAATTGCTACGGCGTTGATAAGTCAGCCCAGAGTTTTGAATAATGCTTTCTACATCATTAAAGCGTTGCGGGTGGCGCGGCACGATAATTGTTAAAATATCCAAACCTTTTACTGCTTCAAGTATGTGTTTTTCTTCGCCCTTGCGCGTACTGGCAGCAAGAAAAATAATACGCTTTTGGCCAAGCAACTTGCGTAGCTGCAAGCCTTTATTTACGGCGTCTACAGGCGGTTTCACATCAAATTTTAAATTGCCTGCAACGCTTATATTGTTTGCTTGCAAAGTCTGAAATCTTGAAAAATCACCAGCAGTTTGTGCGGCAACAGCGCTTAAACTTTGAATGCCTTCCGAAGCTAATTTTCCAAGCTTGGTATAACCGCGGGCAGATTTTTCTGAAAGGCGCGCGTTTAATAATAGCAAAGGAACCTTATGCTGCTTGCAAGCTGCGATTAGGTTAAACCACAGCTCAGTTTCCATCAGCAAGCCAATTTTAGGTTGAAAGTGGGCTAAAAAATTATTTACAGCAAACGGCAAATCGTAAGGCAAATAAACGCGCAGCACGCTATCTGCAAACAATTGCTCATTGGCTTCACGCCCAGTCGGCGTGGTGTTGGTGATTAAAATTTGATGCTGTGGATATTGCGCTAGTAGCGCTTTGACTAAAGGCTCTGCAGCGCGGGTTTCGCCCACCGAAACGCAATGTAGCCAAATGATAGGTTTAGTAATTGGTAAATTATAAAAACCAAAACGCTCACCCCAATGTTTTAAGTAGGCGGGTTGTTTAATACCACGCCAAAGTAACTTTAGCGGCACAAATGGCAGGGTTAAATAAAGCAAAAGTGAGTACAAAAATCGATTCATGCGGCATTTTCTCACAAAACGTTAGGTTTAAAACTTAGCTATTGTTAGTTGCTAAAAAAATACAAACACAAAGCTAAAATTTTTGCGAGTCATTTATTTTTTTATACTGTTTTTTTGTGCTTATATTTTTTAGTGTGGCGCAGAGCAAATACTGGCTTGGTTTGCAGCAAAAAGTTAACCAAAATAGCGCATAAAAAGGCGATAAAAATGCTATTGACGCACACAAAATAAAGGCTTAAATTCTCACTCAAGGCACAATATGTTGTGTTTAAGTGCCATGTTTTCTGTAAAAATAAGAATTTGTTAATTATAATCACAGGGTTAGCGCAAGGTTGGTTTAAAGTTTGCGTTTTTCACCTTAAGTTTGGGAGAGTTTTTTCATGTTAAAAGCAGTTGAGCCAGCAGCTAAATTACAACAAAGTGACGAGGTTGAAATTCCAATTCAATCGGTTTCCTTGGATATTTGGGATAAAAAATATTGCTTAAAAACCAAAACGGGCGAGCATGTTGATAAAAACATGGACGACACTTATTCTCGTGTGGCACGTGCGCTGGCTGATGTGGAAACGACTGAAGAAAAACGCCAAGAATGGCATGAGAAATTTTTGTGGGCACTACGCCGTGGCGCAATTCCTGCCGGCCGCATTACCTCTAACGCGGGTGCGTTAGAACATAAACCTGCTACATCTACCATTAATTGTACGGTTTCTGGCGTGGTAGAAGACAGCATGGACAATATTTTAAACAAAGTACACGAAGCTGGCTTAACGCTAAAAGCGGGTTGTGGCATTGGTTACGAGTTCTCTACCTTACGTCCAAAAGGTGCATTTGTGGCGGGTGCTGGCGCCTATACATCTGGTCCACTGTCGTTCATGGATATTTACGACAAAATGTGTTTTACGGTTTCTAGTGCGGGCGGTCGTCGTGGTGCACAAATGGCCACGTTTGATATTAGCCACCCAGATGTTACCGATTTTATTAAAGCCAAACGCGAAAATGGCCGTTTACGCCAATTTAACCTTTCTTGCCTCATTACCAAAGAATTTATGGAAGCGGTAAAAGCCGATTCCGAGTGGAAGCTGGCTTTCCCAGTCACAGAAAAAGAGGCGATTATTGATGGCCTAAATGTGAATGACGAAAGCCAGGTGGTGTGGCGCGATTGGCCAGTAAAAGGTAAATACCTAACCAAGCAAGACGGCGTAGATGCAGGCAAAGTAGCTTGCCGCGTGTATAAAACCATTAAAGCGCGCCGCTTGTGGGATGTGATTATGTCTAGCACCTACGATTTTGCTGAGCCAGGTTTTATTTTGATTGACCGCGTAAACGAGATGAACAACAACTGGTTTTGCGAAAATATCCGCGCAACCAATCCTTGTGGCGAGCAACCATTGCCGCCCTACGGCGCATGTTTATTAGGCTCGGTCAATTTAACCAAATTTGTACGCAAACCATTTACCGATGAAGCCACGTTTGATTGGGCAGAGTACCGTGAAGTGGTTGCCGTATTTACCCGCATGCTAGATAACGTGGTAGAAATCAACGGTTTGCCGCTGCAACAACAACGCGATGAAATTGTGCGTAAACGTCGCCACGGTATGGGTTACTTGGGTTTAGGCTCAACCTTAACCATGATGAAAATGAAATATGGCGAAGAGGAATCGATTAAATTTACCGATGAAGTAACCCGTGTAATGGCCGAAGAAGGCTGGAATGTGGGCGTGCAACTGGCCGAAGAAAAAGGCGCTGCGCCTATCATGGAAGAAAAATTTGAAGTCACCGCCGATATGCTGGCAAAACGCCCAGAGATGGCGGCCGATGGTATTAAAGTGGGGCAGAAAATAGCAGGAAAGGTTCTGCTTGGCAAATACAGCCGCTATATGCAGCAATTTCCCGAAGGTTTGCGTAACCAAATCGCGACCAAAGGAGTACGCTTTACGCACCACAGCTCTATCGCGCCAACGGGTACCATTTCACTGTCACTCGCTAATAATGCCAGCAACGGTATCGAGCCATCATTTGCGCACCACTATGCGCGCAATGTGATTCGCGAAGGTAAAAAATCGAAAGAGAAAGTCGATGTATTCTCTTTCGAGCTGTTAGCTTACCGCGAGTTGATTAACCCAAAAGCCATGCCATTTAGTGATAAAGAAGACGAAAAGCTGCCAGATTATTTTTTAGATTCTTCTACCATTATGGCTAAAGCCCATGTGGACATTCAAGCCGCGTCACAAAAATGGATTGATAGCTCAATTTCAAAAACCATTAACGTGCCGACTGATTACGATTTTGAAGATTTTAAAAACATCTACTTATACGCTTACGACAAAGGCCTAAAAGGTTGCACGACGTTTAGGTTTAACCCAGAGGCTTTCCAAGGTGTGTTGGTAACAGAGAAAGATTTAGAAAGCACCACCTATAAATTTACGCTAGATGACGGCAGCGAGATTGAAGTAAAAGGTAACGAAGAGATTGAATACGATGGCGAAATTCATTCAGCCGCCAATTTATACGATGCGTTGAAAGAGGGTTATTACGGTAAGTTCTAGGTTGTCATTCCGTACTCGATACGGAATCTAGCGTCGTTATCAGGAAAAACTGATAAACAATACTAAAGCCAGCAAGCTGGCAAGTATTGCTAAAAGTCACTGGATTCCGACTTTCGTCGGAATGACTGAAAAGTTAGGGAGAAGTTTATGCAAGCAGCAAAAACGTACTTTTTAATGATAAAAAATTGGTTTGCAAAATTTGTGGCCGAATCTGAGCCCTTGCAAGATTTACAGTATTTAGGAGAGAAATTATGGCAGTTAAAATAGATAAAAAAATCACTGGCTACGCGCTGGTAAACGAGCAAGACAAAATGGACGCGCAAGCCAAGGCGACCGAATTAAAAGAACTTAACGCAAAAATCGTGCAAATTGGCGAGCCGCTAGACCGCCCAGAAAAGATTACTGGCAGCACCTATAAAGTTAAAACGCCAGTGACCGAGCATGCGCTTTATATTACCATTAATGATGTAGTCATGAACGAAGGCACGCCGCAAGAGCACCGCCGCCCGTTCGAGATATTTATTAACAGTAAAAATATGGATCACTTTCAATGGATAGTCGCCCTCACCCGCGTCATGTCTGCAGTGTTTCGCAAAGGCGGCGATGTGACCTTTTTGGTGGAAGAGCTTAAAAGCGTGTTCGAGCCAAGTGGCGGCTACTTTAAAAAAGGCGGCCGTTTTGTACCAAGTTTAGTGGCAGAAATTGGCGATGTAGTAGAGCAGCACTTGCAAAACATCGGTATGCTTAAAAAACCAGGTTTGGATGAACACCAACAAAAACTGGTCGATGAAAAACGCACCGAATATTATGAAAACCACGCCAAAGCGGGTGAAGAAATGACCGCAGAAGGCTTTCCAAAAGGTGCGCAGTTGTGCGGCAAATGTAATACTAAAGCGGCAATTGTGATGGATGGTTGTTTGACTTGTTTGAATTGTGGTGAGAGTAAGTGTGGGTAAGTGAATAGTAGATTAGCTCGTTTATTAGCAAATCCCCAGCTGAATGGCTGGGGATTTATTATTGGTATAATCGGGCTACTTTTTGCGTTTTATACCTACTGGAATTCACAAAACTATCCTAATTTAATGGCTCAAGTACACCCATCACGAACAATACTTGTTTCTTCAGAAGGCGCTCAAGATTTAAGCATATATGCGAATGAAAAATTAATAAAAGGTCCTGTAACATCTGCACAAATTTCTATTTGGAATGCTGGTACTAAACCTATAAAAGCAGAAGATATACTTGAAAAAATTCAGATAAAAAATAGCATGAATACTCCTTTGCTTTCTGTACGCATACTGAAAACAACTCGAGCGGTTAGTAAATTTAAAACAGATATGTCTGAAGCGTCATTAGGTGTTCTTGGAATTGGGTTTCAAATCTTAGAAAAAGGGGATGGTGCATTAATACAATTAACATATGAGGGAGGTGAAAAGGTAACCTTCACTGGTTCGGGTGTTATTGTAGGACAAAATGCATTTGAAATCACAAGCCTCAAAAATGCAAAAGATAGCTCGCAACAACAAACAAATTATAATTCATGGGCAAGGAAAATTGGAGGAGTTGCATTTGTTACATTTCTTGCTACGATAATATTTTTACTGTCTTGGGGTTTGCTCGGTCCAGAAGGTATTAGAAAAGAGTTTATTAAGCATAATAGCGTATTGGGTAAAATTATAGTGTTGGTTCAGGCCATAATTATTACTGCGATACTTTTAACAGCTGGCTATTTTATTTACAATATATTTCAAGAAATAATAAAAAATTACTCACCTTTTTTAGCTTAAATTTGTGCCCTACATAAAATTGCAAGGCATTATGCCGCACATAATGATTCCTTTTTCGCCTCTTGGCGACCCACTTTATTTTGCTTGTCCAAAATAAAGTGGGAAAACAAAAAGACACCCCGCTGGCGTCACACTTTGCTTGCCACTTTAGTGGCTTAGCAAATTGGGGAAGCCAAATACTGGCTCCCTTCGGTCTTAGCGCCGCATCTGGGCGGCTGCGGAACTCGCTTCGCTTAAACAGTCCTCGTCACCTTGCATCTGCCGCTCAAGCCGAAGGCGCGACAAAGGGGATTTAAAGTCAAAAACAAACCAAGCGAATGCGTAAAACGATGCTCTGGAAGCCGCATGGATATTGATTTGCAGAGCATCTATTTCTGATGCAAGCTAGCATTTAACTGATCAATCACCTCTGCCCAGTCTGCATCTTTAAGAATCTCTTCACGTAAAAACGCTGCCTGCGCTGGTGTCCAAAAAGAGGCTTCAGAAAGTGATAGGCTGCTTGCTAAATGGTGATGGGTTTTGATAAAACTTTGAATTGCAGAATCGTCAGATGGCAAGCCAAGTTGCGCAAATAGGTTGTTAAGCGTGTGCATTGTAGATTCCATCAGTCACCTCGATTGTAGTTACATCTTGCAAGTAAATTAGTTTATCAAGTGGATTAGTTTATTAAGTAGTTTAGTTTATAGTAGTTTTAAAGTTTCAAATAAAAAGCCTAGTCAACAACTAGGCTTTTTATTAGGGTAATTTAACACAGCAACTTGGGCTTGGATAATTTAAAAGGTTAACTAGGGAACTTAAAAATTATCCGTGCTCAAAGTCGTGCATCAATTATTTAACTGCTGGGGCTGCAGTATCAGGCTCAGCAGGCTGAATCTGATTTCCCTTGGTGGTGCCATGATTTTCTTCTTTGGCTTTTAGCACCTTATTTTTTTTGGCATGACGCGCTTTAAGGTCTTGCGCTGGGCCTTTTTCAGTACGTTTATTTTGCTCTACATGCTGTGGGCTATCTGCGTTACCAAGGTTGCTAGCATCGCTATCTGCAGCGCCTTGATTGACGTCAGTTGCACCTTTATCAGTGCGAATTTCCTGTTGTTTATGCTGCGGGCTATCTGCGGTGCCTAGGCTACTGGCATCATCTGTGTTTTCTGGCGTAGTAGCCGCCGTTACCGAAAATGCACTGATTGTTAATACGGTTGCGAAAAGTGTAGAAATTAATTTATTCATTTGTATCTTCTCCAATATTTAGATTTCTATTTTGAAATCTGAAGACACATTAGATAACTTATTGAAAAAGCAAAATATAAGATATTGCTGAATTTAGCGTAGGAATACGCTCACCCAGTTACGCTTACTCAGGCTATGCTTACTTGGGTTAAATATAATAGGAATTGACCGCTATTATTAGCTGCCCTGCAAGCCAATATCCATGGGGGGCGTAGCCTGCACTCTAATATCCATGGGCTTTGCAGGGCGCTTTTTAAACTAAATACACTAGTATTTTATTCTTGAATTATGGAATACCAATCACCTTAAGGTATTCCTCAAGCGTGAGGGCGAGGTTGCTAATGGAGTTGTTTACTTCATCCAAATGCGTGTTTGAATCGAGATGCAGTTTTTCTAGTAAGGCCTTGTGTTTTTCAATCGCGTTTAAATGCGCATCGAATTTAGTGTTTTTTAATTCAGGCTCGGACATAATGAATATCTCCTTTAATCGTTATACACTATAGCGGTTTTACTGCACCACAGCTTGCATTAATCCATTTACCGTTAATATCTGCTTTTTCATTCACTGGGTTGCCTTGAGCGGTGCCAGTAAAACTAGTTTGCCCTGCAAAGTTTTCTGGGCTTGTAATGGTGCCCGCTGCTGTGCCGCTGCCTTTAAGGTCTGCACTGTTACAAACAAAGTCTGTTTTATAGTTGTTGCCGCTACGAGTAGCGTTTTTAGAAGTGCAGCCTAATTCTGCATTATAAAAATTGGGCAACGTTTTTTGATTCGCCATTTCTTGTGTAATGCACGTTTGCGAAATTGCCGCGCCATTTTCAATTTGTGGCATATCTAGCCCATAGTCTTTGGCTATATCTTTGATGCCTTGCATTTGGTCTGCTGGAATATGCGGAACTAATAGTAATAAATCAGAGGTAGTTTCGATTTGCCACAATCC
>JANOWN010000041.1:0-4542 GCA_031417915.1 Methylotenera sp.
TGCATCGGCAAATGGCCCTACAAACGGCGCAAGCACGATATAAGAAATCACAAATACCTCGCGCAATAACGGCTCGTGCCATTCGGGTGCGCTAAGTTTGGAAAGCAGCGCAATGCAAGCAAATAGCAAAGCGTTATCGGCCACCGCCGACAAAAATTGTGAGATGAGAAGGGTGTAGAAGCCTTTTTTCATTTAGCTATCATTGGCTAAGGTGTTAAAGCGCTTCTGCCGCGAAATCAGCCAAACGTGAGCGCTCGCCGCGTACCAAAGTCACGTGACCGTTATGCGCCCAGCCTTTGAATCTATCAACGACATAAGTTAAACCAGAGCTGCCTTCGGTGAGATAAGGCGTATCAATTTGCGAAATATTACCCAAACAAACTACCTTGGTGCCAGGCCCAGCGCGGGTAATCAGCGTTTTCATCTGTTTGGGGGTTAGGTTTTGTGCTTCGTCGATAATCAAAAATTTATGCAAAAAAGTTCTGCCGCGCATAAAGTTAAGCGATTTCACTTTAATGCGCGTGCGAATCAAATCTTGCGTCGCGGCGCGTCCCCATTCGCCTGCATCTTCATCAGTTTTATTCAACACATCTAAATTGTCTTCTAATGCACCCATCCACGGTGCCATTTTTTCTTCTTCGGTGCCAGGTAAAAAGCCAATATCTTCACCAACAGGCACAGTCACACGCGTCATAATAATTTCACTATAGATTTTTTTATCTAAAGTCTGCGTGAGCGCGGCGGCCAGCGTGAGCAAGGTTTTGCCAGTACCCGCTTGGCCAAGTAGAGTCACAAAATCAATGTCTGGATCCATCAACAAATTCAGCGCGTAGTTCTGCTCGCGATTGCGCGCGGTAATGCCCCACACATTATGTTTCGGGTTCATGTGGTCATGCACCACTTCCAGTACAGCGGTGTTATTTTCCAACTTACGCACCATTGCGTGGAAAGGCTTATCGAATTCATAAAATATAAATTCATTGATTAAAAATGTTTTCACTAATGGGCCAGAAATGCGATAAAACATGCGCCCAGCTTCTTGCCAAGACTCCATCGCTTTGCTGTGTTTATCCCAAAAATCTTGCGGCAGCTCTTTAATACCGCTGTAGAGCAAATCGGTGTCTTCCAGCACCTTGTCATTAAAGTAATCCTCAGCTGGTACGCCCATGGCACGAGCTTTGATGCGGATGTTGATGTCTTTGCTGACTAAAATAACTTGGCGATTTGGCTGCTGTTTTTTTAAGCTCAGCACCACGCTAATAATTTGGTTATCGGCTTTGCTGCTGGCTAGGCCAGGCAGGTCGATATTGACTTGCGAGGTTTGTAAAAATAAGCGACCAGGCAAGTGTTTGTTACCGTTAATCGCTAATGGGCAGCCAAGCTCTAAATTCACGAGATCTGTGCCGACAATTTCTTCTAAATAGCGGCTGGCTTGGCGCGCGTTGCGAGCCACTTCGGTTAAGCCTTTTTTGTTGTTATCAAGCTCTTCCAACGTCACCATGGGCAGGTAAACGTCGTGTTCTTCGAAACGGAATAAACTAGAAGGGTCGTGCATTAGCACGTTGGTATCAAGTACAAATAATTTGGTATTTGTTGCCAGTTTTTTTGCCATAAGTATTTATAGAGCCTTAATTTATAGTGCCTTAATAAAATTCAAAACTTCCTGCGCGTGACCATCCACCTTTACGCCGCGCCATTCATGCACGAGCACGCCATTTTTGTCGATAATAAACGTGCTACGCTCAACGCCGCGTACTTGTTTGCCATACATATTTTTCATTTTCATCACGCCAAAAATTCCACAAGCCAACTCTTCGGTATCGGCTAATAATTCAAATGGAAACGTGAATTTGGCTTTGAAATTTTCGTGCGATTTTAAACTATCGCGCGAAACGCCAACAATTTCGGCGTTTGCAGTTTGAAACTCGGCATAATTATCGCGAAACTGCATGCCCTGCGTTGTGCATCCTGGCGTGTTATCTTTGGGGTAAAAATAAACAACTAAGGTCTTACCTTGGGTTTTGCCTTGATAATTTGAGAGCTTAAACGTCTTGCCGCTAGTAGCGGGTAGTTCAAAATCAGGAACGGTTTGATTCAGCATAGTGGTTGTCATATTGATAGTTCTCATTGTTGTAAAAAATTTGCATTTAAGCAAGCTTAAATTTATGACAAACAGAAAATGTTTTAGTTGGGCGGGGGATAAATTTATTGCGGCAGTGTCAGCGTGATGCGCGTACCTTGTGGAGACGCGGCTTCAAAGGCGATATTGCCACCCAAAACCTCGCACACTTTAAACGCAAACGGAATGCCCAAGCCTGTGCCAAAGCGCTTGGTGCTTGGTCCGGGGCTTAGTGCGTGCGGATCTGGCGCAAATGGCATGCCGCTGCCTTGGTCTTGAATGATGAGTATTAAATGATTGTTTTCCAGTTTTGCTTCGATGTTAATCGTGCTATTTTTTGGCGAAGCATCTGCCGCGTTTAACACCAAGTTATAAATCACTTGTTCCAGCAAGTGCTCATCCGTTGTAATTTTCTGTGGAATAGCGCTAATATTTTTAACAATTTTAATATGTTTTTCATGTAGCTTTTGCGTGAGTGCGGTCAAGCCGCCTGCGATAATTTTTTCAAGATTGGTATGTGTTAACGCGGGCTTAATAGGCAGCAAATAAGCTAGCAAGCCACTTGTCCAGCGCTCCAGCCTATCGACCGAAGCCATAATTCCAACGAGTGATTCGCGCGTTTCTTTGTCATACGCAGGGTCATCTAACAATTGCGCAGTGGCGCGAATACTGGCCAGCGGGTTGCGAATATTGTGCGCTAACATCGGTACCAGCAAGCCCATCGCGGCCTGTTTTTCGCTCTGCACAAGTGCGTCCCTATTGGCTTGCAGCTCATCTGCCATTTTGTTAATTTCTTTTGAAAGTGAGGCCAATTCTGCTGCGCCAGTTTCAGGCACTTTGTGCTGTAAATTACCCGCACTGATTTCGCTGGTGGCCTGCATGATGGCGTGAATGGGGTTGACGATGGCGCGTTTTAAAAATATTCGCGACAAAAGTAGCAACATCCCAGCAAGCAATATGGGAATAATTAAAATTGCGATTGAAGCTTGCTTTGCGTCATCTAGGCGATTTTTTAATTCGTTTTGCTTAAGTGAGAGCAAGCCTTCCGCCCGCTTAGAAACGGCTTCATAACGGCTAAAAATGCCTGTTTCCATGTCTTTGTACAGGGATTTTCGCGAGGCATGGCTAGGACTTTTTTGATAACGCAGAAACAATGTAGGTGCTTCATCTGCAAAGCTTTTGTAGTTGCTTTCTAGGTCGCTAATGGCTTGCTTTTCTTCTGCGCCAACGGCTAATTTATCCAGCTGGTTAAAGTGCTTTAATATTGATTGTGTATAGCTGGCATATTCATTTCTAGCGTCGGCATCCTCTAGCAGAAACGCATCAAACAACTCTTTCATTTGACGATACAAATCGCCACGCGTTTGTTGAATTTCTTGTACCAGTGAATGAATGCGCTGCGATTCCTTGGACGATTTATCCCACAAATAAATGCCGTAGCCGCCACCAGCAACCGCTAGCAAAATCAGGGCAATAAAAATGAGCTCATGCGCAAGAAGTAATTCGCGAAGAGATTTTGGCTTTCTAAATAAACGCTCGCGCATTAAGGATTTTCGAGTTTGAACGAAACAGGAACAGTGATGTTGAAACTACGGCCACGAAGCGCTTCAGGTGGCGCTGGAAAAGGCGAAGCTTTGCGTACCATTTCAAGCGCTTGGTTATCTAGCGCTTCATGACCGCTACTTTCTTTTACGCTGGCAGAAAGCACATTGCCGCTACCATCAAGCTTTAAATCCAGCAGGCAATCGCCTTGCCAGCCCCGCATGGCGGCGATTTTTGGGTATTGTCTATGTTTGGCAATAGCGCGACCTAATGTGTTGCCATATTGACCTAAAGCCGCATTTATATCATCTTCGTTAGGCTCTATTTTTTTCGGCGGCTCGGGAGGAGGAGGCACGGTGATGGCTGGCGATGCATCCACTTTAGGCGCGGCGGTAATTACTGTGGGTGGCGGTGGAGGTTCGTGTTGTAAAGGCACTGGTTTAGTTTCGATTGGCTTTGGCTCAAGCTTCGGTTCTTTTTTCGGCAAAGGTTTGATTTGCTCAGGCTGCGGTTTGATGGGTTCAACAGGCTTGAGCGGCTCGGGAATCACCACAGGCTCAGGCGGCTTAGGTTGTACGATTTCAACAGTTAGTTGATCAGGAATTTTTTTAGCGACATCAACTTTAAAGTTCGGCACCACTACAAAAAATAAAATATGCAACAAAATGGAGCAGACAACTGCCCAAATCAGGGTGCTTTCATTGATGCTGGAATTTTTAATTGAAATGTCCAAAGTGCGTCTAAATTTTAGGCTAAGCCGTTGATTATACTACAGCTTAAGGTGGATGGATAAGAGTAGTTTATGGTTTATAACAACCACAATACTGTAGTTATGTTAAATAATGCCTTCCAGAACTTGCACCTGCACTATTTTTCCTGCG
>JANOWN010000042.1:0-65142 GCA_031417915.1 Methylotenera sp.
GTGTTGTTGAAGCACCTGGGTTAATGCTGATAGTGAAACCAACATCTAAATCGTTTTGGCGAGTTTTGCCTGAAACTGATAGGTAGTTAGGTAACAAACCAGTTGTGATGTTTGATTCTGTACTTTCGTTAGTAGCGTTACTACCACCCAAAACAGCACCTGAAGCGCCTTTAAAATCACCGCTCTCACGTGTTGATGTGTAGTAAGCGTTTACAATACCGCCGATATCTAATGTCCAATCGCCAGCTGGAATCATGATGCCAGCGTTAGCGCTTGAAGCACCAGCCAATAAAGCTGCTGCTACTGCTAATTTAATTGTGTTATTCATATAAATCTCCAAGTTTTTTGTTTCTATAAAATTTACTGCCAATTTACTACTAAATTACCCTCATTTTTGAAATCTTAACTATTTCTAATTAAGTTCGCAAAAACGAGAAAGTTCGCGAACTCTCCCAATAAAACAATTTACATTTATTTACCAAGAAGGTTTAGCAAGTATGCCAAAAGGTTATGGCGATGGGCAAGCTTTTTGTGGCTTTATGGCACAAATTTACACCAATGTTGTAATGGCGCAACATTGGCTTTGCGCTATTTAAGTTTTATTTTTTAAAATTTTGTTATTACTTGGTTTGCTTCACTGTGTTCGCAATGACGAGTGGGTGTCATTGCGAGAAATGAAATGACGAAACAATCCATTTAATGCTTTTTCAATGATCAAATTTTACTGATTATGCAATAGTAACAGCGCTTGGATTGCTTCACTGCGTTCGCAATGACAATCAAGCTACAAATAGTCCTCCACCGCAAATAGGCGCTTGTGCTCGCGGATGGCGAATCTATCGGTCATGCCGGCAATATAATCCGCCACCGCGCGCGCTTTGTCGGCTTTGGCAGATGCTTGAAATTCGTGCGGCATGAGGCCAATATCGGCAAAAAAAACATCAAATAACTCACGAATAATGCGCTCGGCCTTGGCGCTCATGCGGTTGACTTTGTAATGCTGATATAAATTTTTTCGTAAAAACTGTTTTAGCGCTAAATTTTTTGCAGACATCTGCTCGCTAAAGCTCGCCAAATAAGGTGCCTGGCGTATGTCATTTATGCTTTTTGGATTAATTTCAGCGATATTTTTTGTGCTTTGCGCGCATAAATCCACCACTAGCACATTAATCATGCGGCGTATGGTTTCATGTATTAAGCGTTTTTGTTCAAGTTTTGGATATTTTACTTTAACAATATCGAGCTGCGAGGCAAATAATTCTACACTTTGCAGCTGTTCGATGGTAATTAAGCCAGAGCGCAAACCGTCATCCACATCGTGATTATTATAGGCAATTTCATCTGCAAAATTGGTGATTTGCGCCTCTAAACTTGGATTGGTTTTATCTAAAAAGCGCGCGCCAACATCGCCAAGTTGTTTGGCGTTTTTGTTAGAACAATGCTTTAAGATGCCTTCACGCAGCTCGAAAGTTAAATTTAAGCCATCAAATTCAGCATAGCGCTGCTCAAGCTTATCCACCACGCGCAGCGACTGCAAATTATGCTCGAAACCGCCAAAATCCTTCATGCAATCGTTAAGTGCATCTTGCCCCGCATGGCCAAATGGCGTGTGGCCAAGATCATGTGCCAGCGCAATCGCCTCAGTTAAATCTTCATGCAGATTGAGCGTGCGTGCGATGCCACGCGCCAACTGCGCAACCTCTAAGCTATGCGTTAGGCGGGTGCGAAATAAATCACCTTCGTGATTCACAAACACTTGCGTTTTGTATTCTAAACGACGAAATGCGGTGGAGTGGATGATGCGATCGCGGTCGCGCTGAAAGGCGTTGCGGCTTGGCGATTCCAACTCAGCGTGATGACGACCAAGCGATGTTTCTGGATTTGCGGCGTAAATAGCGAGAGTGTTCATATTAAGCATGTCATGCTGACGAAAGTCAGCATCTGATAATTGATTAGATGCTGAATTAAATTCAACATGACAAATTTAAAGTTTCTTTTAGTTTTTCCATATCATAATCACTGGTAATCACCGCTTTGCCAATGCCTTGCTGTAACACAAGACGAATTTTTCCATTTTCTACTTTTTTATCAGATTGCATTAAATCAAGGTACTTTTCAAAACCTAAATTAGGTGCCCTGAGAGGCAAGCTGGATGCGGTTAGCAGGGCATGCATTCTTTTTATTTCCATATCGTTTAACCAGCCCATACGAAGTGACAAATCCGCCGCCAGCATGATGCCAGCGGCCACCGCTTCGCCGTGCAACCACACGCCGTAGCCCATAGCGTTTTCTATCGCATGGCCAAAGGTGTGGCCTAAATTTAGCAAGGCGCGCTCGCCAGCCTCGTGCTCATCTACGGCCACGACTTCCGCCTTGTTTTTACACGAGCGGTAAATGGCATACATTGTGACAGCTTCGTCTAACGCCATGAGCTTGTCGATATTGGTTTCTAACCAATCAAAGAAATCTGCATCGCGAATTAAGCCATATTTAATCACTTCCGCAACTCCTGCTGAAAGTTCGCGTTTTGGCAACGTTTGCAGGGTGTCGATATCTGCCAGCACCACTTTTGGTTGATAAAACGCGCCTATCATGTTTTTGCCAAGCGGATGGTTAATACCAGTTTTGCCGCCAACGCTAGAATCAACCTGCGATAATAGCGTAGTAGGGATTTGAATAAACGGTACGCCACGCAAATAAGTCGCAGCCGCATAACCCGTTAAATCGCCTATGACGCCACCACCAAGTGCAATTAAGGTCGTGCTGCGCTCACAACGATTTTTAAGCAGCGCGTCATAAATCAAGTTAAGAGTTTCGCTATTTTTATAGGCTTCGCCATCGGGCAGAATGATTTCGATTACGCCAACACCCGCATCGCGCAAGGGTTGTGCGAGCTTATCGAGATATAGGGGCGCAACGGTTGAGTTTGTAACAATTGCTACTTGTTTGCGCTTTAAATGCGGCACAATTAACTCTGCTTGCGTAATTAAGCCAGATCCGATATGAATAGGATAAGTACGGTCGCCAAGGGCTACAGTCAATGTTTGCATCATCATTCTTTTAGCGATTTTTCTATTTGGTTAAGTATATTTGTGACTGGTTGATTGCCAGTATCAAAAATGAGTGCGGCCGTTTGCGTGTAGAGCGGATTTCGTTCAGCATAAAGCTGCTCTAGTTTAGCGCGAATATCCACGTTTTGCAGCAAAGGCCGATGTTTGTCATTGCGCGTTCTGTGCCAAAGCTCATGCACATTGGCGCGCAGATAAATCACTGTGCCATTAGCTTGTAGCAACTTGCGATTATCTTCTGCAATTACCGCACCGCCGCCTGTTGCCATTACGATATTATTTAACTTACAAAGATCTTGGATAACTGCCGTTTCGCGTTTGCGAAAGCCAGCCTCACCTTCCAGCTCAAAAATCACTGGTATTTTAACGCCTGTGCGCTTCTCAATTTCATGATCGGTATCATAAAATGTTTTGCCTAAATGTTTGGCCAGCAGCTTACCAATGGTGGTTTTGCCAGCACCCATTAAGCCTATAAAAAAAATGTTGTTTGTATTGGTGGCCAAAATAAAAAAATGCCTATCACTTAATGATAGGCATTTTAAGGCAAAGCGAGCGTTCTGTCAGTTATAGCTTATCTTAAGCCTAAACTTTCGTCCATAATTTTTGGTGTAATAAAAATAAGAAGCTCTGTTTTGTCATCCTGTTTTGTTCTACGTTTGAACACATTACCAATGATTGGCAAATCACCAAAGAAAGGCACTTTATCTACATCGTTACGTTCCGTCTGTTCATAAATCCCGCCGAGCACAGCTGTTTCTCCGTTTGCTACTAATACTTGTGTATTCACTTTTTGCGTATCAATAGATGGCACGCCAAAGAACACTTGACCTACTTTTTCTTTCTTTACTTCCAAATCCATAATGATTTTATCATCTGGTGTAATTTGCGGCGTCACTTCTAAACTTAACACTGCTTCTTTAAACGCCACATTAGTTGCGCCGCTACTTGATGCCTGTAAGTATGGAATCTCTGTACCAGATGCAATTTTCGCTTTTTGTTGATTAGCTGTAGTTACGCGCGGACTGGAAACAATCTTGCCTCGTTGATCACTTTCCAATGCAGTTAATTCTAGATTTAATAGTAATCCAGCAGGCAATCTAAATAAGCTGAAAGCCACACTACCGAATGCGTTTGCAACTGGCAAATTCGAATTTAGACCCCCTGTATTTGCAATTGCACCTGTTGTGTTACTCGCACCAGTTACAGCACCTGAGTTATTCAGCGTGCCTCCTATGCTAAGATCATTATTTCCAAAGTGCCCAGCTTTTTGTACACCAAATCTAGCACCTAAACTTTTACCAAATCTTTCATCAGCTAAGACCAAACGAGACTCGATCATCACCTGTTTTACAGGTACATCTGTTTGGTTGATAATTGCTTGAATTTCTTCCAGTTTTTTTGCCGTATCTTGAATAAACAAGGTATTGGTACGTGGGTCCCATACCGCACTGCCACGCTTAGATAGAATGCTCTTGTTTTGATTCCCAGATCCACCAGAACTACCTCCAGCATTTGAGCCTGTCAATATATTTTTAAACGCTTCTGCCTTCTGGTAACGCAAAGTAAACACTTCAGTACGTAACGGCTCTAAGTCCTCGATTGCGCTAATCGATTCTAATTGGGCTTTTTCTTTAGCGGCAATTTCTTCAGCTGGCGCAATTGAAATCACGTTACCTGACTTTCGCATATCCAAGCCTTTGTTTTTCATAATGATATCTAAAGCTTGATCCCATGGAACGTCTTTTAAACGCAATGTAATGTTGCCAGTAACCGTATCACTGGCAATGATATTCAATCCTGTAAAATCAGCAATCACTTGTAATACAGAGCGCACTTCAATATTTTGGAAATTAAGTGATAGCTTCTCCCCAGCATAGCCAGGCTTATTACCTTTAACAAGTTTATTGGGATCTTCAACAATCTGACGCACGTCAATAATGAATTTGTTGTCTGCCTGATAAGCTGATTGCTCCCAGTTGCCTTTAGGTTCAATCACCATGCGGCCATTTTTGCCCTGCTTCATCGTATCTACATACAACACTGGGGTGTTAAAATTGATCACATTTAGACGCCTTTGTAGCTCTGCGGGCACATCTGTATTCACAAAATCAACAATAAGTAGCTTACCCTTTTGTTTAATATTAATACCAGTATTGGGGTCTGACAAATCAACCATGATGCGACCTTCGCCATTTTTTCCACGTGCAAAATCCACGCCAGAAATGGCATGTGTTTGGTCACTGGTTGCTTTCGATTCCGCAAAGCGTGTTTCGGTAGCTGGCGCACCTGCAGCGGTCTCGTTGCCTTGCAAAGTAATAATGACATCATTACCACTTAAGACAGTGTTGTAGCTCACGTTTCTAGATAGATTTAACACCATACGGGTACGATCTTTAGCTTGTGCTAATGAAATGCTCTTTAGCGCGCCTTGCTCACTAGGAATATTGTTCTTAGCCAAACCATTCCCAGTTTGGGGGAAATCTAATGCGATTCTTGCTGGATTGTTAAGCGTAAAGCCTGCAGGTGGGTTTGCGAGCGCCTCTTTCATTTGAATGCGTATGCTGACACGCCCGCCTGATAGCGCTGAAAAGTCAATTTTCTCAATTTTATTGCTTAACAAGTCTTCATCTGCCGCATATGCATTGCCGAATAGGCCCAGACATACCAATAGCATGAATGCAAATAGTTTAGTCATCATTTTAATCATGTTCATTCCAATCATTTATTCTTGCAGATTAATACTAGCATTACGTTCCACCCAATCGCCTGTCAGGTCATCTTGGATAATTTCTTTAATTACAAGATCGCTCTCGTTAATATTTGTGACTAAACCAAAGTTGGGGCCTATATAGTTGCCAACCTTAACTTGCTGCACAGTGTTATCCGGCGTTTTAATCAATGCATAGGTGAGCCTACTTTTGCTCATAGAGCCAACATATTTTAGACTCTCTAGCGGGTAAGCTTCTAATGCTTCTTTAGGGCGGTTGGTGTTAGGTTGCAATGCGCCAGATTTATTTGCGGCTTTACGCGCCTTGAAAGGATCTGACAAAGTGCCGTCCGCGTTATATTGTAGAGGTGAATAAGGCAACACCTCTGGCAATGGTTCTACACTTTTGCTCATGTCATTAGCGGCAGATGCCATAAATTTATCTAAATCATCGCCCTTGTCGCCGCCGCAAGCCACTAACAATACTCCGAACCATGCAATCAATACAATTCTAAACTTAACGCTAGAAAACTTTTTGGTTATCATTTTTTCACCCCAGCGGCTGCTTTCTTAGCCGCAACTTCAGAAGTATCTAAATAACGATAAGTTTTCGCCGTTGCCTCTAATGTCAGCATGCTATCTTTTGCGTCTTTAATCAAAGGTGCAATCGCCATATCATTGAGCGTAACGATTCTAGATAATTTAGATATATCCGTCGCAAATGCACCTATGTCGTGATAATTTCCTTTAATTTTGATTTGAATTGGCATTTCAGCGTAAAAATCTGCAACCGTTTCACTACCAGGTTTAAATAAATCGAATTCCAAACCGCGCCCCAAACCAGCCTGATTGATATCTGTCAGTAAGCCGTCCATTTGTGATTTATCGGGTAATTGTTTTAACAGCGCACCAAATGTTTTTTCAATATCAATCATTTGAAGCTTATAAGCTTCAACCTTAATAGCCTGAGCTTTTTTAGTCAAAAATACTTGGCGCAACTCTTCTTCTTTAGCCTTGGCTTGATCAAATTCATCAATCGCAGGGCTCCAAAGAAACCAGTAGCCAAGCCCAACTAAAATTAAAAATAGAATGCTTAAAAGCACTAGCTTAACTGGCATAGGTAAACTGCCAGTATTTTTAAAATCTATATTATTAAAATCATCTAATTTCATTATTTAGCTCCCACCTTTTTCTTGTTGGGTGCTTCTTCTTCAGTTTTTTGTGCTTTTAAGCTCACATTAAGCGTAAATTCATTTTGTTTTATATTGTTGACGGTGAGTGATTTAATTTCTACTAAATTTGGGGATTCCAACCAATTTGAAACACTTAAATTCCTAACCAAGGTCGCAACTCGCGCATTGGTATCAGCGACACCTTCTAGCGTAATCAAATTACCCGTTTGCTTAATGCTCTTAAGGTACAAGCCTTCTGGCAATTGGCGTGTAAGTTCGTCTAAAATCACGACAGCCTGACTGCGATTGGTTTGCAAATTTTCTACGACTTGCTTACGCTCCAACACGTTATTAATCTGGTCTTTTAAATCTTTAATATCCGCAATTTCTTTGTCTAAGCTAGTAATGGCTTTTTCTAAACGGCCATTTCTTTCCAGCTGTGAGTCTTTTTGTGCCCCAAGAAATTGCCAGCCCAAAAATATAACCGCACATGCTCCGCCAGCCGCCATCAAACTCATCAAGCCGAATTCGCGCTGACGTTCTGCACGTTTGATTTGACGGTGTGGAAGTAAATTAATACGCATCATATTAATCCACCCCACGCATTGCAAGGCCACAGGCAATAATCAACGCAGGTGCATCAATAGCGACTTGTTGTTGTTTCACTCTAGAACCTAGTGACATTGATTGAAATGGATTCGCAACGATAGTATTCACTTGGGTACGATCTTGCACCATTACATCAACCGCTGGTATCGCCGCACAACCACCTGCTAGTACAATGTGATCTACACGATTATATTGTGTAGAGCTAGTAAAAAACTGTAAGGCGCGCGCCACTTCCGTCGACATCGACTGCATAAAGGGTTGTAAGACTTCACTCTCGTAACTCTCGGGCAAGCCGCCTTTACGTTTTGCGATTTCAGCTTCTTCTACCGACAAGCCAAAACGACGTTGAATTTCTTGTGTTAACTGCGCACCACCAAATGCTTGCTCGCGAATATAGACTGATTTATTGTCATGCAAAACATTGATATGCATCATCACCGCGCCTACATCCACAATCATCACGGTTTGATCTTTGCCTGCATTTGGTAACTGATTCGCCATAATGCTGTACGCCGCCTCGGTGGCGTAAGTGTCAACATCCATCACCGTTACTTTAAGACCTGCATCTTCTGCTGCTGCCACACGGTCTTCAATTTTTTCTTTTCTAGCCGCCGCAATCAGCACCTCGACCTCGTCAGCATTATTTGGTGCAGGGCCAATCACTTGAAAATCGATGTTCACTTCTTCTAGTGGGAACGGAATATATTGATTGGCTTCAGCTTCCACCTGCGCTTCCATGTCGGTTTCGCGTAAATCTGCCGACATCAATACTTTTTTGGTAATCACCGCGGCAGAAGGCAAAGCCAGCGCAGTGCGTTTCTCGCGTGAGCCTAATAGTTTCCACGCGAGTTTAACTGCGTCAGAGACTTGCTCCAAGCCAGATACGTTGCCGTCCACAATCGCATCTTTTGGGATTGCGGCGATAGAGTAGCCTTCAAGACGATAAGTACCCTTGCCCGAAGCAGAGAGCTCTACCATTTTGACGGCCGAAGTACTAATATCAACCCCGATAAGAGGCGGCGTACTTTCATTAAAAAAATCGAATTTCAAATTAAAATTCTCTTTCTATATTCATGGGTTATGCACAATAGTGATAATTTACATTAAATCCTAGCAACAACTTATCGCCCTGTAAAGCAATTTTTTATTTTAAATTTGAACAAACTCCACTTTTGTTGCATATGTACCAATTTAAACACAGTCTATATAACCAATAATTTTTAATGCTTAATTACATATAATTAATAATCTCTACTGAATTTTTGTTGTCTTACTTCAGTCTATAACCTGTTAAAATGCACCAATTAGGTATGATTCTATTCATTAAAGCTCCTTTATGACCCCAAAAAAGTGGTGGCACTTCCTCATGCTATTTGTCATTGTTGGCGGGCTCAGTTTAACTGCGCTTACCGCGCTAGCTATCACGCTCATCTACCCGACACTGCCCTCGCTCGAGGCGCTTACTAATTATCAACCCAAGCTGCCACTCCGCGTATATTCGGCTGATGGCTATTTAATTAGCGAGTTTGGCGAAGAGCGCCGCGCCTTTGTGAAAATTGAAAATGTGCCAAAAAATCTAAGAGATGCCGTGTTGGCGATTGAAGATAGGCGTTTTTATCAACATAGTGGCATCGATACAAAAGGTATTGCGCGCGCCATCAAAAATAACCTTACTGGCAAAAGCCACGAAGGCGCCAGTACGATTACTATGCAGGTAGCGAAAAACTTTTTCACCGTGCCTGGTGGCAAACGCAACATGGTGACCAAAGTGAAAGAAGCTTTGCTAGCGATGAAGATAGAAAAAGCACTGAATAAAGATCAAATTTTTGAACTTTATTTAAACCAAATATTTTTAGGCCAACGTTCATACGGCTTTGCAGCGGCTTCACAAGTGTATTTTGGCAAGCCCTTAGGTAAGCTTACCTTGGCAGAATCAGCATTGCTAGCCGGCTTGCCCAAAGCGCCTACTGGCTATAATCCTTACATTAACCCACAACGCGCCATAGAAAGGCAGCATGAGGTTTTACGCGATATGCAGCGTTATGGTTTTATTGATGAAGCCAAATTTAACGAGGCGATGAAACAGACTTTAAAATTCAAATCTTCTAAATTATCCAAAGACTTAGATGCGGATTACGTGGCGGAAATCGTGCGTCAAATTTTGTTTCAGCATTATCAAGAAGGCATTTACAGTAGCGGCCTTAAAGTTTACACCACCATTATCAGAGCCAATCAAGAAGGCGCTAACAACGCGGTTTTGCAAGGCATTTTGGAGTATCAGCGCCGCCAAGGTTACCAGAAACCAGAGAAAAATATTGACTTAAACCAACTGAAGTCTGCCAATCTTGAAGAAGGTTTGCAAATCGCCCTGAACGAGATTGAGGAATACAACGGATTTGTGCCAGCTATTGTGACCTTCGTTTCACCAAAGCTGGTCAAAGTATTTAGTAAAAAAAGCGGGCAGCTTGAAATTAGCGGTATTGGTTTAAGTTTGTTACAAAAAAACTTAGCCGATAAAGACTCTAAAAACTACAAAATTAAAGCTGGTTCTGTGGTGCGCATTATTAAAAGCCAAAATATTTGGCATATCGTGCAATTACCTGAGGTTGAATCTGCATTGGTTGCACTTAACCCTGAAGATGGTGCAATTACGGCTTTGGTGGGCGGTTTTGATTACAAAAAAAATAAATTTAACCACGTCACACAAGCGCGGCGCCAACCTGGTTCCAGCTTTAAGCCTTTCGTCTATTCGGCCGCCTTAGAAAAAGGTTTTACGCCCGCAACAATCGTCGAAGATGAACCTATTTCGATGTCGGCAGGCGAAGTGGGTAGCGATAAAATGTGGGAACCAAGAAACTTTGATGGCAAATACGAAGGACCGATTCGCTTACGCACGGCGCTAACCAAATCGAAAAACATGGTATCGATACGCGTGCTTAAGCGTATTGGTGCGCGCTACGCCCAAGATTACATCACCAAATTTGGGTTTGCCCGCAAAGATCATCCCGCCTATTTAACTATGGCGCTGGGCGCTGGGCAGACAACGCCGTGGGCGATGGCGAGCGGCTATGCGGTATTTGCCAACGGCGGCTATCGCGTCACACCGCACATTATCAATAAAATTACCGATAGTAACGGCAAGGTGATTGAAGAAATGCGCTATCCTCAAGCCAAAAGAGACGCGCCGCGCGTCATCGATCCGCGCAACGCATTTATCATGACCTCGATGATGCATGATGTAGTGCAGCGCGGCACCGCCACCAAGGCCAAGGCGCTTGGTCGTCAAGATTTAGCAGGCAAAACTGGCACCACCAATAACCTCGTCGATGCTTGGTTTGCTGGCTACAACCCCAAACAAGTGGCGGTGGCGTGGATTGGCTTTGACCAACCTCGCACGCTAGGTAAACTTGAAACAGGCGGCACAGCAGCATTGCCGATTTGGATTCGTTACATGGCAACTGCGCTACGTGGCGTGCCAGATGTGCCTCCCAGCGTGCCAGATGGCGTCATGCAGCTCAAAATTGATCCGCTGCTAGGCATTCTTATTAGCGAAGACGAAGAAGGCATTTATGAATATTTTTATAATGAAACCCCGCCGCCGGAGGTAGAAACTTTCATCCCACCATTGGAAGAACCAACTGCGGCCGATTTCCCCTCTGCAGCGTTTCCTGACAGTATGATAGATAATCCGCTGCAGCCAGCGCGCGAGCCACAAAATGATACGTCTACTAATCGCTCGATTGAACCGCCGCCGCGACAACTTGGCCCAGCGCCTAGCAATAACGATGCTGACAGTGGCGATTCGGCTGCTCGCATGATGAATCCATCAGGTTTTTAAACTTACTTTTTAGCCATCATGGCACGCGAAAACACCGACCATATGCGCCAACTCATCGCCCAACAAGCCGCGCGCATGATGGCGGAAGATGGCATTAACGATTTTGCCTATGCCAAAAAAAAAGCGGGTAAGCAACTAGGTGTTTCTGAAAACAGTGTATTACCTACTAATGCCGAAATTGAAGAAGAAATCCGGCTCTATCACGAAATCTATAACGCCGATGAGCAACCCTTAGAGCTTGCCAAATTGCGTAAAGCCGCGCTCATCACCATGCAACTATTCGAGCGCTTTAACCCGCATCTCACGGGTAGTGTGTTGGATGGCAGCGCAGGCAAATTCTCACAAACCAATATTCACCTATTTGCAGATAGCGCAAAAGACGTGGAAATGTTTTTGCTCAACCAACAAATTCCGTTTGAAAGCAGCGAAAAATCCTATCGCGTCTCGGATAAACCTAGCAAAGATAAAAAAGAAAAAGTACGCAAAACCGTGCCCGTGTTTACCTTAGAAACTGAGCTCGGTCTACAAAAATTAAGCGTATTTGAGTTTGATGATTTACGTATATCCACAAAAAAAACCAGTGATGGCAGCAATGCCGAGCGCGCAGATATTAACGACTTACAAGTGCTATTAAACGCTTAAAAAATAGGCTCTGCAAGCCAATATCCATGCGGCTTTCACGCATGAATAACCAGCTTTAGCTGGTATATTCTGCGGGGACAACCCTTGCGGTCGCCAGAGTATCTATTTTATAATAAAATTTAATGCTGCGTTTTAAACCAATCACGCATGGTTTGGTTATAAGCAGCCAATTCTTCTGGCGCCAAATCAGCCGCCAGTTCCACGCGGTAACCCGTCGTTTCATCTACAAGTGGCTTATCTGCCGCCCAATCTGCCACAAGAATACGCAACACGCCAGCATGAATATCTTGATTCGCTTTTGCAACGCCCAATGCGCCTGCATCCACTAGCATCACTGACTTTTTGGCCGCCGTAGCAGGTTCTTCAGCTTCACTTTTTTGCTCCGCAGAAGCAACGGCATCGCTGGCTGGCGCAGAAGCTGCAGGCGTAGTTTCTATTTTTGCTGTATTTTCTGCAACAACACCATTATCTTGTTTAGCCAACGTTTGTTCTGCTGGCGCTTGTACTGGCGCGGGTGGCGCCACAACTTCGGGTGCCGCCGCAAGCACCGTTTTATCCGCCATTCCAGTCGCCGCTGGCTCTTCTGCTTTTGCTTTTCGCTCCACGCCTGCTGTGTGCGCTGGTGCTTCTTCTTGAATAGTTGCGGGAGCCGCCGCCATATCCGCGCGTTCTTCTTTAAGCGCTTTTTCTGGCGCTGTATTTTGCGCCACTTCTCTTACCCTAGATTCACGCCAAATCGGCTCCTCTGGCAATTGCTCGCGCAACATAAGTGCTGCCAGCAGCGCCACCGCCACGCTACCCATGCCCGCCCATTGCCAATTTTTTATATTTGGGAGTAGGCCCGCAAGCCAATACCAATGCGGATTTCGCATTCGACTTAGTGCTTTAGCACTTAGCGAGAATGGTGATGCCAAGAACTGGTACTGGCTTGGCTTATTTGCATTATTTACTTTGTTTGCATAACCCAGCACTTTTTTGCGCACAAGTTCGCTCGGCGCCAAATCATTATCTGGCGCGTGCTTTAAGGCTTGCTGCAAATGCTTGTCTTTAAGTAAATTATCGTCACGCAAACTCAAGGTGTATTATCCGCTTCTAACGTAGGTTGAAAATGCGCACCCATACATGCGCGCAACTTAGTTAACGCGTAACGCAAACGGCTTTTCACCGTTTCAAATTCCGCATTAATCACTTGGGTAATCTCCTCTAAACTCAAACCATCATCGTGATGCAACAAAAAAGCCGCGCGCTGTAATGCGGGTAAGCCATCCAAACAATGCAACAATTGCTGACCTGCTCTGCGCCAAAAAGCCTGCTGCTCGGGCTGTTCTGCGTGAGATGCAGGCCACAAAGCCCAAGGTGTTTCGGCTTCATCATTCTCCCAGTTTTCATCTACAGAGATTTCACGTCCGCTTTTGCGCAAAATATCAATCGCACGATGATGCGCCAAGGTGTAGAGCCAAGTTTTAAAACTGGCATTGTCCCGCGCTTGCCAGCTATCGCGCGCATCGACCAATTTCATCCATGTATCCTGAAACACATCCTCTGCCTGCAACGCCTCTGCACTGCCCAACAGGCGCCGCACATAGCGATAAAGCGGCTTTTCATGCCGCGCATACAAAAGCTGAAAAGCATGCGCCTCACCCGCGCAAAACTTGCGCATTAAATCTTCATCTGCAAAAACATCACTCATACGACAAGTGTGGCATTAGCTAGTTAAACGGTCAATGGCGGCGTGCGGGGTTAAATATTTAAATTGAGTGAATAAAACACATTAAAATATATGCCCTGCAGACCAATATCCATGCGACTTCCAGAGCATCGCTTATTTGTCATTCTGAGCGTAGCGAAGAATCCAGTCCAAACAAAAAGTCTTTGCCAAAGCAAAACGCAAAACCTAAACCCAAAAACCTCTGGATTCTTCGTTTCACTCAGAATGACGGAATTCGGGAGATTTTTTTATTAAACTACCAAAGGTGGCAAATAGCGGCTTTTGACTTTCAACCCCCTTGCCGCGCCTGAGGCTTGAGCATAAGCTGGGTTAAACGGCGAGGACTGTCTGAGTGCTGAAAGCACGAGTTCCGCAGCCGCCCAGATGCGGCGCTAAGACCGAAGGAAATAATTGGCAGCGGGGCGTGCTTTTCTTTGGTTTCTTTCTTTTGGCTAAGCAAAAGAAAGAAGCTCGCCTAAAGGCGAAAAGAAAGAGTTACATGTCATGCATTACTCAGGATAGTAATTAATGATTTAAGGGTTGGCATGAAAATGGATTTAAGCAGTTGTTACCACCAGTTTCATTGCAAGCGTCTTTGTTTAATGCTTCAGTAATCAGCAAACAGCTTTTGAGATCATCCATAAACCCATGAACTGTAATAACATGGTCATCAGGGTTACCCCATTTAATTACGGCGTAATCAGCAGAATCGCCAATCTTGTTTTTACTAAAGAACTCACGAGGTTTACCAATATTAGATTTTGATTCACAGCCAACTATCATCATTATTATTGCGAGAAAAGTTAATAACAAAATATTACGTGACATACTTGCTCCGATTGTTCTATGCGTAACCATTAAAAAATCAACTCTTCAACCATCTCGCTACATCCATCGCAAAATACGTCAACACCCCATCTGCACCTGCGCGTTTAAACGCCAACAAACTCTCTAACACACAAGCTTTTTCATCCAACCAGCCATTCTGCGCAGCAGCTTTCAGCATGGCGTATTCGCCACTCACTTGGTAGGCATAGGTCGGTACACCGAACTCCTCTTTCACGCGACGCACAATATCTAAATAAGGCAAGCCGGGCTTCACCATCACCATGTCCGCGCCTTCTTCGATATCCAGCGCCACTTCTTTAATCGCCTCGTCGCTGTTAGCGGGGTCCATCTGGTAGTTGTATTTATTGCCTTTACCTAAATTAGCAGAAGAACCTACTGCATCGCGGAATGGCCCGTAAAATGCTGAGGCGTATTTGGCTGAGTATGCCAAAATTTTGGTATGGATGTAGCCAGCTTCTTCTAAGGCATCACGTATTGCGCCGATGCGGCCATCCATCATATCGCTAGGTGCAACCACATCTGCGCCAGCTTTGGCATGACATAACGCTTGTTTAACTAACACAGCCACAGTCTCATCGTTCATCACGTAACCTGTGTCATCAATCAATCCGTCTTGGCCATACGTAGTATAAGGGTCAAGCGCGACATCGGTAATAATGCCAAGCTCTGGGTAAGCTTTTTTAAGGGCTTTCACGGTACGCGGGACTAAACCTTTATCATTAAACGCTTCCGCTGCATCGAGGCTTTTGTGTTGCTGCTCTACCACGGGGAAAATCGCCAACGCAGGAATGCCCAACTTAAAGCATTCGCCCGCAGTCTTAAGCAGCACGTCAATGCTTTGACGCTGTACGCCAGGCATGGATTTGACGTCCTCAGTTTTATTTTCGCCTTCGAGCACAAACACGGGGTAAATAAGGTCATTCGTCGTCAGCACGTTTTCGCGCATTAAGCGGCGAGAGAACTCATCTTTACGCATGCGGCGTGGGCGGATTGCAAGAAATTGGTTAGTCATCGTTTTTTCCTTAAGAAAATACTTTTTTCAGTTCCAAGCCTGGCTCTGGCTGGCGCATAAATGCCTCGCCAACCAAGAAGGTATGCACATTATTTTTGCGCATAAGCGCAACATCTTCAGCCGTAAAAATACCACTCTCGGTGACAATAATTTTATCTTTTGCAATACGCGGCAGTAAATCTAAAGTGGTTTGCAGGGTGACATCAAACGTGCGCAAGTTGCGATTATTTATACCCAACAACGGCGTTTTAAGTTGCAACGCCAAATCCAACTCTTCACCATTATGCACTTCTACCAACACCGCCATGCCTAAGCTGTGCGCCACACTTTCTAGCGCTTGCATTTTAGGCAAGCTTAACGCGGCGGCAATCAGCAAAATGCAATCTGCCTCCATGGCGCGCGCTTCGTAGACCTGATATGAATCTATCATAAAGTCTTTGCGCAATACGGGCAGGCTGCAAGCTGCGCGGGCTTGTTTAAGATAATCAGCGGAACCTTGAAAATATTCAACATCGGTTAAAACAGACAAACACGCCGCGCCGCCTTTTTCATAGCTTTTAGCAATTTTTGCAGGGTTAAAATCGGCACGAATGACGCCTTTTGAAGGGCTGGCTTTTTTAATTTCTGCAATCACCGCAGCATTACCTGCTGCAATTTTTTTGCGAATCGCTCCAACAAAATCACGCGGTTTTGGCATGCTTTCAGCAGATGCTCTGACAGCCAATAGCGGCGAGGCTTGCAGGGCATCTGCAATCTCTCTGCATTTTGTTGTTAAAATTTTATTTAAAATATCACTCATTACTCGTACAGCTTTCCATTATGTTTAATCCAGCCGCCTTGTTTATTTCCGTCAGGGTCTTTGTGCGTCCAGTGCATCACGCCGCCTTTGGGATTGTAAACGTATTCGCCGCGAAAAGTGACGGCATCGCCCACCGCAAGCGCATCGATCCTAGGTGCCAAGTCGATATTGTGCGCAAAAAGTAAGGTCTGCTCATCTGAAATCGTCACTAAAAACTTTTGATGTCGCGAGCCCCTGTTGTCATCGGCCAAAAGCTTTTTTACCACGCCGCCACCCTGCACAAAAACACTACTGTTTTTGCCCTTAAACGCTTGTACTATGGCTACATTATCGCTTTGTGTAACGACTTGAGTTTGCTCAGATTCGGCGACCAGTGCAGTTGTTGGCGCACGCTCGCAAGCCACTCCCAACAAGGCAAAAAACATAATTAAGTGCTTAAACATTGGTCGCAGAACCTTGTGGGAAAAAGTCGCGAATATCCGCCATAATCGGCGCCACGTTACTAATTGTCATGTGATATGCATCAATCAGCGGTTGTATAGTCGGGCGTGGAATCTCGGCCTCAGGCTTGTTCCAATTTTCGTGCAGGCACCAATAATTATCCACGTCAAAATTCATATGCATGCGACACGTGAGCGGCCTAAACTCATAAATTGAACATTCACCACTTTTCAAAAATGGGCACGGCGTGTGGCTTCCGTATTCGGTCAGCTCATGCTTAACACTTTGTTTCAGCTCGACTGGCGTGATGCCCAAATTTTCGCCCATGTAGCGCGCTTCAAATTGCGTAATGGGTACCGAAACATGGCAGCAATGCCCGCAACCGCGTGCGCAGGCAGCGAATTTACCTGCATGGTCAAAAATCTGGTCAGCCGTATTTAACACTTCTTTTAGCCGTATCACTGGTCGCGCACTGATTTGCGTAATACGTTTTGGTAGCGAGATGACGTGATTTTTCAATTCGGGCGTCACGCTTTCAAAAAACGCGTCTAATTGCTTATCTGCAAATAACTTAGTTTCTTCTGGGGTTCTATCAGTCATTTGAAAGCCGCACCAATGCATCCAGTTTTTCTTTAGCCGCGCCGTTATCAATTACTTTTGCCGCATGCTCAATACCCTCATGGATATTGGCTTGCAGGCCTGCTATGTAAATGGCGGCACCTGCGTTTAACAGCACAATATCGCGCGCGGCACTCTGTGTACCAGCGCCCGCTTTGCCATCCAGCACGTCTAAAATCATCGCTTTCGATTCTGCGGCATTTTCGACACGTATGCTTTTTAAAGCATGTAATTTCAAACCAAACTGCGCAGGGTTGAGCGTATATTCGCTGATTTTTCCGTTTTTCAATTCCGCTGCATAAGTATCGCCAGTAAACGAGATTTCATCTAAGCCATCCGCGCCATGTACCACCAACACGTGCTCAGCGCCCAGATTTTGCAGCACTTTTGCCAGCTTCAAGGTTAAATCTTTACTGAATACGCCCATGACCTGTCGCTTAGCATTGGCAGGGTTGGTAAGTGGGCCGAGCAGATTAAAAATGGTGCGCACGCCCAGCTCACGACGCACTGGCGCAGCGTGCTTCATGGCACTGTGATGATTAGGCGCAAACATAAAACCAATGCCTATTTCATTGACGCATTTGGCGACTTGTTCTGGTGTTAAATTCACGTTCACACCCAGCGCTTCCAAGACATCCGCGCTTCCGCAAGTGCTAGAAACCGAGCGTCCGCCATGCTTAGCGACTTTTGCGCCTGCGGCGGCTGCGACAAACGCAGCGCAAGTAGAAACATTAAAGGTTTGAATGCCATCTCCGCCAGTGCCGCAGGTGTCAATTAAATGCGTTTTATCAGCAATTTCAACCTTGGTAGAAAGCCGGCGCATTACTTCCGCTGCGGCGGTGATTTCATCCACACTCTCACCTTTTTGCCGCAAAGCTATCACTAAACCAGCGATTTGCGCAGGCATGAGTTCACCACCCATCATCTGCTGCATGAGCGCGAGCATATCGGTATGACTTAAATCCTGTCGCGCCAATACCTGCTCTAAAGCTTCTTTAAAAACCACTTAATAGGCCTTCAAAAAGTTATTAAGTAAATCATGGCCATGCTCGGTAAGGATGGATTCCGGATGAAACTGCACACCTTCTACCGCCAAGGTTTTGTGTTTTACGCCCATAATCTCGCCGTCATCCGTCCACGCGGTAATTTCCAGACAATCAGGAATCGTCTCGCGCTCAATCACCAACGAATGGTAACGCGTCGCAGTGTAAGGGTTAGGCAAGTTGCTAAACACACCAATATTTTTGTGATGAATGAGCGATGTTTTGCCGTGCATCAAGGTTTTGGCCTTGATAATTTTGCCGCCAAATGCTTGGCCTATACTTTGGTGACCTAAACATACGCCAAGCAACGGAATTTTACCTGCAAATTCATGAATCAACGACACGCTGATACCCGCCTCGTTCGGCGTGCAGGGGCCAGGTGAAATTACGATATAGGTTGGCTTCAATTCCGCGACTTTTTTTAAGCTTATTTCGTCGTTTCTGTAAACTTGTACGTCTTGCCCTAGCTCGCCCAAATATTGTACCAAGTTGTAGGTAAAAGAGTCGTAATTATCAATCATCAGTAACATTATTCTGCTCCTTTACTACTATCAAGCCCGAGCTGAACAAGCTCGGCTGCACGCAACACGGCTTTGGCTTTATTTTGTGTTTCATCCCATTCAGATTGCGGAATAGAGTCGGCCACGATGCCCGCCCCCGCTTGCACGTAGAGCATATTATCTTTAATGACGCCTGTTCTTATGGCGATGGCTACGTCCATATCGCCATTAAACCCCAAATAGCCCACCGCACCTGCGTAAATGCCGCGTTTGCTGGGTTCTAGCTCGTCAATTATCTCCATCGCGCGTACTTTTGGCGCACCCGAAACGGTGCCTGCGGGGAAGGTTGCCTTGAGCACATCAATCGCATCCAGCCCTGGCTTGAGCTTGCCTTCGACGTTGCTAACAATATGCATCACGTGCGAATAACGCTCTATCATCATATTATCCGTGACCTTTACCGTACCCACTTGCGCCACACGACCAACATCGTTGCGGCCTAAATCCATCAGTTGCACATGTTCGGCGCGCTCTTTCGGATCGGCCAAAAGTTCGTCAGCCAGTGCTAAATCTTGCTCACGCGTTTTACCGCGTGGGCGCGTGCCTGCTATCGGCCGCGAAGTCACCACGCCATCATCTAGCCGCACCAAAATCTCTGGCGAAGCGCCCACCACGTGGTGATCGCCCATATCGTAATAAAACATATACGGTGATGGATTTAAACTGCGAAGTGCACGATAAAGTGACAGTGGTGGCGCAGAAAAAGGTTGCGACATGCGCTGCGAAAGTACTACTTGCATGATGTCGCCTTCCAAAATGTATTGCTGTGATTTTTTAACCGCTGCTTTGAAATTATCTTCGCCAAACTCAGAGCTGGCTTGAGTTTTAGCGGTAGGCACTGAAGTTGGAATTGTCACCGTTTTGCGTAATTGTGCGACTAAATCACTCAAGCGTTTAAGCGCATTTTCATACGCATTCGCTGCACTTGGATTCGCATACACAATGAAATAAAGCTTGCCACTTAGGTTATCCACCACGGCAATTTCTTCTGAAACCATTAGCAACACATCGGGCGTATTTATTGCATCAGGTTTTTGTGTATTAGCTAAACGATTTTCAATATAACGAATGGTTTCGTAGCCAAAATAGCCCGCCAAACCACCAGTAAAACGAGGTAAACCTTCGTAAGGTGGCGTTTTGAAACGCACTTGAAATTGTTTTACAAAATCCAGCGCATTGGTATTTTCGTGCGTTTCAATAATTTCATTATTTTCAAGCACTTGCACGGTAAAACCGTTCGCCACAATGCGCGTTTTTGCGGGCAAGCCGATAATGGAATAGCGCCCAAAACGCTCGCCGCCTTGCACACTTTCTAGCAAGTAAGAAAAAGGAAGATTCGCAAGTTTGAGGTAAAGTGAAAGTGGCGTATCGAGATCTGCAAACGTCTCTAACACCAGCGGAATGCGGTTGTAGCCTTGCTTTGCAAGCGCATTAAATTCAATTTTGTTAATGGTCGTAAACATGTTGATTCCTAATAATTTTCTTCTTAAGCACGGCTATTTTGCCGCCAGTTTGGCCTGGTTTTATTGTGCATATTTGCCAGGCAAGTGCGTTCTTAGCTTTGCCAAGAACCAAGCGGAAAACCACGCCAACTGTGAAAATTATTATTTAAAAAAATCATTTTGTTTACTTAAAATTAAGTCACTTATATTAAAAGTGCTTCTAACTCGGTTAAATCATTAATCGTTGCATCTACTTGGCTTACATCAATCGGACGGCCTTGATTATAGCCATACGGCACGGTCACAATAAAGCAACCCGCCGCTTGTGCCGCCGCAATATCGGTCGCAGAATCGCCCACCAACATCGCCTCGTACTCAGGCACATCGAATTTTGCACAAATATGATGCAATTGTATAGGGTCTGGCTTCTTTTTATGTAAAGTATCGCCAGAAACCACCAACTCAAAAAAATCCGCCAAGCCACTTTTTTGCAACAATGGCAAGGTGAACTCTTCTGGTTTATTAGTTACGCAAGCAAGCCTGTAGCCCTTATTCCATAAGGCTTGCAGGCCATCTATTACGCCATCATAAGGCTTACTTTCTGCTGCATTTTTTGCATAATGCGCAAAAAATAAAGGTTCGGCTTGCGCAAAAAACTCTGCATCTGGCTCAACATTTTTTTGCCCTGTTAAACAGCGCTTAATCAAGACAATTGCGCCTTCGCCGATGTAACTCTCTACTTGACTGTGCGGCAACGTAGCCCTACCTAAATCGGCCAACATCAAATTTGCCGCTACTGCGATTTCTGGCGCGGTGTGCAGTAGCGTTCCGTCAAGATCAATCATGACAGCGCTTACCTTAAATTTTAAGTCGTCAATTTGCGCCAATTTTTACACCATAAAAATTAAACTATCTAAACAAGACAAGGTGTTAACAACAATTAAGCACGCGCATATGCATTATTATGTAAGTGTTTAATTGTTGCGCTACAACGCCGTATTGTGACGATAATTTATTTTTTATACGCTAGCAAGTGAAGCGCGCAACTCAGATACGATGGTATTGTAACGATTTTTATCTGTGTCTTTACCTTGGCTAAATATTGCATTGCCTGCCACAAAGGTATCCGCACCTGCTTTGGCGATTTCAGCGATGTTTTGCGCGTTCACGCCGCCATCTACTTCTAAATAAATTTCGCGGCCAGTTTGTTTGGTGTAGGTATCAATTTTTGCGCGGGCCAAACGTAGCTTATTTAAGGTTTCTGGAATGAATTTTTGACCACCAAACCCTGGGTTCACACTCATCAGCAACACCATATCTACTTTATCCATCACATGATCTAAGTAATGTAATGGCGTATGTGGGTTAAATACTAAGCCAGATTTACAACCCAAATCCCGCACCATCGCCAAAGTACGGTCGATATGTTCAGAAGCTTCTGGGTGAAAGGTAATGATGTTCGCACCCGCTTTGGCAAAGTCTGGAATGATTCTATCCACTGGCTTTACCATCAAATGTACATCAATAACGCCGCCCACACGCTTGGCAGTTTCTCTAATCGCCTCGCACACCAGCGGACCAATGGTTAGGTTCGGCACGTAATGGTTATCCATTACGTCAAAGTGCACAAAATCTGTACCCGATGTAATGACATCATCAATCTCTTGGCCAAGCTTGGCAAAGTTGGCCGATAAAATACTAGGGGCAATTCTATAAGTTTTACTCATTTGCGTTAATCCTCAATTTGAATTCGTCAGCTACAATGTTAGTGAATACGTTATTTTAACGTACTTTTTTATTCTTTCCACGCATCCAAGGTACGTTTTTTAAAGTAAGTCACGTTTTTTTTCTAATCGCTTCAAAGAGTTGGTAAAATAGCATTATGCAGCTTTATACGATTGGTGTGAATCACACCACCGCACCCATTGCCATTCGCGAAAACGTAGCGTTTTCTGATGCCAATTTGCGCCATGCACTCAACGATTTAACCGCAAAAAATGCGGTAGAAGCGGCGATTTTATCTACGTGCAATCGTACCGAAATTTATGTGCAATCGGCCAATGCAGAGCCAATTGTGCAATGGCTGGCAAAATATCATCGGCTGGATATTAATAATGTTCAACCTTACACCTACACTTTAAGCGGTGAAAATTCGGTAAAACACGCCTTCCGCGTAGCTTCTGGACTTGATAGCATGGTGCTGGGCGAGCCGCAAATTTTGGGGCAATTTAAGCAATCGATAAAAATTGCGCAAGATGCGGGCACGCTGGGTACGCTTTTACATAAATTATTTCAGCGCACGTTTGAAGTGGCCAAAGAAGTGCGCACCAACACCGATATTGGTGGCAGCAGCATTTCGATGGCCGCGGCCGCGGTGAAATTAGCGCAACGTATTTTTGGCAACATTAGTGAGCAAAAAGTGTTGTTTATAGGCGCAGGTGAAATGATAGAACTGTGCGCTAACCATTTTGCAGCGCAACGTCCAAAAAGCATGACTATCGCCAATCGCACGCTGGAGCGCGGTACGGATTTAGCAGAAAAAATTGGTGGTCAGGCTATTTTGCTGCATGATTTACCTTCAAAATTAAGTGAGTTCGATATTGTCATCACCAGCACCGCCAGCCAGTTGCCGATTGTTGGGCTTGGCATGGTAGAGCGCGCGGTAAAAGCACGTCGCCACCGCCCAATTTTTATGGTTGATTTAGCCGTACCACGAGATGTAGAGCCGGAAGTAGCGCAGCTTGACGACGTATTTTTATATACCGTAGACGACCTCGCGCAAGTGGTGAACGATGGCATGGAAAATCGCCAAGCGGCCGCGCTGGATGCCGAGATGATTGTAAACTCTCGCGTTGAAACCTTTATGCAATGGCTGGCAAAACGTGATGCTGTGCCCACCATTAAAGCGCTGCGCGACCAAGCAGAAAGCACGCGCCAAACCGAGCTGGAAAAAGCGCTTAAGCTGATTCAAAAAGGTGAATCGCCCGACAAAGCGCTAGAAGCTTTAAGCAACGCCCTCACCAACAAATTTTTGCACGCGCCAAGTCACGCGCTCAACCTTGCTCACGGCGACGAACACGCAAAGTTGGAAAACATCCTCAAGCAGCTTTACCAAATCAAGAATTAAAAAATGAAACCGTCAATGATTACCAAGCTTGCAAACCTTAGCGAGCGCCTAGAAGAATTGAACCGCCTGATGAGCAGCGAGGGCGTGACCAACAACATGGATAATTATCGCAAACTCACGCAGGAGCACGCGGAAATCACGCCGATTGTCGAGCAATATCACGTATTTGAGCAAGCCGAAAACGACATCGCCGAGGCGCAAAATATGTTGAGCGACCCCGACATGAAAGAGTTTGCACAAGAAGAAATTGCAAGCGGTAAAGTCAAATTGGAAACGGTCGAAGCCGAATTACAAAAACTTTTGCTGCCTAAAGACCCGAACGACGATAAAAACATCTTCTTGGAAATCCGCGCTGGTACTGGCGGCGACGAATCTGGCTTATTTTGCGGCGATTTGTTCCGCATGTATTCACGCTATGCGGAACGCCAAAAATGGAAAGTCGAAGTGATGTCCGCAAATGAGTCAGAGGTAGGCGGCTACAAAGAAATTATCGCCAAAATTGAAGGCTATGGCGCATATTCAAAATTAAAATTCGAATCGGGCGGGCATCGTGTGCAGCGCGTGCCCGATACCGAAACGCAAGGCCGCATTCACACATCTGCATGTACAGTCGCGGTGCTGGCAGAAGCGGATGAGATTAACGACATTGTAATTAACCCCGCCGATATTCGCATTGATACATACAGAGCATCAGGCGCGGGCGGTCAGCATATCAATAAAACAGATTCTGCCGTACGCATTACCCACGCACCAACGGGCATCGTCGTCGAATGCCAAGAAGGGCGCAGCCAACACGCCAACAAAGCGCAGGCCATGGCCGTGCTTGCAGCTAGAATTAAATCCAAACAAGTGGACGAGCAACAAAGCAAAATCGCCTCCGAACGTAAGTCGCTCATTGGTTCAGGCGACCGTAGCGAGCGCATCCGCACCTACAATTACCCGCAAGGCCGCATTACCGACCACCGCATTAATTTGACGTTATATAAAATCGACGCGATTACCGAAGGCGATATGGATGAGTTGATAGGCGCGCTTTCTGCGGAACATCAGGCTGATTTATTGGCTAGTTTGGGTGAGGATAATTAAAATTAGCCACAAATTTATAATTAGGAGGCTGTATGAAAAGAAATGTTGAGCGTGAAAGTAAGCTTCCAGCTTTTTCAGTTAATGTTGCCGAGTTAGAGGTTCTTTGGAACAGGCTCTTAAAACTATTTGAAGATACTGAAAGTGACCGCTATTACAGTCGTTTAAGTGTTAACCTAACCTCAGAAGAGCTAGTTTTTGACAACATAGAAGACCTCAGACAATACTCAGAACTAAAAGGTAAGGTTTCTAATTTCTCGCTAACTCTATCCGAATACTCTAGCTCGAGGCGTATCTCTATCAGGTCTAGCTACATCCTTAACTCTCATGCATTAGTAAGAGTTTCTGGAGATAATGAGGCTTGGTGCGCAGGAGCAATCGAAGTGATTTTGTCATTTCTGCAAAACCACAAACTATGGTACAACTGGCTCGTTTCCGCGCCATTAGGATGGTACCTTATTTTTCTGGCATGGGTTCCAAATATCATTTTGGCATTACTCCCAAAAGATATAAAAATTAACAAGCTCTTCGGGGCGGCTTGGTTAGCAATTACAATTACTCTCGCAATTATATATATTGGAAGAACGAAGCTACTTCCATCATCAATTATTAGGTTTAGCGATGAGGAAAGCTTCATTAAAAAGTATGGCGTAGAACTGAGTTTAATAATTGCTGTAATTTCAGCAATACTAACCATTATTGGCTGGTTTGTTTCTGTAAAGTAATCAAGCTGACAGTTGCAGAAAAAACTGCCCCACCTAGCAATTAAATGACCAATCTTCAATCCATTAAAACTGCACTTTTAATCGCCATCACGCAACTAAAAGCACAAGGTATTGATGTTGAAAGTGCGAAGATTGAAGCGCAACTTTTGCTACAACACGTGTTAAATATAAATCGTGCATGGCTTGTTGCACATGAAAACGATGCTCTGGAAGCCAATATCTATGAGGCTCTCAGGGCAGCGATTAAAAGGCGCTTAGATGGTGAGCCAATTGCTTACATTTTAGGTATTCGCGAATTTTACGGCTTAAATCTCAAAGTTACACCCGCTACTTTAATTCCGCGACCTGATACGGAAACCTTGGTGGAAGCGGCTTTGACTAAGATTCCCTCCGAACCGTCATTCCGACGAAAGTCGGAATCTAGCGACTTTACGACACTGGATTCCGACTTTCGTCGGAATGACACATTGAAGATTTTAGACCTCGGCACTGGCACTGGCGCGATTGGGCTGGCGATTGCCAAACATCGGCCAAATGCGCTTGTAACGGCGGTTGATGCGAGTCAAGCTGCGCTGGACGTGGCAATTGAGAACGCGCAAAACTTAAATATCAAAAATGTAAACTTTATTTTTAGTGATTGGTTTAGCGCACTAAAAAACCAAAAATTTGATGTTATTGTCAGCAATCCGCCTTATATCGAACAAAATGACGCACATTTAACCCAAGGCGACCTACCCTGGGAGCCAATATCCGCGCTGGTTGCAGGTCATGATGGTTTAGACGATATTCGCCACATTATTCAAATTGCACCGCAACACCTGAACCCGCATGGACGGCTGTTGCTGGAGCATGGTTATAATCAAGCCGAGCGTGTTGCAGATTTATTAACACAAGCAGGTTTTAGCGAAATTAGCCACGTGCAAGATTTGGCGGGCATTCAACGTGTGACGCAAGGTTGTTATAGATGAGCATGCTATCTAGCTCGCAGTCGAGCATAGTATAATCACAGAATGTCAGAAAATAATTCTATCGGGATAGTAAAGGCGCAAACCGCACATTTTAGCGAGCCGCTTACTTTAAAAAGCGGCGAAGTATTGCCGCAATTTGATTTGGTTTACGAGACTTACGGCACGCTCAATGCCGCTAAAAACAACGCGGTGATTATTTGCCATGCGCTTTCGGGCAACCATCATGTGGCGGGGAAATACAATGAAACCGACAAAAATACAGGCTGGTGGGATAACTTAATTGGTCCAAATAAACCACTGGATACCAATAAATTTTTTGTGATTGGCCTAAATAATTTAGGCGGTTGCCACGGCAGTAGCGGCCCAAGCAGCCTTAAACCCAAAACCAGCCTTAAGTCTGAGAAAAGCAAGCCATACGGCGCAAGCTTTCCGCTGGTGACGGTAGAAGATTGGGTCAATTCACAAGCACGTTTGCTAGATTTTTTAGGTATTAAAACGCTTGCCGCAGTTATCGGCGGCAGCTTGGGCGGCATGCAAGCGCTGCAATGGACGATTGCTTACCCAAAGCGCGTTAAGCACGCGTTAATCATCGCCGCCGCACCCAATTTAACCGCGCAGAATATGGCGTTTAACGAAGTTGCGCGCCAAGCGATTATGACCGACCCCGAGTTTTATGATGGCGATTATTACGCACACAAAACAGTGCCACGTAGAGGTTTGCGCATCGCACGTATGTTGGGGCACATCACGTATTTAAGCGATGATGCGATGGGCGAAAAATTCGGCCGCAAGTTGAAAGATAAAATTAAATATAGCTTTGATGTGGAATTTGAAATGGAATCGTACCTGCGCTACCAAGGCGATAAATTCGCAGGCGAGTTCGATGCCAACACCTATTTGCGCATGACGCGCGCGCTGGATTATTACGACCCAGCATTGGAATATGACGGCGATTTAAGCAGCGCACTAAAGAATGTAAAAGCCGAATTTTTGGTGGTTTCTTTCACCAGCGATTGGCGCTTTTCGCCCGCCCGCTCGCGCGAAATTGTAAAAGCCTTGCTAGATAACGAACTGACGGTGAGTTACGCCGAGGTCACCGCACTACATGGCCACGATGCATTTTTGATGCCTGATGCGCATTATCACAACATTTTGCGCAGCTATTTAAGCAAGATTGAGATTGAACATGCAACAAAATAAACCCACATTCCGCCAAGACTTTGCCATTATTGCAGGCTGGGTAAACTTTGGCGGTAAGGTGCTCGATTTAGGCTGTGGCGATGGCGAATTGCTGACTTATTTACGCGCCAGTTTAGAAGTAAAAGGCTACGGCGTGGAAAAAGATGATGCCAATTGGTTGGCATGTTTGCAAAATGGTACCAACGTCATCCAAATGGACTTAGAAGACGGTTTATCTGGCTTTGAAGACCAATCTTTCGACACCGTTGTACTCTCGCAAACCTTGCAAGCCATGCATAATACCGAAGAAATTGTGCAAGAAATGCTGCGCGTAGGGCGCGAAATTATCGTCACATTCCCTAATTTTGGCTATTGGCGCAACCGCATTCAAATTACAACAGGCACCATGCCCGTCTCCAAAACTTTGCCATATCAATGGTTTGATACGCCCAATGTGCACCTTTGTACCATTAATGATTTTGACCAATTTTGTAAAAATCACAAAATTTCCGTCATTGAGCGCAAAGTGATTACCGATGGTGCTGAGATCAGCTTTATGCCAAATTTATTGGGCAATTTAGCCATGTATCGCTTGAAATCTAGCTAGTGGATAAAAATACGTCAATTTGGCAATCACTGATGAGCAAAAAAATGCTCATTTGTATTTTCACTGGCTTTAGTTCTGGCTTGCCGCTTTATATTTTAATTAGCCTGCTACCCGCATGGTTACGCTCTGAGGGCGTCAATTTAAAAGCCATTGGCTTATTCGCGCTTATCAACTTGCCTTTTACGTGGAAGTTTTTGTGGGCACCATTTTTCGATCGCTACATTCCGCCATTAGGCCGCAGGCGTGGCTGGTTGTTGATTACGCAGATTTTATTACTCATTTCCATCCCCATTTTTGGCGCATTTAGCCCTAAGCTGGATATTTGGACGATTGCTTACCTCGCCACCGTTGTCGCATTTTTTAGCGCCAGCCAAGATATTGTGTTGGATGCTTATCGCCGTGAATTATTAATCGATGAAGAGCTTGGGCTAGGTAACGCGGTACACGTAAACGCTTACAAAATTGCGGGTTTAATTCCAGGTTCACTTTCGCTGATTTTAGCCGACCACATGGCGTGGAGTAGCGTATTTATGATTACTGCACTATTTATGTTGCCTGGTATTTTAATGACGATTTTTGTGCAAGAACCCGCGCTTAAAGAGGGCAGACCTAAAACGCTGAGAGCCGCTGTGGTAGAGCCTTTTAAAGAGTTTATGTCGCGCAATGGTTTAAAAACTGCTACCTTAATATTGGCGTTTATTTTCTTTTATAAATTGGGCGACAGCATGGCGACGGCGCTGGCAACGCCGTTTTATTTGGACATGGGGTTTAGCAAAACCGAGATTGGCTTAATCGCCAAAAATGCAGGCTTGTGGCCAAGTGTGATTGGCGGTTTGTTGGGCGGCGTGTGGATGTTTAAGCTGGGCATTAACCGCGCGCTGTGGATTTTTGGCGTGGTACAAATGGTGGCGATTTTAGGTTTTGCTTGGCTGGCCACGGTTGGGCACAGTTTATTGTGGTTGGGCGTAGTGATTGGCGTGGAGGCATTTGGCGTAGGCCTAGGCACAGCGGCTTTTGTGGCCTACATTGCGCACACCACGCACCCCCTTTACACCGCCACACAATTTGCTTTATTCACCAGCTTGGCGGCCGTGCCGCGCACTTTTGCCAATGCGGCGACTGGCTTTTTAGTGGAAAATTTAGGTTGGTTTAAATTCTTTATTTTATGCTTTATTTTGGCGATTCCAGGCATGTTGTTGCTCATCAAAATCGCGCCGTGGAATGAATTAAAAGAAAACGAAAAAGCGCTCTAGTCTGTCATTTTTACCTTCGTCATTCTGAGCGCAGCGAAGAATCTAGGTTTATTTTTTGTAAGGCTTTCTCAACTTTTCCGACTAATCTCTAATCTATAGGAGATAGCCATGAAACTTGCCAGTAAACTTTTAATCGCATTCAGCTTAATCAATCTTTCCACACAAGCTGCAACAGCTGCGGAATGCTCTGCCAAAAGCGGCGTGCAAACCGTTCCATTGCTCGAACTTTACACATCTGAAGGTTGCAGCAGCTGCCCGCCAGCAGATAAATGGATGAGCAACATCAAAGCTGGCAATGTGACGCCGCTGGCTTTTCATGTGGATTATTGGGATTACATCGGTTGGAAAGATAAATTCTCGAAAGCCGAATATTCGGATCGTCAACGCAAAACCGCAGCATTTGGCGGCGCAGGTTTTGTTTATACGCCGCAATTTGTGATGAATGGGCGCGACTTTAAAGGCTGGGATAATTCACGTTTAAACGAAAATATTGAAAAAAATCAAAAGTTAGCATCACGCGCCAATTTAAGTTTAGATGCGGTGCAAGAAAATGGCAAAATTACGCTAAAAGCCAGCGCACAGGCGGTGAAGCCAGCCGACGCCAAAAACGCAGATGTGTTTATCGCGCTGTATGAAAACAAGTTGGTTTCTCAGGTAAAAGCGGGCGAAAACAGTGGCCGCGAGCTGAAACATGATTATGTGGTGCGCGAATTTTTTGGCGCTTACCAAATCAATAATCTAAATGAATTTAGCAAAAATTTTACGCTAGATACCGCTTGGAACAAACGTGATGCGGGCGCGGTGATTTTTGTGCAAAACAGCCAAACGGGTGAAATTTTACAAAGTTTGGCTTTACCATTTTGTAAAAGTTAAGAAAAAGCTTAAATTTGACGGCCCTACAACCCTCATGGATATTGGCTTGCAGGCCGATAGTTTTGGTAAAATTAAGGCTTTTTTAGTTTAAATCACTAATGAAATCAAACCTTCATTCAACCAGCCCGACAAATATTGCGCAGCTTGCGTGGTCGCGGCTTCTTCAGTTGCGTTTTCTTGCAATTTCTCGCAAAGTTCGCCGAAACTTGCACCCGCAGTCATTTGCTGAATCGCATTATACTCCGCAGGCTCGAGCGAGCGATAATGCGAATTCAGATCTTTCCGCCACACTACGCAAGGCTCGTTAATTTGTATAGCAGCGGGCGGGGATTCTTCAGCATTTAGCGCCTGCCAAACGCGCAATAAATTAAATTTAAATTTCAATAATTGTACCGACGGGTGAAATTTAAAGCGCAAATCTGCCCAATTTTCTGGCGGAATTGCGACTAAATCTTGTAGCGTTAAAATTGGTGCATCTTCCGCATCAAACGCCAAACCCAGCGCCCATTCAAACAAAGCCATCTCGGCCGCAATTGGTTGCTGTGGCAAGGTTTGTTGTAAGTGCGTTGACATTTTATTGCCCACCCAACGCATATTGCGATAAGTGGATGGGTAAATATCAATATAAAGTCGCGCAGTTTTATCGAATAAATCATCGCTTAGCAGGGCTTTTAGGATAGGGTAACTACTTGATAATGCTTCGATAATGCGCAATCGGTAAACATCGTAATAAATGCCAAGGCGCTTTTTTGCACCGACTTTTTTATCGTTAATAATTTTAGCTTTAAAGGCCGCACCTTTTACGTCATCTAATAAATAAGCTTGAAAATCGCTTTGTAATTGAGCCAAATGATTCATTTTAAATATGCTCTGCAAGCCGCATGGATGCTAGGGGTGGTGTTTTTGCATTTTCGGCCAACTTTCTGGCAATTTGCAACTCTTCTACTAATACTTCTAACGCTGGAATGTGGTCATCGCGCTCTATCATGGTGGAAACCGCGCCAAACCGTGAAATCGCGTATTCGTATAAATCCCACACTGGGTCGATTACGGGCGCATCGTGAGTATCGATAATATAATCGCCATGATTGCTATGACCCGCCAAATGAATTTGCTGAATGCGTTGCTTGGGAACACCATCAATAAAGGCTTTGGCGTCAAACTGATGGTTATAACTGCTCACGTAAATATTGTTCACATCCAGCAATAGTAGGCAATCGGCCTGCTCAGAAATTTGGGTAATAAACTCCCATTCTGTCATGTTGGAATCGATATAACTGGCGTAACTGGAGACATTTTCCAACAAAATTTGACGGCCCAAATAATCTTGCACTATCTTTACGCGCTCGGCCACGTGTTTCGCCGTTTCTTCAGTGTAGGGCAGCGGCAATAAATCGTGCATATTTTGACCGTGTACGCCTGTCCAACACAAGTGATCCGAAATCCACACCGGCTGAATGCGGTCGGCGAGTTTTTTTAAATCGCGCAAATAATTTTTATCGATCTCCGCTGTAGAGCCGATAGATAGCGACACGCCATGCATCACCACTGGATATTCTGCACGAATTTTATCTAAATAATCGAGCGGCTTGCCTCCAGAAATCATGTAATTTTCAGAGAGCGCTTCAAACCAGTCAACTTTTGGTTTGGTTTCCAAAATGGCTTTGTAATGCTCGGTGCGCAGGCCTAAACCGAAACCTAAAAAAGGAATATTTGCAGACATTTTTTGCTTTTTAAAAAAATAGGGCAAAACAGAACGGGTATGCTTAAGTAATGAAGCGCCATGCCCGCTCTTTCAAGCACTTAAACTGCGTGACCACCTTTTTCAGTACACTCAGCACCTGTTAAAGCAGAATGACCATGGCTTTTACAATCATTTTGACCTTTACATGAGTTAGCCGCCATTTTGCAAGAGCCTTGACCTTTACACGCATTATTAGCAGTTTTGCATGAATTTTGGCCTTTGCAAGCGTTACCAGCAGTTTTACAGTCGCTTGTACCTTTACATGAGTTAACCCCCACACAAGCAACGTTAGCACTGTTTCCTGCTGTACTTGTGCCTGTACTTGCGCAACCAGCTAAAATTAACGCTGCTGCACCAACTGCCAACAACGCTCCTTTACCAACTTTTGATGATGTTTCAATAGACATTTTTTTCTCCTCTAGAGTAATGATTGAATTTGGCATTGATGCCAACTGTAACCCACCCGAAACTGCGTCATTTCGTCTGAATAACTTCGATTAGTCGCAGGGAATTAAAAAGCCTTACAGTTAATTGTAAGTAAAAAATGTTTATTGGATTATTTCGTATGAATTGCCTCAACAATGACGTCAGCATTGGTTTCTGCAGCTGGCTCAATTTCAGGCTCAGCTACAATTTCACCGATTGGCAAATTTTGATCTGCATCGTTTAAATCGACGATCGAATCAACCTCTTCAATCGTCAAGCCTATTTTTGCTGACGGCTCTTCTTCGACCGTCGGCGCGGCTTCTGCAATTAAATAGTCATTCTCCAGCGGCAATATCGCCAATTCTTCGTCGGCAACTATTCTTTGTAGCTGAACTTCACTAATTTGCAAATCTTGCATCCAGCCACTCTGAGGGTTTGTTAAATCTTGGTCGTCATCAAATTGCAAAATATTGGCGGCAGAACGCAAATCCCAACCTTGATGATTCATCAAATTAAGCGCAATTTCATCTGATTCTACCAACTGCGTTGGTTTCATTCTTGCCAATGCCACCTCAGAACCGACCACAGAAGTGGCGGTAGAAGCGGCGCTGGTAAGCAAGGTGGTGGCAGTGGTGGCTTGCGCGGCAGCCGACGAGGCGCCGATTACCGCCAAAGCAGGAAACGCAACGGTCGCAAGCGCGGAAATGAGGAGTTTAGTATAAGTATTGGTAGCATGATGATCGCCAATGACGTGACCCATTTCACGCGCCATCACAAAACTCAGCGCCTCATCGCTCAGCTCTAGCTGTTGCAGGCCGCGAAATAGCACCACTCTGCCAGCGCCATTTGACGCGGTACCTGCGTCTTTTTTATCGACTACGCTAAAAGTAAATTGCTTCACGCGCTTTTTTATTGTTGGGTAAACTGCATAGGCAGTCGCGGATAACTGCGCGCCTAGCTGTTGCACGCGCGCATCAAATTCTTGATTAAAATTACAGCTTTCTGCCACACATGGCGCGGCGTTTGCCTTAGCCGCAAGACGCACACGCATATCAACATCAGAATAAATATCACTGATGCTAGGCGCGGCCTCTGGCGCACTTACTGGTGCAGTTTCGCCCGCATGCGCAACACCTAAGCTGAGCAAATGCAGCAAAACTAATAGCGAAATTAAACTTTTTTTAGGCAAAATAAATTCTTTACTCTGTTTTCTTTATGTGTAGAAAAGTTATATTAATCAACATGCTATTGATAATCAACAATTAATGGCGCATGGTCACTAAAACGTTCAGCCTTGTAAATCGTTGACTTGGTTGATTTTTTTGCGAATTCTGGCGTGGCAATTTGATAATCTAGCCGCCAACCCACGTTTTTTTCGTAGGCCGCGCCACGGTTGCTCCACCAGGTATAACATTCGTCAGTCGTTGCTGGATGCAGCTTGCGATACACATCCACCCAGCCGACGCGCGAAAATAAATCACTTATCCAAGCGCGTTCTTCGGGCAAAAAGCCTGAATTCTTTTTATTGCCTTTGTAATTTTTAAGGTCAATTTCTTGGTGCGCAATATTCCAATCTCCGCACACGACCACCTCACGTCCGCTGACAATCAATTGCTCCAAATGCGGCATGATGCGCGCCAACACACCAAATTTAAAATTCTGCCGCTCTTCGCCACTTGAGCCACTGGGCAAATACAATGAAACGACGCTTAAATTACCGAATTGACATTCTAAATAGCGACCTTCACTGTCGATGTCGGCCATGCCTAAACCCTCAATCACGGCATCTGGCTTGACTTTGCAGTATATGCCCACGCCGCTATACCCTTTTTTTTCAGCGTAATGAAAATAGCCAAAATAACCTGCAGGCGCCAGCATTTCTGCGGTCATATCAGCCGCTTGCGCTTTCAGTTCTTGCATACAAATCACATCGGCTTGTGTAGTTTGCAGCCAAACAAAAAAGCCTTTATTGGCTGCAGAGCGGATTCCATTTAAATTCGCAGTTATAATACGCATATCGTCTTTCAGTTAATTTTGTGATGACACAGTCTAGCCAAAATCTTTCGCAAGCGTTTATCGCGTTTTCAATCAAAAAACAGGTACTAAAATTTGGTGAATTTAAAACCAAAGCTGGTCGCCTAAGCCCGTATTTCTTCAATGCTGGCCTGTTCAATGACGGCGAAAGTTTACTAAAACTAGGCGAATTCTACGCCGAAAGCATTAAAAAATCCCAAATTGAGTTCGATATGCTTTTCGGCCCCGCTTACAAGGGCATTACCTTAGCGGCCAGTATTGCCATCGCGCTTGCCAAAAATGGTCACAATGTGCCTTACGCGTACAACCGTAAAGAGGTCAAAGACCACGGAGAGGGTGGCGTGATTGTCGGCGCGCCATTGCAAGGTCGCGTACTCATCATTGATGACGTTATTTCAGCAGGCACATCCGTGCGCGAATCAATCGATTTAATTGCGCAACATGGCGCCAAAGCTTGCGGCGTGGCCATTGCACTCGATCGCCAAGAGAAAGGCTTGGGTGAACTCTCAGCCGTGCAGGAAGTCCAAAAACTACATCATTTACCCGTGTGCGCCATCGCCAATTTAACCGATTTACTAAATTTTGTTTCTAATCAAGATGATATGGCACAGCACTTGCTTAAGATTCAGCAATACCAACAACTCTATGGCATAGCCAGTTAAATTTAATGAAACAATTAATCTTAGTCTTAATCGCAAGCTCATGCGTATTTTTAAATACTGCTCATGCAGGAATCGTCAAATGGGTGGATAGTAATGGTGTGACGCATTATGGCGATAAATTACCTGCTGAGGAAGCTGGTCGTAAGAACAGCGAAATCAATACGCGAGGCATCGTAGTAAAACAAAACAACATAAAAGCTGACCCAGCTTCTGATGCAGATAACCAACAAAAACTGGAACAAGCGCGTAAAGATAAAATCTTAACGGCCTCTTACACCAATGCAAATGAAATTGATTTAGCACGTGAACGCAGTTTGGAAATGGACAAAGCCGCATTAACAAGCCTGAGCGCGCAAAAAGAAAATGTTACGGCGCGCATTACACGTAATAACCAAACCGCTGAAGGCTTTAAAAAACGCAATAAACCTTTACCTGCAAATTTAGAGTCTGAATTTAAAGAGGCTGTTGCGCAATCTGCCCGTATAGACAAGCAAATGACCGAGCGTAAACTCGCAATGGAAACAACAAAGAAAAACTATGCTGCCGACAAAGAACGCTTTATAGCGCTAAAACAAGCTTCAGGTGCGCCAATCGCTCCTCCTGCTGCGGAAGCTGCGCCTGCTGTGGTAAGTGAATCTACTAAAACAGCCACGCCAAAATAGTGATTAACTAGAAAGTTTTTTCTTTAAAATTTCATTCACCTGCGCGGGGTTAGCTTTGCCTTTTGATGCTTTCATGCATTGGCCGACTAGCGCGTTAAACGCTTTTTCTTTGCCTGCTTTAAACTCTTCGACCATAACTTGATTAGCCGCTAATACTTCATCAATTATCGCTTCAATCGCTCCGCTATCAGACAGTTGTCTGAGATTTTTTGCTTCAATAATTCTATCCACATCTTCATTCAGAACATCATCTACAGCATTTGCTTGACTTAAATTTTCATACCAAATCGTAGGAATTATTTCTTCTTTAACCTTTATCATATTAACTGTGCCATCAGCAATTCTTCGTACCATACATACAACATGCCATGCAGTTACAGGGCTATAGCGTATATTAGGGAGCCCTTTATCATTAACCAGAGCTGCAATTTCATTAATTATTAAATTGGCAACAGCCTTGCTATATTTAATTGCAGCACTTCCATCTTCACTAGTCAGTTCAATCATTGCAGCATCAAAATACTCCGCTGTTTCTTTCGAGCTAGTAAGTTGTTCGGCATCATACTCAGACAATTCATAATCTTTTTTAAATCTTGCTTTCATCACTTCTGGCAACTCTGGCATACTCGCTTGAACGCGCTTTTTATCCGCTTCAGTCACTTCTAACGGCAATAAATCAGGGTCTGGAAAGTAGCGATAATCGTTCGCTTCTTCTTTGCTGCGCATAGTGCGAGTTTCGCCCGTATCTGGGTTAAATAACACCGTTGCTTGCTGGATTTTTCCGCCATCTTCTAGCGTTTCAATTTGCCATTGGGTTTCGTACTCAATGGCTTGTTGCATAAATTTAAATGAATTGAGATTTTTAATCTCGCGACGAGTTCCCAGTTTATCTGTATCTTTTGGGCGTACCGATACGTTCACATCGCATCTAAAACTGCCTTCTTCCATATCACCGTCGCAAATATCAATCCACTGCACTAACTCATGCAGTTTTTTGGCATAGGCCACCGCTTCTACTGCACTACGCATATCTGGTTCAGTCACAATTTCCAATAATGGCGTGCCTGCACGGTTTAAATCAATGCCGCTCATGCCGTCAACCGCACCATGCACAGATTTACCCGCGTCTTCTTCTAAATGCGCACGGGTAATATTAATCACTTTTTCATAAGCTGAATTTTTTCCAACAGCTGGCACTTGTATGGTCACCGCACCCTTACCGACAACTGGTAGCTCAAATTGGCTTATTTGGTAGCCTTTGGGTAAATCAGGATAAAAATAATTTTTACGTGAAAATACTGAGCGCGACGGGATTTCTGCGTTAATGGCTAGCCCAAATTTAATGGCGCATTCCACCGCTTGTTTATTTAACACAGGCAACACGCCAGGTAGGGCAGTGCTCACCTCATCGGCTTGCGTATTGGGCGCAGCGCCATATTGAATCGATGCGCCGCTAAAAATTTTAGTGTTGGTTTTTAATTGCGTGTGGGTTTCTAACCCGATAACGACTTCCCATTCCATTATGCAATTCCTTGTGGCATTTTAAGATGCCAATCTGTGACTTGTTGATAAGCATGCGCCACATCTAACATGCGCGCTTCATCAAAATAATTGCCCATGAGCTGCAAGCCAACTGGAAGGCCGTTGCTAAAACCAGCAGGAATACTCATGCCTGGCAAACCCGCTAAATTGGTGGCAATCGTATAGACATCTTGCAAATACATGGCGACTGGGTCATCGGCTTTTTCGCCCGCTTTAAACGCGGTAGAAGGCGCGGTTGGGCCCATAATCACATCACATTGTTTAAAAGCCTCAGTAAAGTCTTGAGCAATTAAACGGCGAATTTGTTGCGCCTTTAAATAATATGCATCGTAATAACCCGCGCTCAACACATACGTGCCGATGAGAATGCGACGTTTGACCTCCGCACCGAAACCTTCAGCACGCGATTTCATATACATATCCATCAAGTCACCATATTCTGCGGCGCGATGACCGTAACGCACGCCATCATAGCGCGATAAGTTAGAACTGGCCTCAGCTGGTGCTAGGACGTAATAAACAGGAATTGACAATTGCGTATTAGGCAATGAAATATCGACGACTGTTGCGCCTAATTTTTTGTATTCAGCTATCGCGTCTTGCACCACTTTTTCCACACCTGCATCTAAGCCATCAGCAAAGTATTCTTTAGGTAAGCCGATGCGCAACCCTTTAAGCGGTTGATTGCCTTGCAACTTATCTAAACCACGGGTGTAGTCTTCTTTAGGGCGATTTAAGCTGGTCGAATCACGCTCATCAAAACCTACCATAACGTTCATCATTAGCGCGCAGTCTTCAGCCGATTTCGCCATTGGACCCGCTTGATCTAGGCTAGAAGCAAAGGCAATCATACCGTAGCGCGAAACTAAGCCATAAGTTGGTTTTAAGCCAGTAAAGCCGCACAAGCTAGCAGGCTGACGAATCGAACCGCCAGTATCTGTGCCTGTCGCCGCCGCACAAAGTCGTGCTGCAACTGCCGCCGCACTGCCGCCAGAGCTACCGCCAGGCACACGATCGAAATCCCAAGGATTTTTTACACCGCCAAAATAACTGGTTTCATTAGATGAACCCATGGCGAACTCGTCCATATTGGTTTTGCCCAAATTCACCGCGCCAGCTGCGTCAAATTGCGAAATCACATGCGCATCATAAGGCGCAATAAAGGTTTCTAACATTTTCGAGCCGCAAGTGGTGCGCCAGCCTTGAGCACAAAAAATATCTTTTTGCGCAAATGGAATGCCTGTCAAAGGCTCGGCTTTGCCCGCTGCGATGCGCGCATCTGCATTTTTAGCTTGAGCCAAAGTTTTATCTTTATCTAACGTGATATAGGCATTAATGCTGGGGTTGAGCGCGTCAATGCGGCTTAAAAACGCTTGCGTGAGTTCAACACTGGAAATTTCTTTTTTAGCCAGCATTTGGCTAAATTGTTTGAGGCTGTTATTAATCATAACTATTCAATGACTTTAGGGACTAAATACAAACCATCTTGAACCTGCGGTGCGATTGCCTGAAAGTCCGCGCGCCTATTGGTCTGCGTGACAACGTCTTCGCGCAACCTTTGCGTCACATCTTGCGAATGCGACATCGGCGTGATGCCAGTGGTATCGACCGCTTGCATCTGCTCGATTAAGCCTAAAATGCCAGAAAGTTTGGTGAGTGTAGCGGCAGCTTCTTGCTCATTAATTTCTAAGCGCGCCAAGTGCGCAATGCGTTTAATATCGGTAATATTCAGTGCCATGACAGATTTTCAATTTTAGTTGTAACAATGTGTAAAAGCATCTTAATTTTAAGTGCAATATACGTTATTATACCTTGATTTCAAAGCATGGCTTTAGACGATAAACAAGTCATGTAAACGTTTGCGCAAAGCACAGGATAAAACAATATGTTTGGTTTCATAAATAGTTACTTTTCAAATGATTTAGCTATCGATTTAGGCACGGCCAATACCCTCATTTATGCACGCGGCAGAGGCATTGTGCTAGACGAGCCTTCAGTAGTCGCTATTCGCACTGAAGGTGGCCCTGGCGGCAAAAAAGTATTACTGGCTGTAGGCACCGATGCCAAAGGCATGTTAGGCCGCGCACCCGCTAATATTCAGGCGATTCGGCCCATGAAAGATGGAGTGATTGCGGACTTCACTATTACTGAACAAATGCTCAAGTATTTTATCCGCAAGGTACATGACGCTCGCTGGTTTTCGCCCAGCCCGCGCATTATTATTTGCGTGCCTGTTGGCTCAACGCAAGTAGAGCGCCGCGCGATTAAAGAATCGGCTGAGCGTGCAGGTGCAAAACAAGTATTTTTGATTGAGGAGCCCATGGCAGCGGCAATTGGCGCGAATATGCCTGTGGCCGAAGCGACTGGCTCTATGGTGGTGGATATTGGTGGCGGCACGACTGAAGTCGGCGTGATTTCACTGGGCGGCATCGTATATGCTAAATCTGAGCGCGTTGGCGGCGATAAATTCGACCAAGCGATTATTGACTATATTCGCCGCAATTACGGTATGCAGATTTCTGAGCCGACTGCCGAAGCGATTAAAAAGAAAATCGGTTCGGCTTTCCCGGGCTCAGAAGTATTAGAAATGGAAGTCACAGGTCGTAACTTGGCAGAAGGCTTGCCGCGCAAATTTACTATTTCTAGCAACGAAATTTTAGAAGCACTCACTGAACCACTCAATGCCATTGTAGGCGCTGTAAAATCTGCGCTAGAGCAAACGCCGCCAGAATTGGGCGCAGACATTGCCGAAAAAGGCATGGTGCTAACAGGCGGCGGTGCACTGCTACGGGATTTAGACAGATTATTAGTGGAAGAAACTGGCTTGCCTGTCATCGTTGCTGAAGATCCACTGACTTGTGTGGCGCGCGGTTGCGGCCGTGCATTAGAAGAAATGGATAAGCTGGGTAACGTATTCGCACATGAGTAAAAAATTACTAGTTCAATCCAAACTATTGCGTTGGTATGCTTAAGGGTGTTCATCAAAAGCTAGAAGCCCAACAAACCCCAGCTTTTTTCGTTCGCGGCGCCAAGCCATTTTCTCGTATGGTATTTTTTTGCGCGCTATCAATCACTATCATGGCGGTAGATGCGCGCCTAAATTATCTGTCTCAAGTACGTCAAGCATTTATTGCAGCTTTGCACCCGCTAGAAATCGTGGCAAACACTCCTAGTGACTGGTATCGCGATATCAACAAGTATTTCTCGGCACACAATCAATTGGTGCAAGAAAATTATGCGCTTAAACAGCAAGCGTTTGAGCATCAAGTCAAATTACAACGTTTAAATACTATTCAAGCCGAAAACGAGCACCTTCGTAGCTTATTAAATGGCAATATGCCCATTCAACCCAAAGCAGTACTCGGTGAAATTTCACACATGGGGCGCGACCCATTTACGCATGTGGTGGTGGTTAACCGCGGCAGCCAGCACGGCATCAAGGCAGGGCAAGCAGTGTTGGATTCTAAAGGCGTTATCGGCCAAGTGACGCGTGTTTATCCTTTCACTTCTGAGGTCACGCTGATTACCGATAAAGAGCTTTCTATCCCTATACAAATCGAGCGCAACCAAATGCGCGCCATTGCATTTGGCGAAGGTAATAACACGCTGGATATTCCCTATTTACCCACCAATGTTGATATTAAAGTGGGCGATAAGTTAGTCACTTCTGGCATTGACGGCGTTTATCCAGCTGGCTTGGCAGTCGCTACTGTGACCAAAATACAGCAGAATCCAGAATCACCTTTTGCAAAAATTATCAGCACGCCTGTAGCTGGCGTAAGTAATCATTTACAGCTTTTATTACTAGAACTGCCAGAACCTAAAGAAAGCGATGTGCTTAAACCAGCACCAGAAGCACCTGCCGAACCCAAAAAAGATAACGCAAAAACTAAAGTAAAAACTAAGGCTAAAACCAATGCGCCACACTAGTCTAGTCACCGTTTATCTCGCTTTATTAATCGCGCTGTTATGCCAACTTTTTCCTTGGGTTGGCCAGGGCATTATTTTCCGCCCAGATTTTATGTTAGTGATTTTACTTTATTGGCTATTGCGTGCGCCAAATCTTTGCAGTGTAGGCACTGCTTGGCTTGCAGGCCTATTGGTGGATTTAGCAACAGGCAGCCTGCTTGGCCAGCACGCCTTAAGTTTTACAATTACTGCTTTTGTTGCGCTGAGTTATCAGCGTAGATTGGTGTTATTTAATGGCTGGCAACTTGCAGCTTACGTATTTGCTTTATTAATCATAGAGCGCCTAGTGATATTGCTGCTGAAGTTATTTGCAGGCAACGAAAACCCTGGCTGGCATTATTTCTTGCCAATTATCGCTGGCTTATTATTGTGGCAACTCATGATATTGATGTTTGGCGGACTTACGCGTCCAAAAACCAATTAGCGTTTGACTGCTTTAAATAATGATATCTAACCGCGAACTTAAAAACTATCAAAATGAGCAGCATAACTTTAAATTAAGGCTTAGCGTACTTGGTCTTTTGGTATTGATAGCGTTTAGTTTACTTGCAATTCGCTTTTATTATTTGCAGATTAATCGTTACGATTACTATCAAACGCTGGCAGAGAATAATCGCATCTCGATTGTGCCCATTACGCCGAATCGCGGCTTAATTTCTGACAGAAACGGCGTCATACTGGCGCACAATTTCTTTGTGTACACGCTAGAAATCACCCCTTCTAAAGTAAATGATTTGGATATCACTATCGCTGAAATTGCAAAATTGGTAGAAGTCAGCCCCAGCGACCTTAAGCGCTTTAAAAAACAAAAAGCAGAAAGTCATACTTTCGAAAGCATTCCGCTGCGCACCCATTTAAACGAGATTGAAGCAGCCAAGTTTGCCGTCAATCGTTATCGCTTCCCAGGTGTAGAGCTTAAATCACGTCTATTTCGACACTATCCGCTAGGCAAGCAGGGCGCGCACATGGTGGGCTATATTGGCCGCATTAACGATAAAGATCTCACTAAATTAGCTGAAAAAGACGCACTCTCTAATTACAAAGGCACCGACCACATTGGCAAAAGTGGCGTAGAAGAATACTACGAGACGCAATTGCACGGCACTACTGGCTTTCAGCAAGTGGAAATTGATGCCGATGGCAAGGCAGTGCGCGTGCTTTCTAGCGTAGCGCCCATTTCAGGCAATAATCTTATCTTATCTGCTGACAGCAAATTACAAGAAATTGCCGAAACGGCATTTGGCGAGCGCCGCGGTGCGCTAGTGGCTATCAAACCCAATACAGGCGAGGTGTTGGCTTTTGTCAGCATGCCAACTTTCGACTCAAATTTATTCGTAGATGGCATAGATGTTGAAAACTGGAGATTACTAAACGACTCACTAGATAGGCCGCTGATTAACCGCCCTTTGCGTGGCGTATATCCTCCCGGCTCAACTTTTAAGCCTTTTTCTGCTTTGGCTGGGTTAGAAAATGGCAAGCGCAAGCCGCCTTTTAGCATTAACGATGCTGGCTACTTTATGCTACCACGTAGCAGTCACCGCTACCGCGATTGGAAGCCTGGCGGCCACGGTAATGTCGATATGCGCCGCGCCATTACTATTTCATGCGATACTTTTTTTTATGGTTTAGCGATGGAATTAGGTATCGAAAGGTTGGCGGGATTTGTAAGGCATTTTGGCTTTGGTCAAAAAAGTGGGATTGATATCGCAGGCGAAGTGGGTGGTTTGATGCCAACGCCAGAGTGGAAAAAACGCCGCTTTAAACAACCTTGGTATATGGGTGAAACAGTCATTGTAGGCATCGGCCAAGGCTATACTTTGGCGACACCCATGCAGCTCGCCCAAGCCACGGCGATTCTGGCCAATAAAGGTGTGGCCATGCGCCCACGCGTGGTTGCAGCCATTACCGATCCTAAAACCAATATAAGCATAGCCACGCCTGCAGTGATTAGCGATAAAATACCTTTAGACGAAGCAAATTTAGAAATTGTTAAACTCGGTATGATTGATGTTACTTTGCCTGGCGGCACAGCGGCCAGCGTTGGCGCCAACGCTGGTTATAGCATTGCAGCAAAAACGGGTACCGCACAAGTAGTGGGCATCAAGCAAAATGAGAAATATAATGCAAAACTAATCGATGAGCGTCACCGTGATCACGCATTGTTTATTGCTTATGCCCCCGCAGAAAACCCAAAAATTGCACTGGCGGTAATTGTAGAGAATGGCGGCCATGGCGGCTCTGCCGCAGGGCCGATTGCGCGCAAAGTGATGGATTATTATTTACTCGGAAAATTGCCAGTCATTGAACCTCTGGTTGAGTCAGCAATAACAATTAAACCGAACACAAATATGGCACCTATTCAACCAACCGCCATTGCGCCTGAGGAAGAGCACTATGACTAACAGCACTATAACTAAGAGTTGCACTAGGATTGCAAAACAGTATGATTAGCCAGCTGTTACAAGGCTTATTCAAGCACATCGATGCCTTTTTAATGGGCTGCTTATTATTTACCATGTTGGTAGGCCTGTTCGTGCTGTATAGCGCCTCTGGACAAAGTTTAGAAAGAATCAGCGCGCAGTTGGTTAACATTGCAGTAGCTTTAAGTGTCATGTGGCTAGTCAGTAACATACAGCCGCAGCACATCGAGCGCATTGCCGTACCCGCCTATTTATTGGGCGTACTGTTACTTATTGCTGTAGCCTTGTTTGGCGACATTAGCCATGGCGCGCGTCGCTGGCTGAATTTAGGTATAACCAAAATTCAGCCTTCAGAAATTATGCGCATTGCCGTGCCCATGATGTTGGCTTGGTTTTTTGCTAAGCGCGAAGCCAGCCCTCGAATTGCTGACTTTGCCATCGCAGCCGCCATGCTACTGATTCCCGTCGGCTTAATCGCCAAACAACCAGATTTGGGCACGGCTTTGTTGATTAGTGCTTCAGGCGTTTTTGTGATTTTTTTGGCGGGCTTAAGCTGGCGTTTTATACTTGGTGGCGCCGTTTTAACTAGCGCGCTCTTGCCGCTTTTTTGGTCTATGTTGCATGATTACCAAAGAAGAAGAATTGAAATTTTAGTTGACCCATCGCAAGACCCTTTAGGCGCAGGCTATCACACCATACAGGCAACCATTGCGCTAGGCTCTGGTGGTATGACAGGCAAAGGCTGGCTCAATGGCACGCAGGCGCAATTAGACTTTTTACCTGAGCGTACTACAGATTTTATTTTTGCAGTTTTTGGCGAAGAATTTGGCATGGCGGGAAACTTAATTTTGCTCATATTATTTAGCTTGATAATCGCCAGAGGCCTAGTGATTGCCGCACAAGCTAAAAGCACATTCACACGCTTACTGGCTGGCAGTATCACACTCACCTTTTTTACTTACGCATTTGTCAACATGGGCATGGTGAGCGGTATATTGCCTGTTGTTGGCGTGCCTCTGCCGCTCATTAGTTACGGCGGCACGTCAATGGTTACTTTATTGTTAAGTTTTGGTATTTTAATGAGCATCCAAACGCATAAAAAACTGGTGGCATCAGGCTAGTTAAATCAAGGTAAAATTTCACTATGAAAAAACAAACTTGTTTGATTTTATTTTGCTGCCTATGCTTAGTAGCTTGCGGTGGCAAACGCAGCACTAAACCTGCGCCAATACCCGCACCGCCTACATCAACGACAAAGCCGCCTGCGAGCAGTCCTGCACCTAGCAGCCCTACGCCCAGCACTCCGCCGCCGACTTCGACCCCTCAAACACCTGCGCCATCTACATCAGCACCTGACACACCCACTAAGCCAGGCGGGTACTATTTAGATGATGGTCCAGACACGAACCCACCGCAAAATTTAGATGACATCCCCAATGCTGTACCTAAAAAAGAGCCATTATTAAGCCGATCCAACAAACCCTATAAAGCGCTTGGTGCTACCTATACGCCTATGACAAGCTACCAGCCCTATAAAGCGAAAGGGGTTGCTTCTTGGTACGGCAAGCGTTTTCACGGCAAAAAAACCTCTAGCGGCGAGGTGTATGATATGTATGGAATGTCTGCAGCACATACGATTTTGCCACTGCCCAGTTACGTTAAAGTCACCAACCCTACCAATGGCCGCTCTGTGATTGTGCGGGTGAATGATAGAGGGCCTTTTAAACATAGTCGAGAGATTGATTTGTCTTACGTAGCCGCTTATAAACTACGTTTTATTTCGAAAGGCAGCACTGCAGTAGAGGTGGAAGCGATTGACCCCAATAACTTCGCATATAACACACAAACTATAGACGCCTCTCCCGCGGCGCCTAGCCCAGAAGCCGCGCAGAATAAGGCTCCCGAGACAGATATTGTAGACATGCAAGCCCCTGGGGTTTATGTGCAAGCTGGTGCATTTAAAAGCGAGGCAAATGCTGAAGCGCTGCTCAAAAAAATTCAAAGCTTGGGCATGAGTGAAAATGTAGGTTTAAATCGCGTGTATAACAACAATCTGCACCGCTTAAAACTTGGTCCTTATAACAGCAGGTCAGAAGCAGATGAAGCAGCTGCAAACATTCGCCGAAAACTCAATATTCCAGCCATTACTATTAATCAATAATGACACCTATGCGCCTATTTAACATTCAACTATCTTTTTTACTTTTAGTATTGCCACTTTTTAGCTGGGCTGCACAAGTTGCACCACCGCCCACATTAGCCGTCAAGGCTTATTTATTACAAGATTTTAATAGTGGAACACAAATCGCTTCTTACAAAAAAGATGAGCGTATTGAACCTGCTTCGCTGACTAAAATTATGACCGCTTACGTCACCTTCGCTGCCATTCAACAAGGCCACTTAAAACTCGACCAAACCATACCTGTATCTGAGGCGGCATGGAAGGTCGAAGGCTCTAAAATGTTTATTGAGCCCAACAAACCAGTCACCGTGGACGAACTTTTACACGGCATGATTATTCAATCTGGTAACGATGCGTCTATTACCTTAGCTCTAGGGGTTGCAGGAACGGAAGCGCAATTTGCCGAAATGATGAATAAACAAGCGGCGAAACTTGGTATGGCAAACACGCACTTTATGAATGCAACTGGTCTTCCAGATAAGGGCCATTACACCACTGCCAATGATTTAGTGCTTCTAGCGACAGCGTTAATTCGTGATTTTCCACAGGAATATCACCGTCTATATTCTGTGAAAGAATACACCTATAACAAGATTACGCAGCCTAATCGTAATCGCTTGTTGTGGCTGGATTCCAACGTAGACGGAATGAAAACGGGTCATACCGAATCGGCAGGTTACTGCTTAATTGCCTCCTCAAAACGAGGTGGATCGCGTTTGGTTTCTGTGCTACTAGGCGCAGCCTCTGAAGCCATGCGTGCATCAGAAAGTCAAAAGCTACTTAATTATGGTTTTCAATTTTACGAATCTACTTTAGTGTATAAGCAATCGCAAACTGTGAACACATTACGCGTTTACAAAGGCCAAGATAAAACCGTTGCCGCCTCACTTAACAAAGATTTTTATTTAACCTTGCCTAAAGGCGATTACGCACGCGCAAAAGCCAGCATGACCAGCCAACAACCGCTAATTGCACCGATTAGAGCGGGCCAAGAAATTGGCAAAATTACTTTTTCTTTAGATGGCAAAATAATCAACGAACAAAAATTAGTTGCCTCAAAAAGTATTGATTCAGCTGGTTTCATTGGACGCATTGTAGATAGCATTAAATTGATGGTGCGATAACATGGCGATGGACGACGTTTCTGAGACCTTAATTGAATTTCCATGTGACTTCCCCATCAAAGTCATGGGCGAAACAAAGCCAGATTTCACGGCTGAAATCGTCAAAACCATCCAAAAGTTAATTCCCGCCTTTGATGCCAGCAACATTGAAATGCGCGGCAGTTCTGGTGGTAAATATATCAGCCTCACTTGCACTGTGTACGTCACATCCAAACCGCAGTTGGACGATATTTACCGCGCGCTCACTTCGCATCCAATGGTAAAAGTGGTGCTTTAATTTTTGATGGAAATAATTAGCCGTAATTTAGGCCGCACAGATTACCAAACCACATTGCACGCGATGCAGCAATTTACTGCAAATCGTACGCCTCAAACTCCTGATGAAATATGGCTTACAGAGCATGCTTCTGTTTACACTTTAGGCTTAAACCGTAAAAACGTTCGACTGCCAGAACATAAAGAAAATAGCCACAACATTCCAGTCGTTTTAGTCGATCGCGGTGGAAAAATTACTTACCACGGCTTGGGCCAAGTAGTGATTTATGTGCTGTTAGATTTAACACGTAATAAGCGCAATATACGACAATTAGTCGATGCCCTAGAAGCCAGTATAATAGGGCTCCTTGGAGCATATCATATCAAGGCTTTTTCCAAAAAAGATGCGCCTGGCGTATATGTGCAGGTTGGTGATAGGCAAAAAAAAATCGCTTCGCTTGGTTTGCGCTTAAAAAATAATTGCTGCTATCATGGCTTAAGTTTAAATGTTGGTATGGATTTAGCGCCGTTTGATGCAATTGATCCATGCGGTTATATTGGACTGGAAGTCACACAAACAAAGGACTTAGGCATCAATAAATCTCCCTCAGAAATGGGCGAATTACTACTACAAAAGTTAATAGAAAACCTTAAATAATGAGTGAATTAGGCAATCCGATTGCAAGTAATAAAATCGCGGGCATCAAGCAGATTGATGCCGAAAAAACGTCGCGCATTCCCATCAAAATCATCCCACAACCTATGCTGCGCAAGCCTGGTTGGATACGCATGAAAGTGCCTGATTCGGCGCGCTTTCAAGTGATTAAGAAAATTTTGCGTGAGAACAATCTGCATACCGTATGTGAAGAAGCAAGTTGCCCGAACATAGGCGAATGCTTTAGCAACGGCACGGCAACGTTTATGATTTTGGGTGATATTTGCACACGGCGCTGCCCGTTTTGCGACGTGGCCCACGGCAAACCATTAGCGCCAGACATTAGCGAACCCGCCAACCTAGCGCACACCATTGCGCAAATGCAGTTGAAATACGTCGTCATTACATCGGTTGATCGCGATGACTTAAAAGATGGCGGCGCCCAACATTTTGTCGATTGTATTCATGCAGTTAGAGCAGCCTCTCCCAACATTAAAATTGAAATTTTAGTACCCGATTTTCGGGGTCGCTTAGATATTGCGTTAGAAATTTTGCACAAAGCGCCACCTGACGTGATGAACCATAATTTAGAAACTGTGCCACGTTTATATAAACAAGCACGCCCAGGTTCTGATTATCAAAATTCACTAAATTTGCTGAAAATGTTCAGTGAAATGTATCCACACATTCCCACCAAATCTGGCCTCATGCTGGGGCTGGGCGAAACTGATGATGAAATTCTGCTAGTGATGCAAGATTTGCGCGCGCATGGTGTTTCGATGCTGACGGTTGGTCAATATTTGCAACCCAGCGTACACCATTTGCCCGTGATGCGTTATGTGGAACCTGCAATTTTTGATGATTTAAAACAAAAAGCTGACGCGATGGGCTTTAATAATGCAGCCATCGGCCCCATGGTAAGAAGTAGTTACCACGCAGAGGCGCAAGCACAGCATATTGCCTAGACTGTAAATGCTACATACATTAACACTAAAAATTCATCTTTCTAAGAAAAACAAGGCGCGACCCTAAAAATTAGACGCGGCATATGTTGTGTATATGTAAGAATAAATTTTTGGTTGAGCAACGCTGTGTTTCAACGAAATATGAATTTTTAAGGATAACAAGATGGTTCCACATTTAACTACAGCCCTCAGCGGCCCATTACTCAGTTTAGAAAAGCGCATGTTAAGCGACATGCCAAAAATCGAACATTGGTTTCGCACGCAATGGCTAGAGTACGCGTCGCCGTTTTACGCGAGCGTAGACTTACGTAATTCGGGCTTTAAACTTGCGCCAGTCGATACTAATTTATTTCCTGGCGGTTTTAATAATCTCAACCCTGAATTTTTAACATTAAGCGTGCAAGCGGCCATGGTGGCGGTTGAGAAAATCTGCCCCGAGGCGCATCGCCTAATGATTATTCCTGAAAATCACACGCGCAATACTTACTACTTGCGCAACGTCGTCGAGCTGGTCGCCATCATGAAAGCAGCTGGGCTGGATGTGCGTGTGGGTACAATAAACCCAGAAATTACAGAACCCACAACGCTACTGGCACATGACGGGCAAGCACTGCTGCTAGAACCAGTGATGCGTGAAGGCAACAGAATTAAGCTCAAAAATAAAGATTTGGGCGATTTTGATAGCTGCGCGATTTTACTTAATAATGATTTATCTGGTGGAATTCCAGAAATCCTCAAAAATCTCGAACAAGATTTAATTCCACCCTTACACGCAGGTTGGCACGTTAGAAGAAAATCGCAGCATTTTGCCGCATATAACCGCGTAGTTGATGAATTTTCACAACTTTTAGAGATAGATTCATGGTTGCTCAATCCATACTTTGAAACTTGTGGTGAAATCAACTTTCACGAGCGTACAGGTGAAGATTGTTTGGCAGCAAAAGTCGAAATTTTGCTGGATAAAATCAAATTGAAATACGCCGAATATGGCATCACGCAAGAGCCATTTGTCATCGTAAAAGCCGATGCTGGCACTTACGGCATGGGCATTATGACGGTAAAATCGCCTGATGATGTGCGCGATTTAAACCGCAAAGCGCGCAACAAAATGTCGGTGATTAAGGAAGGCCAAGAAGTTTCGGAAGTAATCATTCAAGAAGGCGTTTATACCTTCGAAAGCATCAACGACGCGGTTGCCGAGCCGGTGGTGTATATGATGGATCACTTTGTGATTGGCGGTTTTTATCGTGTGCACACCGAGCGCGGCGCGGATGAAAACTTGAATGCGCCTGGCTCACAATTTGTGCCTTTAGCATTTGAAAAACCTTGTACTTTGCCCGATTGCGCAGGTCAGCCCGATACCGTGCCGAACCGTTTTTATGCGTATGGTGTGGTCGCGCGCTTGGCCTTGCTAGCGGCGGCGATTGAACTACAAGAAACTGACCCGCTAAATCAGTAAATACTGTTTTTTCAATGAAAAAATGTATAAATGTAGATGCCCTGTAATCCTCATGGATATTGGATTGCAGGCCTGCTCTAATATGATTTAATTGTGAGTTAAATGAGATGAAACTACTTTTTATTTTAGATCCGCTCGATAGCTTAAAAACCTATAAAGATACCAGCGTTGCGCTAATGCGCGAGGCCGCTGAGCGCGGTCACAGCTTGTTTGTGTGTGAGCAGCATGATGTGTTTTTGCGCAATGAAACAGTAAAATTTAACGCGGCTAAATTTAACTTTAGTGATAAAGAAAACTGGTATGAAATAGGTGAAATTGAAGAATTTTTGCCCAAAAACTTTGGCGCCATTTTAATGCGCAAAGACCCGCCATTTGATAACGAATACCTGTACAGCACCTATTTGCTCGAGTTGGCTGCAAATCAAGGCGCGCGCGTCATCAACAATCCTGCATCGGTGCGCAGTTGGAACGAGAAATTATCCGTCGCTAAATTTCCGCAATGTGCGCCAGAATTTTTGGTCACCAGCAATAACGATTTAATTCGCGAGTTTCTAAAAAAACACCAAGATATTGTCGTAAAGCCGCTAGACGGCATGGGCGGTAGCGGAATATTTAGAATACACGAATATGACCATAATATTGGCGTAATTTTAGAAACCGCGACCAAGTTTGGCCAGCAAACAATTATGGCGCAACGTTATCTGCCGCAAATTCTGCAAGGCGATAAACGCATTATTGTCATCAATGGCGAGCCGCTTCCATACTCACTTGCACGCATTCCTAAAGTGGGCGAAACACGCGGCAATTTGGCTGCAGGCGGCACTGGTGTTGCGCAGAAACTTACGCCACGCGATTTGGAAATCGCAACCACTATTGGAAAAGTGCTCAAGCAAGAAGGTTTATTTTTGGTAGGGCTGGATGTAATTGGCGACTATTTAACCGAAATCAACGTCACCAGCCCCACTGGCATGGTGGAAATTGCCGCGCAAACAGACTGCAAACCTGCGCAAGTTTTTATCAAGGCACTAGAAGAAATTAGTTAGAATAGCGCCTATGCGCTTATTTCTATCCTTCATCCTTAGTATTTTTCTTGCTGGCTGCACAAAACCAGAACCGCTCTACAACACGCAAAGTTATGTGTTTGGCACGCTGGTGGATATTAGCGTTTACGGCGAGCCAGAAGCCAAAGCGCAAGCGGTTTCTAACGAGATTATTCACAAATTTCAAGGTTTGCATCAGCGCCTGCATGCTTGGCAACCTAGCGAATTAAAATCGCTTAACGAAAGTTTTGCAAAAGGCAAAACACCAGTCGCTATTCAACCTGATGTTGCAGCCATGATTACTGATGCAACAAAATTATCTGTTCAATCCAATGGCGCCTTCAACCCCAGTATTGGTGAGCTTATCGAGACATGGGGGTTTCATCATGATGAATTCAAGCCTACTAAAGTCGATGAAAACAAGATAAAAGACTTGGTACAAGCCAGCCCGCAAATGACCGACATCGTCATTGAAAACAGCAAAGTTTTTAGCAAAAATCCCGCAGTACAACTTGATCTTGGCGGCTATGCAAAAGGCTATGCGCTAGATTTGGCACTAAAATATTTACGCGAACAAGGCGTTAAAAACGCGCTGGTCAACATTGGCGGCAACATTATTGCACTGGGCAAGCATGGCGAAAACCCTTGGCGCGTGGGTATCCAGCATCCGCGCAAGCCCAATGCAATCGCCACACTCCAATTAGAAAGTGGCTGGGCGATTGGCACCTCGGGCGATTATCAACGCTATTTTGAGCTAGATAGCAAACGCTATTGCCACATTATCGACCCAGAAACTGGCTACCCAGTGCAAGGTGTGCAAGCGGTGACCGTGCTGATTCCACCACAAACCATATCTCGAACAACTGGCGCTGGCACATTATCTGATGTCGCCTCTAAGCCAATTTTTATTGCCAAGCCTTCAGCACGCGCAGAAGCGGCAAAAGTGATGAATATTGAGAATTTTATCGTCATAGTATCCAGTGATAAAATTTTAGTTAGCAAGGCGATGGCGAAGCGTATTGTTTGGCTAGACAAGGATGCTGCAAAACATGCGCTTCAAATTCAACCCTAAACCGCTTATAGGAGATTGGTTTGTTATAGCCATCAGCGTGATAATGGTTGGTGTTATGTTTCAGCAGTTTTGGAGTTTTGAACACGCGAGTAAACTAAAAATTCGGCAAGGCAGCAAAATTATTGGCACATATGACTTAAACCAAACGCGTGAGCTTCATATTCATGGTGCATTCGGGGATTCACATATTATAATTAACCAAGGTAAAGTGCGCTTTAAGCAATCACCTTGCACAAATCAATATTGCGTACATCAAGGTTGGTTAAACCACGCAGGACAAGTGGCCATTTGCTTACCCAATCAAATCAGCTTGCAATTATTGGGTGCAAAAAGCACTTATGACTCGCTCAATTACTAAAATTCACACCACCGCGGAAGACCACCACATTGCCAAACTAACGGCATTGGCAATTGGTTTACACATTTTGGAAGCCGTTATCCCGTCACCATTGCCAGGCGTAAAGCCTGGCATCGCCAATATTGTGACACTATATGTGCTTTACGAATATGGATTCGCCACTGCCGCGTGGGTAAGCCTTCTGAGAGTATTTGCCAGCAGCTTATTGCTAGGTCAGTTTTTATCGCCCACTTTTATATTAAGCCTAAGTGGTGCGTTACTAAGTTTAGCCGCTTTATTTTTGGCACAACAGCTACCAAAAAAATATTTCAGCGTCATCAGCTTAAGTATATTCGCCGCTTTTGCTCATATTGCAGGCCAATTAATAGTTGTACGTTTATGGCTTATCCCACATACAGGGGTTGTTTATTTAATCCCAATTTTTGCACTAGCCGCCCTAATTTTTGGGTTAATCAACGGTTTAATTACCGCCAAATTATTACATTCAAAATAAAAACCACCGTTAAACTACTAACGGTGGCTTCTATTATTAATACTACCTTTTGTATTATTACTGCTCGTCTATTAATTCACGCCAAATCACACGATGATTTGTAAACCCTGAAGCATTTGAGTTCTCAAATGTAGGTTGATTTGGTGGAAATTGCGGTGTTGGATTATCAGCAGTCACAATATTAACTACCGGTTTACCCTTAATATACAATATGTTCATCCCCACAATCGGTGCGTTTGTTCTACTTGCTACAATTGCTCCTGGTGCCGCGCCACCAGTTTTGTAATCTAAGAAATTTAACCAGCCATAACCACCTGGTGAACAAACCGTATTTGAAGGCACTGTAGTTGGTAATAACAGCGTACCAAATACCAGTTGAGCTGGCACATTTTGACGCTCCCCACTATCAGGAAAATCAATGTACCAGCCTCTGCCCGTATTGAAATCTACCGTATTTGCTGGCTGCTGCACAGTTCTAGTAGCTGTCGCCACACTATTCACCAATGTTTGACTAACCATCAAAGAGCTACTACGAGGGTTATCTAAAGTAGTTGGCGAAGCTGAAGCATCATCACTAATTGCATAGATGGTTTGTTGCTGAATATCAGTCAAGTCAGTTGTACCTAAGTACTTACCTGTACCCACATACAATACCTTTTTACCATTAATTTCCGCCAACTCTGGGCGTACGGTAATTGCTTGTGTAATACCACTAGGGTCTTTTAGTACCGCCACCTTAAATGGATTTGTAGCTGATTGTGAGCTATTGATATTGATGCGCCACACATTGCCTAGCAAATCACCGCCATAAACAAATTCCACCTGATTATTCACTTCAGCATCTCTAATAAAGCCATTGATTTTGGCAAAGCCACTTGGCGTAGTTGCGCTACCTACACCTGTGCCATATTTACTAATTACAGCTCCTGTAGACGCATTAAGTACATATAAAAAGCCTTTGCCAGGGTTGCCACCCGTTATATTGTTATACCCTGATGTCACTAATACTACCCAGGTCCCATCGGCTTTCTTGGTAATAATTGGGTTGCCATAAGAGTAACCAATGTCAGTATCGTCAGCAGAATCACTAGGATCAAACTCCCACAATAATAATGGAGAGGTAGGGCTTGTAATGTCTAGGGCAAAGTAACCTTTACCACCGCCATTTAAGCCTGCCACTAAAATTGTTTTCCAAACTGCATTAGCAGTAGATGTGCAATTTGCCGTACAAACATCGTTTACGACAATATCTCCATCAACAAAATAAGAGTGATCTACACCATTGCCATAGTTACTATCAGCAAGTTTCCACATATTATTTAACACCATGGTTGGAACATAAGCCCAGCGCTCAACGCCTGTTGTAGCGTTGATCGCATGTAACATGCCATCATTTGCACCAATGTATATCGTGCCAGCACGAGTTGCTTGTGTTGTTTTAAATGAGCCAACTGATGTATCAGGACCATATTTAGGGTCAGCAAAATTAGCTTTTGGTGCGCCCACATAAACTGGGGTTGAATCGACCAAATCACCTAATGTAGTTTCGCGGAAACGATACAGCCTATCATCAACAGTGCCATTTATATTACTTGAACGGTCTTCATAGCCATTATTGCCGCGCAAGAAGTTAACCATGCTGGTACTATTAATCGATGTACGTTGTGCAGGTGTAAGCGAACTCCACTGGCTTAAATTTGCCGCTAAAAATGTGTTACCAAAATTAGCATCTTTACCAACAGTAGCCAAATTAGTACTTGTAAAGCTACCTAAGGTACCATTTACGTTCATATAAATATTACGTGTATCTACAGTATCAGACACTAAATCTTGTAGCGTACCCGTACAAGAGGTGGAAATTTCTACACTACATTTGCTTGTCACACTATCAAACACGCCTGGCGAAGCACAAGTTGCTAAAGTTGCCCCTGGTGTAACGCACTGATAACTAGTGCTACTACCATTGTTAACACTCACAACACTGCTAGGTGCAGCACAAGTGTCTGCTACAACGTTCTCAACGCACCATGTAGCATCTTCGCTCACTTTACCTGTGTTCGTATTGACTGTTCTTGCTTCAAGGTTACCAATCCATTTCACACTGGTGTAACTCGCCACATAAGTAAAGTTATCACCAGAAACAGGATTAAGCGTACTGGTTGCAGCAGCAGCACCAGCACCCACCTTAGCTTTAATACCACTTAAAGCTTGACCTAAAGAATCAGCCAATTGGTTAGGATCCTTGGCACTAAAATAGGTGCCCTGTCCATTTACAGCAGCATGCCACAAATCATCTACAGCTGTTTGCTTATCGGCTACTGGCACAGGCCAATTACGCGTGCCTTGTGTCAGCTCATAAAAATCGCCCTCATCCGCAGATTTATAGTCAGACGTGTAGGTGAGTGAAGCATCTACCCCTAAGCCCAAGGTAAACGTTGTCATGTGCTGTTTCAAATTATTATCTGTACTGGTTACAAATACATTGTTTTGACACACATCACCAGTGGTACCGTTTGGCCTTGTGCTACCTGTACAGTTACTCAATGCCGATGTACGTAAATCGGTATCGTAATAATATTTAGCTGCATCAGCCAAACTGTTAGAGACCGCCGTTGGGCCTTCGAACATAGGCCTTGGCGTTGTCCCACCGTCCATATTACCCACTGAACCTGTATTATCAACATTTTTCACATCAGAATCAGAATCCGAGTTCCAATAACCATCTGTGGTTAAAATCGAAAAGTTTTGTTGACATGAAAATTGTACCGGATCAGCCGTAAAACCAGAAATCGGATTTTTACCTGCATAAATACGACCCACTGTAGTGAGTGCGGATCTGAGCGGCGTACTACTGGTACCGCCCGCTGAAAACAATTTAGCATACCAACTGGCTTTTTGCGTTGCCCCATACGGCGCGATAGGTAAATAATAGGTTGAGGCGTTATTAATGGTAATAAACCCTACACGATAACGGTTATCAATGCTCTTAAACGCATGACTAGTGGATGTTTTCATCATTTGCATGCGAGTACGATAGTAGCTGTACCAGTTGGCAAAGTTAGTCATTTCTTCATCATAGGTACAAGTTGCCGTAGCCGCGCAATCTGTTCTTGTTCCTGCTTTAGGATAAGCTGAGGTGAAGGGCTCAATATCAACACGATTAAAGGTAGAAACCACTTTTGTGCCACCCGTGAATTGCGCGATTGAAGTAGGGATTGAATACGTTTTACCAGAAATTCCATTTACTCCATTCACCATGTTATTAATAGAGCCAACCGCAGCCCCGTTACTAAAGCCTGTAATACTAAATGCGCCATTTCCAGAAGTGCCTGCTGCTGCTGTCGAGGTAACATTAACAGTTGCTCCGCTTACGGTTGCCGTATATTCTGGGTTTGTATTGCAGGTGTTAATCCTATTCGCAATTTGAACTGCAAGTAAATTATATCTAGTGGCAGCTGTGCTACTGTTAGAATTTGATGTTGCACTGCCACAAGAACCGCTTCCAGTTGCCATAATTTCCACACCATTGACTCTTATATTGTTTATTCTAGCATTCTGATTTTGATTAGCGCCTGTCACTGTAAATGAGCCAGTAGCTGCCACTCCCGGCACCGCAGCCACAGTAGGGGCTGCTGAAAAAGTAAGCGCAATAGTCCCTGTGGGTGCGCCCACTACAGGCTGAATGGTCACCTCGTCACCTGCATAAGTCGCTGTAAAATCATCCGGCGCACTTACATGAGCATTAATCGCATCACGTATAGCTCTTGCAAGGTTGCTGCGTTGGGTAGCAGAAGTAGTATCTGTTATGTATAAAGTAGCGCCAGGCGGTAAAATAATGCTGACACCGTTTACAGTGATGCCCGTAATATACATTGCAGATGGCGCAGTACAGCTTGGCGTACCCGAAACACCGCAGCCTAAGGTGTCCGCATTGATTTTGATTTTACCCGAAGTTGACGTTGCAATGCCTGCCCATCTTGCAAATATATGACCGGTAGTTTCGTTATATTTTCCTTGGCAGCCTGTACCAGAAACGACATTTGCGTTAGAGGTACACCAGCGCAATTTAGCTGGAAAAGTATTGGTAGCAGTTGGCGCCGTTGCAGTGATACAACTTGTTAAGTTTTTATCGGTACAATACTCACCTGCAGCTACTGTGTAGTAATAAGGGTAGCCAGGCGCTGTGTAAGGTTGGTTAAATGAGGTACTCTGTGTACCTGTGTTATTTGGATAAATATATTGAGTATTTTTTCTACATACCAATGGATTAGACAAATCAGCAGTAGATGCACTGTTGGTGTTACACCAAACACGGTCTGGGTAACCAGCGGTGCTAGATGTAGGCACTAAAGTGGCATTGCTCGAACTATAAACACCATAAGCATCGACAGGCACTACTGTCCAGCCAGCAGTATTTGCGCTAGTCATGGCTGTTTTTAAACTACCGTCTGCGTTTAAGGTGGGCGAATAAGTAATTTCTGGGTTGTAATAGATTGAATTGAACTCTCTCGTGTTATAGGCTGGGTCCCCTAACTGGCAACTGGCAGTAAAAAAGTTACCAGAACTAGCGCCGCCTACTGTTTTACATTTACCTGTAGCTAAAGTTACCCCAGATCCATTAACTGTTAAAGAGTCATTCACATAATCTGGCATGTAATCAGATTTCATACTGCCCGAGTTATCCAAGATATACATCAAGTTAGGTAGCACATCCCCAGTGGTGGCGCTTACCAGCGGCGCAGTGCCTAAGTCGGTTACTGCTGCATTGGCTGCACAGGCAGAAAACAGCATAATCCCAACACTTATACACTGCATAAATTTGTGTTTAAATTGTGTGGCTAAATTGGTTTTAATTGGGGATGTCATGTTGAGACTCCTAAAATAAATCTTAAAAAATTTTAATAAATCAAACATTAATAAATAAAGGCTTGTAAATAACTCACCGTGTTTTTAGGGCCTGTGACGCGCACCGTAGCACGATATACCACTGCATCTGATGTGCCTTTTGGCCCACCAAAGCCACCACCACCAGCACCACCACCCTCACTTTTACTGCCCATAGAGTTAGGCGCTTTGTTTCCTGTGCCTGTCAGACAATTTGTTTGATCAGACACCCCTGCAGCACGACACATACGTTGTATTATCAACTGCGTTTCATTTCCACTGGTATCACCTAAAGCTTTTGTGATTGAAATAGAAGCCGCCCATGTACCTGCGTTGGTAAGTGAAATACTGTCATCAAGGTTGGCATAATATCCAGCAGAGGATGCATCCAGAGTTGCTGAGTTATCGTTAATATACTTATACGCCCTTGCAATACCTGTTTCTGCAGACATAATGGCAGATTGCTTAAACGCTAAATTACCCGCTACCAGTACGCTGCTATCTACAGATCTTATTAAAGCGGCAGCCGCCAATGACATAGCAACCAGCGCAATTAAAGCGATAAATAGCACCAAGCCTGCTTGCTTTTTTGCAACAAAATTACTTTTGTTCATGTTTAGCTGGTTCAACATAAAATACTGCCTTTCATAAGCTTGTACTTTTAACTTTTACAATTGGGGGCTAGCTGCCAACAGATTTCTTAATGGCACAACCACTTCATAAACGCGGTAGCGGTAATTAGTCCAATTAGCCCCTAGTGCTCCCGCTAAATTTAAATTACCACCAAATACACAAAGCCTTGCTGGCCCTGTTGCAGCGCCGCTACAAAGCTGCGTAACGACATTTCTTTCCAGTAAGTTATTTCTCGCAACAAGCGCTATACGCACCGCCTTAATACGATTGCGGTTTGCAACAGTGATGGCAGCTGGAGCCCAAATACCTGTGGCATCTTGCCAGGCATTAATAATCTCGCTATTGGCGGTAGCTGCGACACCGTACTGTGCCTGCAAGCTCACAATTTCGCCTAATACTGGATCCGGCACACCAGTAGTTAAATTAGTTTTTCGCAATTGGTTGGCGTTTACATCAAAAGTAACTTCTCTAATGTTGCCCAAACAAGCCAACTTATCGCCTTGTTGCATACCCGCATTAGATAATACGTCTACGACTGTAGGTATGGCATCAAGCTGTGCATTAGTAGTAGTTACTTTGGTAGCAAAACAACTTGTGATAGCGTCTCTAGTCACAAGTACCACATCGCCATTGCGACATCCCATGTTATTATCCACAGGTACAAAATTAGCACCCGCTGGTGCGCCGCTAATATCTGTAGCAATGGCACCGCGTGTGCTGTCGCCATAATGTACAAGAATGCTATCGCTGTTAGCACCATCAGTAAGAATCACTGGCGTAATAATGTCTCTTACCATACTGGTGGCATTTGCTCTGACAGAGGTATTATCTGTATCTAAGTTGATGGTGTTGCTTGGTAATGTGCTATCGCACTTTAGTGCCGAATAATTAACGCCTTGCGCCACTGCCGCACTGTCGGCAGCAATTTTGCTATTGTAAGCAGTTAGCGCGGCGGCCTGGAGTGTAGCAATTTGCGCCGCAGTTTTATTTGTGTAATCTTCAAACACATAGCTATTTGCCGCAGTAGCAGCATTAATTGTAGGTAAAGTGCCACTTGCAAGCGGTATGCCATAACCTGCAAATTGTAATTCTCTCTGTATCATATAAAGCCCGATACTGCCGTTGGTTTGCGCATCTGCAATACCCGTGGTGCTGCGTTTTGTGCCTTCAAATGAAGAGAATGTTTGCATAATGACTAGCGTAGCAATTAAACCTATTACTAAGCCCACCATCAGCTCTACCAAGCTAAAGCCAGCTTGATAAAATAATTTATTAGTAGAATTTTTCATCGTTATCTCGCTGTAAAAATTGAAGTTACAGCTTCATATGTATGCACTGTCTCACCTGGCACTTGCCAAGAAACTTTAAACTGATAACGACCTTCTGAAAGCAGTGTAGTGGCTAGAGTTCCACCTGGTAAATTGGCAACTGGTATAGATTGATTACCGCCAAGCCCAACGGGGTTAGCCAGCATATTGCCTAATTGCTGCTGCACAACATATGCAGCTTCTGCCCTGTACGCTGCATCGGCGGTATTTTTCATCATTGCACCTTGCAGACCCGAAATTGCTAATATGCCAAATGAGAAAATAAGTATAGCAATTAACGCCTCTAGCAACACCGCACCTCCCTGCTTATGGTGTTGGCGAATCTTGAAACTGGCAATAGATTTATTTTTCATCATAATTAATCTCAATTTTCACTTGATCTAACACTTACGTGGGTCGGTAGCACTAGCATTGGGATCGCACATGCGCACAGTGCCACCCGTACCAATAGTAATATTTAATGGTCTATTAGACCCAATAAAACTCACAGCAATTTGATCAAGTTGATTGGCAACAACAGTAGATTTAGTACCAAGATTAGTAAACGTCACATTGGTAGCTCCGCCTGGCGTCGGGGCAATAACAGCCGCTGACGTACCGCCTTCATTATTATTACGCGTCTCCACAACACCACCTGTCAAATCATTACAAGCCGTCGCTGCTGCGTTTACACATTGAACAGTCCATGCTGAGTTTGCACCTAAAGTAAACCTCACGGCTGTGTTACGAAGCAAAGCCTCGGAGCGGGCTTTTTGTATTCCGTTCAATATCGATTCCGCCCCTGTTCGTACCTTGGTATTCTGAATCCAAGTACGGTAGCTGGGAATTGCCACAGATGCTGTAATACCAAGGATAGCAACAACAATCATCATCTCTATCAAAGAAAAACCTGTTTGTTTAATTTTATACATTATTTAGCAACTACCACTTGGCTTAAGTGACCAACAAGCCGCATTAAATGATGAACTTTTAACATTGCTTTCTGTGATGGTATATCTGTAAGCTGCCATGACACCAGCGCCCTGTGCTTGAAGTGTATAGGTTGTTGCAGCCGGCCCTGCCGAGCATGAAAAACCAAAAAATGCAGTATTTGTACCCGCTGGTGCTGCGCATGGACCTCCTACATAGGTACGATTATCCTGAAAAAATTGTTCCATTTTAATCCGCATATCTGCCAAAACTCCTGTTGCATCTGCAGCACGAGCTCGTCTAACGTATTCTTGATAGCTTGGAATTGCAATAGAAGCCAAAATACCAATTATGGCCACAACAATCATCAGCTCGATTAGCGTAAACCCTTTTTGTCCAACTTTTAATGTATTCATTTTGCATTCCCTTTTTTGCTTGATTACATCATGCCAAAGCATGACAGGCCTTGTCTAGTAGTATCCGATATTCGGATAATTTTGCAGTATGAGCGGTTAGCAAGGCCTCAATTCAGCTTTCCGCAGCATTCAATGATAAAATATAAGCTAAAATTGGGGTGAGATTAACATGCTAAAAAATATACCTGTTTTAGTAATTTTTATAAGTTATTTGGCTTTAATAGGCTGTGGTACAAAAGGCTCGTTGTATATTCCAGAGCAGCGTTATCCGCAAGGTGCTGAATACAATAGCGCGCCAAAAGACTTAAAACAGTATGCCACTGAATTTGAACATTCCAGTGCAGGCCTGCAGACCAATACCCATGCGCCTTCTATGGCATACATTTAAAAGAATAATTAAAAAATGAATGCTTTTGATTTAAAAAATGGCGAATTACATGCCGAAAATATCGCGCTCAGCCACATTGCGCAAGAATTTAATACGCCTTGTTATGTGTATTCAAAAGCTGCACTAGCGCACGCATTTACTAGCTTTGAGGCGGGTTTGGCTGGCACCAATCATTTGGTTTGTTTTGCTGTAAAAGCCAATCCGAATATTGCGATTTTGAACCTATTTGCTAAGCTGGGTGCAGGTTTTGATATTGTCTCGGGCGGCGAGCTAGCGCGGGTATTGGCGGCTGGCGGTGACCCGCAAAAAATTGTATTCTCAGGCGTAGGCAAAACCGCAGATGAAATGCGCACGGCTTTAAACGCGGGTATTTTTTGCTTTAATGTGGAATCTGCCAGCGAATTAGCACGCTTAAATAAAGTGGCGGGCGAAATGGGCAAAGTCGCACCAGTTTCGTTACGCGTCAACCCGAATGTAGACGCAAAAACGCACCCGTATATTTCTACAGGTTTAAAAAACAATAAATTTGGCGTGGCGTTTGAGGATGCGATTGCAGTTTATGAACAAGCCGCCGCCATGCCCAATATCGCTGTACACGGCGTAGATTGCCACATTGGCTCGCAAATTACCGAGCTAGCGCCGTTTATTGAAGCGCTGGATTTAATTTTAGGCTTGGTGGATGCGCTTGAAGCGAAGAATATACATGTTTCGCACATTGACGTCGGTGGCGGAATTGGTATTACCTATGCTGATGAAACGCCGCCCGAATTTAGCGTTTACGCCAAAGCGATTTTGGCTAAATTGGGAGGCAGAAATGTTAAGCTCTTGTTTGAGCCAGGTCGAGCATTGGTGGGTAATGCAGGCGTGTTGCTGACAAAAGTGGAATACATTAAACACGCCGAAAGTAAGAATTTTGCCATTGTCGATGCCGCCATGAACGACCTGATGCGCCCAGCTTTGTATAATGCGTATCACGATATTGTGGCAGTGAAACCGCGTGCTGGTGAGGCAAATATTTATGAGATCGTCGGCCCCGTGTGTGAAAGTGGCGATTTTTTAGGTCACGACCGCAAATTAAATCTGCAAGAAGGTGATTTGCTCGCCATAAAATCTGCTGGCGCTTATGGCATGAGCATGGCCAGCAACTACAATACACGTCCACGCGCAGCAGAAGTGATTGTGGACGGCGATAAGGTTTTTGTGGTGCGCCAGCGCGAAAAAATTGCCGATTTATTTGCGCTAGAAACCTGCCTTGATTTAGGCCTAGATTTAAGGCTGGATTAGGCTCTATTATTTATGTTGCAAGCAAACTTAACTCGGTGTAAATTGTTGTTTCGGCGTTATTTATTGTAAAAATATAAAATTGTCATAGGGGAGAAGTATGAAAAGTTTGTTTGCTGTTTTACTCGCTTTAACCGCTTTAAATGTTTCTGTTGTTTTTGCAGACGAAGCATTGCCTGAAATTGCACCTGAAGAAGAAGTTGCACCACCTGCTATTGATGCGCCTGCAGCAGAATAAGTCAATTTAATTTAAAAATATAACGATTTAGGGAGAATATAAATGCATAAAATTTTATTGGCTTTAATGATGTTGTTTGTTGTGGGTTGTGCTTCTAAATCTGTTGCAGTCACCACGCCTTTAGATATCGGCGATAACAGCCCATTAGAAGAAATCGCGGCGGTTGATGACGAAGTAGTAGAAGATTTACCTGATATGGTTGCTGCTGAAAGTTAGTTTTATTAATAAAAAAGCCAAGTTTAGACTTGGCTTTTTTTACGTCCATATTAAATATTAATCAAAAAGACCTAATCAAAAATAACTGTTTTATTGGCGTACAGCAGAATTCGGTTTTCTATGTGCCAACGTACTGCCTTGGCTAACACCGAGCGCTCTAAATCTCGACCTTTCTGAATTAAATCTTCCACTTGATCGCGGTGCGAAATCCGATCAATATCTTGCTCAATAATAGGGCCTTCATCTAGCACTTCGGTCACATAATGCCCAGTGGCGCCAATCAGTTTAACGCCGCGCTCAAACGCTCTATGATAAGGCCGTGCACCAATAAAAGCGGGCAAGAACGAGTGGTGAATATTTATGATGCGCTGCGGATAACGCGCCACAAAATCGGGTGATAAAATCTGCATGTAGCGTGCTAGCACAATTAAATCGATGTTGTAATCATCAAACAACTTAAACTGCGCAGCCTCAACCTCTGCCTTATTATCTTTAGTTAAACTAGTTTCTTTAGTCACTGGCAAATAATGGAAATCAATGCCGTAAAACTTGACTAAAGCTTCGGTATCGCGATGGTTGCTGATGACTAGCGGAATTTCACAGGCCATCTCGCCGCTTTTATGGCGGTGCAGCAAATCGGCTAAGCAGTGGTCATATTGCGACACCATAATAGCCACCCGCGTTTTATGTTGCGATAATTTTAGCTGCCATTGCATGCTAAACTTAACCGCAATGGGCGCAAAGGCTAGACTAAAAGCTACTTCATCTAAATTAAAATTTGACTCACCCGAAGTGAAATCAGTAGCATCCCACTCCACTCGCATTAAAAACAGATTATTTTCTGCATCTTGGTGCTGGTCTGCGTGTAAAATATTGGCATTGTGCTGATACAAAAAATCAGCAATTGACGCCACAATGCCTTTAGCATCGGGGCAGGTAATGAGTAATGTTGCAGTGTTTTTCATAGTTCTTTAATTAGAAATTTTTACAATTATACCTAAATTAACAACCAGTTAACGATTGAATATGAGCCAGCCAGCCAAATTACAAGCCAATCTAGCGCCCAACATAGTATTAGCCAACCCACGCGGTTTTTGCGCAGGGGTAGATCGCGCGATTATTATTGTCGAACAAGCTTTGGAGAAATTTGGTGCGCCGATTTATGTGCGTAACGAAGTGGTTCATAATAAATTTGTAGTGGATGAACTGCGTGCCAAAGGAGCCATTTTTGTAGAGGAATTAGATGTTATACCGGTGGGTAGCACCGTTATTTTTAGCGCGCATGGCGTTTCTAAAGCGATTCGGGCCGAAGCAGAATCCCGCGGTTTAATCGCGTTTGACGCGACCTGTCCTTTAGTAACGAAAGTGCATATTGAAGTGGCTAAAATGCGCAAAGCAGGCATGGAAATTGTGATGATAGGTCATAAAGGTCACCCTGAAGTAGAAGGCACGATGGGCCAAGTT
>JANOWN010000043.1:0-1979 GCA_031417915.1 Methylotenera sp.
TAATACGAAGGGCAAGACGCAAAACGTTTTGCCCTTTTTTATTAAAGGATATTAAGTGCCATTTGCAATAATTTTACAATACCTGCTCCCCAAGCAAGCATTGACGAGGCTTGCAGGCGTGCTCGCCAACAAGCAATGTGGCGCGCTAAGCACTAAAGTCATTGCTTGGTTTGTAAAGCGTTATAACGTCAACATGACCGAAGCGGCCGACCCAGACATTGCTAGCTACACAAGCTTTAATGAGTTTTTCACTAGACCGCTAAAAGATAGCGCCCGTCCAATCGCAAAAGCCGATTTTATTTGCCCCGTGGATGGTGCAATTAGCCAATTTGGCAATATTGAAATACATCAAATATTTCAAGCAAAAGGTCACAATTATTCAACATTGGCGCTAGTTGCAGGCCAACAACCATTAGCAGCTAAGTTTGAAATGGGCCATTTTGCATGCTTGTATTTAAGCCCAAAAGATTATCACCGCATTCACATGCCCTGTGATGGCACCTTAAAAAGCATGACGTATGTGCCAGGTGATTTATTTTCAGTAAATCCAACTACTGCAGCCCACGTGCCCAATTTATTCGCGCGCAATGAGCGTGTGGTGTGCGAATTTTCATCAGATAAACATGGTACTTTTTTGATGGTACTGGTTGGCGCGACGATTGTAGGTAGCATGGCGACGGTTTGGCACGAGAAAATTGATGGCGCAAAAAATGGCATTGTGAATCCGCCACGTACAAATAACATCCGCAACTGGAACTATGAAAATATTGTTTTAAAACAAGGAGATGAAATGGGTCGCTTCTTGTTAGGTTCTACAGTGGTGATGTTGTTTGAAAAAGGCGCATTGCAATTTAATGCCGATTGGCTGCCAGCGCGCAGTATTAGGCTAGGCGAAATGATGAGCTCTAAATAACCTGCTTTGCTAAGTTTTTGTGTGGGCTTGGCTTGATTTTATGATGCAAATGCGTCGACAACTCGTTCAACGCCAATTTATACACTTCGCGCTTAAACTCAATCACATCCTCAAGTGGCACCCAATAATCGCTCCAGCGCCACGCATCAAATTCTGGGTGTTCACTCGCACGTAAGGAAACATCGGTATCGCGGCCCACCATGCGTAGCAAATACCAAATTTGCTTTTGACCTTTGTAGCTGCCGCGCCACTCGCGCTTTACCCAGCTAGTTGGCACCTCATAGCGCAACCAATCACGCGTGCGACCCATAATTTGCACGTGCTCTGGGCGCAAGCCAACCTCTTCCATCAGCTCACGATACATGGCCTGCTCTGGGCTTTCGCCATAATTAATGCCACCTTGTGGAAACTGCCAAGCGTGTTCTTTAATACGCTTGCCCCAAAACACCTGATTTTGAGCGTTACACAGAATAATCCCCACATTCGGGCGAAATCCGTCACGATCTAACATATTGCAACTACCTAAATTATTTAGTGTCATTTTTTCATATTTTTGCCGCTATTGAAAGCTGTATTTGGGAAAGCTCGCATTTGGTTTTAGAATGGCGCTTATGAAAATAATCATTTTATTCTTACTGATGCAACTAGCCGCGTGTGCCCAAAGCAGCGTTGCCTATATCACCAACCAAGGCGACAACTCGGTTTCAGTAATAGATATTGCGCAAAACAAAGTGATTTCCACTATTGCCGTTGGCAAAGCGCCAGTGGGCGTGGCTATCGCTAAAGGCTTGCACCGCGCATTTATCACCAATGTAGAAAGTAGCAATATTTCTGTCATCGATACTAGCAGCAATAAAGTCGTTGAAACTATTGCCCTGCAGGGCGCGCCAGTAGGCGTTGTCATGGCACCTAATAATAAAACTTTATACGTGGCCGATTGGTATAGTGACCGCATACTGGCAATTGATACCACTGACTATAACCAGCGTAGAGAACTGATTGTGGCAAAAGCACCTGCGGGCTTGGTGGTAAGTCCAGACAGTAAAACTTTGTATGTGGCCGCGCG
>JANOWN010000044.1:0-22492 GCA_031417915.1 Methylotenera sp.
CGATTGGCAACAAGTATTGATATTTACCCGCACCAAACACGGCGCGAATCGTTTGGCCGAAAAGTTAATCAAAGATGGCATTGAAGCCGCGGCGATTCACGGCAATAAAAGCCAAGGCGCACGTACTAAAGCTTTAGCCCAATTTAAAGATGGTAGCATGCGCGTGCTAGTGGCAACTGACATTGCTGCACGTGGTTTAGATATTGACCAATTGCCACAAGTAGTGAATTTTGAATTGCCAAACGTGCCAGAAGATTATGTGCACCGCATTGGCCGAACCGGTCGCGCCGGCAGCAGTGGCGCGGCAGTTTCATTGGTAGACCGCGAAGAATTGAAGTTTTTAAAAGATATTGAAAAACTGATTAAGCGCGAGATTCCAAAAGTGCCTGTAGAAGGTTTTACGCCTTCTGATAAGCCCGAACCTGAAGCGCCGCGCCCTACGCAAAATCATGGTCGTCCGCCGCGTAGGCATGGCCAAGGCCAACAGCAACGTAAGCAAGGCGCAAATAATAACGGTCAAAACCGTAACCAAAATAACGCGCAAAATACTAATCAAAACAACTCTGGCAAATTGATATCAGAATCCGCGCGCCATCAAGCTATGCCTCAAGCTCCTTTGTTTGCGCCTAAACCGCAAAATCGCAACCCAAATAATAGAAACAGCAATCAAAATGCTTTTGGCAAACCCAATAGCAACCCAAATAGCACGCACAGAAGCGGCGGTCGCGGCAGATAATTAGCTTTATTACAAAAGAATCAAATACTTAAAGGTTATATAATAAATTTGCGCAACATTTAACCAATTTGCAAAAATAGATTAAACTTATAGCTTCAACTAATATAAAACCAGCTTAGGACTGACCCCATGCAAATCGCAATGAACACCGTTGTATCAATGACTTACGAACTTAAAAATAGCGACGGCGAGGTGCTGGAATCGAGCGCTGAACCTGTGTCATATTTACACGGCGGTTACGATAATATCTTCCCGAAAGTAGAAGAAGCGATGCACGGCAAAAATGTGGGCGATGTGGTGACAGTAGATTTGCTACCTGCAGATGCGTTTGGTGAGATGGACGAAGAGTTGGTGCAAATAGAGCCTGCAAGCGCCTTTCCAGCGGCTGATTTAAAACTTGGCATGCAGTTTGAAGGCGAAGATGAAACCTCAGGCGAAGTGATTTTATACACCGTTACCGAAATTGCCGATGGCAAAGTAGTAGTCGACGGTAATCATCCGTGGGCAGGCGAGCGCGTGGTGTTTAAAGCCACAGTAACCGCAGTGCGCGCCGCCATAGCAGAAGAAGTTTCACATCAGCATGTGCATGGCGCTGGCGGGCACCACCACTAAAAAAAATTATTTTTAAAGGCATTTTTCATGAAATTGCTGTTAAAAGTTTTTACAAGTTTGATTGCATGCGTAGTTTTAGCTGGCGCGCAAACCGCGCTGGCGGATGATTTATATCGTTGCGGCAATGCCTACCAAGACACGCCATGCAAGGGCGTTGCGAGCAAGCCGATTAACGAAAAACCTACTAAAAAACCGCCTGTTAGCAATAACATAGCGCCCGCTAGCAAAAAAGTCATCGCCAACAATAGCGCAACCGCCGCGCCAATCACCGCTGATGACTGTAAAAAGCGTGGTGAGGACGCCAAAGTAATTGCCAAATTGCGCGATATTGGCGTACATGAAAATGATCAATTAACCATTGCAACAGATGTTGAGAAAAAGGCGCTGATTAAAAAGGTGTACGGCCATAGCGGAAACGCATTTCAAATACAAAATACGGTGGAAAAAGAATGTCTGCAGCAACAACAGAAAACTAGCCTTACCAGCAAATGGATGTCGCAAGCTAGGCGCATGCTAGGTTTTGGCGCTGCACCTGCGCCTACTGAAGCGAGCGTAAAAAACAAAGCTAAGCCAGCACCCAAAATAAAAACTGCACCTGCGCAGTCAGCTCAACCCCAAGTGAGATCTACTGCCGATCCAAAACCAGTCATTGAACCAGATCAGCCTAATGCACAGCCTGAACCTAATACACTGCCAGAACCAGCGCCTGCGTCAGTGATTCAACCAGAGCCTGTAGTAGCACAACCTGAACCACCGCCTCCAGCAGCCCCCGCGCCACAAGAGCCTCAACCAACCCCAGTTGCGCAGCCCACGCCTGCACCACAAAAAGAAGCCGCAGCAGCAGACTCGCAAGGTATGTGCGGGGCGCTTAAAGCGGGCTTAGCGAATATTGCCAGCCAAAAACGCAAAGGCGGCGATGCGGCCTTTATGAAAGACTTAAGAGATCAACAAACAGAGCTTGAAAATGTAATGAAATCAGCTGGCTGTTAAATGATAGTCTTGCTAGATTTTTTCTTTCAACTTATACAATAATTCCAGCGCCTGTTTTGGCGTTAAATCATCGGGCTGAATCGCCTCGATCTCCGCCACTATTGGATGTTGCGGCGCTTCTACAGGCTCAATATTTGCCACAAACATATCAGGCTGATTGGCATTTTTACTTAATTGGTTATTTTCTAGCTGGGTAAGTTTTCGTTTGGCTGCAGCCACCACGCTTTTAGGAATTCCTGCCAGCTGCGCCACTTGAATGCCATAACTTTGATTGGCCGCGCCAGCTTCCACCTTGTGCAAAAATACAATGCTTTGGCCATGTTCAACCGCGTCCAAGTGAACGTTGGCGGCGTGTTTGAAGTCATCGACAATGCGCGTCAGCTCAAAATAATGCGTAGCAAAAAGCGTGTAAGATTTATTTTTTTCCAGCAATTGTTTCGCCACTGCCCAAGCCAAACTTAAACCATCAAACGTACTCGTCCCGCGGCCAATTTCATCTAAAAGCACTAAGCTTTTTTCCGTTGCATTATGCAAAATATTCGCAGTTTCTGTCATCTCGACCATAAAGGTTGAACGCCCGCCCGCCAAGTCATCCGAGGCACCAATGCGCGTAAAAATGCGGTCTATTTCGCCGATTTTCGCCACGCTCGCTGGAACAAAACAACCGCAGTGTGCCAACAACACAATCAGCGCGGTTTGTCGCATAAAGGTCGATTTTCCACCCATATTGGGACCTGTAATTAACAACAATTGACGATATGGGTTTAACACAACATCGTTGGCCACGAACGGCTGTGTGATGCTTTCGACCACGGCGTGACGACCGCCTTCAATTGTGATGCCAGGCTCGCTCACAAATTGCGGCTGGGTGTAATTGAGTGCTTGCGCACGTTCTGCAAAACAGCATAAAACATCTAGGCTAGCAACCGCACCGCTATTGGTCTGCAGGGCAGTGATAAACGGTTCTAAATCGAACAAAATTTGCGCATAAAGCATTTTTTCTCGCGCCAGTGCACGTTCGTTGGCGCTCAAAACTTTATCCTCAAACGCTTTAAGTTCTGGCGTAATAAAGCGCTCAGCATTTTTTAAGGTCTGACGACGGCGATATTCTGGCGGCGCATTTTCAGCTTGTGCACGGCTAATTTCAATGTAAAAACCATGCACGCTGTTGTACTCAACTTTAAGATTTGCCAAGCCCGTACGCGCTTTTTCTGCCGCTTCAAACTGCAATAAAAAATCACCATGATTGGTTTGCAAAGCGCGCAATTCGTCTAATTCTGCATCGAAACCATCTGCAATCACGCCGCCCTCGCGTAGCACTGACGCAGGTTCTGGCTTGATGGCTTGTAAAATATTTAGCGCTTCTTTTGGTGTTTGTAAATTTGCGCCTAACGTTTCCAGCAAAATTGCTTTGCTGGAAAACAACAAATTTTGCAACAAAGGCAATTGCAACAAGCTGTCACGCAAACTAGATAAATCGCGCGGTCTGGCAGTTTTTAGCGCAATTCTTGTTGCAATACGCTCAATATCGGCAATCGGCCTGCAAGCCTCATGGATATTGGCTTGCAGAGCATTTTTTTTAAGCTCTGAGACCGCTTGGTGACGCTTCGAAATTAAGCTTCGGTCGCGCAGCGGATGATGTAGCCAAAAGCGCAACAAACGCGCGCCCATGGCAGTTTGCGTGGTATTGAGCAGAGAATAAAGCGTCGGCGCTGCTTCGCCGCGCAAGGTAACATCAATCTCCAAATTGCGGCGCGTGGCAGCATCTAGCTGAATATATTGCGAAGTATGTTCAACAGAAAGCTCGCTAATATGCGGTAGCGCAGCGCGTTGCGTATGCTTCACATAATCCAACAGCGCACCTGCTGCACACAACGCGGCAGTTAAATGTTGTGCGCCAAAACCTGCCAAATCGATGGTGTTGAATTGCGCCGTTAAGGTTTTTTGCGCGCTGTCGACATCAAACTGCCAAGCGCTTAAACGCTTTTTGGCACAGGCAAAATTTTCTAGCGCTCTATGTTTAAAATCATCCACGTAGATAATCTCGGCAGGTGAAATTCGTTCTAACTCTTGCGCTAAATGTCCAAGCGCGATTTCACTCAAAATAAACGTGCCCGAAGCCAAATTAATGCGCGCTAAACCTATCACTCCATCGGCCGCAAACACGCTTAGCAATTGGTTGTCACGTGTTTCGTCTAGCAAAGCAGAATCAGTCAGTGTGCCGGGCGTGAGAATGCGTGTGACCGCGCGCTCAACAGGGCCTTTCGACGTTGCAGGATCGCCGATTTGCTCGCAAATCGCTACCGCTTCGCCCAGCTTTGTCAGCTTTGCTAAATACTGCTCCGCCGCGTGGTACGGCACGCCCGCCATCTTAATCGGCGCGCCATTACTGGCACCACGCTGCGTGAGCGTAATGCCAAGCAGGCGCGAAGCTTTAACCGCATCCTCAAAAAATAGCTCATAAAAATCGCCCATGCGATAAAACAACAGCATATCGGGATGCTGTGCTTTGAGCGCCAAATACTGGCGCATCATGGGCGTATGGGATGTTTGGTCTGACACGAAAGTCGGTTAATTAATTGGTGAATTCATTTTATAAACATTGTAGATAGTTTGTATGAATTCTCAACGCTAGTTATGAAATTTTTATCAATAAATTCATTGGGGGAAATAAACAATAAAATAATTTTTAATTAAATCAATTGGTTACAAAAAAACGTTTGCAAAATATTTTGGCACAAAAAGTGCTCATCTTTAAGTGTGACAACACATTAATGAGGATTTAGCATGCGCAATAGCAACATTGACGTTTACGCACAGTTTTTAGCAGAGTGCAGAAAAGTGATCGGTTCGTTTGATTTAGAAAGATTGGCTTACGACCAAAACTACAAAACTGAATTTTTTAACAGCGTTAATTTAAGCGCCGACGACCAATTATTTCAGTTGGCAGCTTTAGTAGATCATCAATTGAATGAAGAAGTGCAGAGCGCGCACTAAGTTTTAGTTTGCGTTTTTAGCTTTTCAGTCAAGTGCGGCGCCAATACTTGTAGTATTTGCGCGAACACTTTTGGGTTGGCCGCGACGATATTGCCCGAAGTAATCCAATTTTCGTTGCCTTCAAAATCACCCACCATGCCGCCCGCTTCCTGAACTAACAGGCCGCCCGCAGCAATATCCCAAGTAGATAAGTTAATCTCAAAAAAACCATCAGTATAGCCAGCGGCCACGTAGGCTAAATCGAGCGCGGCTGAGCCTGGGCGGCGAATGCCCGTAGTTTTTTTAATCATGTCTTTCAACATCGCCATGTAAGTATCCAGATGTGTGAAATCGCGAAACGGAAAACCAGTGCCGATGAGTGAATCTTGCAATTTTGTACGATTGGTGACGCGAATACGTTTATCGTTTAAAAACGCGCCGCGACCTTTGGTGGCGGTAAATAAATCGTTACGCACGGGGTCAAAAATCACTGCTTGGGTAAGTACGCCCTTTTGCTGCAAGGCAATAGAGACACAGTATTGTGGGAAATTATGTAAGAAATTTGTGGTGCCATCCAGCGGGTCAATTATCCAAATATTTTCAGATTCCGAATTACTTTCGCCACTCTCCTCGCCTAAAAAGCCGTGGTCAGGGTAGGCATAGCGAATCGTATCGATAATCGCCTGCTCTGCCGTGTGATCGACCTCGCTCACAAAATCGTTAAAGGTTTTACTGGTCACAGAGAGCGCGTTGACGTCTTGCGATGCGCGATTGATAATTCGGCCGGCTTCGCGCGCGGCTTTTACTGCTATGGTGAGCATTGGATGCATGACTTAAATTTCTTAAAGAGCTGTTAAAATGCTATTTTACCACCAATAGGCGCATCCCCAAATTGTCTCAAACTATTTTCGATAATATTCGCATTGTGCTTTGTGCAACTTCTCACCCTGGCAACATCGGCTCCACCGCGCGCGCCATGAAAACCATGGGTTTCAAGCACTTGTATTTGGTGAACCCCGACAAATATCCCAACGCGCAAGCCACGGCCATGGCAGCTGGTGCGGATGATGTTTTGGATTTCGCGATTGTGACCGATACTTTATCGGAAGCGCTTGTTGGCTGTGCTTTTAGTATAGGTTTAAGCGCGCGCAAACGTTATTTAAGCCATGAAACCGTGAACGCGCGAGAAGCTGCCCTGCAAGCCAATATCTATGCGGCTGTACAGCCTGTTGCTTTTGTGTTTGGCACCGAAATGAGCGGCCTCACCAATGCCGAGCTGGATTGTTGCCAGCTGCTGGCGATGATTCCTGCGAATCCAGAATATTCATCGCTAAATTTGGCGATGGCGGTGCAAATTATGTGTTACGAGCTGAGAATGGATGCTCTGCAAGGCAATATTCATAAGCCTGCTGGCGAGGTGCTTGCTACCAATGACGAGCTGGAACGCTTTTACGCGCACTTAGAAGAAACGCTGCTGCATATCGGCTATTTAAACCCGAATGCGCCGAAAAAATTATTCGAGCGTATGCGCCGTTTATATTCACGCGCGCGGCTAGAAAAAGAAGAAGTGAATTTGCTGCGCGGCGTGTTGACACTCACCAAAGAACCACGCAAACATACTAAATATTAGCTCAAAAATTGTTAAAAACACCTGCCCTGCAACCGTAAAGGTTGTCCCCGCAGAATATACCAGCTAAAGCTGGTTATTCATGCCTGAAACCCTTATGGATATTGGCTTGCAGGGGATTTTTTTACTTTAAAATGTATGCTTTTAATAATAGACACCGTTAAAACCAACTAATTTAGTCAACTATTAACTTTTATGGCATAATAACGCTTTTATTTACCTAAATTAAATTCATGTTCGACCATCTAAAAGAAGATATTTCAGTTGTTTTTGACCGCGATCCAGCGGCACGCACGCATTTTGAGATTCTCACCACATACCCTGGCGTGCATGCGCTGATCATGCATCGCTTTAGTCATTGGCTGTGGAAGGCCCGATTCTATTGGCTTGGACGCATGTTCTCGCACATTGGGCGCTTTTTTACTGGTATCGAAATTCATCCTGGCGCGACTATTGGTCACCGTGTGTTTATCGACCACGGCATGGGCGTGGTGATTGGCGAAACTGCGATTATTGGCGACGATTGCACGCTGTATCACGGCGTCACGTTAGGCGGAACAAGTTGGAACAAAGGCAAACGCCATCCAACGCTGGAACAAGGCGTGGTAATTGGCGCGGGCGCAAAAGTGCTGGGGCCGATTACCATTGGCAAAAACGCAAAAATCGGCAGCAATGCCGTGGTTGTAAAAGATGTGCCTGAAAACGCGACTGCGGTAGGTATTCCTGCACGTATTTTGGAAGAAGAAAAAGCCAAAGCCGCTGCGCAAATCGCCAAATTTAGTGCCTATGCAGTGGGCGGCGATGATGATGACCCATTAGCAAAAGCGCTGCAAGGCTTGCTGGAACACGTTTCTAAGCAAGATGCTGATTTGCAAACGCTGAAAAAACAACTGGCGCGATTGGCCGAAAGCGACAACGAAGTTGCTGCTGCGTTTGGTGCGAAAAAAACTGCCGCAAAGCCTGCACCAAAACCACGCGCAAAACCGAATGAATAAGCATTGAACTTCAGTCAATAATAATTGACTAAATTACTCGGTTATTATAGAATATCACCCTGATGAGACTCACTACCAAAGGCCGTTTTGCCGTTACCGCGATGCTGGATTTAGCTTTAAACGAAGCTGAGAAACCTGTGACGCTGGCTGGCATTAGCGAGCGCCAAGCGATTTCGCTATCGTATTTAGAGCAATTATTTTCGCGCTTACGTCGCCAAGGCTTGGTCACCAGCGTGCGCGGTCCAGGCGGTGGTTATCGTGTGGCAAAAGCACATTCTGAGATTTCAGTTTCGCACATTATTACCGCTGTGGATGAGCTGATTGACGCAACGCAATGCGGCGGAAAAGAAGATTGCCACGATGAAGGTCGCTGCATGACGCACGATTTATGGGCTTCGCTGAATAACAAAATTTTAGATTATCTATCTGGCGTGACGCTGGCGGACATGGTCGAAAACCAACGCCAAAATGACGCTGGAAATGTGAGCGAGATTAGCTTTACCCCGCGCAGAATCTGCGCGATGCCAGTACCAAGCGAAGAGGTAGTTGCCTAATTATGAATGTTTATTTCGATCATAACAGCACCACCGCGCTCAAGACTGAAGTGCTTGAGGCGATGCTGCCGTTTATGGCGAATCAACATGGCAACCCGACGAGTCGTCATGCCTTCGGCAGAAATTCGCGCGCCGCGGTGGAACATGCGCGCGAGCAAGTAGCGGCGGCAGTTGGTGCGTATGCGAATCAAATTGTATTTACCGCCAGTGGCACCGAGGCGAATAATTTCGCGATTCACGGTATTTGCAGCAATTTATTGCCAGCGCAGATACTCACCAGTGCAATTGAGCACCCATGCGTATCGCGCCCTGCCCTTGCCATGCAAGCACGCGGCTGGAAAGCAAAAAGCATAAAAGTGGATGCGGATTGCAATATCAACATAACGCACTTGCAAAAGTTGTTGCAAGCCCCCACTAATTTAGTATCGGTAATGCTGGCAAACAACGAAACTGGCGCGATTCAAGATATCGCCAAAGTGGCTGAAATAACGCGCGAATACAAGGCTTATGTGCATACCGATGCGGTGCAGGCGCTGGGGAAAATCTCTGTTGATTTTTTCGCGCTAAATGTGCACGCGATGACGATTTCTAGCCACAAAATTGGCGGTCCGCTAGGTGCAGGCGCGCTGGTGTTAGATAAACGTATTGATATTCAACCGCTTTTACATGGTGGCGGGCAAGAAAAAGGCTTGCGTAGTGGCACCGAAAATGTCGCAGCGATTGTGGGTTTTGGCGCGGCTTGCGAGCTAGCCGTCAGTCACTTAACTGCGTTTGATATGCACACAGAAAACCTGCGCAAACATTTGGAAACTGGCTTAGGCAAATTGAATGCGGTCATATTTGGGCAAAACGATTTACGCATCCCCAACACCAGCTTTTTCGCGTTCCCAAACTTGGATGGCGAGACGCTAGTAACCGCGCTGGATAAAGTAGGTTTTGCAGTCGCCAGCGGCTCTGCGTGCAGCTCTGACAGCGACAAACCCAGCCACGTATTGTTGGCGATGGGCGTAGAAGAAGATTTAGCGCGCGGTGCGATACGTGTGAGTTTTGGGATGAGCAACACATTAGAGCAAGTGCACCATTTTTTAACGGCGCTCGAAAAAGAATTGAACAGATTACGAAATTTAACTGCAATAGCTGCATAGAAAGCAATAGATGTCAGACAGAGAACCGATTTATTTAGATTATTCAGCAACGACACCAGTTGACCCGCGCGTGGCCGCCAAGATGATTCCATTTTTAACGGAACATTACGGCAACCCTGCGTCGCGTAGCCATCCATTTGGTTGGACGGCCGAAAAAGCAGTGGAAAATGCACGAGAAGAAGTTGCAAAATTAGTAGGTGCTGACCCACGCGAAATCGTGTGGACATCGGGCGCAACGGAATCGAATAACCTCGCCATTAAAGGCGCGGCGAACTTTTACGCCAATACTAAAGGCAAACACATTATTACCATCGCCACCGAACACAAAGCGGTAATTGACCCAATTCGCGATTTAGAGCGTCAAGGTTTTGAGGCGACGTTTATCGAGCCTGAGCCTGATGGTTTGGTCGATTTAGCCAAGTTCAAAGCGGCGATTCGCCCTGATACTGTTTTGGCAAGCGTGATGCTGGTGAATAACGAAATCGGCGTGATTCAAGACATTGAAGCGATTGGTAAAATCTGCCGTGAAAACAATATTATTTTTCACGTAGATGCAGCTCAAGCGACAGGCAAAGTAAAAATCGACTTAGAAACGCTACCCGTTGATTTAATGAGCTTTAGCGCGCATAAAACCTACGGCCCAAAAGGCATCGGCGCATTGTTTGTACGCCGCAAACCGCGCATCCGCATTGAAGCGCAAATGCACGGCGGCGGTCACGAACGCGGCATGCGTAGCGGCACGCTGGCGACGCACCAAATCGTCGGCATGGGCGAAGCATTTCGCATCGCTCGCGAAGAAATGGCGACTGAAAATGAGCGCATTCGCATGCTCAGAGACCGCTTGCTTATTGGCTTGCAGGACATCGAAGAAACGTATGTAAATGGCGATTTAGAGCATCGAGTGCCGCATAATTTGAACATCAGTTTTAACTATGTTGAAGGTGAATCACTGATTATGGCGATTAAAGATATCGCGGTATCTAGCGGCTCTGCATGTACTTCCGCCAGCTTGGAGCCTAGTTACGTGCTACGCGCACTTGGCCGTAGCGACGAGCTTGCGCACAGCTCAATTCGCTTCTCAATCGGACGTTTTACGACTGAAGCGGACGTGGATTACACGATAGAATTATTGAAAAATAAAGTAAGTAAATTAAGGGAGTTATCGCCACTTTGGGATATGTTCAAAGATGGCATTGATATTAGTAAAGTTCAGTGGGCTGCCCACTAAAGGAGTAACAAATGGCATATTCAGACAAAGTTTTAGATCACTACGAAAATCCACGTAATGTTGGCAGTTTAGATAAAAATGACCCAAATGTAGGTACTGGCATGGTCGGCGCGCCCGCTTGCGGCGACGTGATGAAGTTGATGATTAAAGTAAACGATAGCGGCATTATTGAAGATGCGAAATTCAAAACCTATGGCTGCGGCTCGGCGATTGCTTCCAGCTCATTGGTAACAGAATGGCTAAAAGGCAAAACCGTAGATGAAGCTTACGCAATTAAAAATTCTGCAATTGCAGAAGAGCTCGCTTTACCACCAGTGAAAATTCACTGTTCAGTATTGGCGGAAGACGCGATTAAAGCAGCGGTAGCTGATATTAAAGCCAAACAATTAGCGGCGAAAGTGGCAGCATAAGCGATGGCAATTAGTTTAACTGAAGCAGCAGCAAACCGCGTCGAAAAATTCCTCGCCAATCGCGGCAAAGGCATAGGGTTACGCTTGGGTGTTAAAACCACTGGCTGTTCTGGCATGGCCTACACGCTTGAGTTTGTGGACGAAATGCATGCGGAAGACACCAGCTTTGACAGCCATGGCGTAAAGGTGATTGTTGACCCAAAAAGCCTGGCCTACATCGACGGCACCGAACTCGACTTCACCAAAGAAGGCTTGAATGAAGGCTTTAAATTCAACAATCCTAACGTGAAGGACGAGTGCGGCTGTGGTGAAAGTTTTACAGTGTGAGCTTGAATTACTTTGAGCTGTTCGAGCTTAAGCCAGCATTCGACATTGATTTAGCCGCTTTAGAAAATAATTACCGAAAAATACAATCGGAAAGCCATCCAGACCGTTTTGTGACAGCCACTTCTGCTGAAAAGCTCGTTTCTATGCAAACCGCTACACTTGCCAATGCGGCATATCAGACGTTAAAAAAACCAACGAACCGCGCCAAATATTTATTAGAGTTACAGGGTATTAATGCGATAGCAGATACCAATACCAACATGCCTGCGGATTTTTTAATGCAGCAAATGGAGTGGCGCGAATCGGTTGAAGACTGTGCGACCAACTTAAGTGGCATGCATCGCTTATTAAGAGATATTAAGCACGAAACTGCAACATTACAGCAAACATTGGCTGATGAGTTAGACACAAAACAAGCATGGCAAGCCGCGGCAGATACTTTACGTAAATTACAGTTTATGGATAAATTGCGTGAAGAAATTGCACGTAAACTAGCAATATTAGAAGACTAAATGGCACTTTTACAAATATCCGAACCTGGGCAATCTACTGCCCCTCACCAACACAAATTGGCGGTCGGCATCGACCTTGGCACCACCAATTCGCTGGTCGCCACCGTGCGCAGCGGCTTGAGCAGCGTGCTGGTGGATGACGACGGCCATGCGCTGTTGCCAAGCGTGGTGCGCTATTTGCCCGATGGTAGCGTGGATGTTGGCTACAGCGCGCAAGCGGCGCAAAGCCAAGACCCAAGCAACACCATCATCTCCGCCAAACGATTTATGGGACGCGGCTTGAAAGACATCGACGTTTCGCAGCAGCCCTATCATTTCATCGATTCTGGCGAAATGTTGCAAATCGAAACGCGCACTGGCATTAAAAGCCCAGTCGAAATCTCTGCTGAAATTTTAAAAAGCTTAAAAAAACGTGCTGAAAAATCTCTTGGCGGCGAATTAGTTGGCGTGGTGATTACTGTGCCTGCTTATTTTGACGACGCACAGCGCCAAGCTACCAAAGACGCTGCGCGACTGGCTGGGCTAAATGTGTTGCGCTTATTAAACGAACCCACTGCTGCTGCAGTAGCGTATGGATTAGATAATGCCAGTGAAGGCACCTATGTGATTTACGATTTGGGTGGCGGAACTTTTGATATTTCAATACTCAAATTATCCAAAGGTGTATTTGAAGTACTCGCTACCAATGGCGACAGTGCATTGGGCGGCGACGATTTTGACCGAAGAATATTCTGCTGGGCTTTAGATCAAAGACTAGCCGAGCAAAGCAAATGCACGCCTTTAAACGCAAAGGATACGCGCCTATTACTCACCAAAGCACGTGAAACCAAAGAATGGCTGACTGACCACGCCACGGCACAAATCACCAGCGTGTTGAGTACTGGAGAAGTCATTAACATGACGCTCACCACCAAGCAATTTAACGAATTTACACAGACTTTAGTTGCTAAAACGCTTACGCCCACAAAAAAAGCACTGCGCGATGCAGGGCTAACGATTGAAGACATTAAAGGCGTGGTGCTGGTGGGCGGCGCGACACGTATGCCGCAAATTCGCCTCGCAGTCGCAGATTTTTTTAAGCAAACACCACTCACTAATCTAGACCCAGATAAAGTCGTGGCGCTGGGCGCGGCCATACAAGCCAATACTTTAGCAGGCAATAAGAGCGATCAAGATTTATTGTTGCTGGATGTAATTCCGTTGTCTTTAGGTTTGGAAACCATGGGTGGCTTGGTGGAAAAAATTATTCCTCGCAATTCCACATTACCAATCGCGCGAGCACAAGAATTCACAACATTTAAAGACGGCCAAACTGCCATGAGCATCCATGTGCTGCAGGGTGAGCGCGAGTTGGTGACGGATTGCCGCTCGCTGGCGCGCTTTGAGTTGCGCGGCATTCCAGCTATGGTGGCAAGCGCGGCGCGAATTCGTGTGACATTCACCGTCGATGCCGATGGCTTACTGAGCGTTTCTGCGCGTGAAACCACGGCTAATGTCGAAGCGAATATTGTAGTCAAGCCAAGCTACGGTTTAAGCGAAGAGCAGATTTTAAGCATGCTACAAAGAAGCTTTGGCGCTGCCGAAAGTGATAAAAATGCGCGCTTGCTGGCCGAAGCTAAAGTGGATGCAGAAAGCTTATTAGCGGCAATAAAAGCTGCGCTGGAACAAGACGGACACTTGCTAAATAGGCTTGAAAAAGAGCAAATAAAAGCTAAAATAGATGCTCTGGAAGCCAATATCCATGGGGGTGTTGGCGATGCTTCTGCAGAAGATATTCGTAAGGCTACAGAAGCTTTAAATGCCGCGACCGAAGATTTTGCTGCCAAGCGCATGGACGCAAGCGTGAGTCGCGCGCTGGCGGGTAAGAATATTGATGCAGTAAATTTATAAAACTCTGTCACTCTGACGAAAGTCAGAATCTTGCACTTCAATCAGATGCTGAATCAAGTTCAGCATGACAGCAACTTAGAAAAAATAAACTATGCCACAAATTATTGTATTACCTCACGTAGAGCTTTGCCCAGAAGGTGCGGCGATTGAAGCCAAAACAGGCGAATCAATTTGCCAAGTGTTACTCGATAACGAAATCGACATTGACCATGCTTGCGACCAAGCCTGTGCTTGCACCACCTGCCATGTGATTATTCGCGAAGGCTTTAAAAGCTTAAACGCATCCGAAGAAAAAGAAGACGACTTGCTAGATAAAGCTTGGGGCCTAGAACCAAACTCCAGACTTTCTTGCCAAGCCATTGTTGGCACCACTGATTTAGTTATTGAAATCCCAAAATACTCAATCAATATGGCAAAAGAAGGCCACCGCTAGCGATTAGCTTTTTTAGAATTTCTCAGGGCGTAAAATTTCAACGTCTTGCAAAAAAGCCACCATGGCATAATTAGCGTAGTAATAGTTTTGAATATAATTCAGTACATTTTCAGCCAATATGCGTGCGCAAATCACTTCAAGACGAATGTTTGAAACTTCCCCCCATGTCGCATCGCGCACGCCCCGACCACCGCGACCGCGCGCATCTGAAACGGTGTAACCACGGACACCAAGTTTTTCTAAGTCTTTTAACAGAGTTTCCTCAATAGCGCTTTCTGTAATAACAGTTAATAGCGTTCTTTTTTCTGTGATTATAGTCATGCCATTACTCCTGTCATTTGCACTGCTAACCAATGGTAAATTGGGATGCCTAGTAATATGTTAAACGGAAAAGTGATACCCAGCACAGCGGCAAGTGATAATGCTGGATTTGCTTCTGGTATAGCTAAACGTATTGTGGCAGGCACCGCGATATAAGACGCACTGGCTGCCAAGGTGGTGAGCAATGTGATGCCGCCAACTGAAAGCCCTATAGCAAGCCCACACACAGCGCCTAGTAAGGCAGACAATAGCGGCATTACTAACCCAAACCCAATGATAAACAGGCCGCGCTTACGCAACTCACCCGCTTGCCGTGCAACAATTAGGCCCATTTCTAAAAGAAATAACGCCAGTGCGCCTTTAAACAAATCATAAAATAAGCCTTTAATTGATGTCAATCCTTCAGGACCAGCAGCCCAGCCAATGGCCATGCCGCCAATTAGCAAAGTAACGCCTTTGCCTAAAAAGCTTTCATGCGCTAACGCACGCCAGTTTGTTTGTTTGCTTAGGCCGCGCGCCAAAACGATACCTACGATAATTGCTGGTACTTCCATCACTGTCAAAAATATAATCAGTTGCGGTTCAAACGTAATATTACGACTGATTAACCAGCTGGAAGCTACCGCAAATGTAGCCACACTGACAGACCCATAATGTGCAGCAGTAGCAGCAGCATCTGCACGCCCTAGTTTGCCTATAAAACTTAAGATAAAAAAGGCAATAAACGTTTGCGCAATGCCAAGCAACATGACAATGCCCAACTGCGGAATAAGTGGCGCTAGCGCTTGCTTGGCAAGACCCTCACCACCTTTAAGGCCAATAGCCAGCAATAAAACCAGTGAGAGTGTTTCATACAAAGCAGCAGGTAGCCGTAGCTCAGATCGCAAAAGCCCAGCTGCCAAACCCAATATAAAAAATAGAATCACTACATCTATCATGGCAATCAAACCTTATATAAGATGCTGCATTTGCTTACATACTAATTTAAACAAGAAAATAGTTAAAAACTTAACCTTAGCGTAGTAGCCACCACGTGATTCACTCTATCAATATTACGTGTATTAACATATTGATTCAAATAGCCCGTTTCAATCGAAGCGCTAGGAGTAAATGCCCAATTAATACCTAAAAAAGCGCGATTTTGATCATTACCCCGATTAACATTCCAGTCGGTATCGTTTAAATTAATAAACAATTCATCATAAGCCACAATAGATAATTTAGGATTAATATCTAAGGGCATAGTGGCTTTTATCATTTGACGAAAACGATAAGCTGTATCATCACCGCCTTCACGCCAACGCTGCTCTATACGAGTACGACTGGCTAAATTGACACCTGCTATCGGCTCGAACTTATAACTTATTTGTTGCCATAGCCGATTTTCATCGCTTGCTTCCTTGCCTGCTGGATGATTAACGACATGATCAAAACCGAGCCCAATACTAGTTTTAGGACTGATTTGATAAATAACACCAGAGCGTATGAAAAAGTTATCGGCATGCGCGCCTTCATCCCTATAGCGCTGGTGTACATCAAAATTCCAACTCCAATTTTCTGCTGGCAATTTACCTTGGGTAGCTAGTGCAAACCAATACCGACCATCTTCAATAGTATCTGCAAGTAGTGGGCAAGGCATACTTAAAACCAACATTGTGAGTAAAAATTTATTTTTTATAATTTTCATTTTTGAAATATTTAAAGTTATTGTAAAAAAACAGCTGAACTCATTATAATATAAGTTCAGCTGGCACTCTTATCAAAGCTTGTTAAAACTTTTTGCCAACACCTATGCCAATAACCCAAGGGTTAATATCTAGCTCATCCACTTTAGTCCATCTGCCAGTAATTGCGCTGCGTAAACGTACATCGGTTTCAATATTAATATACTTTACGTCGGCATTAATAAGCCAGCCATCTTTAAGATTCACATCAACACCAGCTTGCAATGCATAACCAAAACTATGACTACCAATTTTAATTTTTTCGCCAGCAATGGCGCCTTGCGTACCACGTGCATGCCTATCCAATTTCAAAGTGTAGTTCACACCTGCACCGATATAGGGGTCAATCATTTGATCTGGATTAAAATGCCACTGCGCGGTTAAAGTTGGCGGTAACAAATTAACGCTGCCTAATTTTTGATTACCAATAACGCCGCCTGCATCACCTTTAATGTAGACATCGTGACGTGTACCTAAGGCTAAAATTAATTCAGCCGCAATATTTTTAGTAAAATAATAAGAAATATCCAGCTCTGGAATCGTATTACTCTCTACATCTAGTTCTGCCCCTGGATTCATTACAGGTGCGATGTTTTTGTTAACTGTTTTACCTAATTGACTATCTTCGTTCGGACTTATGTGTACTGCACGAGCTCGCACAACCCAATCACCCGCTTCGGCTTGAGCAAATACTGGTGCAAAAGCAGTCGCTAACGCTAATACTAATAACGATTTTTTCATTTTTTAATATCCAATTCTGTTAATCAACAATTGTTTAGAAGAAAAAGGGGTAGAAACAATCTAATTTTTATGCTCGTGCAACTTTAAGTTAACGATGCCTAATTAAATCAGCCTGACCCCTGTTTTCGCCATTTCCAAGTGAATGCCTCTTACTTGCCCGTGTATGGCAGTGATGAGTGGTGAACAACGATACGCAGGTTGCCAGCGTCATCCTTGACGTATGTCCATGTCTTATCAACGGTGGTGACTTTACCGTCTTTGTTGGTAACCATCACATTGCCCATGCTAGTGGCCGAATCGCCTGTGATGAAAATTCCAGCGTTTTGAGATTCACATTTAGTCCAGCCCTTGAGAGCAAAACCCGTGTCTTTTGGGAAATCAGGGTTGCCGCCAACGAAGTAGGACAAAGCACCAGCGCGGGTGGTGCGAAATGTTTGTGGAGTAACGGTGAGCGTAGGCTTGAACAACACCGCTCCCATCTGATAACCATAGGCGCCGTCAATCACTTTTTCCGCCAGAGCCTTAGCCGCTGGCTGGCCATCTTTGGCATAAGTGCTACTGATGTCAACTAATGCTTGGCACCAAGCCTTCTGGGCACCCAGAACCTCGGTTTCGGTAATCGATTGATTGACCACGGTAGTGGCAGCGGTATTGGTATTGGTAGGGGCGGCGGCACAAGCAGTTAATGACAAACCTGTCAGCACCAGCATTGAGAGGGATAGAGATAGAGATTTCATAAGTTCATCCTTAAAAAAAATGTAATAAAAAATTGTAATAAAGTGGTTTGCGTCATCAAATTAAGTTACAAATAAGAACTCCTGACAACTTTACAACTTAGTGATACAAATTATAAATAACGTCAATGAACGTTACCTATGCAAAAAATGAACGAAAACTTAGGGGATTATTAATGGAAGATGAACAACGTTAATTTGATGAGCTTTGTAAGCTATAAACCTTTGATATTTCATAGCAAGATTAAAAAAGGCCCATACAGGTGTATGAGCCTTTTTAGGACTGGTTTTGAGCCGCTTAAATCTAATAACTAGGCCTAATTAAAAATCATAAATCAATGTGGCGCGTACTATAATTGGCCTGCCTAGCGTAATGTTATTATTGTTTTGAAGTGTCTTCTAGCCGATAGCCAAGGCCACGCTGCGTGTGGATTAAAGCGTTTGAGTGGCCTTCATCGACCTTGCTACGCAAACGCCTGATATAGACATCAACGATATTGGTGAGTGGGTCTTCGTTAATACTCCAAACATTAGCCAAAATACGCTCGCGACTGTAAAGTCTGCCTGGCGCAGACATGAGCAATTCAAGCACTGCAAGCTCTTTGGAGGTAAGCGCAATTAAGTTACCATTTCTGGTCACACGCATACTGTCTAAATTCAATACGAGATCTGCCACCGTTAGCTTGCTAGGCGCACTTGGACGAAGGTCTTTAGCTCGACGAGCCAACGCTTCAATCCTAGCTAGCAACTCTTCAAAAGCAAATGGTTTTGCTAAATAATCATCTGCACCAAGCCTTAACCCAGTCACGCGGTCTTCTAAAGTTCCCATAGCCGTGAGCATTAGTATGGGAATAGAGATACCTGTAGCGCGTAAATTTTGGCATATATCAAGTCCACTCATTCCTGGCAGCATCACATCCATCAGTACAATGCCAGCTTCACCATGATTAATACCTTGTTGGGCAAGTTCACGCGCCATCAGCAAGCCATCATTACCGTTGTGTGCAACTTGAACAAGATAACCTTCTGCACGTAAACCACGCTCTAAAAAGTCAGCCACGCGTACATCATCTTCAACCACTAAAATATTAATCAATTTACCACTCGCTCACTGGTGATTGGCAGCCAAATATAAACTTGTGTGCCAATATCGGGCTGGCTTTTTACCTCTATGTGTCCGCCATGTGCTCTAACCAAAGCGCCCGCCAAAGGCAAGCCAAGTCCACTGCCTTCAGGCCGTAGTTTTCTGGCACTTGCACTACGGTAGTTACGCTCAAATATGTGCGGCATTTCCTCAGGCGCTATACCAATACCTTCATCGCTTATTACTAAGCACCATTGATTAGCTTGATTTGATATTTCTTTAATAGCGCTTTCTACTTTAATCACTTGATTGGGATGAGAATAATTAACCGCATTTTCTAAAATAAGTGTAAACAATTGCCTTAATCTTTGCGAATCGCCAAGCACAATCACTTCTTCAGACAGCATTGCATCTATTTGAATTTGTTTTGCATTACCCAACATTTGTACATGCGATACAGCCTCTGACAATGGCAAATTAACATCTAAATTGACGCGCTCAAGTGCCAACATATCAATATCGCTGCGCGCCATAGTCAACAAGTCGTCAATGACTAAGCCCAATTGCTGCGATGCACTTACAATTCGGGTAAGTGCCACTTTATACTCGTCTAAAGGTTTATCACGACCTCTTAACGTGATTTCAGCCTCGCCTCTTATAGCAGTTGTTGGTGTTCTAAGCTCGTGGCTAATGTCAGCAAATAACTGTCGCCGTCTTAAATCTAATTTCTCTAGTTTTTCAACCGCCAGCTCTAGTTCATTGGTGCGCGCTTGCACCAACTGTTCAAGTTGCTGCCTTGCCTCGGCTTCACGTAAACGATGGCTATGTAGCTCACCCGCCATATTATTAACGCTATGTGCTAACCGTGAAAACTCATCGCGCCGTGCATCTGGTATGCGGTGTAATAAATTACCACTTTGTAATGCCAAGGCGCCCTTGCTTAAGTCTTCTAATGGCCGCCTAAGTGCGCGCGTAAAATAAATGGCCAGCAAGATAGAGGCCAAAGCAAGCGTGAGCGTAGCGCCAAATGCCAGCCTTGTTAATAGCTGCAATGATGTATCTGCTACGGCACGGTCTCTGGCTAATGCTGCTCGTTCACGCTCAATGCTCTCAGTCAGTAGTGTTCTTAAATCACGCCCTTCAGCAACATCAAATTTTTTACTGATAGATTTCCAAGCAATTGCAGGGTCGGTGCCTTTAGCAATCGGCAACACATCTGAAAGTGAAGCATTTAGGGTCTCTATACCTCGGGTAAGGGTAGTTAGCGCATCTTGTCTTTTTGAATGTTCTTCGAACGCTAAAGCATTGTCACCATCTAGCTCTCGGGCTTTTTTAGCAAGTGTAGCTAATTTTTGTAGCTCTAGAGACATTGTTTCTTGTAAATGTAGTCTAGCTTTATTATCGGGATAGTCAGTAATAAGTGCCTGAGATAACCAAGTTTTTAAACGTTGTTTATTCGCTGATAACTCTAAAAATTGTGTTAATAAATCGCTAGCAACTCGACCGCGCTGAACATTTTGCACTGCTAGGTTAATCGCCCATATACCCATAGCACCTTGCACAATAGAAACTAGTGCAAGTGTCGCAAACGCAATTAACAGCCTTTTTTGAAAAGAACCCATTTTAAGATTGCTTGTTATAAATAAAAATTTATTCTATTTTTCTTTTTATGCCGTTTCGAGATAAAGCATACTATTTAATTCATAAAACTATCTTGCAAAAATTCAACCTCGCCAGTATTTAAATTGTAAACACCACCTACCACGCCAATTTGTTTTGCCGTTATCATATCTTGAATAATATCGCTGGTGCGAATAATCTGATCTATTTGATAGCGCACATTTAGCTCGCAAATTTTGTGCACAAATGCTTCATTTTTAGAGTTTCTGTCAGTCAATACAGTTTTTTCATGGCGAATGGCTGGTTTAATCATATTAACAATCTCACCAATATGGCCATCTTTAAAGTCATCGCAAGCCGCTTTTACTGCACCGCAGCTGCTGTGACCCATCACCACAATTAATTTGCTACCTAAATATTTACTACTAAACTCTAAGCTGCCAATACATTTATCTGAGGCAATATTGCCGGCCAAACGCACACTAAAAATATCGCCAAGTGCTTGATCAAACAGTAATTCCACTGGCGCGCGCGAATCACTACAACTTAAAAACGACGCAAACGGATGCTGCTTATTTTTGGTAATTTCTACCAAGCTTTGCATATCTTTAGTACCAATTAAATTGTTGGCAAAACGATGGTTGCCTTCAATTAAAATATCTAAGGCCTGTTGTGGGTTTATTTTATCGCGGTCTAGTTGTGGGTGTTTATACATGCTTACTTTCTTTATTTTAACTAAAGAAATTATACCTGATGTCATGATAAACGCTGTTAGTAGGGTTAATTCAGCCGTAAAAAAACCCGCAACAGCGGGTTTTTAAAATGTAATTATTAAAAAAATTAAAAGTTAAATTGTGCACGCGTGGTAATTGCGCGCTCTTTATCTTCTTTGCTACCTTCTACCAAAATTGGCGTGTCGAATCTTGTTTCTATATAGTTAATCATAAAGCGCGTGTTTGGCGTTGGGGCAAAATTTAAACCTAAGGTAATCGCGTCTGCTTCAAAAGTGCTATTGTCGGTAGACGTTTTAGATACATTATTTGCTGTACCACCGCCTGCAGCACTTGAAAAAATGGCATTTTTAAAATCGTTTGCATCAAAGTGTGAATATCTCACGCCTACTTGCCATAATCCACCGCCTTTACCAAAGTCAAAGTTGTTTTTTGGTTTTACTGCAGTGAAAACACCCTCTTTATAGAAATCAGCAAATTTTTCGCCCGTTATATTCCATAGTGCAGAAGCATACCAAGCATCTACATCAGCATCAAAGTTACGTGTTGGCGTTAAATCGCCACTAAAGCTATTTCGTAACCATTCAGCATTGAATTTAACAGGGCCTAACGCAACCGCACCTTCCACCGCATAACGCTTACGATTCACATCGTTATCCACGCCATTTGCACTAATTAAACCAGGCATACGCAAAAAGTTTAAACCACGCCCTTCGGTTCTAGCTTGGTTTGTACCTGCAAACCAAAACGTATTATCAGCTGCTGAGCTGCCCGCTAGGCCTGTTCCAGTTGCATTATTGTTCTTAGAAATATCGGTATCAGAAAAGCCCAATCCAACATGATAAACCGCATCTTTATTTTCCATCAGTTGAGCAAAGTTAACTGTACCATTCAGTTGAAATTCTGGTTTACTAACGCGGCTATCTGCGTCGTTACGGTTTTTATTGCCTTCGCCATTGACTACAGCAAGTGCATAGGTAAGGCCATCTTTAGGCACGCCCCAAATCATCGCACCGCGATCCTCATAACTACCTAGCGTGTCATGCAAGCTACGCTCCATAAAATCAAGCGCGTTAGAGCTCATTTTACGCTCCATACTCAA
>JANOWN010000045.1:0-54209 GCA_031417915.1 Methylotenera sp.
CATATCACCGCGAGAAGTGTCGATTTCATCCTCTAGCAATATCGTTACGCTTTGCTCGGTTTGTGCACTTTGCAGTTGTTCGTCACCAATTTGAATCGCTTTGACTTTGCTGGTGTAGCCGTTTGGCAGCACTGTTACTGCATCGCCAACGGCAATATCGCCACTTTCGATTCTACCCATAAAGCCTCTAAAGTCGTGCAAATCCGCATCTGCACTGGCGTGCGGCCTGCACACAAATTGCACAGGAAAGCGGAATTCTGCATTTTGCTCTTCATCGGCTGCGGGCGCGTCTTCTAACATTTCTAAAAGCGTCTCGCCTGTGTACCAGGGCATGTTTTCTAGGCGGTCAACTAGCATATCGCCATTTAGCGCAGACATTGGAATAAAGCGAATATCGCGCGCTTGGGCTAAACCGATTTCTTTGGCAAAAGCTAAATAATCTGCACAAATTTTGTTGTAATTGGCTTGATCGTAATTCATTAAATCCATTTTATTTACCGCAACCACAATGTGCTGGATGCCTACAAGGTGCGCCAAATATGAATGACGGCGGGTTTGCGTGAGTACGCCACGTCGTGCGTCGATGAGAATAATCGCCAAATTGGCGGTCGAAGCAGCAGTGACCATGTTGCGCGTATATTGCTCGTGGCCAGGCGCATCGGCGATGATGTATTTGCGCGTGCCAGTCGAAAAATAGCGATAAGCCACGTCAATCGTAATGCCTTGCTCGCGTTCAGCTTGCAAGCCGTCAGTGAGTAGCGATAAATCGACTGCTTCCATACCGCGTTTTTTGCTGGTGTTAGAAATTTGCGTCAGCGTATCGGCTAATATTGTTTTAGTATCAAACAGCAAGCGGCCTATGAGTGTACTTTTGCCGTCATCGACAGAGCCACAGGTCATAAAGCGTAGTAAGGAGTCGTTATGTTGTGACATTAGAAATAACCCTCTTTTTTACGTTGTTCCATGCTGGCATCCGAAGTCTGGTCATCTAAACGCGTTGCGCCACGCTCGGTAATGGTTGTAGTGGCAGTTTCTAGCACGATTTTACTGACATTGTCGGCATTGCTTAACACAGGCGCAGTACAGGTAATGTCGCCCACTGTGCGAAAGCGTACTTGCATATTAATCACTTCTTCACCATTCTTGGGCTGGTTGATTACTTCACCATCGGCAAGTTTCACATTGGCAGGCATCATTGCGCCACCACGCATAATAATGTCACGTTGATGCGCAAAATAAATGCTCGGCAAGCCTAAGTTTTCGCGCTCAATATATTGCCATACGTCCATTTCCGTCCAGTTGCTAATCGGGAAGGCGCGTATATTCTCGCCTTTGTGCGAACGAGCATTGTACAAATTCCATAATTCTGGGCGCTGATTTTTCGGATCCCATTGCCCGAATTCATCGCGGAAGCTCATGATGCGTTCTTTCGCGCGGGCTTTTTCTTCGTCACGCCGCGCACCGCCGATGCAGCAATCAAAACCATGTTCTTCAATCGCTTCCAGCAAAGTCACCGATTGGTGTTTGTTGCGCGGCTCGTCAGGCGATTTCAACACTACAGTACCGAGTTTCATCGAATCTTCCACCGAGCGCACAATTAAGCGCTCGCCCAGCTCGGCGGCGCGTTGGTCACGGAAATCAATCACTTCCTGATAGTTGTGGCCAGTATCAATATGCATCAACGGGAATGGAAATTTTCCTGGACGAAACGCTTTTTCTGCTAGTCGCAAAATACACAGCGAATCTTTGCCACCAGAGAATAAAAGCACGGGATTGCTGCATTGACCAGCAACTTCTCGCAAGATGTGAATCGCCTCGGCCTCCAGCCAATCCAAATGAGACAATGTTTGTTTTTTATTTAACATTTTCAATTACTTATATTATTTAATTAATCTTATACTTTAACTATTTTAACTTAGTTTTTTACGTGGAGTCCGCATTCTTTATTTTGTGGGTCTTCCCACCACCAGCGGCCTGCGCGCACATCTTCGCCCAACGCAATGGCGCGCGTACAAGGTGCACAGCCGATGCTTGGGTAAAATTGGTCGTGCAGTGCGTTGTATGGCACTTTATGTAGCCGAATATAAGCCCAAACTTCTTGCTCAGTCCAATCGCTTAGCGGATTAAACTTTTCAAGTTTGTTACCTTCGTCAAACTCGCGCACGGGCAGGCTGGCGCGCGTCGTTGCTTGCGCAGCGCGCATGCCAGTTACCCATGCAGTTTTGCCTTTTAGCGCACGCTGTAATGGCTCGACTTTGCGCATGTGACAGCAACTTTTACGTAAATCGATACTTTCGTAAAATGCGTTAATGCCATGACTTTTAACATAAAATTCAACTACTTGTGCTTGCGGAAAGTACACATTGAGCTTGGCGTTGTAATGTTTTTCAGTTTCAGCCATCAAGTCATAAGTTTCTGTGGGTAAACGGCCAGTATCCAGCGAAAAAATCTCAATAGGCAGTTGATTTTTAAGAATAATATCGGTCAACACCATATCTTCAGCGCCGAAGCTATTGGCAAAGGTGACGGTTTTTAGTTCTACTGCCGCAGCTTTCAATAAAGTTAAAACAGCCGCAGTTTTGCTATTTACACTCGCTACTAGCGCGTCTGTTAATGCAGGTGAAGTTGCAGGATTCGCTGCGCTTGGCTTTAAAAATGAAACTTCACCTGACATGTTTAGTTAACTCGGTTGTAACGCTGAAACACAGGTCGCGGCTCATCTACAGCGCCTTGGTAGGGCGCAGTAAAGTCGTTTAAACTCACCAATGCATCTTCTGCACTTCTATCAGCGCGAATTTGAAAGCTGGTAAAGCCGCTTCGTTTTAAAAAGAACAATTGGTCGCGTAGCACGTCGCCAAAAGCGCGTAGCTCGTTTTTGTAGCCATAACGCGTGCGCAACAAAGTGCCGAGCGAGAAAATGCGACCATCTGCAAAACGCTCTACATGTACAGCAATTATTGGTAGCTTATTAATGTCGCGCCCACTTTCAATAAGGGCTTCAATTAAGCTTTCTAGCGTTTCATGCGTGTCTAACCATATGCCCTGCAGCCCAATATCCATACGGCTTGCAAGGGCATCTTTTTTGGCGATAAATACCGATAAAGGCACAATTATTTTGCCAGTTGTGGGGATTTCTGTTGCGGCGATTTGCTCGGGCGTTACAGTTTGCTCGCCTGTGAGCTTAAATAAAACCACTTTACCAGCCTGCACACGTTGTTCCGCTTGGCTTGCAGGCAAGTTGACTAGCATCCATGCGTCATCCACAACGCTCGCAACGCCGTCTTTTAGTTGGATCAAGTTGCTCATGCGGCAACTCCTTCTTTTGCATAGACATGCGCTTTAAACGGCGCCACACCTAGGCGACGCACGGTGTCGATAAAACGTTCTTCGTCAGTGCGTTCTTTCACATAAACATCAATCAATTTTTGAATCACCCCTGGCATTTCTTCCGCCGCAAACGATGGCCCAATCACGCTGCCTAAGCTGGCGTCGTTGCCTTGCTTGCCGCCGATAGAGACTTGGTAAAACTCAGCGCTGTCTTTATCCACACCCAAAATACCAATGTGACCGACGTGGTGGTGGCCGCAGGCGTTCATACAGCCAGAAATGTTGAGTTCAATGTCGCCAATGTCGTGTAAATAGTCCAAATTGTCGAATTGCATTTGAATCGCTTGCGCAATGGGGATGCTTTTTGCATTGGCAAGCGAGCAAAAATCGCCACCTGGACAGCAAATAATATCGGTGAGAAGCCCGATATTCGGCGTTGCCAAGCCATTAGCGCGTGCTTTTTCCCACAATGGAAATAAGTCGCCAAGCTTCACGTCAGCTAGAATTAAATTCTGCTCATGCGAAACGCGCAGCTCGCCAAAACTATACTTTTCAGCTAAATCTGCGACCACATGCATTTGCTCAGATGTGGCATCACCTGGCGCTTTGCCGTGCGGTTTAAGCGACAAAGTAATCGCGCGATACCCTGTAGTTTTGTGTGGATGCACGCAGCGTTTTACCCAAGCCGCAAAAGCGGTGTTGTGGCTTAACGCCGCATCAAAGCTAGCGTTATGCGCAGGCAACGTTTCATAAGGCATGTCTTCGAAATGCTTACTCACCCGTGCCAATTCAGCTTCAGTAATAGTATTTGGCGACTCTTTTAAGTGCGCCCATTCGGCTTCGACTTGGCTACGGAATTCATCAATACCCAGCGCTTTCACTAAAATTTTAATGCGCGCTTTATAAATATTGTCGCGGCGGCCATGTAAATTATAGACACGAATAATCGCCTCACAATAGGTAAGGGCGTGTTGCCATTCTAAATACTCGCGAATCACAGAGCCCAATATAGGCGTACGTCCTAGGCCACCACCCACCCATACTTTAATGGCTAATTCGCCAGCAGTATCGGTATAAAATTCCATACCAATATCATGCGCTTGCACCACGGCGCGGTCTTCTTTAGTGCCTGAGACGGCAATTTTAAACTTCCGGGGTAATAAGGCGAACTCAGGGTGAAATGTACTCCATTGACGCATAATCTCTGCCATCGCGCGCGGGTCTATCACTTCATCGGGCGCGATGCCTGCAAATTGGTCGGTAGTAATGTTGCGAATACAATTGCCAGAGGTTTGAATGGCATGCATTTCTACGGTAGCCAGCTCGGCTAGAATCTCTGGTACGTCTTCTACTTTTGGCCAATTGAGCTGTAAATTTTGACGGGTAGAAAAATGACCATAATCCTTGTCATATTTTTTAGCGATATCGCCCAGTTTGCGTAGTTGGCGGCTAGATAACATGCCGTAAGGCACTGCGATACGCAACATGGGCGCATAGCGCTGAATATAAAGACCATTTTGCAGGCGCAACGGACGAAATTCGTCCTCGCTTAACTCGCCCGCCAAGTAACGACGGGTCTGGTCGCGATATTGCGCAACTCTTTCATCCACAATTTTTTGATCTATTGCATCGTATTTGTACATAATATTTAGGTGCTTTTTCCGTAACCCGACATTTTAATCTATTTTCACGCCTTTTTCAGGCCAAGTTGTTTGAAACCGACTAAAAATAGCAAAACTACAATGCCAATCAATTGATTGAATTGTGGAAATGCCAGTTTCTGCCCAACATACACCAAAATTAACGCCAACACCGTGCGCACCCAATGTTCGGCCACTTTACTGCTTAAATGGCTACCTATCCAAATCCCTGGAATTGAGCCAATGAGTAAAGTGCCAAGTAGTTGATAATCCACCGTGCCAAGGCTGACGTGGCCTAAACCCGCGACAAGTGTAAGCGGCACTGCGTGTGCAACATCGGTGCCAACAATGCGCGTAATCGACACTTTTGGATAAAGTATCAACAAAGCCGTGACACCCAATGCGCCAGCGCCGACCGAAGTTAAAGTGACTAAAAAACCCAATATTAAGCCCAGAATAATGGTGAGCGCGGGCGTATATTGTGGGTTAATCCAATGGTCTTTTTTGGAGAGTTGCGCAAGTTGATTGCGAAACAAGACTGACAGCGAAGTCAATAGCAGCGCGATACCTAGCCAAAATTTGATGTTATGCACCGTGGCTTCCGAAGCGACATCTGAGTTATGTAAATATAAGGTTGTAATAATAGCAGCAGGAATACTACCGTAAGCCAGCAAGCGGACAATTTTCCAATCGATATTGCCGAGTTTGCCGTGCGCAAAAATGCCGACAGACTTGGTGATTGAGGCATAGAGCAAATCGGTACCCACTGCTACGGCGGCTTTTACGTTAAAAAATATCAGCAAAATTGGCGTCATCAGCGAGCCGCCGCCTACGCCAGTAAGGCCGACTAGCAAGCCAACTGCAAAGCCAGCTACAATGTAATATGCAAAATCCATGCGTTATATAACCAAATGCGAGTAAAGACGCGTAATATATCAGTAATTAATATAATTATTTAATACTGATTTATTATTTTGGTATATGATTTAGTTATATTGGTTTGTTTTTGGACTTGCTTTTAAAAAGAGGTTTTACATGAAACTTCATCAATTAAAATATATTCACGAAGTCGCGCGTCAGGGCTTGAGCATTTCTGCTGCTGCCGAGGCGCTACATACCTCGCAGCCAGGTGTGAGCAAGCAGATTCAAATGCTGGAAGATGAGCTAAAACTGCAAATTTTTCAGCGTAACGGTAAGCGACTAACTGGCATTACCGAGCCAGGCCGTCATATTGTGAAGCTCGCCGCCACGGTGATGCTTGAAATGCAAAACATCAAACGTGTGGGTGACGAATTTAGCAAGGTAGAAACTGGCACGCTCACCATTGCCACCACGCACACGCAGGCGCGCTACAAATTGCCTGCGGCAGTAAAACAATTCATTGAATTATTTCCCAATGTAAAACTTAATATTCATCAAGGCGATCCTAGCCATGTGACTTCGCAAGTGGCGAATGGCGAGGCGGATATTGGTATTGCGACTGAAGCGATTAGCTTGGATAACCGCTTGCTTTGCTTGCCGTGTTACGAATGGAACCGTTGTGTGGTGGTGCCAAAAGGACATCGATTGATAGACGCAGAACCGCTCACGCTGGCTAAAATTGCCAGCTTCCCGCTGATTACTTATGACTTTGCTTTTACTGGTAGTACCATTGTCTCAAAAGTGTTTCACGATGCGGGCGTGATGCCTAACGTGGTATTGACGGCGATTGATGCGGACGTGATTAAAACCTACGTGGGCTTAGGGCTGGGTGTGGGTTTAATCGCCAATATGGCGTATGACGAAGAGCGCGACAAAGACCTCGTGCGCTTGGATTGTAGCCATTTGTTCCCACCTAGCACCACTTATTTGGGCGTGCGCAAAGATGCGTTTTTGCGTGGATATTTGTATGGTTTTATTGAATTACTGGCGCCCAAATTCGATCGCAAAGCGGTAGATGAAGCGCTGAAAGTTTATCGCTCAGGTTAGCTGGGGCTTGCTATGTGGTTAAAAATTATTCCAATATGCGTTTTTTTTCTGCTCACAGCATGTCAAAGCACTGCCCTGCATCCCAATATCCGTGAGGCTCCTGGCGGCATGTCAGAAGTAAATCAAGACACTGCAATTTACGAAGTAGCGGTGAATGAAGGCGTCAGCTATCAAGATGTTGTCGATAGTTTGAAATCAGTTTCCGAGGGTATGAATTTTGTGAATCCCGCCAATTTCCCCATTGGTGACCACATGAAACTACGCGGAATTGATCCGCAAGGCATAAAAGAAGTACACAGCTTTTGCAACCTCAGCATGGGCACAGAAATTATTCTCGACCATCCAGAATTTTTAGTGTTTGCGCCTTGCAGAGTCGCGCTTTACGAAAAACCAGATGCCAATAAAAAAATAAAATTATTCATTGGCTTAGCGCGCCCCACTTATGATTTAAAAAGTATTAAAAACCCGACCGAACGTGCCAAAAAATCCGCGCAAGAGTTAGAAGATGCGCTGATTAAATTGATGGATAAAGCGCGCAAAGGCGATATTTAAAGCATAATTTACATAATTACTTTTATTTTAAGATTTTATTCAAATGACAACCCCAATTCGCATCGCAAAATCTGATGTTTTTCAATATATTTTACCCAAAATGGCCAATCGTCACGGTTTAATTGCGGGCGCAACAGGAACTGGGAAAACCGTTACATTACAATCACTCGCAGAAGGATTTTCTGCACTAGGTGTGCCTGTTTTTATGGCGGATGTGAAGGGTGATTTATCTGGCATGAGCCAAGCGGGTGGCGGCAACCCGAAAGTGGATGCGCGCGTTGCCTTGTTGGGTTTAACTGATTTTAAAGCACAAGCCTCACCCGTGACATTTTGGGATGTGTTCGGCAAGAAAGGTCATCCAGTGCGCACTACAGTTGCCGAAATGGGCCCGCTGTTGCTGGCGCGCATGCTCAATTTGAACGACGTGCAAGGCGGCGTGATTAACAGCATTTTCAAAATCGCCGATGACAAAGGTTGGTTGCTGCTGGATTTGAAAGATTTACGCAGCATGTCGCAACACGCGGCGGAGCATTCGGCGGAATATCAAACTGAATATGGCAACATCTCCGCAGCCAGTGTGGGCGCGCTGCAGCGGGCATTATTGCAGTTAGAAACTGAAGGCGGCGACTTGCTATTTGGCGAGCCCGCGCTTAATTTAGATGACATAATGCAAACCGACGCACAAGGTCGCGGTGTCATCAATATTTTGGCCTCTGACCAGTTATTTAATTCGCCGCGCGTGTACGCAACGCTATTGCTGTGGCTGCTTTCCGAGCTGTTTGAAAAATTGCCTGAGGTTGGTGATTTAGAAAAGCCAAAACTGGTATTTTTCTTTGATGAAGCGCATTTGCTGTTTACCGACGCCCCGCAAGCGCTGTTGACCAAAATCGAGCAAGTGGTGCGACTGATTCGATCCAAAGGCGTCGGCGTGTATTTCGTCAGTCAGAATCCGTTGGATATTCCTGATATTGTGCTTGGCCAGCTGGGTAACCGAGTGCAGCATGCCTTGCGAGCATTTACGCCGCGCGACCAAAAAGCGGTGAAATCTGCCGCAGAAACGTTTAGAAGCAATCCAAAAGTGGATGTGGCGACGGCGATTACCGAGCTGGGCGTGGGCGAAGCTTTGGTTTCATTTTTGGATGAAAAGGGCATTCCAACGCCAGTAGAACGTGCGTTTATTATTCCGCCGCAAAGCCGCATTGGGTCTGCCACCGATGCTGAGCGTGCCGCAGTCATCAATAATTCGCTGGTGCGCGGCGTGTATGAGAGGCAAGTGGATAGAGAGTCTGCTTATGAGATTTTGAAAAAACGTGCGGTTGAGCAAGCAGCGGAAGAAGCACCAAAAGAAGAAGGCGCGTCAAATGAAGACAGGGACTTTGATTGGGGCGGCATGCTTGGCGGTAAAAGGACGAGTCGTTCTGATACTATTTTAGAAAGCGCAGCAAAATCGACCGTACGTGCAATTGGCTCACAGCTTGGTCGCAGCATTATTCGCGGCGTGTTGGGCAGCATTTTTAAAGGCAGATAGGATTTTAATCAATCATGCATTCTGATATTGAAATCGCCCAAGCAGCAACGCTTAAACCGATTGCCGATATTGCAAAAAAACTGGGAATATCCCCAGAAGATTTAATTCCGTACGGGCATACAATCGCCAAATTAAGCGCGAACTGTCTGAAGAAACTACAAAATAATTCCAATGGCAAACTCATTTTAGTGACTGCCATCAGCCCCACGCCAGCCGGCGAAGGTAAAACTACCACGACTGTTGGTCTAGCAGACGCACTAAATAGCATTGGAAAGTCTGCGATGGTGTGCTTGCGGGAGCCGTCGCTAGGGCCAGTATTCGGCACTAAGGGCGGCGCGACGGGTGGTGGCTTCGCGCAAGTGGTGCCGATGGAGAATATTAATCTGCATTTTACCGGTGATTTTCACGCCATTACCGCAGCAAATAATCTGCTCGCCGCACTCATTGATAATCATATTTTTCAAGGTAATACCTTGAATATAAAAAACATTACTTGGCGCCGCTGCATGGACATGAACGACCGCGCCTTGCGAAAAATTAACTTAAATCAAGAAGTTGACTATCCAACTGGTTTTGACATCACGGTCGCCAGTGAAGTGATGGCTATATTTTGTTTGGCAGAAAATTTAGAAGACTTGAAATTTAGACTCGGTGAGATTCAAGTGGCGACTGACATGGCTGGAGAGCCAATATTGGCGGGGCAACTGGAGGCACAAGGTGCGATGACAGCGCTGCTAAAAGATGCATTTCAACCGAACTTGGTACAAACTTTAGAGCATACGCCTGCGATTATTCACGGCGGCCCGTTTGCCAATATCGCGCATGGTTGCAACTCGGTTATCGCGACCAAAACTGCACTGAAACTGGCGGATTATGTAGTCACAGAAGCGGGTTTTGGCGCCGATTTGGGCGCAGAAAAGTTCTTCGATATTAAGTGCCGAAAGGCCAATTTGCAGCCAGATGCGGTGGTAATTGTGGCGACAGTGCGCGCGCTGAAATATCATGGCGGTGCAGATTTAAAAGACTTGAATACTGAAAATATAAAATATTTATTAAATGGAATCAGTAATTTAGAAAAGCATATTAATAATTTACATGAGAATTTTGGCATGCCGGTAATTGTGGCGATTAACCATTTTATCAGCGATACCGATGCAGAAATTGCCGCGCTAAAAAGCGCAGTCGAAAAGCTAGGAAGCAAAGCCCATAAATGTAGAGCTATAGTCTGCAAGCATTGGGCGGATGGCGGAAAAGGCGCAGAGGGTTTGGCGCGCGAAGTGGTGAATTTACTTGCGCAAAATTCATCAAAATTCAAGTTTTTGTATGACGATGCGTTGAGCTTGCAAGCCAAGATTGAAACCATCGCCAAGCGTCAATATGGCGCGGCGAATGTGGTGTTTAGCGATGCCGCGCAAGCCAAGCTGGATGCGCTTCAGCGGGCGCATGGCGATTTTCCAGTGTGCATAGCCAAGACGCAATATTCGTTTGCTAGCGACCCGACTTTACGCGGTGCGCCAAGCTGCCACACGCTGGAAGTGGCCGAAGTGCGATTGTCGCGCGGCGCAGGTTTTATTGTGGTGATTTGCGGTAAAATTATGACCATGCCGGGCTTGCCGAAAACGCCAGCAAGCGCGCACATCGACGTGAATTCGGCGGGAAACATCACAGGTTTATCTTAATTGCTCACGATTGAAGAATGTTTACAATAGACAAGTCTGGCGCGGCTGAGCAGACCATCAATAAATCGCATTTTCTCGCTTGGACGGCAAGTTGTAAAAGTGAGCTCGAAGTAGGCAGTTTTTTACGCGCTATCGCCGCGCAACATCAATCTGCAAGCCATTTGGCATATGCGTTTCGCATCAAAACTGTCGACGGTATCATCCCCAGATTTTCTGATGCGGGTGAGCCCAGCGGCACTGCGGGTAAGCCGATTCTGCAAATGCTCGAAGGTCGCGATTTAATAAACGTTGCGGTTGGCGTGATACGCTATTATGGAGGCGTTAATTTGGGCACGGGCGGCTTGGCGCGCGCTTATGGCGGCACCGCAAAAATGGCGCTGGAAGCCGCTAAAATAGTGGCTTTTGTCGAGATGTAAGAGTTGAATTTAACCGTACAATATAAACAATTAGACGAGCTGACGCGCTTGGTGGCGCAGCTAAAAGGCAATATTTTAGACAAGTCGTTTGGTGATGCTGTGCGTGTTAAAATTAGCTTGCCCGCGCCTGCGGTTGCACAATTAGAAAGATTTACTTAATTTGATGAAAAATATTCAAACATCAAAATTCGACATCGCCGCTTGGATACTCATTGGCGTAGCGATGCTGCTAGTTTTAATGTTGCATTTATTGCCCGCGCTATTGGCGGGTTTTCTGGTGTTCGAGCTCATCCACATATTAACGCCGCATATCGCGCGCAAGTTTCCTGGCAATCGCGCAAAACTCATTGCCATTGCTTTTCTGGCGATTGTGATTGTGGGCTTGCTCAGCTTAGCTGGCGCGGCTTTGGTGGCATTTTTCAGGTCAGAATCTGGCAGCTTAACGGTGCTGCTGGCGAAAATGGCGCAAATTATTGAAGATTCTCGCAAAATCTTGCCAACTTGGATATTAGATCGACTGCCCGCAGACGCCATCACCTTTAAAGAAGAAGCTGCAATTTGGCTACGCACGCATGCAGATGATCTGCAAGTGGTCGGCAAAGAGGCGGGTCGCGCAAGCGCACACGTGCTCATTGGCATGATTATTGGTGGCATGGTGGCGCTGCGCGACGCCATTAAAGATGAGCATTACAAGCCGTTTGCACGCGCTATGGCGCAGCGCGCGCGCCTGTTTGGCGATTCGTTTCGGCGCATTGTGTTTGCACAAGTGCGCATTGCCACTATCAACGCGTTTTTCACTGGCATTTATCTGGCGGTTATTTTGCCGCTATTAGGCGTAAATCTTCCTTTGGTTAAAACCTTGATTGCATTGACTTTTGTGGTCGGCTTGATTCCCGTCGTGGGCAATTTAATTTCAAATACGGCCATTGTCATTGTCAGTTTGAGTCAATCACTCACAGTGGCGATAGGTTCGCTGGCATATTTGGTGATTATTCATAAGTTTGAATATTTTTTAAATGCGCGTATTGTTGGCGGCCAAATTCGCGCCAACGCTTGGGAGCTCTTAATCGCCATGTTATTGATGGAGGCCGCATTTGGCTTGGCGGGCATTGTGGCGGCGCCGATTTATTATGCGTATATTAAAAGTGAGTTAAGAGCGCGCGATTTGGTTTAAAACGCTAAATTGAGATGTTATGCAAGCCGCATGGATATTGGCTTGCAGAGCATTATTTTTTAGGTGGCTTTAGCTTTATTTCAATAAATAAAAGCGATTTTCTAGCGTTTTTCCTGCTTTTACTTTGTCTAAGCTGCTACCAACGCTGTCGCCCAGTTTGGCTAAGCGCTCGTCAGGCGCCGGATGTGTTTTAAAAAGTAGCGCGACGCTGCTATCATTTTTGCTGGTATGACCAATTGTTTGCAACACTTCTGGCAAGCCAAATGCCTCGTAACCCGCGCGGTAAGCCAGCACCAAGCCTATGCGGTCGGCTTCAAATTCGGCATTTTTATCTAAGCTACGCGCGCTAATTTCCGCGCCAGTGCCAAGCGCTTTTTTAGCGAGTTTGTCATTTTTACCGAATAAATCGCTTAATTTGTCCGCGCCAATATTTAACAATTGCTGTTTTTGTAGTACTTTAAGCTGATGTTTTTTCACCACGTGCGCAATCTCGTGACCAAGCACGCCCGCTAATTGCGCCTCATTGGTTAATTTTTGATACAAGCCTTTGGTGATGAGCACATAACCGCCTGGCGCAGCAAAGGCGTTTAAGTCAGCGCTGTCAATCACGCCGAATTTCCATGGCAAATCGGCGCGTTCCGATTGGCTGGCGACCCAGCGGCCGACTTTATTCACGTATTTTTGCAAGGCTTCATCTTTCACCAATGGCGCGGCGCCCAAAATGCTGCCTGTGATTTCGCGACCCAGTGCTATTTCCTCTTCTTTGCTGGGGCTTTTCCAGTTGAACGCTGGTTTTTCAGGCTCTACTTTAGCTGCGTCTACTGGCGCTTGCGGAGCAGGGCTGGAAGCCGCATCAGCATTGACTGCTGGAGCAGGTGTTGCAGGTGTTTCGGCAGGTTTTGTAGTTTCAGTTTCAGTTTTTTCGCCGTTTTTGACTTCTTCAATCTTCTGTTTGGCGGCATTTTCTAATTCTTTACCTAAATCAAACGCGTATGCCTGCGTTGCAATTAAACCCGTCGCTAGAAATAAGCTCAATAATAATTTTGACATTACTTAACTCCTTTTAAGTAAGCCATTTTTGTGGCGTTTAAGCCGCCCGCGCTGGCGAAGCTTTGGCCATCGCCAGAAGTTGCCGCATAACTTTCCATTTTTTTCATTTCGTCTTCGTTAAATTTGGCGGCTTTCAGCTCTTCTGCGCTCAAGCCGCGAATGCCTGTGGTGGAAACCACTTTGCCAGTACCCGTGCGGCCGCTGGCCACATCTGCAACACTGCTGCCGCTGCTTGAGGCTGCGCCGCGCTTGACCGAAAGCAAACGCACCCAACCCGTCGTTTTTTTGCTTTTAATTTGCAACCAAGCGCCTTTTTTGTTCAGAATGTCTACGCTGTCATTTTTGGCTAAGCTACCGACCGATTTAGCATCGGTAAACGGTTCGGCGCGTAAAGTGTCTGTTTTGAGCGCAACACCAGTGTCGCCAGCAAGCGCATGGATATTGGTTCCCATGGCGATAATTATTGCAATTTTAAGTAAATATTTCATGCTAAATCCTTATGGTCATTTTCGTGTTCTAGTTTAATCACCGCTTGCGCAAACAAGCTGCGCCATTGCGAGGCTAAACTTGTCGTATTTTGGTTAATTAATCGGCCTTCATGCAAGGCATAACGCGTGGCAGTGTTAATTGGTAGACCAATGTTTGCAATTAAAGTTGTGAGTTGACTGGCAATCGCTTGCGCATCTTGCTTAGCCGTAGCGGCATATTCGGTTTTGGTATCGGCAAATATCCAGCTCACTACCAACATATCGCCAAACAAGCCCCAAATGCCGCTTTGCGTGCCTTGCAAAACTTCGATATTGTTGGGTGTTTTGCTGGCCAGCTCAATTTCGCGCTTGAGTTTTTTTAGTAGTGCATCGCTCAGCGGTTCGTCGCTTTCCACCAAAATTGGCATGATGAGTGCAGACGATTCCGCAGCATCTGACTTCACACCAAATGCCAGCCAGCGTTGCAATGCGCGGTCTGTGGCCAGCGCGTAGATTTTGGCGATGCCAAAGTAAGCGGCTGCCCATAAAAGTGGTGCAGTCAGGTCTAAATAGGTATTGCTGACGTTAATGGCGATGTAAGAAAGCACCAGCAGCCCGATTTGCCCGCCGGTAAACAGTGAATTGAAGCGATCTCTATCCATTTTGAAGTAAAACGCCGCAGTGGTAAGCCAAATCAGCAGTAAGCTCATCAAAACATAGGGGATTTTACCGCGCCACACTTTTAAATAATCGCCGTGCTTGGCGTTATCGATGGCCGTTGCAAGGATTTCTACACCAGGAAACTGCTTGTCCATCGCGGTCGGTTTGATGTCGAAAAGCCCAGGCGCGGTGGAGCCAATAATGACGATTTTGTTGCTAAATTCATCTTGCGGGCGTTTTTTATCCTTGCTGGCTAAATCGGTAAACACATCGCGAAACGTGGCGGAAGTGTAGGTGAATGGCTTGCCGCGCCAGTTAAGCAGCATGTCTTGCGGAATGTTTTGCGTATTGGCACCACTAAACTCTGCAACAACTTTTGGCAAGCTAGGCAAGCGCCAACCTGCGTCGTCATGCAGCATGCGATATTCGCGCACAATGCCGTCGGTATCTGGGTAAACGTTGTGCGTGCCGATGTGATTGGCTTTTAGCGCGCCTTTAAAGTAGGGAAGTATAGCCGCGATAGTAGCGTCTTTATTGGCTGCTGGCGATGCTGTCAAACCTGGAATCTGAGCATATTTGAGTTGGCTTTGCGCATCTTGGCTGGGGTCTAAACGCAAAATAGGAAAGAAAGTATTGTCCGAACCTGTAATGACTTCATTGAAATACGCGTCGCTGTCGGCGTTGTAAATATCTGCGTCAGAAAACACAATATCAAATACAATGGCTTTGGGATTTTGCGCCTGAATATTCTCGACAAACTCGCCCAACACTTGGCGCGGCCAAGGCCAGCGGCCATATTCCTTGGCAAAAGCGGCCAAACTCGCTTCGTTAATATCCACAATGACAATGTCTTTATCGGCTTTAGGTTCAATCACGCGATGCTTCACCATAAAATCAAAGGCTTTATCGCGCATATTTAAACCCACGCCAAATGTGTTGGCATCTAGCAACATCAGCACGGTGAATAGCGTAGCGAGGTAAATATAGAAATTATTTTTAAGCTTGCGCGTCACGTTGGCAAGCCATTGGCCGAGCATGAGTTTGAGTTTAATCATATGAGTTTAATCGTAGAGGTGTTCGCGTATGTGATTTATAATGCCAATATGATTGAAATTATAGTCCCACTTTTGGTTTTAGCGCTTGTTTTGCTGATTTGGCTCGCTTGGCGCGAGTTTAGCAGCAGCAAAAATGCAGCGTTGCTAAATCAACTCGAAGACAAACATCGCGCCATGTTGATCGATTTAAATGATGGTTTGACCAAGCTTGGAGACCGCATGAATACTGCCTCGCAGGGCAGTAGTGAAATGCTTAAAAATTCAGTTTCACTTGAATTGCAAGCCACGCGCGATGCCATGCATGGCCTGAAACTGGCGCAGACTGAGAATTTATCTAAAAACCGAGAAGAATTGCTAGAAAAGCTGAGTGCCACTTTTGAAACGCTAAATAAAACTGTTGAGGCGCGTTTGGATATCATTAGCGGAAAAGTCTCTGAGCGTTTGGATGAAGGCTTTAAAAAAACCAACGAAACGTTTATCAGCGTGATGGAGCGCTTGGCCACGATTGACGAGGCGCAGAAGAAAATTGATGGCTTAACCGTGAATATGATCAGCTTGCAAGAATTACTCGGCGATAAGCGCAGCCGTGGCGCTTACGGGGAAGTTCAGCTGGAAGGTTTGGTGCGCAACGTATTGCCTAATGATAGTTTTAAAATGCAACATACGTTCGAAAACGGTTCGCGCGTAGATTGTGCACTTTTTCTGCCTCAACCGACTGGAACGGTGGCGGTGGATAGCAAATTTCCGCTGGAAAATTATCACAAAATGTTCGATAGCACGCTCTCGGAGGCCATACAAAACGCGGCTGAGAAGCAGTTTAAGCTGGACATTAAAAAGCATGTCGATGACATTGCTAGTAAATATATCATCCCCAATGTTACCAGTGACGGCGCGGTGATGTTTATCCCTGCCGAGGCCGTTTTTGCAGAAATTCACGCGTATCACCCTGAGATTATTGACTACGCCATGAATAAACGCGTGTGGTTGGTTTCGCCGACAACTTTGATGGCGGTGCTCAACACCGCGCGTGCGGTGCTGAAAGATGTGGAAATGCGCAAACAAGTGCATATTATTAAAGACGAGTTGGGTAAACTGAGCAAAGATTTTGAGCGCTTTGATGTGCGCATGAAAAAACTGGCTGATAACATACGCCAAGCGCACGATAACGCGCAAGAAGTGCACAAATCGAGCCAAAAAATTAGCAACCGATTTAAGCAAATTGAGCGCGTGGAATTGAGCAACCAGCCGATGGATTTGCTTGATACAATAGATGATATTGAAGATAAGTAAGCATGATAAAAAAGATTAGGTTTAAATTGCAACCCTATGAATATTAAAATATTGTATTTCGCAAGAATTAAAGAAGCGGTGAATTATTCGACAGAGGATATTAACTTGCCTGCCGACGTTTCAACGGTGATTACGCTAAAAAATCACTTGTCACAGCGTGGTGAAAATTGGGCGAACTTGTTCAATGGCAAGCAGGTGGTGCGCGCAGCGATTAACCATACATTGGTGGATGATTTGGCCAAAATTCAAGCGGGTGATGAAGTCGCGTTTTTCCCACCCGTGACTGGTGGTTAAACGTGTCCATAGCAACCCAGCATACATTTGTTAATGTCATTCTGACGGAAGTCAGAATCTGTTCGACAGCCCTCCGAGATTGCGGGTCAAGCCCGCAATGACAGAAAGTAGTTAAAATGACAATTCGCATCCAAATAAACGATTTCGACCATGCCCAAGAGTTAATATCCATGCGGGTTACAGGGCAAGGTAATATTGGTGCGATTGTGAGTTTTGTTGGGCAAGTGAGAGATTTAAATGAGGGTGACGCAATCAATACGCTCACACTGGAGCATTATCCTGAAATGACTGAGAAAGCGCTCGTGGAAATAGAAAATCAGGCTAAAACGCGCTGGAATATTATCGACAGCCTCATTATTCACCGCGTTGGCATACTGAAACCGCAGGATCAAATTGTGTTGGTCGCAGTGACAAGCGCGCACCGTGGCGATGCTTTTCACGCTTGCGAATTCATCATGGATTACCTCAAAACAAGTGCGCCATTTTGGAAAAAAGAAGTCACTAACCAAGGCGAGCGCTGGGTTGAGGCGAAATTATCGGACGACGCAGCCAAAGCACGTTGGCATAAGTCAAGCGGGCTAAAATAAAGTAAAAATAAATTATGCAAATTTTAAAAGCAAATGAATTAAACGCAGCCATTTCTTTAAACGATTTTAAGTTTAAAACAACGGCAGAATTGCTAGGAAATTCAATCGGTTACCAGCCGCATATTCACGGCTGGGTGGCGCAAAGTGAAGCCAAAAAATCTGCCATGTTTGGCTTGAATATGCGTCAAAGCGGCTTCAATTTAATCGTGCTAGGCGAACATGGCAGTGGCCGTAGCTCGTTGATGCAAAGTGCGATGCACGAGGTGGCCAAACAAAAATCGCCCACTCAACTTGCTGGTTTGCTTTCGCTTTACGATTTAGTCGCGATTTACGATTTTGAGCAGTTGAACCAACCCACTTTAGTGAAGTTGCCTGTGGGTTTTGGCGCCAAATTACGTGCAGAAATGGACGCTTTTGCGCGTGTGCTGATGCTAGAATTGTCTAATTTTGCCGCTGCGAAAAATCAACAGATCATGCTGACGCAGGCAGAGCAATGGTTGGATAGCGCAATTACAGCTTTAGAGATTGCGCTAAAAGATTGTAAAGATACATTAAATCAATATCTTAAGTTAATCAAGCAAGAAACTTTGGCTTACTTAAAAGCATGGCAGCCGCCTTCAAGTAGCGATTCGGACAATAGTTTAGAGGGCTTGATTAATGAAACTTTTTTTGCGCGTTTTCGTGTGAATTTGTTGGTAGATAATCAAAATACCTTGTTACAAGGTTTAAATCAGCCAGTTATTTATGATAACGACCCTAGCCTACAGTCCTTATTCGGCGCGCTTGAGAGCGCATCTGAATCATCGGTGCTGCCAAGTTTCTCACGTTTGCGCGTGGGAAATCTGCATAAAGCGGATGGCGGCATGCTGTTGTTACATCTGCGTGATTTGCTGGCTGACGAGGCAAATGGAGCGCAAACCATCGAAAAATTGCACCGTTTTTTGCGTAACGGCACCTTGCAAATTGAGGATGCGGCGAGCGGTGTGCAAAGCGCGGGGTATGTCGCCAATAACACCTTGTTACCGCTGCATGTCAAGCTGGTATTGATTGCTACACGTGAAGACTTTTACGATTGCTTGGATGAACAGCCTGATTTTTTTAATCATTTCCCGATTAAAGTCGAATTTGCCGAGCGCATTTTGGCCAATGCCGAAAATTATGCCGCAATCGCGGGATTTGTGGCGCAAAAATGCGTGCAGCACCAATGTGCGCATTTTTCTAAAGATGCTGTCGCAGGCTTAATTGGCGAGCTGCAGAGGTTAGAAGAAGATCAATCCCGCATCAGCACTAATTTTGCGTTTTTAGAGCGCCTAATGCTAGAAAGTGTGGCCTTTGCGGGCGATGTGAGCGTTGTTGATGCGACACACGTGCAATTGGCGATTCAGGCTAAATCTGCCAGAAATAGATACTTCGAGGAGCAAATTCGCGATTCGATCATCGATAACGAGTTGCTGATTCAGGTGCAAGGCGAAGTAGTTGGGCAGGTAAATGGCCTGACGCATATCGAGCTTGGTGATGCCAGTTTTGGTTCGCCCATTCGTATTACCGCGCGCTGCTACCCAGGCGGTAAAGGCTTGATTAACATTGACCGCGAAGTGAATATGAGCGGTCCGAATCACGACAAAGGCATTTTTATTTTGCAAAATTGGCTGAGCGCTAGTTTTAGCCATTTAGCACCGCTTAGCCTCAATGCTTCCTTAGTTTTTGAGCAGGAATATAACGGTGTTGAAGGTGATTCTGCCAGCTGTGCAGAGCTGTTTGCGTTGCTTTCTGCCATGGCGAATTTGCCTATTCAGCAAGGTATTGCGGTGACGGGTGCGTTGAACCAGTTTGGCGAAGTGATGCCGATTGGCGGCGTGAATGAGAAAATTGAAGGCTATTTCCGCGTCTGCCAAGCGCTGGGCTTAAACGGCAAGCAGGGCGTGATTATTCCTAAACGTAATCAGCGTCATTTATTGCTGGATAAAACGGTTGTGAAAGCGGTTGAAGAAGGTAAGTTTCATATTATTACGATTGACCACGTTTTGGAAGGCATAGAATACCTGACAGGCAAGCCAGCAGGCGCGCAGAATAAGGATGGCAGCTATGCTGCCAACACAGTCATGGGGCATGTGGACGCGACGCTGGCGGCTTATCGTAAGACGTTAGAAAGTAACACACCGCAAAGCAATCAAACGCGAGCTAAAAAAGCTTAATTTGAGCAACCATTACGCACAAAAAAACTTGCCCGCCATGCCCAGTTTGTGGGTCGCGCTAGGCCCTGGCATCGTGTGGATGGCGTTGGCACAGGGCAGTGGTGAACTGATTTGGTGGCCGTATTTAATTGCCAAATACGGCCTGACTTTTTTGGCTTTGCTCATTCCTGCGTGTTTGCTGCAATATCCTATTTCGCTCGAGATAGGGCGCTACACCTTGCTCACAGGTGAGAGTATATTTCAGGGGTTTTTTCGCTTAAGCAAAAAATTCGGTATATTGCTGTGGATTTTGATGACGCTTTCTTTCTTATGGTTTGGTGCATTTGCCAGCGCAGGTGGCACAGCACTGGCGGAGCTCACACACTTTCCACTAGACTGGAGCGCAAAATCACAAACCATGTTTTGGGGCTACGCAACGATTCTATTGTTTGCGATTTCAGTGTTTTTAAGTCGACATATTTACAAATTTATCGAAAATTTTATGAAAATAGTCGCACTCATTACTGTTTTTGGTTTGTTGTGGGCATGCTCTGAGAGCCAAGTAATACATGCCTTGCAGAGCTTTACTGCGGGCTTATTGCAAGTGCCCACTGCGCTGCCTAACAATTGGGATAATGCAGATGCGACCAAATTGCTCACCGCGATTACATTTGCGGGCTTGGGTGGATTCTGGATACTGATTTATTCATATTGGTTGCGCGATAAAGGCAGCGGCATGGCGGCTCATATGCCGCGCATTACAGGTGCGGTGAAAAGCGAAGTTGAAACCACGCAAGGGTTCATTCCGATTGATAACGCAGAAAATAAGGCACTGTGGCAACAATGGCGTCGATTTTTGACGCTAGACATTTCGATAGGTATTTTGGGTAATTTGTTGACGACATTGATGATGTGTTTGCTGGCTTGGGCGCTACTTTACCCCAAAGGGTTAATTCCGCAGGAATACGAGATTGCCGTGGTACAGGCGCAGTTTTTTGAGGTGAGTTGGGGTGCCTTCGGTAAAGCCTTGTTTTTAGTGGTTGCGGCGGCGTTTTTGGCGGATACTTGGCTGGCTACGGCCGATGCAGTTAGCCGCACGCAGGCCGATATTATCCACACACTGTTTCCCAAAGCACGCAAATACGCCATGCGTCAGTGGTATTTTGCGATATTTGGCGTGTTGACGATTATTACTGGTTTCACCATGAGCCTAGATGCGCCTGGTAGTTTGATTCTACTAAGCGCGCTGATTGGATTTGCTGGCACTGTGATGTTTCCAGTTGCACTCTATTTGCTCAATCATCGTTTGTTGGCACCTGCACTGCCAAGCTGGGCAAGGCCTACAGCGTGGTCTGCAGGCTTGTTACTGGTAAGTTTTGTGGTTTATTTATCTCTTGCTATTACCTTTATTTACTTAAAATTTTGGTATGTCTGAAGATAAAGACAACAAATGCCGATTGGACAAATGGCTGTGGGCAGCACGCTTTTTTAAAACACGCAGCTTGGCTGCCGATGCTGTAGATGGCGGTAAAGTGCGCGTATATGGCGACCGCGCTAAACCGGCCAAAGAAGTCAAAATCGGCATGGTTATTAACATCCGTAATAAAGATTTTGAGATTGAATGTGAAGTAATTGCGTTATCGAACATCCGCCGTGGCGCGCCAGAAGCCGCTCTGCTATTCGCGGAAACGGAAACCAGCAAACAAAAGCGTGAAAACGTCAAATTGACTAAAGTAGATGAAATTGGTGTGCGCGAACGTGGCGCAGGACGGCCAACCAAGCGCGAATTGCGCGATATTAAAAAATTTACAGGGATTAAATTTTAAGCACATTAAAATTAATGCTTGCATTGGTTTAATAAAAGTTGCTAAACTGCGTTCAGTCATTGAACAGTGTGTTGATAACTGAATGCTAACAGACGAATACCGCTACAAAATACTCAAAATTCTTGAGCTTAATCCTGAGATTAGCCAGCGAGATTTGGCGCGTGAGCTAGATGTGAGTTTGGGTCGCGTCAACTTCTGCCTAAAAGCCTTGATACAAAAAGGCCTACTCAAAGCCACCAATTTCCGCAATAGCCACAACAAATTAGCCTACATGTATTTACTCACGCCGAGCGGAATCGAAGCGAAATCTGCGATAACAGCACAATTTTTAAAAATAAAAATGCAGGAGTATGCCGCGCTGGAGAAGGAAATCGAAGCTTTGCGCCGAGAAGCTATGTTAATAGAGCGCGCAATTCTAGTTGAAAATATATGATTAGCTCCTCAGTCACAATTAATCCGCATGCTGCTAAGTCCACGTCTCTTTTTGGCTTGGGGAAAAGTCTTTTACATAATCGCCAGCTTGTTACGCAAATGGTTAAGCGGGAAGTGTTGGGGCGATATAAAGGCTCTGTAATGGGCTTAGCATGGTCGTTTTTAAATCCGGTGTTCATGTTGGTGGTTTACACCTTTGTATTCTCTGAGATTTTTAAATCTCGCTGGAGTGGCGCCGGTGCTGATGAAAGTAAAACGCAATTTGCCGTTGTGTTATTTGTGGGCATGATAGTGCTAAATTTGTTCAGCGAAGTGCTAAATCGCTCACCTAGCTTAATTCTTCAAAATGTTAACTATGTTAAAAAAGTGATATTTCCTATTGAAATTTTACCTGTAATTGCAATGGGCGCGGCGTTATTTCATAACCTCATTAGCCTAGCTGTGTTGCTTGCAGCTTTTATATTTTTTAATGGCTATTTGCATTGGACAGTCATTTTTATGCCGTTAGTCATGCTCCCACTAATTTTAGTGACGCTAGGTATTTCTTGGGTGCTGGCGGCTGCAGGCGTTTTTTTGAGAGATATTGGGCAGACCATAGGTGTTATTACAACTGTATTGATGTTTCTTTCTCCGGTTTTTTATCCAGTAAGTGCGGTGCCAGAAAGATTTCGACCATTCATTTTGGCAAACCCACTTACTTTTATTATAGAGCAGGCTCGTGAAGTGTTAGTTTGGGGGCACTTACCAAATTGGGCAGGTTTAGGAATCTACACCTTGGCGGCTACAGTGATTGCATGGTTGGGCTATGCACTATTTCAAAAAGCTAGAAAGATGTTTGCAGATGTCCTCTAATGATATTGCGATTAGCGTTAAAAATCTTAGTAAATGCTATCAAATATATGAAACTCCACGGGATAGGGTTAAACAAGCCATTTTGCCACGTCTTAATCGACTAACTGGTAAAGAACCTAATCGATATTTTAGAGAGTTTTGGGCATTAAAAGACGTATCATTTGAAGTAAAAAAAGGCGAGACTGTTGGCATTATTGGGCGCAATGGCAGTGGCAAATCCACATTGCTACAACTAATTTGCGGAACACTTAGCCCAACCCAAGGTAGCGTAGTGGTTAATGGACGAGTTGCAGCCTTGTTGGAGCTTGGGGCAGGATTCAATCCAGAATTCACCGGGCGAGAGAATGTGTACATGAGCGCGGCTATACTGGGCCTGACAAAGGATGAGATAGATACACGGCTTGATGATATTGCCGCCTTTGCCGATATAGGGCAATTCATTGAACAGCCGGTAAAGACCTATTCCAGTGGTATGTACGTTAGGTTAGCCTTCGCAGTAAATATAGTTTCCGACCCAGAAATTATGATTGTAGACGAAGCACTGGCAGTGGGCGACATGGCTTTCCAAGCAAAATGCATGACTGCGCTAACCAGAATTCAGGATCGTGGGGCAACGGTTTTGTTTGTCAGTCATGATATCGGTGCCCTAAAAAGCTTGTGCTCCCAAGGTGTTTACCTCCAAAAAGGTGTGGTTAAAAAAATCGGACCAGCTGGAGATGTTGCTGAGCAATATGTTAGAAGCATGAGGGAGGAAATGAACAGTGATTTTTCTCTAAATGGTAAACCAGAGCAATTAAAAGTAGGTGTCGATACTCAAACTCTAGAGCCAATCAGCATGTCTGAATTTAAAGTTGGAGTGGAATTTGAGAGAAGAGTGGCTTCTTTTCGATATGGTGATGGTGGAGTGAAAATTACATTTGCCGAGCTATTGGATGAGGATTTAAATCCAATAAACGAGGTTAGATTCAACCAATGTGTTAATGTTAAGATTTATTTTGAGTCAGACATTCAAACTAATGTTGGTTGTAATTACTACATCTTGGATGATAAGAGAAACCTCATTCTTGGGGCAAGCTTAGATCTAATCAATATAGAGCAGCCACTAATGAGTATAAAATCTGGTGGTAAATATATAGTAACTTATAAAACACGTTTACCACTTCAAGAAGGAAGTTACAGTGTTCAATTACAGATTGTTTCCCCTCTTGTACTTAATCATTCAGCAAAGTTTTTAGACGTGATTGATAATGCGGTAGTATTTAAAGTTGCTGTTAAAGATGGTTCGCGGATATGGACAAAGGCCTTCGTCGAAAATCATGTAGAAATTAACTCATGTTTGTAAATATGCTCAAAAAGTTGTTTAGATTCCAATCAAAGGCTTGTTACTGCACGGCATGTGGAAATAAGAAAGTAACTTTTGTTCCATTGCCGGATATGTATCGTGAAAAAGCTGATGCCTATGGTTTTAAGCATTTTGGAAATGGTGAAATGTTGTCAGTAGAAGCTTATAGTTGCGCAAAGTGTGGTGCGTCTGACAGGGAGCGTTTGTATGCACTTTGGGTTGGTGAGCAGATTGAAAAAGGGTTGTTTAAGAAAGATATGAGAGTAATTCATTTCGCTCCTGAGGCCAGTTTGTCTGCTAAATTAAAAAGTATGAATTGGTTTGATTATAAGACCGCTGATCTTTTTATGGATAATGTTGATTATAAAGTCGATATGATGGACATGCAGTTTGAAGATGAGAGTGTCGATTTTTTCATTTGTAGCCATGTTTTGGAGCATGTCGAAAGTGACGACAAGGCAATTAAAGAGTTGTTCAGAATTACTAAGTTGGGCGGCTGTGGAATTTTAGTAGCACCGATTATTATTGGCCTGAGAGAAACAGTGGAAGACTCAAGTGTGATGGATGAGGCTGGCCGTTGGAGACTTTTTGGTCAAAATGATCATGTTAGGCTTTATGGGCATGATGACTATGTAAATAAAATTCGAAGCCATGGCTTCAGTGTCGATGAGCTGGGTCAAAGTTATTTTGGAGAAGAAGTTTTTCGTAAATTGGGACTTACTAGTACTAGCGTTTTGTATGTAGTATATAAGTAGTCAATTAAATTACGGAAAATAACTACAAAGATGAGTGTAAAAAAACCTATATATGTGACACAACCTACGTTACCGCCATTGGAGGAGTTCATTCCTTACTTACAACAAATATGGGACAACAAAATACTCACCAATGGTGGCCCATTCCATCAACAATTGGAAAAAGAGCTATGTGAATACCTCGGTGTGGAGCATATCTGTTTGTTCACCAATGGCACTATTGCCTTAGTTACAGCCTTGCAAGCTTTGCGAGTTACTGGTGAAGTGATTACAACGCCATACTCTTTTGTTGCCACGTCACACTCATTGCTATGGAATGGCATTAAGCCTGTATTTGTAGATATCGACCCGAACACACTAAATCTTGACCCAAAGAAAACTGAGGCAGCCATTACGCCGCAAACTACTGCGATTATGCCTGTGCATGTGTACGGGCACCCTTGTGATGTAGATGCCATTCAGAAAATAGCAGATAACTATAATTTAAAGGTGATTTACGATGCCGCCCATGCCTTCGGTGTGCAATTGCAAACCGGAAGTCTGCTTAATTACGGCGATCTGTCTGTATTGAGCTTTCATGCTACCAAAGTATTTAACACTTTTGAAGGTGGTGCCATTGTATGTCCTGATGCCAAGACAAAAGTACGCATTGATCAATTGAAAAACTTTGGTCATGTAGGTGAGCTAAATGTTGTGGCACCTGGCATCAATGGCAAAATGAGCGAATTTAACGCTGCTCTTGGCTTGTTGCAATTAAAGCACATAGATCAAGCGATTGCGCGACGTAAAGAGATAGACGTGCACTATCGTGAGCGTCTTAAAGGTGTGAAGGGCATCCGTTGCTTGAATGATGCGGGTGAGAAAGTTGCCAACTACGCTTATTTTCCAATTTTGGTGCAAGCAGATTACCCAATCAGTCGGGATGCCCTTAATCAGAAGCTAAAAGATATTGGCATTAATCCTCGACGCTATTTTTATCCTTTAATATCAGATTTTCCTATGTACCGAGGTTTGCCTTCCGCTCATAGAGAGAATCTTCCGGTTGCTACTGCCTCAGCTGAGCAGATACTCTGCCTACCAATATATCCAGATTTAGATATGTCGGTAGTTGAGGAAATCACACACTTTATCGCGGCTCAATAACGTGGATAAATCAAAGCGAGTTGTTGTAAAGTGAAGGTGGCTATTATGCAGCCGTATTTTTTCCCCTATATTGGCTACTTTCAGTTGATTGCGGCTGTTGACACTTTTATCGTGTACGACAATATAAAATATACAAAAAAAGGTTGGATTAATCGCAACCGCATGTTGCAAAATGGCAAGGATGTAATGTTTTCACTGCCGTTAAAAAGTGATTCAGATTATCTGGACGTATGCGAACGTGAGCTATCAACAGATTTCAATCGAGATAAACTATTGAACCAGTTCAAGGGGGCGTACCAACGCGCACCGTACTTCGCACAAACATTTCCACTAATCGAGCAGATTGTTCAGTATGAAGATATGAATCTGTTTCGTTATATACATCACTCCATCACTAGAGTTTGCGAATACTTGGGTATTACAACGGAGATAAAAGTTTCCTCTGAAATCGCTATTGATCATAATCTAAAAAATCAAGATAAGGTGCTTGCCTTGTGTGATGCAGTGGGTGCAAATGTTTATGTAAATGCTATTGGCGGCATGGAGCTATATTCAAAAGAAGTGTTTTTAAACAAAGGGATAGTGTTGAAATTTATACAATCTAAACAGTTTAAATATCCGCAGTTTGACGCTGAATTTGTGCCTTGGCTGTCGATCGTGGATGTGATCATGTTCAATTCGCTAGATACCATCAAGAGCAATATCTTGACTAACTACGAGTTGATCTAAACCATGTTTAAGTGGAAAAAACTCGGTAAGGTATTTACGCCACAAGAAGTTGAAGGACGAGCTTGGTTAAAAGAGTTTGCACAAGCTCCTGCTACGCTAGTATTCGATGATTTTGTGCGCGTATATTTTTCCTGCCGTCCACCACCTGATGAGAATGGTCAATATGTAAGTTATTCCGCGTATGTTGATCTGGATCGTGTTGATTTGTTCAAGGTGCAGCATGTGAGTGAAGAACCCATTCTAGGTTTAGGTGGCTTAGGTGAATTTGATGAGTTCGGCACCTATCCAGTGTCAGTCGTTCGTTATGGTGAGGAAGTGCGGGCCTATTATGCAGGGTGGACGCGCTGTGAATCTGTGCCCTTTAATGTAGCGATAGGTATTGCAACTAGCCAAGATAGTGGCAAGACCTTCACTAAGCTTGGCTCTGGCCCCGTCTTGTCATATTCACCTGATGAGCCATTCGTGTTGAGTGGACCTAAAATACGGCGTTTTAATGATGTTTGGTATTTGTGGTACATCGCTGGACGCAAGTGGAAGTTAGTGGATGGACGAGCAGAGCCAGTTTATAAGATACGCATGGCTGCTTCTGATGACGGCATCCATTGGTGCAAGGTGAATAAAGATTTGATTGAGAGTTGCATTGAGGAAGATGAGGCGCAGGCTAGCCCCGATGTGTTTTACGCTAACGGCAAATACCACATGTTTTTTTGTTATCGCTACAGTAGTCATTACCGAGGCAAAGAAAATGGTTATCGTATTGGCTATGCTTCAAGCTGTAACTTAGTCGACTGGGTGCGTGACGATACAAGAGCTGGTATAGATGTATCAGAAGAGGGTTGGGACTCAGAGATGATCAGTTATCCGCATGTGTTTGAGCTTGATGGAAAGGTCTATATGGCCTATCTTGGCAATCAGGTTGGCCGACATGGGTTTGGCTTAGCTGTGTTAGATGGGGAGTTGGAGTAAGAAATGGGCGCAATGAAGTGGAAAAAACTTGGCAAAATATTTGATCCCACTCAATATCGACTGCCAAATGACTGTCAGCAGTTCGCTCAATCACCCCAAGCTCTGGTATTTGATGATTTCGTACGTATTTATTTTTCCACACGTTCGGTTGATGGTAATGGTAAGTACCTAAGTCATATCGCTTTTGTTGATATGCGGAAAAATTTGCAAGACGTTATCCGTGTCTCAAGTCAGGCAGTTATTCCGCTTGGCGGTCTTGGTTGTTTTGACGAACATGGGATTTTTCCGATGAGCGTAATTCGCCACGGCGATGCTGTGTATGGCTATACTTGCGGTTGGAATCGGCGTGTATCCGTGTCGGTCGATACCGCTATTGGGTTAGCTATCAGCCGTGATGGCGGCTTCACCTTTCACCGAGTTGGGGCTGGGCCTGTGCTAGCAGCATCGCTGCATGAGCCATGTCTTGTCGGTGACGGTTTTGTGAAAGTTGTCGGTGATGTGTTTCACATGTGGTACATTTTCGGCACTGGCTGGAAGAAATTTTCTGAAAATGCTCCGCCAGATCGTACCTATAAAATTGGTCACGCAGCTTCATCTGATGGGATCAATTGGACTAAAGAAGAGGCTAAGCAGATCATCACTGACCGCTTAGGTGCCGATGAAAGCCAAGCACTGCCGACGGTGATTGAGGTTGAAGGTATGTACCACATGTTTTTTTGTTATCGTCAGTCTTTCGACTTTAGAAAAAATAAGGATCGTGGCTATCGAATTGGTCATGCATGGTCAGAGGATTTAGCGAATTGGACGCGTGATGATGAAAATCCGCTTCTTGATGTTACGCCTAACGATTGGGATTCTGACATGTTGTGCTATCCGCATGTGTTTGAGTGCGATGGTAAAGTATATCTGCTTTATAACGGCAATGAGTTTGGGCGCTACGGTTTTGGATTAGCGGTATTGGAGAGATGAGAGCCAAAGTTGAGTATCTGTCAAACAAGGCCTCTGTGGAAGAGATTGATGAACATTTGCGGAAATGCGATGCTGATTTCGTGCCGCTACTAAGCAGTCGAGTAAAAATAAACGACTATGCGAAAAAAATTGTAAGTAAAGCGATGCGATTTGAGGCATGGTCGAACGGAGTGCTAATCGGGTTGGTAGCTGCATATTGCAACGACCAAGAGAAGGGTATTGCCTATATCACCAGTGTCAGCTTAATGAAGAAGTGGATGGGTAAAGGTATCGCCGCGCATTTGATGAGCCAATGTATTAAACATGCGCATACACTGGGGATGTGGCAGGTGTGCTTGGAGGTAGCTAGTGACAATATGTCAGCTATTAGACTGTATGAAAAGTGCGGATTTATTGCAGAAAATGTTAATGCGTCATTCGTTACTATGAATCTATATTTGAAAAGTGGGGAAGAGTATGAACAGTAAGCGTGACTATAATGTCGAGATAAAAGACACGAATGATCACAAGTATGCATATGGTTTCGATTTCGATGTAATGCACCCTTGCATGATTAAATCTTTCGAACCTTTCTTTAATAAAGGAAGCTTGCTTGAACTTGGTAGCTTTAAAGGTGATTTTACTAAAAGATTTTTACCCTATTTTGATGATGTTACTTGTGTAGAAGCCTCAGATGTGGCTATTGAAGATGCCAAAATTAAACTTGGGAATAAGGTGACATTTATCAATTCACTTTTTGAGAAAGCAATTTTGCCTAAGCGCTATGACAACATTGTATTAACTCACGTGTTAGAACATTTGGATGATCCTATATTGGTATTAAAACGCGTAAATGATGAGTGGCTGGCTGAAGGCGGTAGATTCTTTTTGGTGTGTCCTAATGCCAATGCGCCTTCACGACAAATTGCAGTGAAGATGGGGTTGATTACTCACAATGCAGCAGTGACACCTGGAGAGGCCGAGCACGGACACCGATGTACCTATACGCTAGATACATTGGAGCGCGATGCCGTAGCTGCAGGGTTGAAAGTTGTTTATCGTTCGGGGATATTTTTTAAGGCGCTGGCTAACTTCCAGTGGGATCGCTTGTTGCAGACAGATATTATATCGAAGGAATATTTAGAGGGATGTTACAAGCTTGGGCAACAATATCCAGACTTATGTTCGAGCATCTTTTTAATGTGCGAGAAGGGCGATGGAAAATGAAGGTTTCATTTGTTGTTGCTGTATACCACAACGAGGGTGCGCTCACTAAAACCCATGAAAAAATTCAGTCGGTTTTTTCAAATGAGCTCGCAAATCACGAATGCGAAGTAGTCTTTGTGGATGACGGGTCGAAAGATGGATCTTTGCAGGAAATAATGAGTCTGAGAGAGAAAGATCCTCGGGTTAAGGTGATTACCTTTACAAGAAACTTTGGTCAGATGGCTGCCATGTTAGCAGGTTTTAAGGAGGCCACTGGCGATGCCGTTATTAACATCTCGGCTGACCTTCAAGATCCAGTTGAGCTGATTCCTCAAATGGTGGAAAAATGGCTAGGCGGCTCAGAGACTGTAATTTGTTACCGTACAGATCGCTCTGACACTCTGTTTTCAAAATTGTTTTCACGCTTGGCTTACGGTGTTTTGCGTATATCCATGCCGCAAATTCCCCCGGGCGGTTTCGATTTTGTGCTGATGGATAGAAAGGTGATGGATGCATTTAACTCGATAGACGTTAGGCACAGATTTTTTCAAGGAGATTTGCTTTGGACAGGTTATCGCACTAGTTTCATCCCATACGTTCGTTTGAAGCGGACGATAGGAAAATCGCAATACAACTTCGGCAAAAAACTTAAAAATTTCTTAGATGCGGTATTAGATGCTTCTTATTTGCCAATTAGGTTTATCTCACTAGTCGGTGTGATCACCTCTGCGCTAGGTGTTCTGTATAGCGCAAGTATTGTTATAAGCTGGCTGCGTGGTGAAACTCCCTTTGCAGGTTGGGCGCCCATTATGATAGCGATTTTACTAGTGGGAGGGCTGATTATGTTGATGTTAGGCGTAATCGGAGAATACATTTGGCGCATCAACGAAGAGGTGCGTAAAAGACCTAATTATGTAGTTAGAGATAAGTTTCTATGAATGATAACTTGTCTTATACCGTAGTCGAGGGAATTAAGTGTTTTAGTCCAGAAGTGGCTAGCTCTTACGCGGATTATCCAGATAGTGGTTTTGACCTTACAGATAAGAATGCTGAGAGTAGTTTTTGGGTGAGTTCAAGAAACCGACTTTTCAAAAATATTGTTCAGAAAAACATGTTACCCACTGGTAGGACAAAGTTTCTTGAAATCGGTTGTGGTACTGGCGATTTCATTCAACATATCGTGCAGAACGAAAATCTAGAAATCACTGGCTCCGAAATTTATATTAAAGGGCTTTTGTATGCTAAAAAAAATCTACCAATTGTTGATTTTATTCAGTTTGATGTCACTCAAGGGGTTTTAGGAGAAGAGTTTGATATCATTGTCGCATTTGATGTGCTTGAGCATATTGAGAATGACATAGCCGCCATCTTCAATATCAATAGAATGCTTCATCCGGGTGGCTGTTTGATAGTGACAGTTCCTCAACATATGTTTCTGTGGAGCAACCTTGATGAAATCGTAAAACATAAACGCAGATACTCAAGACGGGAGTTAGTTACGAAACTTCAAGACAGTGGCTTTAGCATCAGTTACGTTACATCTTTTCTATTTGTCTTGTTTCCTTTGATGTTGATATCTAGGATATTCGATAAGCGTAAAAACCAAGCACAGCTAGACGAAGTGGCGCTCGAGAAAAGAGTCAAGTTTCCTAAAGCGTTAAATTGGATATTTGACCTCTACATGAGAGTTGATGAAGTGCTTATTCGGCTGGGGATCTCACTTCCTTTTGGTGGCACGTTAGTGGTTGTGGCAAGAAAGCCTCGTTAGCGTCCGTAGTTTATCTTGCCAATAAGTATCCAAAATCATTAAAAATAAAATGCATAATTTTAAATTTGAGGCAACAAAATTCACGATTGTTGGTGCTTTGAACTTTATGCTTACCTTTCTTGTATTTACAACGATGTTAAAAGTGTTTGATATAAACTACTTGGTTTCGCTGGTGACTGCGTGGGTCGTTGGTATGTTTTTTTCGTACGTGTTGAATTTTTCATGGGTATTCAAGCCGGAGCAAAAAATTCAATTCAAATCTCGATTCGTTAGATTTTTTTTGGCGAGTGTTTTGTCGATAATATTAAACATGTTGGCTTTAAGCTACATTGTTGAACATACAGGATTTGATCCGTTTTATGTTCAGATGGCATTGATTCCATTTATTGTTATTTTTAATTTTGCAACAGCAAAATTCTGGTCTTTGCGTCAATCCAGTACTGAGAATATTGAAGAGTTTTTATCATGAGTGTTCAAGAAGAAAAATACAAAAATATTTTCTACCCCCTGCAATGGAAAGCAGTAAGTGCAATTAACACTGGAATTATGCTGTGCGCTTTCATGGTCATTGCGTACTGCATTTGGACGCTAGATCGCGGTTTCGAGATTACTGATGAAGCATATTACTTGTTGCTGGCTATGCATGCTGACTCAGTCGAATTTTATATTAGTGCTCAGCAATGGATAACTTCTGGAATTTGGCAGATTACTGGAAGTCTTGTCTGGTTTAGAGCTGCGGGTATGGCATTGTTGCTGGCTAGTTCCACATTGCTCGCACTAGGTGTATTTTCCATGTGTCAGCGCTTAGACTTAGTGGCAGACCGCATTGAATCTAAAAGCTTAGTGATTGCAGGATCTGTCGTTGGTGCCATGCTTTACGCCTCAACAATTAACCTTTCCCCTTGCTATAACTTACTGGCATCCGTCGGCGCCTATGCGGCAGCGGGTATGGTGTTGTTAGCATTAAATCGTCTGAATCTTACATCTAAGTACGTTTTGTATGCCTTTGCAGGTTGTGCTGCGGGGGTGGCGGTAGTTGCCAAGCCTTCTGCTGGGGTGGCAATGCTTGCGCTTCTTGTTTTGTGGGTGGTTTTATTTGAATTTTTGCGCCGTGATAAGGTTTTTGGTACGGCAGCAATAGTCTTTGGCGCCATTATATTTACAGGGGTTCTTTTACTAGTCAACACAACTGTCTCTGAAGCTTTACAAGCAATTGGACGGGGAATGCAGCTTTTTAGAATGGTGCAAGTTGAGACCGTAGGTGCACGCTTGTTAAGATATTTTATCGAGTATTGGACTTATATCCTAATAACTTTGCGCTCGTTCGCCATTCCTATTTTAGCCATGATGGTTTATGTGATTACACGTCGTACCTTTTTCGCGAAACTTAGTTTAGTGGCCATTGTCGTCACCTTAATACTTGGGCGACATATGTATAGTGGTTGGAATACTGATGGTTCGTTTCCAGCGCCAGTAGCGATATATGCAATGCTAGGAATTGTTTTGATTTTGTCAATTTCTATATGGAACAAAAACAGAAGCACGCTCATATTTTTTTCTGGACTGTTAGTACTTCCTTATACCGTGGCTATCGGCACTGGCAATGTATTATTTTCACAAGCAGTAGATTCACTTGCGCCATGGGCGGCTATGGTTGTAGCGCTTATGGTTTCAAATCGACACAACGACTTTAAAAAAATAATTACTTTGATAGCTGGGTTCTGCTTCATACTAACTATCGCACTGCAAATTGTTACTAGCGGCTTACGTCCATATCACTTGTCATCATCGCTTACAAAACAAGACAAAACTGTGGTGATAGGTAACCTAGGAAAAATGAAAGTTGATGGTAGTACCTTTAAGTTTATTGTCGACTTAGAAGCAGCTACAAAGGTTTGCAACATAACACCTGGAACACCTTTTCTTGGTTTGTACAACATTCCCGGGGTTGCATTACCATTTCAAGCAATTCCTGTAATGACTCCGTGGCTCAATAATAGAGATCAGGCAGAGTTTGTTCTTGAGCGCGATCATTCGGGGAGCCTACACTCTGCAGTTTTGGCGATAAAAATAGAGGCCAATGGGGTATATCCTCTTATGCCTAGACAATTGGTAGAATTTCCATCAGGTTATCGCTATTGTGGGATGGCGACTTATCCATTTGGGCAACAGAAATTCCAAATCTGGCAACCACGGTACCTTAAGTTATCCTAAGTGTTGCAAGATAATTTTAACTATTTAAGTTATTCAAAAAATAGTTTGAGTACATTTGCAACGTAAATTAGGGCAATAGGTAAAAGTGATTAATGTAAAATGCCACATACTAACTAAATATGGTCACAAAGTATAAACATGCCTAAAGTTTCAGTTATTCTTACGTCATTTAATCACGCAAAATATATTTGTGAAGCGATTGATAGCGTACTAAATCAGACCTTCACTGATTTCGAGTTGATTATAGTAGATGACGCGTCAAATGATGGTTCATGGGAAATTATAAAAGGTTATTCCGACGCAAGAGTAAAAAAAATCCGCAGCAAAACATCAGGCAAAATTAATCGAGAGCTCAACAGAGTTATTTCCGAATTGGCGGCGGGCGAGTATATCGCCATTCATCACTCGGATGATGTTTGGGAACTAGATAAACTTGAAAAGCAAGTTGCATTTTTAGACGAAAATCCTATCGTAGGTGCTGTATTTACTTGGGCTCAAGTCATTGATGAAAATAGTATTAACGTAGAAGGCGATTGGTTTATTCAAGAAAATAGATCTCAATGGAGTTGGCTTAGCCAGTTATTCAATGCTGAAAACCACCTTAACCACCCAAGTGTGTTAGTTAGGAAGGAATGTTATAAAGTTGTAGGGACGTATAAATCCAGTTTATTTCAGATTCCAGATGCTGAGTTTTGGACTAGACTTTTAATTCGATACCCTATTCATATTATTCAAGAAAAACTGACTAAACACCGAAAATTTTCTAATATGTCGAATGTTAGTGGGGTTAGACACGACACAAGAAATAGAACAAATAATGAGTGGAATGTGTTGCAAGAGAACTTTCTTTCAGTTTCCAATTTTGAAGATTTGATACAAATATTCCCAACACTGGAAAAGTATAGAAACTCTCAGGGGTTTGACATCAAATTTTTACTCGCCATGGCTTGTTTGGACGAAAAAAACCATAGGAGTGCGTGGCAGCTGGGTTTGAGGTGGCTTTTTGAATTGATTGAAAATGAAGTTAGTTACAAAAAAATTAGAAAGTTATACTCATTTTCCGAGTTGGATTTATATAAACTTACAGGACAATTTGATATTTATTCCATTACCAATGATGATCAAATTGCCAAGCAATATGTGCAGATTCTTGAAAGAGACCTAATTATAGAGGGTGTTTATGCTTCTTGGTCTTGGCGATTAACTAAACCGTTGCGCTTTTTGGGGCGGTTGATACGTGGTCTTAGCTTATAATTTGGTTGTTTGGCTTTGAAAGGGCAGCAACGATAATTTTTGATAGATGAGTTTGCGCAACCTAGAATCAAAAGCAACTGAACTTTAACCTTCCCAATTTTTTGTAAGACAATATTTAGCCTAAATAATGAATAAAATAAAAAATCTACTATGTATTCTGTACTCTTTTAAAAATCATGAAAATCGTAAGAAATTTATGGTTAAGCTTCGTGAATATTTAGAAGGGATTACTAAACAACCAGAACTAATATCATCGCCTTACGATACCAATAGATTGCAATTAGGGGTTCACTATAAGATATTATTGGTGGTGCATCAGTTTTCACGTACTGGGGCGCCTAATGCAGTTTTATATTTGGCGAGAGCGCTTTTTTCAATATGTGGTATACGTCCCGTAGTTATATCCCCTGTTGATGGTCCATTGCGTGAAGAGTTCGAGCGCGAGGGCTTTTCTACCATAGTCGACCCTCAGCTATTTAGTTACCAAAGTTACTCATCAGATGCATATGATTTTGTTGCAAGTTTTGAAAGGGTTATTGTAACCTCTTTAGCCTCTTTTAATTTTATTCGCGGCTTTAGGGGTATTGCTAAGTGCCAAACATGGTGGATACACGAAACCGATGCAGGTTTTGACGCGGTTGCAAGTATGACTAATGATTTGCCTCTACTGTTTGCAGTTTGTGAATCTATCTGGCTTGGCAGTCCACTTTGTTTTCCTTTTGCCTTAAAGTATGCGCCACAGGATAAACTTAATCTGCTGCTTTATGGTTGTGCAGATACAGCTTTTTTGAGTGAACCGAATAAATTAGGAAAAACTATATTTTCCATTATTGGAACAGTGGATCCCCGCAAAGGTCAGGATATCTTTCTTAAGGCTATTCAATTACTTCCTGCAACGCTTAGGGGTAAAGCTATTTTTCGTATTATCGGGTCACCTTTGTCGTTTGGAGTTTCTGAAGTTTTTTATAAAGAGATATGTGCCAGCGCAAAGTCCATCTCAGAGGTTGAGTTAATATCCAATATGCCACAAGAAGAATTGCAAAAATATTATGCTGAAACGGATGTTATTGTTTCAGCTTCTAGAGATGACCCTATGCCAATTGTTGTCACGCAAGGGCTCATGTTCTCTAAAGTTTGCGTGTGCTCATCAGTCATCGGCCATGCTCAATTAATAGAGAATGGGAAAGATGGCTTAATATTTACGAATGAATCTGCAGAAGAGCTTGCAGAAAAAATGCGCTGGATTTTACAAAGTCCCGCTCAGATAAACTCATTGGGTGTTGCAGGCAGGGCGATATACGAAAAACATTTTGATATGACAAGTTTTGTCGATAATGTTAGAAAATTATCGCTTCATATTGATAAGTAGGCTTTATTAAAATTCTTATCTGCTTATACTAGCGTACCCTCTAACCGATTTTGATGGGCATAGGGTATTATTCGACTTATCTCAAATTAAATTTTGAAAAAACTTCTAGGTATTTATGGGATTGCTAAAATGAAGATTGCTATTTTTGGCGGTGGCGGTTTTATAGGATCCACAATTGCTGATCGGCTCCTACTGGACGGTCACGAGCTCAGAATCTTTGAACGTCCCCGTGTTGCGCCATATCGAAAGTTTACAGAAGACGAGAAAGTGGAATGGGTTACGGGAGATTTTTCTAGTGCGCATGATGTTGGCGAGGCAGTAAGTGGCATGGATGTTATATTGCATCTAGTTTCGACTACGTTACCAAAAAACTCAAACGATGACCCAATTTATGACGTGCAGAGTAATATTGTAGGAACGTTGCAGATGCTCAATGCTATGGTGACTCATAAGGTTGGCAAGATTGTGTTCATTTCTTCTGGTGGTACCGTATATGGCAATCCTGTTTATTTACCGATTGATGAAAATCACCCTACCAATCCTTTAGTTTCGTATGGGATTACAAAACTTACCATCGAAAAGTATTTGCAAATGTATAGTCACCTGCACGGCATTAGTGCAGTTACTTTGAGAGTCGCTAATCCATATGGAGAACGGCAACGCATAGAAACTGCCCAAGGGGCAGTAGGGGTTTTTCTAAATCGCGCACTCAAGAATTTGCCAATTGAAGTTTGGGGTGACGGTAGTGTGACGCGTGATTACATTCACATAAGTGATGTGGCGGAAGCGTTTGTAAAGGCAATAGGCTACTCCGGAGAGTTGCGTTGTTTCAACATTAGTTCAGGTTCTGGCACTAGTTTGAATGCGCTTATTAGCTTGGTTGAAGGCGAGATTGGTAGGAGAGTCGAGGTTCGTTATTTACCAGGCAGATTATTTGATGTGCCAGCTAGCGTGTTAAGTAATGATTTGTCAAGAGAAGAGCTGAAGTGGGCGCCGTTAATTACTATGCAGGATGGTATCGCTCGAACTGCGAAATGGATGAAGTGCAATATGTAGTAGTAATTTGGCACAATGTAGGCAGTCACCTGCCGCGGCTTTGTGACACAAAATATGGTAATATAAAAATTGGCTGTCTAGCCAATATTGTTATTTACTGGCTCCCTTCAATTTGAAAGCTCTGCATAATTATGAAAGCACTGTACAAAGCTACTAGGCTACGTTGTTCTACTTTAAAAAATAGGGTTTTGAATAAGTTTTTTAGAACTCTTCGTTTGCTCAATCCAGTGCCAATGGATCCTAGACTCAAGAAACTTCTCAAATATGGAACCTCATACGCTAACGCTACTACCTTACTTCCTCCAGTAGGAACGCCTTCTGAATACTTTAATAGCGCCTATTTCTCTCAACATGGTTGGTGGAAAGAAGAAGCCTACAACTGGTGGAAAGAAGAATTAAATTGGAAGGTTTTGATGGGTCGCGATCAGGCTCAATTACCAGACGCGAACAATCGCGAAGGCTACTTCGGTCAAGATCATTTAGGTTTTTGGCTTTCTGGATATCGTGATTATCGTAAGACACTTGAGGATGTGGCGCCGTATGGAATTGATGGTGGTAGATACTTTGACTTTGGCGGCTCTTCTGGACGCGTGTTTCGACATTTTGCCTTACAGAACGACCAATGGGATGTGTGGTCATCTGATTTCAAAATAAGCTCTGTTGAATGGAACCAACTTTATTACCCATCATCCATAAAGGTATTATTGAATAATAGTAATCCATCACTTCCGTTGCCCGATAACTACTTTGATTTAGTGACGGCATATTCCGTTTTTACGCACATTAATGAGACAGAAACCACTTGGTTGCTTGAGCTTAGGAGAATGCTCAAAGTGGGGGGTGTTGCCTATATTTCTATACATGATGAAGCCACTTGGTCAGACCCTGTGCCGCTATTATGGGATACAGTTAAAACACATCGCCCAGATATTTCTGATCTTAAGGAAATGCCAACAGGCAAGACAGTGGTTACCTTTTGTGATGACGATCCCTACAATTGTAACGTCTTTCATGGTCGCGACTACATCGAGAAAGTGTGGGGGCGTTTCTTTGAGATTTGCGAAATAAAATCGCGTGCTCATGACAGACAGGCCATCGTTATTTGTAGAAGACGGGATTAATATGGACTTCACCGTTTTGATCGGCGCATCATAGTGCCACAACTAAAACGGAGAAAGCTAAATAAAGGCAAGGTCAGCATGAGTGAAGTGTTATATCAAACAACTATTAATCTAGCAGCCAAGAACAATTGCCATACCATGGCTTACGAGTACGTTGAAAAAGTTGCTCGGGGTAAAGCGTTGCAAATTTTAGAGGTGGGTTGTTCAACGGCCTACTTTGGTAGTGCTTTAAAGTCAGCAGGGCATGTTGTTTGGGGTATCGAACCGAATAAAGTGTCTGCAGCTATTGCAGGTACAAAGTTAGATTATGTATTTGTAGGCATTGTTGAAGATTTTATTCAAAAGCATCCAGATAAAAAATTTGATGTCATTGTATTTGGCGATGTGCTTGAACATATTGTGGACCCAAGCGAGGTGCTTAATCAATGTCATAGTTTACTAGTGGAAGGGGGCGTAATTGTAGCCTCTATCCCAAATGTTTCTCATATAGCCATTCGGGCTATGTTGCTAGATGCGCGTTGGGAGTATGGTGACTTAGGTATTTTAGATAGAACGCACTTGAGATTTTTTACACGCCAGACAATTTTAGAGTTGTTTCATGATTCATTGTATTCCGTAATTGATATTAATGCTGTTAAAGTTACAGCAGAGGCTGCAGCTAGCTTGAGCAAGATAACACTTAGTCCAAACGCCGTGGCTTGTGCTAAAAATTATGCAACAGATGATTATTTGTATGATTTTCAGTATGTTTTGTTTGCCACACCGTCAGGCTCTCGGGTAGGACGCGGAGGTGAGTTGTTACTTGAAGAGGCTTCAACTAAGGTATTGGGGATTGTTCAAGATACCGCGACTTCGCTTGTGGATGTTCGTCTTAGACAGCCCTTAGAGTTATGGGCTAAAGAGTGTAATGGAGAGTTGAAATTAGTTTCATTGTATGATTGCAGTGAGCAAGATATTTTATGGGCAGACGTGATTATAGTCCAGCGTGTGGCCGAGCCTAGGGTGATGTGGGCGCTGGGAAGAGCGAAACACTTCGCCAAGAAGGTAATATTTGAAATTGATGATTTATTGATTGATTTACCAGATTTTCTGCAGCACCATAAAACCAGCTTGGCAGGATACTCAGTTGCCATAGAAAGTATTATTCCTCAAGTTGACTATGTTACGGTTACAACAAAAAAACTTGGTAAGCAGATGGAAAGATTTTCTAGGCCAATCGCTGTTATTCCTAACTGTGCAAATGATAACCACTTAGGAGCGACAGGCTCTAGTAATTGGCAGAACGGGCGCGCAACGTTGATAGTGGCTTCTACAGATGCTGTATTAGTAGATTTTGTTTTACCAGCCATTAGTTTAATTTTAAATCGTAAGGATATCTTAGTTTCTGTAGTGGTTATTGGACCCCCAGGTGATGCGTTTGAAAAAGCAGGCATAAAGTTTGATAAGATGCCGAACATGCCTTATATTGAGTTTAAAAAATATATACGTACATTGGATAATCCGATTGGTTTAATTCCATTAGATGAGTCGTTGTTTAGCTCATGTAAAAGCCCCGTGAAGTATTTTGACTATTGCTTAGCAGGCATCCCTGTAATTTGCTCCAATACTCCTCCGTATTCTGATGTCGTAGTGAATGGGCTCACAGGACTGTTAACTACCAATGAATCGGCTAGCTGGGGGGCTGCTATAGAAGAGCTTGTAATATCAAAAGCGCTTAGAGTGCGAATGTCTGAGCAGGCTCTTATATTTGTAAAAGATAATTATGCTACGTCTAATACGGTACGGCATTGGGATGCACTAATTCATAAACTGAAACTTCAAGGGGAAGGTAAGGCTCCGACACTAAAGAGTTATTTCTCTCAAAAAGTTAGTCATTTTAGATTTATTGGAGCTCATGTCTTTCGATATGGCTCGTATAAGGCCGTTGCAAAAATAGTAAAGAGGGATGGTGTAAAGGCTTTTATTACGAGGCTTGTAAGGGGATGGTTTTAAAAGTTTACGGTGTGACTAATTTAGTCTAATTTTATGATTTCAGTATGCATAGCTACTTATAATGCTCGCCAGTATATTCGGGAGCAGATTAACTCTGTTCTCATGCAGCTGAATTTAGATGACGAAATAGTTATAGCGGATGATGGTTCAAATGATGAGACTATGGCCATACTTAATTCCATCGAGGATAATAGAATTAGGATTATTTCAGGGCATGCAAATCTAGGAATCATTAAAAATTTTGAACGAGCATTGTATGCGGCTAAAGGTGAAATCGTATTTTTATGTGATCAAGATGATGTTTGGCTGCCAACTAAAATTAGTGAGTGCTTGAGTCAGTTGGAAACAAGTTTGCTGGTTGTCACGGATTGTGTTGTTGTCGATTCCCAATTGAATATTTTATATCCATCATTTTTTGTCCTTAGAGGATCAAAAAAAGGATTTATTAACAATCTATATAAAAATGGCTATATCGGCTGCTGCATGGCTTTTAGGAAAGAATTGTTGTCTTATGCTTTACCAATACCAGCAAATGTTCCAATGCATGATATTTGGCTGGGAATGCTAGCGGAACTCAAAGGAGAGGTAAGTTTTTTACCTAAACAGTTATTGTTGTACCGGAGACACTCAGGCAATGCATCTGACCTAGAAAGCAGGTATGGGATATTACAAAAAATTTACTTCCGAATGATATTGATTTTTCTCATATACTATAGATTGGCTGCGGTTTTTTCTAAGCGTTTCTTCAAAATGCTAATGAGCTGATTTTTTGAGTAAATTTCGTGTAAAAATTTTAATGGCAACCCATAATGGCATGCCGTGGCTTGTAAATCAACTTGATAGCATTTTTTCACAAATCGATGCTGATGTGGAGCTGCATGTGTCAGATGATGCATCTTCTGATGAAACTATTGAATATTTAAAACAAATAGCTCAAAAAGACTCTCGACTAATATTGCTTGACTCTAAGAGTATTGGAAGTGCGGGTAAAAATTTCTATAGGCTAATTAAAGATGTAGATATTGTAGAGTTTGATTATGTAGCCTTTGCTGATCAAGATGATCTCTGGGCATCAGATAAATTAATTCGGCATATTCAGCTTGCAAGGCAGCATGGGGCAGATGGGATATCTTCAAATGTGTTGGCTTTTTGGCCTGATGGTCGAGAAAAATTGATCGAGAAGGCGCAACCTCAAAGTGAGCTAGATTATTTATTTGAATCTGCTGGGCCAGGCTGTACGTTTTTAATGACGCCTTGGCTAGTGAATAAAGTGCGTGAGCAGCTATTAGACGAAAGTAGTCCAGCAAAAGAAGTGGCTCTCCATGATTGGCTAACATATGCGGTTTGTCGAGCTCATGGGCATAAATGGTTTGTTGACCCCGTTCCGTCAGTGCAATATCGTCAGCATCAAAGTAACGTAGTTGGTGCTAATGTTGGTTTTAAAGCAAAGCTGGCTAGATTTCAAAAATTAAGGCAAGGCTGGTATCGAAAAGAGGTCGCTAAAATAGCGCAAGTTTGTAATCGTATCGCGCTGAGTAATGAAACAAATAAACTTCTCACTTTACTTAAATCGAAAAATATATTTTCGCAGTTAAATTTATTAGCTTATGTAGCCAAAGCTAGGCGTAGCCTGCGGGATAGGTTTTTACTGGCTTTATCAGTTATTTTTTGGCTGTTTTAAAGCATGTCAAAAATACTTATTACAGGTGCATCTGGTTTCGTAGGCAAATCGCTAGCCACCGAATCGCTTCGGCAGGGATATTCTATTTGCGCAGCTGTACGTGCTATAAGCCCGCCAATTTATAATGCTGAAGTTGTGATTGTGGGCGATATTAATGGTGATACGGATTGGTTAGAAGCGCTAAGTGGTGTAGATGTAGTGATTCACCTAGCAGCTCGGGTGCATGTGATGACGGAGCACTCTGCAAAGCCGCTTGCTGAATTTCGTAAAGTGAACGTAGAAGGAACGCGGAATTTGGCCGAATCAGCAGCTCGATCTGGAGTTAAGCGATTTGTTTATGTGAGCTCGGTTAAGGTGAATGGGGAGCAGACAATACGGCCATATAACGAACTGGATGAGCCGAATCCACAAGACGCTTACGGAGTTTCTAAATTGGAGGCTGAGCAAGCTTTATGTAAGATTTCAGCAGAAACTGATATGGAAGTAGTGATTGTGCGGCCGCCCTTGGTATATGGTTCTGGGGTAAAAGGCAATTTTGCGCAGATGATTAAGGTGCTTGGCAAAGGTGTTCCGCTGCCATTTGCAAGTGTGAAAAATTTGCGTAGTTTTATTTATGTTGAGAATTTGGTGGATGCTTTAATTTTGTGTGCTACCCACCCAAATGCTGTTGGGCAGACTTATTTGGTGAGCGACGGGCAAGATATTTCGACCCCAGATTTATTACGCAAGTTATCAAGCCCAATTGGGCGCTCAGCAAGGCTATTACCATGCCCTCTAGCATTGATAAGGCTTGTAGGCCGATTGTTTGGAAAATCAGACCAAATAAATAAGTTGGTGGGTTCATTGCAAGTGGATAGTAGCAAAATTCGCCGCGAATTGGGTTGGCAACCGCCTTTTACAATGGATGAAGGTTTGAAATCTACAGTGAGCGGCAAACGATGAAGCGACTAATCGATTTGTGTTTGGCGTTGATTGCTGGATTAATTTTTATGCTGCCATTTTTAGCTGTTGCATTAGCGGTGCGATTAACTTCTGTAGGTTCAATTTTATATTGGTCTGACCGAGTAGGGCGTAACAATAAAATATTCAAAATGCCTAAGTTTCGTACCATGTTAGTAGATACGCCAGCAGTAGCCACGCATCTTTTACCTGACCCTAAGCAATTTTTAACACCAATCGGCTCATTTTTGCGTAAATCTAGTTTAGATGAGTTGCCGCAACTTTGGAGCATTATCAAGGGTGACATGAGCTTTGTTGGTCCGCGGCCTGCTTTATTTAATCAGCATGATTTGATTACATTGCGCACGCAATATGGTGTGAATAAGTTGCTGCCTGGACTAACCGGCTGGGCGCAGATTAACGGTCGTGATGAATTGCCTATCCCTGATAAAGTAAAATTAGATGTTGAGTATTTGCAGAATCAATCTTTATTTTTTGACGTGAAGATACTTTTTTTGACGATTATAAAAGTAGTGCGTAGAGACGGCGTTCAGCATTAAATCTTATAAATTAGCTTTTAATTATCATTTTTAACTGGCCTGCAGGCCTTATGAATATTGGCTTGCAGGCATGTTAAAAACAAATAAATTGCTCACTTATTAGTGCAATTATTTTTTGATATTATCGCAGCGTAAATAATACGGTATTCGTGCGGGATGTTGATACAATATTGCGTGAATTTAAAGTGATCAATTAAAACAATTAAATGAAACAAACGCTCATTAATCCACGCACATTTTTTGCGTTATTGCATGATGTCATTGTAGCCACTGTTGCTTGGGTTGCCGCTTATCTATTACGTTTCAATTTCTCAATCCCCGCTGAGCATCTGCAACATATGTGGCAAGCGGTGTTGTGGGTGGCGCCGTTGCAAGGTGCAGTATTTATTGCTTATGGCTTATATCGCGGCATGTGGCGCTTTGCCAGCGTGCCAGATTTAAGACGCATCATATTTGCTGTCGGTTCCGCCGCAGTGCTAGTGGCCGCTTTATTATTCATGCTGAGTACCAATATTAAAATCCCGCGTTCTGTATTAATTTTAGATCCATTATTGCTGACCTTGATGATGGGTGGCAGTCGCTTTGCATATAGAGCGTGGAAAGAACATCAGTTGTATGGCACCAGCTTAAAACAAGGTGCGCCAGTGATTATACTGGGCGCAGGGGAGGCGGCAGTGGCTTTGGTGAAAGACCTCGCGCGTAGCACGCAGTGGCGCGTAGTTGGCTTGCTGGACGACGATAAATCCATGCTAGGTCGTGAGGTGCATGGCATTAAGGTGCATGGCGCTATCAATAACTTAGCAGAAATATACGCGCGTCTTCAGGTGAAACATGTGATTGTTGCCATGCCTTCAGCGCACCATCAAAAACGTCGGCTGGCGATTGAGCTGGCCAATAGTCTAGGTTTAGAGGTTCTGACAGTGCCTGCAATTGACGATTTAATGAGCGGCAAAGTGAGCATTTCACAGATTCGCAGAGTAGATGTGGAAGATTTGCTCGGCCGCGATACGGTTAAACTAGACAATACAGGCTTGCAGCAATTGATAGCGCATCGCACCGTGCTTGTGAGCGGCGCTGGTGGGTCGATTGGCTCTGAACTTTGCAGACAAATTGTGAAATACAAGCCCAGCGCCTTGGTTTGCTTAGATATTTCCGAATACGCCCTTTATCAATTAGAGCAAGAGTTGAATCTCCAAAATGCAGCCATTAAGCTGGTTTTCTTGACGGGTGATGTAAAAAATAGTCAGCGTGTTAAAGATTTGCTGATGCAATATCAGCCAGCTGTCGTGTTTCACGCAGCGGCCTATAAACATGTGCCGTTGATGGAAAATGGTAATGTTTGGGAGGCGCTTTCTAATAATGTTATTGGCACGTACACTCTCGCGCAGGCCAGTAAAGACGCGGGCGTGGCAAAATTTGTATTGATTTCCACTGATAAAGCGGTGAATCCGACTAACGTTATGGGCGCGAGCAAACGCTTGGCTGAAATGGTGTGCCAAGGCTTGCAAGACCATACAAATAAAGACACTACTAAAAACGCTGCTACCAAGTTTGTCATCGTGCGTTTTGGTAATGTGTTGGGCAGCAGTGGTAGCGTGATTCCTAAATTCCGTGAGCAAATTGCTAATGGCGGCCCTGTGACGATTACGCACCCAGAAATTACGCGTTATTTTATGTCCATCCCAGAAGCGGCGCAGTTGGTGATGCAGGCGGGTTTGATGGGCAAGGGCGGGGAGATTCTAGTGCTGGATATGGGCGAACCTGTTAAAATTGCAGAGCTGGCCAAGGATATGATTCGGCTTTCTGGCTTGCAATTGGACGATATTAAAATTGAATATGTGGGTTTGCGCCCAGGTGAAAAGCTTTACGAAGAGCTACTGGCAAACGATGAACATACGCTACCAACGCCACACGAAAAGCTGAGAATCGCGACTGCAAGGCCAGTGGATACAGCATGGCTTAAAAAGCTTTTAAAATGGATTGACAGCACGCAAAGTGCGAATGAGAAATTGATTAAAAATGAATTAAAATTTTGGGTGGAAGAATATAGTCCGCAACATCATGCGGGTTTGGAAACAAACCCTGATTTGACTGCAGAGCAAATTACTTTACACTAAAACTTATGACTAAAATTAGCAAAGTAGTTTTTCCCGTCGCTGGCTTAGGTACGCGATTTTTACCTGCCACCAAAGCTAGTCCAAAAGAAATGTTACCTATCGTCGATAAGCCGCTCATTCAATATGCGGCTGAAGAGGCAATAGCGGCGGGGGCTACAGAGCTGATATTTATTACTGGACGCAATAAACGTTCGATAGAAGATCATTTTGATAACGCCAGCGAGTTAGAAGCATCACTTGAGGCCACTGGTAAAAAAGATATGCTTGAAGCGCTTAAAAGTATTTTGCCGTCGCATGTTTCCTGCATTTTTATTCGCCAACCTAAAGTTTTAGGGTTAGGTCATGCCGTGCTGTGCGCTAAGCCAGTGGTAGGTGATGCGCCATTTGCAGTGATTTTGGCTGACGATTTAATTGATGCCAAAGTGCCTGTGCTGCAGCAAATGGCAGCCATTTACGCACGCAAACAATGCTCGGTGTTAGGCGTAGAAGATGTTTTGCCTGCAGAAACGGCGAGTTATGGCATTGTGGATGCGGTTAAGATTGAAGAAAATTTACTGCAATTAAAAAGTATCGTTGAAAAACCAAAACCTGCCGATGCGCCTTCTACTTTGGCGGTGGTGGGGCGTTATATTTTAACGCCGAAAATTTTCGATCGCTTGGAAAAAGTAAAGCCTGGCAAAGGCGGTGAGATTCAGCTCACCGATGGCATTGCTGATTTGTTGTTGCAAGAAACGGTGTTAGCTTATCGCTTTGCGGGCAAACGTTATGATTGCGGCAGTAAGCTGGGATTCATGAAGGCCAATGTGGAATTTGCGCTTAAACACCAAGAAATTGCACAAGATTTTGCATTCTATTTAAAATCTCTCAAAGCATAGGCAATATTGTTGATTATGGTAGTCAACCCACTTCAATATTTGCATCAAGCGGAGCTGATTCATGGCGAGCAAGCGGTGAATCAAGCTATTTCAGCCATTGCGGAACAATTGAACCGTGACTATGCAGCCAAGTCGCCAATTGTGTTGTGCGTCATGGGCGGTGCGGTGTTTTTTACCGGTCAATTGCTGCCCAAACTGCAGTTCCCGCTAGAGCTCGATTATGTGCAAGCCACGCGCTATCACGATGGAATTGAAGGTAAAACGCTGCAATGGGTAGTGATGCCAAAAGAAAATATTAACGGCAGAAGTGTATTGATACTAGATGATATTTTAGATGAAGGCATTACTTTGCAGGCCATTGTAGAACAATGTAGCTTACTTGGCGCCAGCGAGATTAAAACAGCTGTGCTGGTAGAAAAAAACTTGAACAAAATCAAAGAACTGCAAGCTAATTACGTAGGATTGAACGTACCTAACCGTTATGTATTTGGTTGTGGCATGGATGTGTATGGTTGGTGGCGTAATATCCCTGCAATATATGCGCTAAATAATGCTTAACACCATTGTCAAACATGATAAATAGGCGTTAAATTAGCAGTTCGGTGTCAAAAAATGTCAATTAGTTGACACAAGTGTCGAGGATTAATCGACAATCTTGTGCCTACACTTGAAAATAAATACGTAAAGCATTGATATAAAACAATAATAACGATTTTAAAAAGGTGGTATTAAAAATGCAACTGTATCCTCATCTAATCGATATTAATCGTGAGAGGCATACTGTGATGGAAATTAATACGACCAATCAAAATTGGGAAAAAGTGTTCAACGTAATTCAGGATTCGTTCGCTGTTCAAAAGCACGTTGATTTTTTCAAGTGGCTGCAAGGCAGTGTAAATGAGGTGCTTCCGCATGACATTTTAGTCGCGGCTTGGGGTGATTTTGCTTCTGGCGACCTAAATTTTGACGTGTCGTCAAATATTGATGATATCCGCACACAAAAATTGATTGATGCGCCAGGCGTATTTGCCTACCTCATGTCGAATCTACATCAACGCTGGTTGGATAATGGCGAAAGATGGTTCCGCATTAATTTCTTTGATGCCGAAGGCATCAACACGCAATCACCTACCCCTTTTACAAGCAAGCTTGTTGGCATGAATTCATTGCTGGTGTATGGCGTAAAAGATACACGCGGTAAAAACGATTGCATTTACGTGTTCTTTGATAGGGCGCGCGAATTCCAAGTGCAACATTCTGTGCTCGGCTTGCTTATGCCACATGTGGATGCTGCTTTGCGCCGTGTTGAGTACATCGCAAGTGCTGATACTCAGAACGAAATGGTAGAAGAATTTCAATTGGGTGGTCTTAGCGATCGTGAACATGAAATTTTACATTGGGTAAAAGTAGGAAAAACCAATTTTGAAATCGGTATGATTCTAACCATTAGCCCAAATACGGTTAAAAATCACCTTAAACGTATTTTCCAAAAACTCGATGTTTCATGCCGTGCGCAGGCTGTTGCTAAGTACGCACCGCAACGACTAATTTAGTCATAAATTCAATTTAAAAAGCCTTTGTTGCCAGTTTACGTGCTGGTAACAAAGGCTTTTTTGTTTATGTGGTGCGAGTGTTACAATCTCACCTTGAGTAATTATTGGTGCCCGGAAGAGGACTCGAACCTCCACATCTTTCGATACAGGTATCTGAAACCTGCGCGTCTACCAATTCCGCCATCTGGGCATGCTTAAGCTTGAAACAAAATGGATTATACCGCTGAAACTATGCGCCGAATTTTATAGAAAGCAAATAACTTGTCAACAAAAAAACACAGCCCTCGAAATAACGACCCGCATGCAAAGCGCGAAGCATCGCAATACGAAGCACCGCTGCCAAGCCGCGAGTTGGTATTGCAATTACTGGCCGATCAAGGCATTCCGCTGTCTGTAGAGCAAGTTTATACTTTGCTCGATATTGGGGATTCTGAGCGCGACAACTTTAACAAGCGCCTGAACGCCATGGAGCGCGAAGGTCAGATTATGCGCAATCGCAAAGGTGCACTGTGCTTGGCTGAGAAGATACACGCCATTGCCGGCACCGTGCAAGGCCATCCTGACGGTTTTGGCTTTTTGGTGCCAGACGACAAAACCAAACATCCTGATGACTTATTTTTAGGTCCGCGCGAAATGGCGCAAGTGATGCATGGCGATCGCGCCATGGCGCGCATGAGCGGGCTGGATAGAAAAGGCCGGCCAGAAGGTAAAATTGTCGAAGTGCTGGAGCGCAGTACCAAATCGCTTGTTGGGCGCGTCATACAAGGCCAAGGCGTTACCATTGTCGCGGCGGAAGACAAACGTATTAATCAAGACATTTTGATTCCTTATCATCTCGATATGGGCGCAAAACCAGGTCAAGTGGTGATGGTGGAACTCACCATGCAACCGTCATCAGGCGCGCACCCGATGGGCAAAGTGGTGCAGATTTTGGGTAACTACGCCGATAGCGGTATGGAGATTGAAATTGCATTGCGCAAACACAAATTGCCCCATGAGTTTACGCCCGCCGCGATTAATCAAGCGGAAAGCATTCCAAAATTGGTGCAAGCCGCGGATTATAAAGGTCGCATCGATTTACGTGAGTTGCCGTTAATTACCATTGATGGTGAAACCGCACGCGATTTTGATGATGCCGTCTTTGCAGAAAAGCAGGGCGCAGGTTGGCGTTTGGTTGTCGCGATTGCCGATGTGAGTTTTTATGTGAAACCTGAAGACGCGCTGGACAAAGAAGCATTTGAGCGCGGCAATTCGGTGTATTTTCCGCGCCGTGTGATTCCAATGTTGCCAGAAGCTTTGTCGAACGGCTTATGCTCGCTTAACCCAGACGTAGAGCGGCTGTGCATGATTTGCGATATGCAAATTGATACGGCTGGTATCGTGCAAAAATACCAGTTTTACCCGTCGGTGATGCGCTCAAAAGCACGCATGACGTACACCAAAGTCGCAGAAATGCTGGAAAATCCGCAGGGCGAAACGGCGCAAGAATACGCGCACATCATGTCGCATGTGCAAAACTTGTATGCGCTATTTAAACTCATGTTGAATCAGCGCGAAAAACGCGGTGCGATTGAGTTTGAATCGACCGAAACCATGATGATTTTTGATGATAACGGCAAAATCGAGCGCATTGTGCCGACTGGTCGCAACGATGCGCATAAGTTAATTGAAGAATGTATGCTGGCAGCCAATGTGTGTGCGGCAGATTTCCTCAAAACGCACGAACACGCCGCGCTGTATCGCATTCACGAAGGACCAACGCCAGAGAAGTTAGAAGCGCTACGCACGTTTATGGGCGAAGTGGGTTTTGGCGTGGGCGGTGGTGATAAACCGCATGCCAAAGATTACGGCAAGTTGATGAAGCAAATTAAAGAGCGGCCAGATGCACAATTATTACAAACCGTGTTGCTGCGCTCTATGCAGCAAGCGGTGTACAGCCCAGATAATGTTGGGCATTTTGGCCTGGCTTACGAGGCGTATGCGCACTTTACCTCGCCAATTAGGCGTTATCCTGATTTACTGATTCATCGCGCCATTAAAGCGGTGGTGAATGGCGAAAAATATAAAGCCAAAGATTGGAATAACCTCGGCGTGCATTGCAGCATGACCGAGCGGCGCGCCGATGAAGCCACACGCGACGTGAACAATTGGCTGAAATGCTATTTCATGCAAGACAAAATTGGTGAAGTGTTTGAGGGCACCGTAGCAGGCGTCACCAGTTTTGGCGTATTTGTGGCGCTGGATGGTGTATATGTGGAGGGCTTGGTGCACGTGACCGAGTTGGGCAATGATTATTTTAATTATGATAAAGCGCGTCACGAAATGGTGGGCGAGCGCACGGGCGCACGCTTTAGGTTGGGTGATAGGCTCACGGTGAAAGTTGCGCGCGTCGATTTAGAAACCAGTAAGATTGATTTCACCTTGGTCAGCCATTCATCGCATTTAAAAACCAATAACATGCCCTCCAGCACCCGCGCGCCTTCCAGGGCAGGTGGCAAAAATACTTTAAGTGCGAATAAAGATAAGAGTTCGGCTGATTTTAAGCCACTTACTTCACGCGCTTTAGACCGCGCTAAGCAAGATAGAACTGGCGAGAAAAAGCTAGGCAAATCAGCCACAAAATCTCGCGACAGAAACACTAAAAACAAAGGTAAAAGGTAAGCATGGCAGACTCACGAATTTTATTTGGCTTTCACGCAGTATTAAGCCGCATGCGCCAACACCCCACCAGTATTGAAGAAATTTTAATTGACCGCGACCGCATCGATGCGCGCATGAAAGATTTACTTGGTTTGGCAGAGGCTGCTGGCGTGCGCACCATGCAAGTGGATAGGGCGCGGCTGGACGGCTTGGCGGGCATGAATGGCCGCCACCAAGGCGTCATTGCGCGCGTCATCGATACGCCAATTCCGTATAAAGATATTCATGATATTTTGGAATCTGACCTGAAAGAAGCGCCATTTTTCTTGGTGTTAGATGGTGTGGAAGACCCGCATAACCTCGGCGCTTGCTTGCGCGTGGCCGATGCGATGGGCGTGCATGCTGTCATCGCCCCAAAAGATCGCGCTGTGGGCTTAAACGCCACTGTGCGTAAGGTAGCTTGCGGTGCGGCAGAAACCGTGCCGTTTATTGCTGTCACCAATTTAGCGCGCACCATTCGCGAGCTTAAAGAAGCAGGCGTATTTGTGGTGGGAACCACCATGGACGCACCGACCAGCCTGCTCAACACTAAGCTAGATGGTCCAATCGCGATTGTGTTGGGTGCAGAAGGCGACGGCATTCGCCGCTTAACGGCAGAGACCTGTGACGCGTTGGTGACAATTCCCATGTTTGGCAGCGTAGAGAGCCTAAACGTCAGCGTGGCCAGCGGCATTTGCCTATACGAGGCACGCCGCCAGCGCAGTCTAGTTAAGGTCTAGATTAATTTGAGCGTTGTTAAAGTACGTTGACGCACTTTTTTTAGCAATGTTGCATTTTCAATTAAAGACTCGCTATAAGAAGGCACCAGCAGCTTAATTTTTGCCTGCCAGCCCTGCGAGCTAATTTGGTTTGCAAAACAGCGTTCAAGCACGTCTATCATGGCTTTTACACTGACGGATGCGCCAGGCGAGGCGCCTAATAAAGCTGCTAAAGTGCCATCATGGCTGGCGACAATTTCGGTGCCAAACTCTAACTTGCCCCATTTTTTGTTGCAGTTTTTAATAATCTGCACGCGTTGGCCAGCGTTTTCCAGCTTCCAATCCGCGCTAACAGCTTGCGGTAAAAACTCACGCAACGCGTCCATGCGTTGTTCGTGCGTTTGTCTGGTTTCTTTCACTAAATATTTTGTTAAGTCCATATTGCTTCGCCCTACGCCCAGCATGGCTTTCAAGTTGTTTGGCTTTAGTGATTTAGCTAAATCTAAGCTTGAGCCTTGCTTTAAAAATTTAGTGGTAAAACCAGCAAAAGGCCCAAACAGCAGCGCCGCTTTACCATTAATCATGCGCGTATCTAAATGCGGCACCGACATAGGTGGCGCGCCAACCGCCGCTTTGCCATACACCTTAATTTTGTGTTGTGCAATTACAGTGGGATTATTGCAAATAAGCCATTGGCCACTGACAGGAAAGCCGCCATAGCCCTTGCTTTCATCGATTTCTGCTTTTTGTAACAGCGGCAATGCACCGCCGCCAGCACCCAAAAATACAAATTTGGCATTGATGGTTTGCGTGTGCTTATTTTGCGTGTTGCGTAATTGCACATGCCAAGTATTATCTTTGGCGCGGTTTTTTACTTTGTTGAGATTCCTGACTTGGGTGTTGGTGAGCAAGTTAAAGTTTTGTTGCTGACTTAAATGTGCCACCATGTGCCGTGTCAGCGCTCCAAAATCGACGTCAGAGCCATGCGCGACGTAGCTTGCGGCCATTTTTTCGCTAGGTTTACGATTCGCCATCATCAGTGGCATCCACGCTTTTAACTGGGCAAAATCTTCGCTAAATTGCATGTCTTCAAATAAATGATGTTGCTTAAGCAATTCAAAGCGCTGTTTTAAAAACGCAGTATTTTGTTCGCCCCAAACAAAGCTTAAATGTGGTGTTTTGTTAATAAAGGCATCGGGCGCAGGCAGCGCGCCTGTTTCAACCAAATGTGACCAAAACTGTAGCGAAATTTCAAATGCTGCATTAATTTCCAAGGCGCGCGTAATATTGATGCTGTCATCGGCGGCTTGTGGCGTGTAGTTAAGCTCGCAATGCCCCGCATGGCCTGTACCCGCGTTGTTAAGCGCGTCTGAGCTCTCTAAAGCGACTTCTGAAAGCTGTTCTACCATGGTAACGCGCAATGCTGGCGCTAATTGGTGTAATAGCATACCAAGCGTGGCGCTCATAATGCCGCCACCCACTAACAACACATCAATTTCTAGGTTTTTCATGCAAATTTCTTTAAATAATGGACAACAAAAAAGCCAGCGCTGACGCTGGCTTTAAGTGGGTTTACTTAATAAGTGCGTCGTTTTGGTGGAGTGTAAGGCGTTTTCGATTCAATATGCCTAAACGTAATGCGGCCATTATTAATATCGTAGGGCGAAAGTTCTAAGGTGACTTTATCGCCAGCCAAAATGCGGATATGATTTTTTTTCATTTTGCCGCCCGTGTAGGCGATGAGTTTGTGACCGTTTTCTAGCGTCACGCGATAGCGCGAATCGGGCAGAATTTCATCCACCACGCCATTCATTTCAATCAACTCTTCTTTAGCCATGCCACAACTCCAAGGTTTATCTAAGACCCTAAAACACAATATTGGGAATAGTGTAAAAAAACAACAAAGCGCAAAGACACTACCAAACGCAGGCGCAGTATAGTCTCGCGGGTGAAAATAAGCAACAAATTACAAGATTATTGCAATTAAATAGTGATATTGCTTGACATGCGAATGAATTCTCCGTACAAAGACGCTTAGGCGTTTAGATTTTTAATTTATTGGGTCCTTCCGGGCTCATTTTTTTTAGAAGTAGAGACTTTTTTGGGTGCCTCCCTTTTTAGTAAGAAAGTAATATTATGGCAACAGGTATTGTAAAGTGGTTCAATGATTCTAAAGGTTTTGGTTTCATTACTCCAGATGCAGGCGGTGACGATTTATTCGCACATTTCTCAGCTATCGTAGATAGCGGTTA
>JANOWN010000046.1:0-30634 GCA_031417915.1 Methylotenera sp.
CGATTCGATTGGGTTGCCGAGAAGAATATTTTTTGCTGTACCCGCAATATTCACGGCGTAATTAGTGTTGGCGCGATAATTCATTTTAGGTAATATCAAGCTAGATGTATTAGCATGGCCTGCTTCAATGGGTAGATAAATACCAGAAAATAGGCCCATATCAACACTTGCTGCAGTGCTTTTAGCAGTCACATTGGTTACTGGTTTTAATTCGGCTTCAGTGCTAGGAAACGCTTCATTCGCCCGCGTTTGCCGCAGTTGCACCCAAGTGGGGTGATGCGAAATAATTTCTACGCCGACCCTTAACTGATTGCCTTGCGTCGGCTTCACTGAGCGAATCATGCCCAAAATGATTTTGCTCGGATCTTCATCTACCACCAAACCAATTAATTTATCAGGTCGCGCGAGTATGCTACCAAACTTGTTGATGCGCGCACCTAGCCCGCGCGTGCTCTCGTCGGTGATAGTCCATGCGTCTAGCGAGCCGCTATTGGGCGAAATGCTGCTCGTTTGTCTTAGCACTGTGTGCGCGCGCAGCCTGTCCTCAAGCGAGCTGCCATCGCGAGACAATCTTAATCCACTACTGATTTGATTGGCTTGATGCACTTGGTTGCAAATATCGGCAATGCCCGCATTCACTCTCGCTATTTTAGAGCTGGCTTGTCTGGTGGTTTTGCGGCGCTGCCGGATGTAACCACTTTTTTTCCATTCATCGATTAAAATTTCTAAAGTTTCATGGAGTTTTATAGCGTTGTCTATTTTTGCATAAACCAAACTTTGTGGAATTTCGCCACGCGCAGAGGTCGTTAGCGCCACCGAAAGTTGTTTTTCTAGTTCGTCCAGCTCCCAATAACGGCAGCGCTCATTCGGCTCAAAATCGCGCATGCGCTTGGCTGCAAGATCTTTTTCCATATCAATATAAAACACATATTGCTCGGGCGTGAGTTTGCTGCTGATATGCGTGCGCGTGAGTAGCGATTTTAAAATCTGCGAGGTAATTTCAACATGGTATTTTTGTAGGCTTGCCTGCGCCAGTTGCCCCAGCATCCACGTTTGCACAAATTGCGCCGCAAGCGTGGTTAAAGGCGCTAAATCAAACATCGCGATGGGATTGTTTAACAACATTTGCTGGGTGGCGATTCGATACAACACAAATATTTGTATCCACACATTCGCAGGCGGGTTGGTTTGGCTAAATAAGCGCCATTTAATCATATTAAACGCGGCATTTAGCGCGCGCGCAATAATCAAAATAGGCATATCGCCCTCGAATTTAAAATTTTGTTCTAGCTGTGTTCGGTTGGCGTCAAAGACTTTTTCAATGACTTTAAGATGACAAATATAAGATTGGCGGCAATAGTGATAGCAAATTTCGCTGATGTTATTCGCAATATCCGCTTTCATGTTTTCTACACTAGAAAACTGGCTGGAAAGTCTTTCTAAACGCGCTTGATTCAGCACTTCAATTTCAATGATTAAATCAAGCTGCTGTTGCAAACTCAACACATCCTCATTTGGGCGGTTAAGGGTTTGCGCCAGTTGCTTGGTAGAAAATTGCAGCGCTGCAAGGTCGTCCATTGCATCAAGCTCGCCTACCCAAGCCGTCAGTTTATTGGTTTTTTTTGCGTCTTTGCTGCTAAATAGTTGTTGAAAAAATTTTTTCATTTGCAATGTAAGGTAAGTGTAAGCAAGCCTAGCAAAATATAATCATAAATCACTCAATAATCAAGCTTACCATAATCAGGTCGCAATCGATTAACCCATTCAACACAGGAACTTCACCGCATCCGCCAAAAAATGTGTGTTCAATATTTAAAAATAACCGCCCTGCAACCCGCATGAATGCTAGCCTAGCAGGCTAACGCCGCATGGATATTGCTTGCTAGGGCACGTATTAAATAGTTTTAAAATGGCAAAAATGTGGGGGTTTTGTAGGCGTGTACGGTTGCATGTTAAAATCATGCTTTAATTTATAAGCCATTTATTCATGACCGTTCGTACTCGTTTTGCCCCCAGCCCGACTGGCTTTTTACACATTGGCGGCGCCCGCACTGCGCTATTTTCTTGGGCTTACGCCAAAAAACATGGTGGCAAATTTATTTTGCGCATTGAAGATACCGATGTTGAGCGTAGCACGCCTGCTGCGGTGCAGGCGATTATGGACGGTATGCATTGGTTGGGGCTAGATTACGACGAAGGCCCGTTTTACCAAATGCAACGAATTGAGACCTACAAAAAAGTGCTGAAAAGCATGCTGGATGCGGGTACAGCCTATTATTGTTATAGCAGTAAAGCGGAATTAGAGGCTTTGCGCGAGGTGCAAACGCTAGCAGGAGAAAAGCCAAAATATGACGGCAAATGGCGACCAGAAGCGGGCAAAGCGCTGCCAATAATTCCAACAGATATTCCGCCTGTCATTCGCTTTAAAAACCCGCAAACTGGCGTGGTAGTTTGGGAAGATTTGGTAAAAGGACGCATTGAAATTAGTAACACCGAGCTGGACGATTTGATTATTGCGCGCGCCGATGGCACGCCGACTTACAATTTCTGCGTCGTAGTCGATGACTTTGAAATGGGCATTACGCAGGTGATTCGTGGTGACGACCATGTCAACAACACGCCGCGCCAAATTAATATGTTGTTGGCGCTTGGCGCTACCATTCCGCAATATGCGCACCTTTCTATGATACTCGGCGATGATGGCCAAAAATTATCTAAGCGCCACGGCGCCGTAAGCGTGATGCAATATCACGATGACGGTTATTTACCAGAAGCGGTGCTGAATTATTTGGCGCGTTTGGGCTGGAGTCATGGCGATGTGGAAATTTTTAATATGCAGCAATTTTGCGAGTGGTTTGATTTAGATCACATTACGCCTTCTGCCGCGCAATTTAACACCGAAAAACTCAATTGGTTGAATGCATATTATATTAAGGAAGCCAATATCCATGAGCTTGCTAGCGATATTGCGACGCGATTAAATAAGCAGCAAGTAGAAGTGACATTACTGCCAAAACTACAAGATGTGCTTGGCTTGTATCGCGAACGTGCGAATAATTTGAATCAACTGGCGGCGGATATTGCCTATTTTTATGCGAAACCAACTGTCAGCGCGGAAGATATTGCAAAACATATCACAGAAGAAGTTAAACCTGCGCTTAAAACCTTGAGTGAAAAATTGACCAATATTGAATGGACTGCCGAAGCGATTCACCATGAAATAAATGCGGTGGTGACGGAGTTTAGCTTGAAGTTTCCTAAAATCGCCATGCCGCTACGCGTGATGCTGACTGGTATTGCGCAATCGCCGAGTATCGATCAAGTGATAGCTTTATTGGGTAAAGAAGAAACGCTGGCGAGAATTCAAAAATATATTAAATAATGTAAAATATTCCCATTTTTTGCTATAATCAGACGGTAAATTACATTTTTAGAAAAATTGAATGTGAATACCGAGTTATCTAAAAGACAGTTATTGATCGCAAGCGCGATAAAACGTGTGCTTAAGCCAATTGTTAAGCTGATGCTGGCCAACAATTTAACTTATACATTTGCGATTGACGTGATTAAGGGACTTTTTGTAGAAGTTGCTGATAAAGATTTTGCTATTCCAAATAAACAGCAAACCGACTCGCGCATTAGTCTAATTAGTGGTGTGCACAGAAAAGACGTGCGGCGTCTGCGTGATTACCAGCCTGATGTGGATGAAGTTATGCCAGATAATATTTCACTTGGCTCACAGCTAATCTCGTTGTGGAACGCGAATCCTAAATACTTGAACGAAATTGGCGTGCCCAAGCCTTTACCAAGATTTGCTGCAGATAATCCTGACGAATCTTTTGAAGGTTTGGTGCGTAGCTTAAGCACAGATATTCACCCTAGAGCGGTGTTAGATGAGTGGTTAAGATTGGGCATCGCCACTGTTGATGACGACAGTTTCGTACATCTCACCTCCGATATGTTTATCCCGCAAGAGGGTTTTGAAGAAAAAGCCTTTTATTTTGGACATAACTTGCATGACCACGCGCAGGCGGCTGTTTCTAACGTCATTGGTCAACAGCCCAGTTTTTTCGAGCGTTGTGTGCATTATGATGCACTAAGCCTATCTAGCATTGATGTGATTTCCGAATTTGCAAAAAAACACAGCATGAAAGTGCTGCGCGGCGTGAATAAAGTGGCAGATGTGTCAGCATTTAACGATAAGGCGGACGTTGAGGCAAAAATGCGCATGACTTATGGCGTTTATTTTTATGCAGAGCCCATGCAAGAAGCCGAAGAAGTCAAGGAAGACAAGGCGAATGACTAATCGCCAGAGCAAGTTTAGACAATTTTTATGCGTAATTTGCTGCCTATTGTTTTGCCTGCATGCGAATGCTGAAGCGGCTAATGTATGCGCTACCGCTGCTATTAAAAATCCTAATATAGATGGTGGAATGGGTGGCACAGGCATTATTGCCAACGGTGGTGTGGGCGGTACAGGGGTTACTAATGAAGGCGGATTGGGTGGTACGGGAGTTACAGCCGAAGGAGGGCTTGGCGGCACTGGCATAACCGCCGACGGTGGTATGGGCGGTACGGGTATATTCGCAGAAAATGGCTTATTACCAGAAAATGGTAAAGGTGGAATTGCTATTATCGGCGTGGTGACTGGCTTTGCAAGCATTTGCGTAAATGATACTGAAGTGCACTATGATACCAAGACGCCTGTGTTTGATAATGGTTTTGCATCTAAACTTTCCAATCTAACTGCTGGCCAAATGGTCATGTTGACAGCGGACAGGGCTGGTGACCGGTTGGTTGCGCGCTCAATAGGTATGATAGATGCGGTGGTTGGGCCAATTGACAAAATAGACTTTAAGTTGATGCAAGTTGAGGTGATGGGGCAAACTATTCAGGTGGATGAGGCGACCATGCAACAATTGCGCGCCTTAGAGCAAGGTGCTGTGGTGCGCGTGAGCGGACATAGGCTTGGCAATGGGCGTATTGTGGCAACTCGAGTAGGCATTACTCATAAAAAAGGCTTGGCGAGCACCTATGGCATTGTGACGAGCGTTGCTGACGATAACTTTGTTGTAAATGGCACTAGGGTGGCCATAAACAACAAAAACGTACTGGATAAAATTAAGGTCGGCAACGAAATACAGGTGGGCGGCGCTTGGAATGGCCGCGCAATTCAACCTAATCGCATTGTGGAACAGCCGATTAAAAACGTGATGAATCGTTCAGAAAGCGCTATTGTAGAAGGTTTTGTTGGCTTGGAAGGTGTAAATGGTATCTCGTTGGCTGGTGCCGATATATTGATTCCGCAAGTCAATGCGAGTTACAGAAGCATCGCAAGCTCTACTGGTAAAGTAGTAAAAATGGAAGTACGCAGAGATGCGGCGGGCAAATGGGTTTGCGATAAAGTTGAAGAGCGACAAGGCGCGCTGTTTGATAAGTACAATCGCCCCATAAATGATCACTCAAATCGCGGCCGTGGCTCATCTAAGCGCGGTAGGGATGATGATTCACCTGTTGTAAATTCTAGCGGTGATGATTCAGGGTCAAATTCAGGCTCAGGTTCTAGCGGCTTTGGCTTTCCTGATGATTCTAATTCAGGATCAGGATCAGGATCAGGATCAGGATCTTCAGGGCGCCGAAGTGGTTCAAGTATTTCAGGATCTGGACCTTCAGGTTCTAGTTCCTCAGGTTCTAGCTCCAATTCAGGTTCTAGTTCCTCAGGCTCTGGCTCCAATTCAGGTTCTGGCTCTGGCTCCTCTAACTCAGGCTCTGGCTCAAGCGGCAGTGATAAAAAGAAGTAATTTAGGTATAAAGTGCATTGCTTGTTCGAATAAAAATGCCCGTAATTGCGGGCATTTTTATTCACTTGCAGATTCACTGCTTAATAAAAGCGAAGTTTAGAGCGCTACTAAAAAGCTCAAAATAACTTTTGTCAGCTCGGGATTGGCGTTAAATGTGTGGTGGCCTTTTGCATCTTCAAATACAAGCTCGCAGTCGAGCTCTATATCGCCACCTAGGCTGAGATTAGGCTTCTTGTCTACGCCGTGACTCGCATGAGATATTGCAGATATGTCCATAATATATGATTAAAAATAATTGTTCTGTCCCAGACATTAGCAGATTAACTGGGATTTTTTCCCAAGTCAACAATAAAATGGAAATTAATCCCATTATTAAAATAAGTATAAAAATAATTAAATTTACATAATTCAGTTGTATAAACTTGATGAAATGATTTTTACACGCTTAGTAAACTGGCTCTTATTGAGAGTAATGTAAAAGAATTTAAGTTTAGCTATTGAAAAGCGAACAAAAAGGCGCAATCATAGTCGTATGCTAGGTATTATTTAAATGACTAAGCATAAAAGAGTTTCTTAAAAAAGAAGCAACTCCAATTTTATAAAACTACAAGGAGCAAAAAATGAACAATAAAGGCCAAATGTTACAAGACCCATTCTTAAACGCCCTCAGAAAAGAACACGTACAGGTGTCTATTTATCTAGTCAACGGCATCAAACTCCAAGGTCAAGTCGATTCGTTCGATCAATACGTGATTTTACTCAAAAACACGGTCACGCAAATGGTGTATAAACACGCTATCTCAACCATTGTGCCAGCGCGCGCGGTGAGCATGGTGTTGCCAGAACATTCGGAAGAATAAGCTTGGCAATTAAACCTTCTGGTTATGGCGAAAACACCCTAGCGAATCCATCAGTGTTAACTATCGCGTCAGATGGCGCGGTGGTGTTAGTGAGTGTCGATTTTGGCGAGCCAAATTATGCAGAAAGTTTGCAGGAGTTGCGCCAGCTGGTGACTTCGGCCGGTATGCAAGTGCGCGCCACGGTTGAAGGCAAGCGTAGCACGCCTGACGCAAAACTTTTTATTGGCAGCGGCAAAGCCGATGAATTAAAACTCATGTTAGAAGCTTCTGAAACTAGTTTGGTTGCCTTTAATCACGATTTAAGCCCATCACAACAACGTAACTTAGAGCGCTTTTTACAAGCCAAAGTGTTGGATAGAACGGGTTTAATCCTTGATATTTTTGCACAACGTGCAAAAAGCCATGAAGGTAAGCTGCAAGTTGAACTGGCGCAGCAAGAGCATTTATCCACGCGCTTAGTGCGCGGTTGGACACACTTGGAGCGGCAAAAAGGCGGCATCGGCGTGCGTGGCGGCCCAGGCGAGAAGCAATTAGAGCTTGATAAGCGAATGATTGGCGTGCGGGTAAAACAATTGCGCGAAAAGCTCGCCAAACTCAAGCAACAGCGCAGCATGCAGCGCAAATCGCGTAAACGCTCAAACACCATGACAGCGTCGCTAGTCGGTTATACCAACGCGGGAAAATCTACGCTATTTAATCGTTTAACGCAATCGGGTGTGTATGCGGCTGATCAGCTATTTGCCACGCTCGATACCACTTCACGCAAAATGTTTCTAGGCGAGGATTATCATTCAGGTGGTGGTACGCTGGTGATTTCGGATACGGTAGGTTTCATCAAACATTTGCCAACCACCTTGATTGAAGCCTTTGGCGCGACTTTAGAAGAGGCGTCACAAGCCGATTTATTGTTGCATATTGTGGATGTAGCCAGCAGCAATCGCGAGGCACAAGTGGCGCAAGTCAACAAAGTGTTGCATGAAATTGGCGCCTCACAAGTGCCGCAAATTTTGGTGTTAAACCAAATTGATCGACTTGATGGCTATATGCTAAATTCTGGCGCAGGTTTTGAGCGCGACGAATATGGTAGAATTTACCAAGTGCGTGTTTCCGCCAAGACTGGCGCTGGCATTGAGTTTATCAAACAGGCTTTATTGGAACATCAGCAATATTTAAGAAAATTAAGTACAGAAGAAAGTGCGTATGCATAAGAAAATATGGAGTGCGAATAATGAAGTTTTCCGAGTTTAGATTTCCAAGCCTTAAATTCCCAGGTCTGGGACAACGCAATAATGAAGGCCCGCCTGATTTAGATGAGGTATTGCGTGATTTAAGCCAAAAAATTAACAATCTTTTTGGCAAAAAAAGTAGCGGCGGTAATGGCGCTAGCAATGGCCAGCCTACAGGAGATAAAGGGTTCGATGTGCCGATTTTTCCTATACTCGCCATCATCGCGGCGATTTGGATGGCAACGGGCTTTTATATTGTCAAGGAAGGTTCTGTTGGAGTTGAGCAACGCTTTGGGGCATACACTGTTTCAACTGATAAATCAGGGGCGCATTGGCATTGGCCATTTCCGATTGAATCGGCGGAAGTGGTAAATATGGAGCAAGTGCGCCGCGTTGAAGTCGGTTATCGTAGCAGCGAAGATGGCTCAGGTAGCAAGCAAAAAGTATCGGATGAAGCATTAATGCTAACCGAAGATGAAAATATTATTGATATGCAGGTAGCCGTTCAATACAAACTTAAAAACGCTGTAGATTTTTTATATAACAACCGAGATTCTGAGAAAGCAGTGAGATCGGCGGCAGAAAGCGCGATACGTGAGGTAGTGGGTAAAAGCAAATTAGATGATTTGATAGTAGTTGGCTTGCCTGAAACTTCTGAGCGTATGCAGTCTATTTTGGACAATTACAAAACGGGCATTCAAATTACCAGCGTTTCGCGGCAAAAAGGCGCAGCGCCAGAGCAGGTAAAAGAGGCATTTGATGATGTGAACCGCGCACAGCAAGATTACCAAAGGTTAATTAACGAAGGCCAAAGTTATGCGAATGAAGTAGTACCTAAAGCGCGTGGTAATGCTTCGCGCTTAGCAGCTGAGGCGGCGGGATACAAACTAAAAGTAGAAAGTGAAGCAACGGGTAACGCCAGTCGCTTTGAGCAAATCTTAACGCAATATAACAAAGCGCCCGAAGTCACACGGCAGCGCTTATATTTAGATGCGCAAGAGCAAATTATGTCGAGCACCAGCAAAGTGTTAGTAGACCAAAAAGGTGGCAATAGCTTGCTTTATTTACCTTTAGATAAGCTCATGGCGACAAGTGCAACTGCTGCACCTGCTAGCGCTAAGGCGGCAGGTGCGAATAGTGCTAGAGAGAACCAAGCTACACAGGACGACACGCGTGAACTTTCACGTGATAGAAACTCTCGATAATTAAATAGAGAAAATCATGAAGAATATTGCAAGATTATCAATTGGGCTATTTGTTGTGTTGGTATTAGCGACCATGTCGCTATATACCGTAGATCAGCGTGAATATGCATTGGTGTTCAGGTTAGGTGAGATTGTGGCTGTTAAAAAAGAGCCTGGCTTATATTTTAAATTACCCTTAGTGGATGATTTAAAGTACTTTGAAAAGCGTATTGTCACCCTAGATTGGGAACAGCCGGCAGAAATTACAACATCTGAAAAGAAAACCATGACAGTGGACTCATTTGTAAAATGGCGAATTATCGACCCTGTCAAATTTTATGTTTCAACAACAGGTGCAGGTGATCCTGAAAAAGCTGCTGAGCAGAGGCTTTCAAACGTGGTGAATGCGGGTATAAGAGATGAATTTGGTAAGCGTACTGTGCATGATGTGATTGCTGGGGAGCGTGGCAAGATTATGGAAAGTATGAAAATAAGAGCCGATAAAGAAGCGCGTCAAATTGGCATTCAAGTAGTCGATGTGCGCCTAAAACGCGTAGATTACTCAGAGCAAATTAGCAACTCGGTGTATGAGCGCATGATTTCTGAACGTAAACGTATTGCTAACCAATTACGTTCTGAGGGCGCGGCTGCTTCTGAGAAAATTCGTGCCGATGCAGACAAACAGCGCGAAGTGATTATTGCGGAAGCCTTTAGAGATGCGCAAAAAGCGAAAGGTGAGGGTGATGCGAAAGCGGCCGAAATTTATTCTAGCGCTTACGGCAAAAACCCTGAGTTTTACGCGTTTTACCGCAGCCAAGAAGCTTACAAGAATAGCTTTAAAAGCAAATCTGACGTGATGGTGTTAGACCCAAGCTCTGAGTTCTTTAAATATATGCGTGGCGCTGGCGGCAAGTAATTGTAAGGCGCTTCAGTGAATGCAACTATTTTAACGGCATTAGGTTTGATGCTGATATTTGAAGGTTTACTACCGTTTATTGCGCCACAAGCTTGGCGTGAAACCTTTAAACGCATGATAGAACTCAAAGATGGTCAGCTACGTTTTGTCGGACTTATCTCAATTATTGGCGGTTTGTTGCTGATGTTTTTATCACGCTAGCTTATAATAGCCGCTATGCGAAACTGGTTACTCCCCGAATTTATCGAAGACGTGCTGCCTGCAGAGGCTGCGCGCGTAGAGCAGCTGCGCCGACAACTATTGGATTTATTCAAAGTGCACGGCTATCAATACGTGATTCCGCCCACGCTAGAGTATTTGGAATCGCTTATCACTGGTACGGGCCGCGATTTAGATTTAGCCACGTTTAAAGTGGTGGATCAGCTTACTGGTAGATTAATGGGCATTCGCGCCGACATGACACCACAAGCTGCACGTATCGATGCGCACATGCTCAATCAGCAAGGTATTAGCCGTCTATGTTACGCTGGCACTGTGTTGCGCACCAAGCCAGATGGGCTCGCTAGAACTAGAGAGCCGCTACAATTGGGCGCGGAATTGTTTGGTCACGCTGGAATTGAAAGCGACATCGAAATTCAACGTTTGATGATAAAAGCCTTGCAGCTATTGGGTTTGCAGGATTTAAACATTGATTTTAGTCATGTGGCAATTTTCGAGGCCTTAGTACGCGCGGGCAACATTGATGCGGACTTGGAAGAATCGTTGTATGCAGCTTTGCAAAGCAAAGATAAAGCCCAAGTGGCTGTTCTGGGAGCCAATCTGGATGCGGCTGTTAGGCAGGCACTTATTGATTTAACCGATTTAAATGGCGGCGTTGCGGTGTTAGAAAAAGCTGAAAGTGTGTTACCAAAACTGCCAGAAATCACCCAAGCCTTGGCCAATTTAAGCGCGGTTGCCAACAAATTAAGCGATTTAAACGTAAGCGTTTCGTTTGATTTGGGCGAGCTACGTGGGTATCACTACCACAGCGGTGTGGTGTTTGCCGCTTATGCGCGCGGCTACACAGGCCCAGTGGCGCTGGGCGGTCGTTATGACGAAGTCGGCATCGCGTTTGGCAGAGCGCGTCCAGCAACGGGTTTCAGCTTAGATTTGCGCGGCATTGTGAGCGCGCTAGCGCCAGCTAATTTGCCGAAATCCATTTTGGCACCAGAAGGCAATGATAAAGATTTACTGAGTAAAATTGAGACTTTACGCGCCGATGGTTTGCTGGTGATTCAAGTGTTACCTAATTCAGAAGTCAATATCGCTGAGCTTAATTGCGACAGTGCTTTAGTACTGCGCAATAGCGAATGGCACATCGAAACCCTTAAGTAGTTAATCTTTAAAAAATATAATTAATAAAGCAGTTATTTATGGCAAAAAATGTAGTAGTTATCGGCACACAATGGGGCGATGAAGGCAAAGGCAAAATCGTCGATTGGTTGACCGACCACGCGCAAGGCGTAGTGCGCTTTCAGGGTGGCCACAACGCAGGCCATACGCTAGTTGTGGGGCAGGCCGCAGCACAGCGCATTTATAAATTGAATTTAGTCCCATCTGGCATCGTGCGTTCAGGCATTAAATGTTATATCGGTAACGGTGTGGTGCTAGATGCAGGTCATTTGCTAGGTGAAATTGCCGCGTTGGAAAAAGATGGTTTGGAAGTTAAAAATCGCCTAAAAGTAAGCCCAGGTTGCCCGCTTATTTTAAGTCATCACGTAGCGGTGGACGTGGCACGAGAAGCCAAACGCAGCCCAGATAAAAAAATTGGCACCACAGGCAAGGGCATTGGCCCAACCTACGAAGATAAAGTTGCACGCCGTGCGTTGCGCGTATACGATTTATTTTACCCTGAACGATTTGCTGAAAAATTGCGCGAAGTAATGGATTATCACAACTTTGTACTTACCAACTACCTTGGCGCACAAGCGGTTGATTTTAATCAGCAATATGATGCCAGTATGACGCAAGCTATTGCTTTAAAACCGATGATTGCTGATATTTCTGCTGAGTTGTATGCCGCCAATGCCCGTAGTGAGAACTTACTGTTTGAAGGCGCACAAGGCACGCTGCTAGATATTGATCATGGCACGTATCCTTATGTCACCTCCAGCAACTGCATTGCAGGCCAAGCCTCAGCAGGCACGGGTGTTGGCGCCAATATGCTGCATTACGTATTAGGTATCACCAAAGCCTACACCACACGCGTCGGCGGCGGCCCGTTCCCGAGCGAGCTGGATATTGATAGCGAAGGCGCGCCAGGCACGCAAATGTCGGTAAAAGGTCAAGAAATTGGCACCGTCACCAAGCGCAAACGCCGTTGCGGCTGGTTTGACGCCGCTGCATTGCGCCGCTCTGCTATGATTAACGGCCTAACAGGCTTGTGCATCACCAAATTAGACGTGCTTGACGGCATTAAAGAACTCAAAATTTGCATTGGCTACGAGCTAGATGGCAAAAAAATCGACTTGCTACCAGTCGGCGCAGATGACGTCGCAGGCTGCAAACCCATCTACGAAACCGTACCAGGCTGGACTGATAATACCTTCGGCGTAAAAACATGGGATGGCCTACCAAAAGCCGCACAAAATTACCTAAAACGCTTGGAAGCCTTATGTGGCGTGCCGATTGCCATTGTTTCGACAGGCCCGGAACGGGATGAGACGATTGTGATTGAGCATCCCTTCAGTAAAAATTAGATGCTTGTAGTTCATGACCGCGAAACGCCAATGTTTGAAACAATGTTTACATTGGCTTGCGTTTACAATCAATCTGCAATACTGATTTCGGAAAGTAGAGAAGAGGATGTAAGATTTATATTCCCAGTAGCTATGAATTTCGCATTTTCTATAGAATTATTTCTAAAATTTTTCCTAATTGTCGACTATCCAGAGATTCGTTCCAAAGAAGATTTGGCCACGAATAAAATAAACGGCTTCAAAGGGCATAGTCTTAGCGCGCTGTGGGATTTTGTGAGTGATGAACATAAAAATGAGATTGTTAGTAAATATTGTGAAATTCATAAGGAATTTATGAGTGTTAGCAAGTTCAGAGAATTTTTGGCTATAGAATTACACGACAATCCATTTGTAAAGTGGAGATATGTGTATGAAGAAGGTGAAGGAGTGAGTTACCTTAATTTGGATTTAATTAAAAAAGTAAACGATGCACTTGGATATAGTGCGCAAAATTTTTTTAATAAAGTTACAGGCAGCAACTCTGTTAAAACATAGGTTGTTGATGAAAACCGAACCACTTAAACAACGTCTCGCTTGGGCAATCACAGGTTCTGGTCATTATCTGCGCGAGTCTCTGGCAATTTTAAAAACGCTTGAAAACGTTGATATTTTTTTAAGCAAAGCGGCCGCAGAAATTATTAAGCAATACGGTTTTCAGGCGCAATTAGACGCAACTGGTCACAAAGTTTACCAAGATAAAACCGCCAGCAGCGTGCCGGTAGAGCTGTTTTACGCAGGCAAGTATCACACGCTGGTCATCGCGCCAGCCACCTCAAATACCATCGCAAAAATGGCCTACGGATTTTCAGATTCCTTGGTCACAAACCTTTACGCGCAAGCAGGCAAAACGCGTGTTCCTTCAATTATTTTTGCCTGCGATACCGCGCCAGAAGTTGAATCTGGTTTTATTCAATCTGAGGCACCTCGCGACAATATGGTGCAAGTTTTTCCGCGCCAAATTGATTTGGATAACGTGGCGAAGCTTGCAACCTTTGAATTCACACATATTGTGAGCGATATGGGCATGCTCCAGAAGGCAATATCCATGCGGCTTACGGACCCTCATAAAATTAAGTAAATAATTAAAAAATGAGCGAAAAACTTTTATTTGTGACAGGAAAGTTGGCCGAAAAAAGCTTGAATAAAGTGTTGCAAGAAGTGCAAGCCAATCCAAAATCCCCACAATTCAAATATCGTGTCGAGCAGATCGGTGTCTCGGTCGCAGCTTTGATGACGCCTGATTTAATTGCGCGACGTTTAAAAAATTCAGGTAATGCTAACAAGATGATTTTGCCAGGCTTATGCCAAGGCGACTTGAGCCAATTGCACCGCCAATACGGCATCCCGGTCGAACGCGGACCTGATGATTTGAAAGACCTGCCCGAGTATTTTGGGCAAAAAGGCAAAGCACCAGATTTAAGCCAATATAGCTGCCAAATTTTTGCTGAGATTGTCGATGCGCCAGACTTAACGGTTGACCAAATACTCGCCAAAGCCAAACAATTCGCGGCGCAGGGTGCAAATGTGATTGACTTAGGTTGTTTGCCAAATAAGCCTTTTAAACATTTGGCGGATGCTGTAAAAACACTCAAATCAGCAGGTTTAAGCGTCAGTGTTGATTCGACGAACACTGACGAATTATTGCTGGCGGGAAAAGCAGGCGCGGATTATTTATTGAGTTTAACTGAAAAAACACTTTGGATTGCAGATGCCGTGCACGCCTCACCAGTACTTGTTCCCAGTCGCCCTGGTAATTTATCATCACTTTATAGAGCCATTGAAATTTGTCTTAAGAATGGTAAAAAATTCGTCGCTGACCCGATTTTAGACCCGATTCACTTTGGGCTGACGGATTCGATTGTGCGCTATCACAAGCTGCGCAAAAAATACCCAGAAATCCAAATCATGATGGGTGTCGGCAACGTCACCGAGCTGACGGATGCCGACACCACGGGCATTAATGCGATTTTATTTGGCTTGATTAGTGAGCTGAATATCAACGCGGTGTTAGCGACTTCGGTCAGCCCACACGCAGTAAATGCGATTGCGGAGGCGGATATTGCGCGCCGCGTGATGTTTCGCGCAAAACAAGATGACAGGCTGCCGCGCGGCTATTCTACTGCCTTAAACGGCTTGCATGATAGAAAACCCTTTTCGTACAATGCAACGGAAATTGCCGAATTTGCCGCGCAGATTAAAGACCCGAGTTTTCGCATCATGGTGAGTGAGTCTGGCGTGCATGTTTACAATCGTGATGGTTTATTACAAGCGATTGACCCATTTAAGTTTTATCCTGATTTGAAGGTTGAAAATGATGCTAGCCACGCGTTTTACTTGGGCGTAGAGCTGGCGCGTGCGCAAATCGCGCATCAACTAAAAAAACGCTACGTGCAAGATGAGGCATTAAATTGGGGTATATCAGAAGACAGCGGGCAGAAAACGGACGACAGAAAAAGTCATCGCGAAGCCTCGCTTAAAGAAAAGAAAAGTAAAAAATAATGATTTTTGAAACGATTATTACCAGTGTGAATTTGGCTGGCGAGCCGCATATCACACCGTTTGGTATTCGTTATGAAAATGATAATGTCATTATTTCGCCTTATAAACCTTCGACCACGTTGGATAATATTTTAGCGACAAAATGCGCCGTGATGAACTTAACTGACGACGTGCGCGTGTTTGCGTGCGCTGTTTGTAAAAGGCATAACTTACCTCCTCTGCAGACCAATAATCATGCGGTTCCCAGGCTTTCCGATTGTTTGTCGCATGTGGAATTGGAGTTGCTTGAAGTGCGCGATGATGCAACGCGTCCGCAACTAATCATGAAAAAAATGGCTGAATTTAACCATAAACCATTTACCGGATTTAATCGTGCGCAGGCTGCAGTCATCGAGCTGGCGGTGTTGGTAAGTCGATTACACTTGTTGCCGCGCGAGAAAATTCAAACAGAATTGCAATATTTGCAAATCGCTATCGACAAAACGGCCGGCGAACGTGAGTTGGAAGCGTGGGGCTGGTTGATGGAAAAAATCGACAATTTTTACGCTGAGAAACTTGAAGAAAACTGATGGATAAAGTTCGGGCATGACGCAACTTTTAATCAGCGTGAAAAATACCGCAGAAGCTTTGATTGCGCTTAAAGCTGGCGTAGATATTATCGATTTGAAAGACCCGAATGTGGGCGCGCTGGGCGCGTTAAATTTGCACGAAACAGTGCGCATTGTTCAAGCGATGGACGGATTGGCGGTTTTAAGCGCAACCGTGGGCGAGCAGCATGTGACATTGAATGATTTGGTGTGCGATATAGTCGCGCGCGCCGAAATTGGCGTGGATGTTATTAAAATTGGGGTTTCTGAGCTGTTTCACGATGATAATTTTTTGCTGGAAATGGCTAAGCTGACAACTGTGGATATTAAAATAGTGGCGGTATTTTTTGCCGATGAAGCTTTGGATTTAAGTTTGCTACCAAAGCTACAAAAAGCTGGTTTTTTTGGTGCGATGCTAGATACGAAAAACAAGCAGAAAAATTTACTGCAAGTGCAAACTAGAATCAATTTACAAAACTTTACACAAGCATGTGAGCAACATCATTTAAAATCTGGATTAGCAGGATCACTAAGACTACAACATATTGGTGAATTGCTCAATTATAATGCTACCTATATTGGTTTTAGAGGCGGCGTTTGTGAAAATGTGGTGCGAAAATCGGCCTTATCTAGAGACAAAGTAACTGAAATCAATGATGTGTTGCGCCAACACAACAAAAATAAGGAAAAACCGCAATTAATCTTACGTTTAGCGTTGCATAGTTAAAGTAGATTAAGTATAGTTCACCTATAAAGTTTGCTCTAAAATTTGTTCTAAAATTTGTACGACGATTGATAACTAAGGAGTTTTATATGAATAAGAAAATAGTTGGTCTTGCTGTTGCAGCAACACTCGGTTTCACAACACTCACAGCTTCTGCAGAAGATATGTTCCGCGGCGCATGGTATGCAGTACCAGGCTTAAGCTATATGAATACAGATAGCGATTTAGATGCAAACAACGGCGCGGGTGCTTTTATTAGTCTTGGTAAAGAACTTAGCCCAAGCTGGGATTTACAAGGCCGTTTAGGTTATAACCGCGCGTCTGAAGATACAGGCATTGCAGGTGCAAGTGGTCGTTATAAATCTACACAATTAGGTCTAGATGCTCTGTACATGTTTAGTCGTAGCAACTTCCGTCCTTTCTTGCTTGCAGGCTTAGGTGCAACTAGAAATAACATGGATTATAAAATTCCTGGTTTTGATGTGGATGGCAAAAGAACATCATGGCTAGGCAGTTTGGGTTTGGGTGCGCAATACTTGTTTAGTGATAATTTCGGCTTGCAAGCTGATTTGCGTCAACAATTCTCACGTGGTAAAGCTAAGATTACAGATTTGGCTACTGGTGTAAGCGCAAGCGATAGTGGTAGCATTAGTAATACATTGCTTAATTTAGGCGGTGTCTTCCGCTTTGGCGCACCAGCACCTGTAGTGGCAGAAGCTGCTCCAGAGCCAGCGCCAATCGCAGCTGCTCCAGAGCCAATGCCTGAGCCAACTCCGGCACCTGCTCCAGAACCAGTAAAATGTACTCCACAAATGGATACAATTACTGTGGATGCTGCAAAACTATTTGGCTACGATAAAGCAAGTTTACAAGCTGAAGGTAAAGCTGCATTAGATGACGCAGCGGCTAAAATTAAAGCAGCTCCAGAAATCAAATCAGTGACTGTTACAGGTCACACTGATCGCATTGGTTCAGATGCTTACAACCAAAAACTATCAGAGCGCCGTGCTAACCAAGTGAAAGATTATTTGGCTGCGCAAGGTGTTGATGCTGCCATTATCTCTGCAGTTGGTAAAGGTGAATCAGAACCAGTAGTTCAATGTGCTGGTACTAAAGCAACGAAGAAATTGATTTCTTGCTTACAACCTAACCGTCGCGTAGAAATTAAAGCCGAAGGTACAAAAGAAACTGGCTGTAACTAAGTCGTTTCTTTAAGAAGAACCCCGTAATTGCGGGGTTTTTTATTGCCTGAATTTTCATATCAAATCGCTTCAACGTTATAATATCGCTATGAAACTGAATGTTGATTTGATTATTGAAGCACGTTGGCTTTGCCCTGTAGTTCCAAGTAACACGCTGTTAACACAGCAAGCGGTAGTGATTCAATCAGGCAAAATCATTGATGTTTGTTCGATAGAGCAAGCTAATCGGTACGAGGCAATTGAAACTGTTCAACTAAGCGAACATGTTTTAATTCCAGGCTTAATTAACTTACACACGCATGCCGCCATGAGCCTAATGCGCGGTTTGGCGGATGATTTGCCGCTGATGCCGTGGTTGCAGCAGCATATTTGGCCTGCAGAAGCTAAATTAGTTTCGCCCAGTTTTGTACACGATGGTACGTTGTTGGCTTGCTCAGAAATGCTGGCTGGTGGCACGACAACTTTTAATGACATGTATTTTTACCCTGAAGCTGCCGCTGCAGCCAGTATTAAAGCGGGTATGCGCGCTAACTTAGGTTTAGTCGTACTGGAGTTTGCTACACAATATGCTAGCGACGCTGAAAGCTATATCCAGCAAGGCTTGGAGGCGCGCGATCATTTGCGTGATGAAGCGTTGATTAGTTTTAGTTTTGCGCCGCACGCGCCTTATACTGTAGCTGACGCGACGTTCGAACGCATCATGACGCTCGCCGAGCAGGTCAATATTGGTGTGCACACGCACATGCATGAAACCTTGCAAGAAATTAGTGATAACGAACAAAAATATGGCTTACGGCCATTAAGCCGATTGGCTAACTTAGGATTGCTTAGCCCAAATTTAACCCTCGCGCACTGTGTGCATTTAGATGAAACCGAGATTAAATTGCTGGCCGAACATGGTTGCAGCATCGCCCATTGCCCTAGCTCCAACTTAAAGCTGGCTTCTGGCATTGCGCCCATTACAGAATACGCCAAACATGGCGTTAATATTGGCTTGGGGACTGATGGTGCTGCCAGCAATAACCGCTTAGATATGTTTGCTGAGATGCGGCTCGCGGCTTTGTTAGCAAAAGTGCAGAGTGGCGATGCTACTGCGGTTTCCGCGCATCAAGTGTTAGCAATGGCGACGATTAACGGTGCGAAGGCCTTAGGATTGGATGATAAAATAGGCTCTATTGAAATCGGCAAGCTCGCCGATTTAACTGCGATAAAGCTGTCGAATATTGAAATGCAACCTTGTTTCGATGTGGTTTCCCATTTGGCCTATGTGGCTGGACGCGAGCATGTAAGTCATACTTGGGTGAATGGTGATTTAAAATATCACAAACCTGAGTATAGTGTAGGTTTGTTCAGCAATGTGGAGCCGCAAGAACTGAGTGATATTGTGGCTAGATGGCAACCAAAATTAAGTGAATTTAAAGCATAAAATGATAAACGTTGATGCCTCTGAGTTAAGTAAATTTGCCGAGTTAGCGCATAAATGGTGGGATAAAACCAGCGAATTTAAACCGTTGCACGATATTAATCCTTTACGGTTGAATTACATCGACAACGCCATTTCACTTAAGGGTAAAACTGTGTTGGATGTGGGTTGTGGCGGCGGCATTTTAAGCGAATCGATGGCCGAACGCGGCGCAAAAGTCACTGGCATCGATTTGGGCGAAAAAGCCTTAAAAGTGGCGGCTTTGCACAGTTTAGAGAGCGGCGTAGCGGTAGATTACCAACTTATTGCGGTTGAAGCATTGGCAGAAAATCAGCCAGCTAGCTTTGATGTCGTGACTTGCTTGGAAATGCTCGAACACGTGCCAGACCCAGCCAGCGTGGTTGCAGCCTGCGCTAAATTGGTAAAGCCGGGCGGACTTGTATTTTTTTCTACAATAAATCGCAATCCCAAAGCCTACTTATTGGCCGTCATTGGCGCGGAGTACATTTTAAACTTGCTGCCGCGCGGTACGCATGACTACGAAAAATTTATTAAACCCTCTGAATTGGCAAGCTGGGTGAGGGCTGCAGGCTTATCGCTGAATCATCAAATTGGCATGAGCTATAACCCAATTACGCAGCATTATTGGCTGGGTGGTGATGTTTCTGTCAATTACATGATGCACACATGTAAAGAATAATCATTGATTAATACCATTCTTTTCGACCTTGACGGCACTTTAGTGGATACCGCGCCAGATTTGGGTTATGCGCTTAATGTGCAATTACGGCGCCACGGTAAGGCAGTGTTAACTAATGCCGCGATTCGCCCGTTTGCCTCGCACGGTTCGCGTGGGCTTGTTGGCTTGGGTTTTGGCATAACGCCAAAAGATGACAGCTTTATTAGCATGCGCGATGAATATCTCAGTATTTACGACACCGTTTTTACGCGCAGCCCAACACTGTTGTCTGGTATGGCAGATTTATTGCAACTCATTGAAAATAAAGGTTTAAAATGGGGAATTGTTACCAATAAACCACGCCGTTTTACCGAAGGCCTGATTGAAAGTATGGGCATGGATTTAAACAAACGAGCCGCTTGTATTGTCTGTGGCGATGATGCGCCGCAACCAAAACCTTCACCAGCCACGCTGCTATTGGCTTGCAGCCAAGTCGGTGTTAACCCCGAAAGCTGTATTTATGTGGGCGACGCAGAGCGCGATATTCAAGCCAGCAAAGCAGCGGGCATGAAGTCGGTAGTGGCCTTATTTGGCTATATTGATGTGACGGATAAACCGCATGAATGGGGCGCGGATGCGATGATAAAAAACCCGAACGAATTATTAGACCTCATTCAGGTGTAGGAGCGATTTAAAAATCGCTCCTATTATTAAAGCTGCTTACGTCCAAGCAACGCCATCGAAAGCGTTCCGCTATCCACATATTCAATCTCCCCGCCCATCGGTAAGCCACGTGCAATGCGGCTAACAGACACATTACGTGTTTTTAGTAGTTCGCTAATATAGTGCGCGGTGGCTTCGCCTTCCACCGTGTAATTAGTGGCTAAGATCACCTCAGTCACTACACCGTCTTGCGCGCGTTTGATGAGTTTGTCCAAGTTGATTTCTTTTGGGCCAACGCCGTCCAACGGTGAAAGCCTGCCCATGAGCACAAAGTACATGCCGTTGTAAGATTGCGTTTGCTCCATCATCATCAAATCGGTGGGCATTTCCACCACGCATAATTGCGTCGCATCACGCTTTTCAGATTCGCATAAAGGGCAAGTATCGGTCTCAGCAAAGTTATTGCACAGCGTGCAGTGGCCAAGCACTTGCAGCGCGTTATCTAAGCTGTGTGCTAGTTTAGACGCGCCTTTGCGGTCGCGTTGCAGTAAGTAATACGCCATACGTAGTGCGGACTTTGGCCCTACGCCAGGCAGGTAGCGTAGTGAGTCAATGAGTTGTTCTAAAGCGGGGGGATTTTTCACAAATTAAAACGGTAGCTTCATGCCGGCCGGCATCATGCCTTTCATGCGTGTTTCGCTAGCGGCCTCGGCTTTTGCACGCGCGTCGTTAAGCGCGATTAGCATTAAGTCTTCCAGCGTTTCTCTGTCGTCCATTGCCGCATCGTCAATCACCACGCGCTTGATTTGATTGTTGCAAGTCATGCTGATTTTTACCATACCGTTGCTGGCAGTGCCTTCTACAAGTGTTTCCGCCAGCTCCGCCTGCGCTTTTTGCATATTCGCTTGCATCATTTGGGCTTGTTTCATCATATTGCCCATGCCGCCTTTCATCATGTTTCTGCTCCTTTTTTAGACTGGTTTAATACTGTTAGGAATAATCTGTGCGCCAAAATCGTTAATGAGCGCTTGCACAAAGCTATCTTCCATAATCGCTGCTTCCGCGCTGTTTTGCACTGTGGCTTTTTCACTGGCATTTTGCTTGGCAGGCGTAACAATTTCACTTGCACTTATTTCGATATTTAAACGAATTTTTTTGCCAAAATAGTCGTTAATCGCGCTAGATAATTTATCTTGATAACTGGCGCTCACCAAGTGTTTTTGGTTTTCGGAAACGCGCAAATTAAAGCTATTTTCGTCAAAGCTGACCAGCTCGCAGTGCTGCGCCAGTGCGCGTGCCAAGCCGAGCTTTAAGTTATTTTCGACCAAATTACGCCAATTACCATCAAAAAATATCGGCCTGGAAGCCGCATGGATATTGGTTTGCAGGCCTGCACTGGAATGACTTTGTCCAGCAGCAACGTTTTCGATTGGTTTTGACTGCGCAGATTCAATTTTTTCAGGTTGTGCTGCTTTGGTCGGCGCGGCAGCTTGAATGTTTTCTGCAGGTTTTGTAGGCGCTTTTTCTGTCAATTTTTCAGTCGGCACAAACGCCAACATACGCAGCAGCGTCATGGTAAAGCCAGCATATTCATCGGGCGCTAAGCCAATATCGCGGCGGCCTAACAGCGTAATTTGGTAATAAAGCTGCAAAGTTTCTGGTGATAATTTTGCGGCTAAATCTAATAACATCGCGCGTTCTGGCAAATCATTCGCGATGGAATCTGGCACAGTTTGCGCCATAGCGATTTGGTGCAGCAAATTGGCCAAATCATTTAGCGCGGCCTCAAATGCAATGCTACGCGCTTCCATTTGCTTGGCTTTTTCAATTAGCGCTGCGCCATCTTGCGCGAGTAAAGCGTGAATAACTTCAAATAAATAATTTTGATCAATCGCGCCCAACATGCTGCGTACTTCGGCTTCATTTACCGTTTGATTGCCGTAAGCAATGGCCTGGTCGGTGAGTGAAAGCGCATCGCGCATACTGCCCGCAGCGGCGCGTGAAATTAAGTTGAGTGCCGCAGACTCAAAAGCAATATTTTCTTGATTGAGCACATTTTGCAAATGTTCGTTAATGGTTGTGCTGGCCATTTGTCGCAAATTAAACTGCAAACAACGGCTTAGCACGGTCACAGGCACTTTTTGGGGATCCGTAGTCGCCAAGATGAATTTAACGTGCGCTGGCGGCTCTTCTAGCGTTTTTAGCATAGCATTAAACGCGCTTTTCGATAGCATATGCACTTCGTCGATGATATAGACTTTAAAGCGGCCAACGGTCGGCGCGTTTTGCGCGTTATCCAGCAAATCGCGCATGGCGTCCACTTGCGTATTGGACGCGGCATCGACTTCGAGTAAATCGACAAAACGGCCGCGGTCGATTTCCGCACATGCATTACATATGCCGCAAGGTTTGGCGGTGATGCCAGTTTCGCAATTGAGCGATTTTGCCAAAATACGGGCGAGGGTGGTTTTGCCGACGCCGCGCGTGCCAGTGAACAAGTAGGCGTGGTGCAAGCGCTGCTGCGTAAGCGCGTTGGTGAGCGCACGTACAACGTGGTCTTGCCCGACTAAAGTTTCGAATGATTTTGGGCGATATTTTCGCGCGAGGACTTGATATGACATAGACTGAATTTTAGCCGAAAACTCGTCATTAGACTAAAACAAATTGGAGTTAAATTGTAGTGCGTTCGCAATGTTGAAAAATCAAAAAGAACAAGGCAAAGAGTTGTAGACAGTACGTTTTTGTACGGCAAGACGCTTTAACGCCGTTATTTTTGATTGTGAACTAAAGAGGCGAGCCTTGCCCCCGGCACTTGCGCAATAGTTGTGGCTGCTGGCTTCCGCCCCTGACCAAGTTGGCTACTTTACAATGCGGGGAGGCCCGCCAAGCCGTGATTTTACCTGAATTTCTGGCGTTAGGCTTTCAATTTTGAATCAAATTGACTGAGCACAGCCACTTGGTTTGTAGATGCGCTTGGTAGAAGCGGGGTTGTTTTCTAGCTTATTGGCAGGGCGGTGAGGGCGCGATACAAAATCGCCACCACAATTGGGGCAAACGCCGTCAAGTTTTGAGTCAACGCAATCTGCACAAAAAGTACATTCGAATGAGCAAATCATTGCCTCATCCGATTCTGGCGGTAAGTTTTTGTTACAGCATTCACAATTTTGGCGTAATTCAAGCATCATTTTTTTAAAGTTACCTGCTCTGCAATCAAGTATCCATGCGGGTTGCAGGGCATGTCATTTAAGATTATCCACAATGTTTAACTGGATTTTTTTCTAACACCGCCCATTCTTCGTCGCTGTATAAACGCGAGCGAATGTGGAAGCGCATGCCAGTGCCGTTGTCGTACGAGAATTGGCCGCCCATGCCAGGGATAGCATCCAAGGTTAAGTGCGTATGCTCCCAATAGGCAAATTGGCTCTCGCTCATGTAAAAGCCTACACCGTGCACTTCGCCTAGTTGTACGTCAGAATTGCCAAGTAAAAATTCGCCTTTGCCGAAGCACATGGGTGTGCTGCCATCGCAACAGCCGCCCGATTGGTGAATCATCAGCGGGCCATATTTGGCGCGCAACATGTCGATGAGTTGATTCGCTGCTTCGGTGCTGTCAACTCTCGTTACTTGCGTCGGTTTCATATCGTCCATGATTTTGCTGCTCCTTAAATGCCAATACTACTCCAAAACGCTTTAGATATAAACCAAGCGCCAGAAACAACAAGGGCGAGAATTACCTCGCCCTGTTGCCTCATCCCTTTTAAGTCTTCTTAATTAAAAGAAGTGCTTATTAGAAGAAACCCAGTTTGTTTTCGCTGTAGCTTACCAGCAAGTTTTTAGTTTGTTGGTAGTGGTCGAGCATCATTTTGTGATTTTCGCGGCCAATACCAGATTGTTTGTAGCCACCAAACGCTGCGTGAGCAGGGTAGAGATGGTAACAGTTAGTCCAAACGCGACCTGCTTGAATGGCTTTACCCATCCTATAAGCGCGATTGCCGTTACGTGACCAAACACCAGCACCCAAGCCGTATAGCGTGTCATTAGCAATTGCCAAAGCTTCAGCTTCGTCTTTAAAGGTAGTCACAGAAAGCACTGGACCAAAAATCTCTTCTTGGAAAATACGCATTTTATTGTGGCCTTTAAAGATGGTTGGTTCGATATAGAAACCATCTTTAATAGCTGCGTCGGCTTGCACTTTACGTTTGCCGCCGATTAGTAGCTCAGCGCCTTCATCTTGACCAATTTTCATATAGCTCATGATTTTTTCCACTTGCTCTTGCGAAGCTTGTGCGCCAACCATGGTGTTCATGTCTAATGGGCTGCCTTGCGTGACTACTTTTACGCGCTCTAACACACGCGCCATAAATTTATCGTAAATAGATTCTTGAATCAGCGCGCGTGATGGGCAAGTACAGACTTCACCTTGGTTCACTAAGAATAATACCAAGCCTTCAATGGCTTTGTCGAAGTATGCGTCGTCCGCATCCATAATGTCTTCAAAGAAGATGTTAGGTGATTTGCCACCTAACTCTAAAGTTACTGGAATCAAGTTTTGTGATGCGTATTGCATAATCAAGCGGCCAGTTGATGTTTCGCCAGTAAATGCAATTTTTGCGATGCGTTTTGAGCTAGCGAGTGGTTTACCAGCTTCTAAACCAAAGCCGTTTACTACGTTTAGTACACCAGCAGGCAATAAACTGCCAATAAACTCTAATAATACTAAGATAGAAGCGGGTGTTTGTTCTGCTGGTTTTAACACCACGCAGTTACCTGCGGCTAGGGCAGGGGCTAGCTTCCAAACCGCCATTAAAATTGGAAAGTTCCAAGGAATAATTTGACCAACAACACCTAAAGGCTCGTGGAAGTGATATGCCACGGTTGTTTCATCCACTTCACAAACGGAACCTTCCTGTGCGCGAATACAGCCTGCGAAATAACGGAAGTGATCAATGGCCAATGGAATATCCACATAAGTCGTTTCACGCAGTGGTTTGCCATTATCAATGGTTTCAGCGACAGCAATGCTGGCCAAATTGGCTTCCATGGTATCAGCAATTTTATTTAAAATGATTGCGCGCGCAGCGTACGAGGTTTTGCCCCAAGCGTCTTTAGCGGCGTGAGCAGCATCCAGTGCTACATTCACGTCTTCTTCGGTTGAGCGTGCAATTTGGCAAAAGTTTTTACCAGTTACAGGACTCACGTTATCAAAATATTGGCCTTTAACTGGGGCAACCCATTTACCGCCGATGTAGTTTTCATATTTGGCTTTGTATGGGTGTTTAACGCCTAGGCCTGATAGTGTATCTAAACTTGCACTGCTCACTTTGTTATCGCTGTCCATGCTAACTCCTATAGTTTTTCTGTTGTAAATATAGTATTTCTAATTGCTAACCCACATTACACTGTTAAAATTTTTAGATAATTCAATTGCTAGCTTTATCTTCTGTATCCTATTGCAAATAAAAGGATTTCATAAATAAGCTCGACCTAAACAATAAACCTTAGTGACTGGTAAATCAAGTAATAAACGATAATTATGTTGAGTATTTGTTACGCTAAACATTAATGCGCGATACATAAAAAATACTTGTGGCTATAGCTAACGCTTGCCGCATGCGATATAGTTTGGGCAGTTATAAAAATTAAACGCTATTTTTACTAGGACACCGCTTGCTCATGAGCAATACATCGACACCTTTTGGCTTCAACACCAGAGAGTTTTGGCAGAGCATTAGTCATCCAACGGATTCAACCTTAAGCAAGGCCATACTCACGATTTTAGTGTTTGCCGAAAGTTTGGTGTGTATCTTTTGGATTTATACGCTATCTGGCCTAGGTGAAGGCTACGCCATAATGGCGGCTGTGCCTTATGCCTACATCATTGTTTCGTATGTCAGCTTGTTGATATTTTATCGTAGCAAAAAATTTGAATATCTCACTTTTACACAGTTGGTGATGTTGCTGGTGATGCCGTTTTTTATGCAATGGGCGATTGGCGGTTACGAGGCTTCTAGCGGCATTGCTATATGGGCGATTTTGTCGCCTATCGGCGCGCTGATGATACTCGGTACGCGCCAATCCACGCCTTGGTTTATTCTGTTTGGCCTGCTAGCGGGTGTTTCGTGGAAACTCAACTATATGTTTGCGGGCAATTCGCTTCCAATTCCGCCGCACATTAAAGACACCTTCTTTTTGATGAACATTATGGGCGTTGCCTGCATTTTATACGCGGTGATGCGTTATTTTCAAAGCCAAAAAGAGCGTACTTTGCATGAATTAAGCTTAGAGCAAGCGAGATCTGAAAAGCTATTGCTTAACGTTCTGCCAAAATCGATCGCTAACCGCTTAAAAGACAACGATATGCGTATTGCAGATAGCCATGAATCGGTAACGATTTTATTTGCCGATATTGTGGGTTTTACTAAAATGACCGCCACCATGCCGCCTGCCGAGCTGGTCGATTTGCTCAGTCAGCTATTCTCACGTTTTGATCGCTTGGCAGATAAGCATGGTTTGGAGAAAATTAAAACCATCGGCGATGGTTATATGGTGGTAGGCGGTGCGCCTGTTGGTCGCGACGATCATGCAAAGGTCATTGCAGAATTGGCGCTAGAAATGCAGCAAGAGTTGGTGGAATTTAATGCGCAAGCTGGCAAAAATATGCAGTTACGCATTGGCATCAGTAGCGGACCTGTAGTGGCGGGCGTGATAGGTACCAGTAAATTTGCCTACGATATTTGGGGCGACCCAGTGAATATGGCCAGCCGCATGGAAGGTACTTGTCTGCCAGATGCCATTCAAGTGAGCGAGGCGACTTATGCGCTACTGAAAAACGAGTTTAGATTTGAGCATCGCGGCCTTGTGCAAATTAAAGGCAAAGGCGAAGTGAATACTTATTTGCTCAAAAGTTAAACAGTTTCGTCTAAAATTTGTCGATGCTGCTTAAGTTGAATGCATGTTTGACTAGATAGGTCTAGCTAGATATTGGTCTGGCGGCTTACTTCGACTATAATCCGCACCGCGCACGGAGAGATGTATGAGCGGTTTAAGTTACCACCCTGGAAAGGTGGCACAGGGGCAACCTTGTCGAGGGTTCGAATCCCTCTCTCTCCGCCAAACATTTTTTGTTTGGCTTAATGTAACGTTTCAATCGCGTCTAAATCTTCAGCAACGTCATGGCGCTTAACGCCAGCACCAGCGGCGCCTTCAGACTCATCAAACTCTTCATATTCATCGCCAGCTAAATCTTCTAGCATTTGATCAAGCAATTTAATTTTATCTAAACTTGTTTTTGTTGTATCAGACATATTAAACCTCACCTTTCTGTTCTATAAACTAGCAACACGCTAGTAATTGATATTAAGCATTTAGCGTGCCAAGCTTTATGTGTATGATTGAAGTATGCAAATGAAAGACTACTTAGAATGAATCAAATACAAGAAAACGCGCCAGCCACACCTACGCTAAAAGCGGCTTTTTGGTATTGGCTAAAGCTTGGTTTTGTTAGCTTTGGCGGACCTGCGGGGCAGATTGCCATCATGCACCAAGATTTGGTGGAGCATAAACGCTGGATTTCTGAAAAGCGTTTTTTACATGCGCTGAATTACTGCATGGTGCTGCCCGGGCCAGAAGCGCAGCAGCTGGCGACTTACATCGGCTGGCTCATGCATAAAACTCGTGGTGGTTTGATTGCAGGTGGTTTGTTTGTGCTGCCATCGTTGCTTATTTTAATGTTGCTAAGCTATATTTACATGCGCTTTGGTGACGTACCCGCCGTGGCGGGCGTGCTGTATGGAATTAAACCTGCGGTGGTGGCCATTGTGCTGTTTGCGGCGTATAGAATAGGCGGTCGAAGCCTGATGAGTAGGGCGTTATGGGGCATTGCAATTAGCTCTTTTGCGGCAATTACCTTCTTTAAAATCCCGTTTCCGCTGATTGTTTTAGTCGCAGCATTGATTGGATTCTTGGTCAATCGTTATCAGCCCGCTTTATTTGCAAGTAGTAGCGCGCACAAAGCTAGTCAAAAAAACTATGGAAGCGCCGTCATTGATGACGACACGCCGACACCCGCGCATGCACATTTTAGCTGGCAGAGTTTAGTTAAATATCTATTAATCGGCATGGCGATTTGGATAGCGGGTATGGCGCTATTAACCGCACTTTATGGCTGGCTAGCGGTTTATACGCAATTGGCCTGGTTTTTTACCAAGGCCGCGTTACTTACCTTTGGCGGCGCGTATGCTGTGCTACCGTATGTGTATCAAGGTGCGGTGACGCATTATGCTTGGCTGACGCCGACGCAGATGATGGATGGCCTAGCCTTGGGCGAAACCACGCCTGGGCCGTTGATTATGGTGGTGGCGTTTGTCGGCTTTGTTGGCGGCTGGAGTCACGCGACACTATACAGTCCTATGGTTTCGGCCATGCTGGCGGCTTGTGTGGTTACTTTTTTTACCTTTTTGCCCTCTTTTATTTTCATTTTTATGGGCGCACCATTTATCGAATCCACCAAAAATAATCTTAAACTCACTGCGCCTTTAAGCGCCATTACTGCCGCGATAGTAGGCGTGATTGTGGCTTTGGGGCTATTTTTTGCGATGCACGTATTTTGGCCAAATGGCTTTTTGACGAATAGCCTACAAGCCGATTGGTTAGCGATGCTAGCGGCCGCACTGGGCTTTGTGGCGCTATTTAAATTTAAGGTGAATACCATTAAGCTTATTGGTGTATTTGCACTACTTGGTTTGGCACATAATTTTTTAGCAGCCTAATTTTTTCAGTTAATTTTTATTTATCAGCTAGAACGATTGTTGATTAGTATAGTCTTTAACTTTAACAATATTTAAGGAGTTAACCATGACCAAACTGTTAGCACTTGCCTTAGCTGGTGCAGGCATTATAGGAGGTGTAATAATGACAACAACCAATGCTAGTGCGGCTTGCAGCGGTATTTATAATCACGAATTTACCACGCTGCAAGGCGAAAAACTTAACTTGTGCGATTATCAAGATAAGCCAATTTTGGTGGTGAACACCGCCAGCAAATGTGGTTTTACGCCGCAATTTGAGGCCTTAGAAGGTTTATATAGCAAAAATAAAGATAAAGGCTTATTAGTGATTGGCTTCCCAAGCAATGACTTCCGCCAAGACCCCAGCAATAACAAAGAAATTGGCGATTTTTGCAAAATGACGTACGGCGTAAAATTCCCCATGACCATTAAAAGCGCGGTTTCTGGTGCAGATGCCAACCCTTTTTATAAAGAGTTAGCTGCTAAAGCAGGTAGCGCTCCGCAATGGAATTTTTATAAATACGTGATTTTGCCAGGTGGCAAAGATATAACGGTGTATGAAAGCACCGTGCAGCCTAATTCAAAAGAGATATTAGCCAAAATTACGCCGTTTTTAAAATAGTATTTGAAATAACATTTGAGCTAATATTTGATTATGGCGGCGGGCGCTTTAACTTATGCCAACATTGCACAGAGGCGCGCTGCCATTGGCTCGCAGCGTATGCCGCTAAATCCTCTGGCACTGCATCACCGTTCAATATTAAGCGGTTTAGCATCAACGCTAAATCCGTATCAGCAATGCACCACTCATCGAATAAGTTTGTTGAATCAGTAGTGAGCAGTGCGTGCGCCGCAGTAAATAACTGCTCTGCTGCACGCTGACCATCTAGTGATAGCGCAGGTTTTTTAATCCCATAAAACAGCACTTCGGTCGGTCGTTCTTGCCTAATTGGCATTAAATCACTACGCAACCAAGCTTGCACTTGTCTAGCAATAGCGCGGTTTTGTGGCGATTTTGGGTATAGCGGCGTTCCTGTGAATGTTTCGTCAATATACTCGGCAATGGCAGAAGATTCTGACAGACAAAACTGGTTGTGCTTTAAAGTGGGCACGCGCTGCGTGAGGGATGCTGCTCGAAAGGCCGCATTGCTGCTCGCTTTACTCGTAAGCGCTATCGTTTCAATATTGAAGGGTAAATTTTTTTCTTGCAGCGCCACAAAAGCCGACATTGCATAAGGGCTGATCAATTTGCTATCGACGTACAGTGTGATGTGTTGGGAAGGCAAGTTCACCCCAGTAGCGCATTT
>JANOWN010000047.1:0-52167 GCA_031417915.1 Methylotenera sp.
GAGACTGAAAGTCAAATGGCATATTTAAGCAATTATGGTTGCAGTATGTTTCAAGGCTACTTTTTCTCAAAACCATGCAGCATTGCTCATTTTGAACAACTACTAAATCAAGCAGGTAGTCATGTCATGCCAACCAACAAAGCAACTAAAGCCAAGCCGCTGGTGAATAAAAAGTTACTGGTTGAAGATAAAGCTGAAAAAAGTAAGCAACTAGCAGTCGATCAGCGCATTACTTAACTGATATTTTGGCTCTTCTCGCTTGCACGGCTTGCGCTAACATATGCAATGTTATTACTGTGTCATCCCAACCCAAGCATGCATCAGTAATTGATTTACCATATTCTAAATCGCAACCTGGGGCATGGTCTTGACGGCCTTCATGTAGATGCGATTCTAACATGACACCTAAAATACGTCTTTCACCCGCATTTAATTGCGTGGCAATATTGTTGGCCACATCATGCTGTTTTTTAAATTGTTTTTCACTGTTACCATGGCTGCAATCCACCATCAGCTTTTGCGCCAGCCCAGCATGCTTCAAGTCGCTGCAAGCCTCATCAATACTCGCTGAATCGTAGTTTGGCGTTTTACCGCCACGTAAAATAATATGGCAATCGTCATTACCATTTGTAGAAAAAATTGCCGCCTTGCCCTCTTTGGTGAAAGACAGAAAATGATGTGGGCTTTCTGCAGTTTTAATGGCGTCAATTGCTACTCTTACATTGCCGTCAGTGCCATTTTTAAACCCTACAGGACAAGATAAACCGCTTGCTAACTCACGATGCACTTGCGATTCTGTGGTGCGCGCCCCAATGGCACCCCAACTGACTAAATCTGCTGTGTATTGTGGGGTAATGGTGTCTAAAAACTCCATGGCTGCGGGCATGCCTAGCTCGTTCACATCTAGCAAGAATTTACGTGCTTTGTTTAGGCCTGTATTAATATCATAACTGCCATCCAAATGCGGATCGTTAATTAAGCCTTTCCAACCCACCGTAGTGCGCGGTTTTTCAAAATACACGCGCATCACAATCAATAAATCAGTACTTAAATTGTCCCGCACAGTTAATAAACGCTTTGCATACTCTATACCAGCTAGCGGGTCATGAATAGAACATGGGCCGACGATAACTAATAAACGGTCATCTTGATCATGTAATATATTATGGATAGCAGCACGCATTAGCAAAATATTTTGCGTGCTGGCAGCGCTCTCTTTCAAGCCACTCAGTAAATCTAGTGGCGAAATTAATGGCTTAATTTCACGAATGCGTACGTCATCGGTGGCTAATTTTTCGTATACTTTTGTCATTTGTGATTTGTTATTTAATATCTAGAACTTGTGCCAAAACAGTTAAAAAGCGTGCATTTTCGCTAAACAAACCGATGCTCACACGTAAATAATCAGGCATTTCATAATTGGCTATTGGCCGCACTATCACGCCATTTTGCAGCAATTTTTTATTAATTTCTGATGCATTATCCACTTTAAAACTGACAAAATTTGCTTGTGATGGAATATACGATAAGCCTAGTTGTGTTAAACCTTGCGTTATTTGCTGCATGCCAGCTTGGTTGGCGGCATAGCTACGTGCGACAAAATCGTCATCTGCCAAACTGGCAATTGCCGCTGCTTGTGCGATTGAATTAACATTAAATGGCTGCCTTACACGGTTTAGCATATCTGCCACATTGGCGTGCATTAAACCAAACCCTATGCGCAAACCCGCTAATCCATAGGCTTTTGAGAACGTGCGCGAGATGATTAAGTTATCGAATTGCTGTAACCAGTTAATCGCTTCTGATTTGCTATCTGCATTTAAATATTCATCATAAGCTTCATCCAGCATTATTAGTACATGGCTGGGAACCGCATGAATAAAGGCTTGCAGAGCATCTTTTTTAAGTAGTGTGCCAGTGGGGTTGTTAGGGTTAGCGATAAATATGAGTTTAGTTCTTGGTGTAATTGCCGCTAAAAAACCATCTAAATCATGCGCGAAATTTTTGGCTGGTACTACAACACCTTTTGCGCCTACTGCTTGCGTCACCAGCGGATAAACTGCAAACGCATGCTGCGAATAAATCGCCTCGCAACCCGCATGCAGAAAGGCTCTAGCCGCAAGTTCAAGAATATCATTCGAACCATTGCCGAACACAATTTGATTATGCGCAACGCCAAACTTATCGCTGACAGATTGTCGCAATTCAAAACTATTACCGTCTGGATAGCGCGCAATGTCGTGCACCGCTTCATCGATCGCCATTTGTGCTTTAGGACTGATGCCAAGCGGGTTTTCGTTGGAAGCCAGCTTCACAATATCCACCTCGTTCAAGCCCATTTCGCGCGCCAGCTCACTAATCGGCTTGCCACCTTGGTAAGGTGCAATGGCGCGAATATAATTGGGAGCTAAATCAGAAATAACCATAGAAAAACTAAGCCAGCAACTTAAATCACGGCGGCCGGATACGACCCCAGCACTTTAAGCATGGATGCGCGTGCAGAGCATTCTTGCAACGCAGCTTTAACTTTAGCATCGGTTTGATGACCTTCTATATCCACAAAGAATACGTAATCCCACAAACCTTGTTTGCTTGGACGAGATTCGAACTTGGTCATACTCACGCCGTGCCGAGAAAGTGGCTGCAATAGCTCCACCATGGCGCCAGGCTTGTTCTGCGAGGTCATGACAATGGAAGTTTTATCATTGCCAGAAGGCGCTACATCATGATTACCCAACACCAAAAAGCGCGTGGTATTTTTGGCATCGTCTTCGATATTTTCCGCCAATACGTTCAAATCAAACAGCTCGGCAGCGCGCTTGCTGGCAATCGCAGCGGCAAACGTGCCATCGCTCGAAACCAAATCGTGAATCATCTGTGCAGCGTAAGCGTTGCTCGTCACCGCCTCACGCGTTGCGCGCGGCAAGTTCTTGTTCAACCATTCGTGGCATTGTGAGAGCGACTGGCTATGCGAAAACACATGCGAAATTTTGGCAATATCGGTTTGCTTTGAAAGCAAACAATGATGAATCGGTAGTGTAATTTCACCACAAATTTTTAATGCGCTGCTAAGTAGTAAATCCAGCGTTAAGCCAATAGCACCTTCGGTCGAGTTTTCCACTGGCACCACGCCGTAATCGGCTTGACTCGCCTCTAATGTGCGAAAAACCTCATCAATGGTGCCACACACAACTGCATTGCGACCTTGGCCGAACTGCTTAAGTGCCGCTTCTTCGCTATACGTGCCCAAAGGCCCTAAGAAAGCAATAGAAAGCTCCTTTTCCAGTGCGCGGCAATTAGACATGACCCCGCGAAAAATATGGCTAACAGCTTCATTGGATAGCGGCCCAGCGTTATGTTCTTGTAGGCGACGCAATATCTGCGCTTCGCGCTCTGGCCGATAAATCACGCCATCTTCTTTTAAATTGCCTATTTGACGCGCGAGTTTAGCCCGCGCATTAACGAGCTGAAGCAGACGCTCATCAATAGCATCGATTTCATCCCGAAATTTTTTTAACTCGTCACTCATTTGTAGCTGCTAATCCTGTCTTTGTGGCAATACGCGCACCGTCATCACGCCAGCAATCGCGCGAATTTTCGTCAGTGCAGATTCCGCCGCTGGACTATCTAAATCCAGCATGGTATAGGCAATATCGCCACGCGATTTGTTCACCATATTGTGAATATTGATGCCAGCATCTGCCATCGCTGTGGAAATTTGCCCGACCATATTCGGAATATTGGCACTCGCCACAGCTACGCGGTGCGCGGCTTCGCGCGGCATTTGCACGCTTGGGAAGTTCACCGAATTGCTAATGTTGCCGTTATCCAAAAATTCCCGCACCTGATCCACCACCATCACCGCACAATTATCCTCGGCCTCTTGGGTGGATGCGCCCAAGTGTGGCAACGCGACTACGCCAGGATGCGCTTTCATGCGCGCAGTGGGAAAATCACATATATAAGCACGCAATTTTTTGCTATCAAGACCATCCAACACCGCTTGCTCGTCAATCACGCCTTCTCGCGCAAAATTAATCAGCACCGCGCCGTGCTTCATCATGGCGATACGCTCGGCATTTACCAAGTGGCGCGTCGCATCAATGAGTGGCACATGCAACGTAATAAAATCGCTGTGCTTAAATAGATCATCCACAGTCAGCACACGCTTTACTTCAGATGACAAGCGCCAAGCCGCATCCACGGTGATTTCCGGATCGTAGCCCAGCACTTTCATGCCGAGTTTAAGCGCCGTATCTGCCACCATGCCGCCAACAGCGCCCAAACCTAAAATTCCCAGCGTTCTACCTGGAATTTCAATACCGACGAAATTCTTTTTGCCATCTTCAACGGTTACAGATAACTTCGCGTCATCGCCTTCTAAGCTGCTGACGAACTTCATTGCTGGGCCAATATTGCGCGCTGCCATTAAAATACCAGCCAACACCAGCTCTTTCACCGCATTGGCATTGGCGCCTGGGGTATTAAACACTACTACGCCACGTTTGCTCATATCGGCAATGGGGATATTATTAGTGCCAGCACCCGCGCGACCAATGGCAAGCACACTAGTGGGGATTTCCATATCGTGCATTTTGGCTGAGCGCACTAAAATTGCGTCAGGCTTGTTGATTTCGCTACCTACTTCGTAAGTCTCCGTTGGCATACGCTTAGTGCCGAGTGACGCGATTTTATTAAGAACCAATACCTGATGTTTGCTCAAACCAATCTCCCTTTTTAAAGCTTATTTTAGCTATTTGCTTTTTCAAAATCCTTCATGTATTCCACTAACACGCGCACACCCTCAACTGGCATGGCATTGTAAATAGAAGCACGCATGCCGCCTACAGAGCGATGGCCTTTTAATTGCAACAAACCTTTATCTTTAGCACCTTTAAGAAAAGCTTCGTCCAAAGCTTCATCTTTCAGCGTAAATGGAATGTTCATGCGTGAACGATTATCGACCGCGGTTGGGCAATTATAAAAACTCGTAGCATCCAAATAATCGTACAACATATTGGCTTTAGTGATGTTGGTTTTTTCCATCGCCGCCAAACCGCCCTTGGCTTTCAGCATCTTAAACACCAAACCAGAAACGTAAATTGCAAAGGTTGGCGGCGTGTTGTACATCGATTCGTTGTCGCTCTGCACTTTGTAATCGCTCATAGAGGCCGTGCCTGCCGGCACTTCACCCAGCAAATCTTCGCGCACAATCACAATCGCCAAGCCTGCTGGACCAATATTTTTTTGCGAACCCGCATAAATCAAGCCGAATTTACTCATATCTATCGGACGCGACAAAATGTGCGACGACATATCTGCCACTAATGGCACTTTGCCTGTATCTGGCGTCCAAAAAATCTCTACGCCACCAATGGTTTCATTAGAGGTGTAATGCACGTAAGCTGCATCAGGATTAAGCTTCCACGCATCTTGCGTAGGCGCGTAGCTGAAATTTTTATCGGCTGAAGTTGCAACCACATTCACTTCGCAATACTTTTTAGCCTCTGCAATAGCTTTTTTTGACCACTCACCCGTATTTAAATAATCGGCCGTTTTTTTTCCGCGCAATAAATTTATAGGTATATTCGAAAATTGCGTCGAAGCGCCACCTTGCAAAAACAATACTTTGTAATTAGCAGGAATGCTCATCAACTCACGCAAATCAGCCTCGGCCTCAGCCGCAATGCTCATGAATTCTTTGCCGCGATGGCTCATTTCCATCACAGACATACCTGAACCATGCCAATCAACCAATTCTGCCTGCACTTGTTCTAGCACTTCTTTTGGTAACACAGCCGGACCAGCTGAAAAATTGTAAATCGTTGTCATTGCTTACTTTTCCTTAACCAAATGTATTAATATAAAAATTATTCTGCTACTTCGTCGTCGTCAGTTTCAACGATTTTTTCCAAACCAGAAAGTTTTTCACCTTCACCAAGATTAATCAGCGTCACGCCTTGAGTAGCACGACCTAATTCACGAATCTCTTTCACTCGCGTGCGAATCAACACACCGCCAGTGGTGATCAACATAATTTCGTCGTCTTCATTGACCAGTTTTGCCGCAACTACCAATCCGTTGCGTTCACTAATCGCAATCGCTTTAACGCCTTGCGTACCGCGGCCAGAGTGACGGAAATCAGCCAATACCGTGCGTTTTCCGTAGCCATTTTCAGTCGCGACCAACACAGTTTGTTGGTCATTATCTGCGATTAACAGCGACAACACCTGCTGTTTCGCCGCCAATTTCATACCACGCACACCGCGTGTAGCGCGACCCATTGGTCGCACATCGCCTTCAGTAAACCACACCGCTTTGCCACCATTGGAAACCAGCACAATATCGTTGGTACCGTTAGTCACTTCTGCACCAATCAAGTAATCGTCATCATCCAAATTAATCGCGATAATGCCAGATTTACGCGGATTAGCGAACTCGCTCAAGGCCGTTTTCTTCACGGTACCTTGTGAGGTTGCCATGAAAATAAAGTGATTTTCATCAAACTCTTTTACTGCAAGAATCGCGTTGATTTTCTCGCCTTCTTCAAGCGGGAATAAATTCACAATCGGCTTGCCACGCCCTATTCTACTGCCTTGTGGCACTTCATATACTTTCAACCAATACACGCGGCCGCGGCTTGAGAAGCACAAGATGTAATCGTGCGTGTTCGCAACGAACATTTTGTCGATAAAGTCATCTTCTTTGGTTGGTGCGGCAGTTTTACCGCGACCACCGCGACGTTGTGCACGATATTCGTCTAACGGTTGCGATTTCACATAACCTGTATGCGACAGCGTCACCACCACGTCTTGCGGCGTGATTAAATCTTCCAAGTTTAAATCTTGCGTGTTTTCAACGATTTCACTGCGGCGTTTATCACCAAATTGTTTCCTAATTTCTGTCAGTTCATCGGTGATAATCGCCGTTACACGCGCTGAATTCGCCAAAATATCCAGCAAATCTGCAATCTCGTCCATCACTTCTTTGTATTCGCTGACGATTTTGTCTTGCTCTAGGCCAGTCAAGCGTTGCAGGCGCATTTGCAAAATTTCTTGCGCTTGCACATCACTTAATCTGTAGCCTTTTGGCGTTAAGCCAAAATTAACATCCAAGTCTTCTGGTCGTGACGCTTCCATCGCAGCACGTTTCAACATTTCTTCTACCACGGTCGAATGCCAAGATTTCGCCATCAAATCCACTTTAGCTTCTGGCGGCGTAGGCGCGGCTTTGATAATCGCAATCATCTCATCCACATTGGCCAGCGCCACTGCCAAGCCTTCTAACACATGACCACGTGCACGGGCTTTTTTCAACTCAAATACGGTGCGGCGCGTAATCACTTCGCGACGATGGCGTAAAAACGCCTCTAGCATTTGTTTCAAATTCAACAAGCGTGGCTGACCATCGAGCAACGCCACCATGTTCATGCCAAACGTGTCTTGCAATTGCGTTTGTTTGTACAGATTATTCAGCACCACTTCAGGCACTTCGCCGCGCTTTAACTCAATGACTACACGCATGCCCGATTTATCAGATTCGTCACGCAAATCAGAAATGCCTTCGATTTTCTTCTCGTTAACTAGCTCAGCGATTTTCTCAACGAAAGTTTTTTTGTTCACTTGGTACGGCAGTTCATCGACAATCAAAGCCTGACGCCCACCTGCTTTGTCCATATCCTCAAAGTGCGTACGGCCGCGCATCACCACGCGACCACGGCCAGTGCGATAACCTTCTTTTACGCCTACCGTGCCGTAAATAATGCCTGCCGTCGGAAAATCTGGCGCTGGCACGAGCTCAATCAACTCCTCAATGCCCATTTCAGGGTCTTTAAGCAGCGCAAAACACGCATCTAGCACTTCATTCAAGTTATGTGGCGGAATATTAGTCGCCATGCCCACCGCAATGCCAGAGCTACCGTTAATCAGCAAATTTGGAATGCGCGCTGGCATAATAAGTGGCTCGTGCTCGCTACCATCGTAGTTAGGACCAAAATCGACGGTTTCTTTATCAATATCGGCCAATAATTCGTGCGCAATTTTGCTCATACGAATTTCGGTATAACGCATCGCCGCCGCGTTATCACCATCCACCGAGCCAAAGTTACCTTGCCCATCTACCAACATATATCTCAAGCTAAAATCTTGCGCCATACGCACGATAGTGTCGTACACCGCCGTGTCGCCATGCGGGTGGTATTTACCGATGACATCGCCAACAATACGCGCGGATTTCTTATACGGTTTGTTGTAATCGTTGCTAAGCTCATGCATGGCAAATAAAACGCGTCTATGCACCGGCTTCAAGCCATCACGCACGTCTGGCAAGGCGCGGCCGACAATTACGCTCATGGCATAATCCAAATACGACCGACGCATTTCGTCTTCTAGGCTGATGGGCAGGGTTTCTTTTGCGAATTGATCCATTAATATTTCCGTCGGGGCTTTTTAGTAGTAACGTAGAGCGAAATAGCAACTTTTTGAGAGTGCTTTTTTACTTGTTTTTAACCGTTAAATTTTAGCACGAAAAGCACTGCAAAACATGCACATTTAAGCCTCAAAATGAGCTAATTGACTGAATAAATTAAACGCTTAGTTGAATCAAAAAAGCTGATTGAATATGCCAATGTCGAGAAACGCAAAATCGCACTGACCAAATTGATTGGTATTGAAGACAAAACCTATATCGAGGTTGAAAACTTCAAACGCGTCTATGTGATTTCTGACGAAGATTTAGAGCGCGAAACGGACGTGAAAACCAGCGCCGTGCATTTTTGCCGCTTTGAGTTTAACGAAGCTGCAAAAAAAGCCATTAAATACGGCGCGGTGGTAAAATTATGTTGCGATCACCCTAATTACAATATGAGCACTGTGATAACGCTCAATCAGTTGGAGTCGCTCAGGGAAGATTTAAATTAAATGTAGGTTGGCGGTGAGTGAAACGAACCCCAACAATGTGAGAAGTGTTGGGGTTCACAAACCCAATTCACCCCAACCTACGAGCTACCTCACTTATCATCATGCTTGTTCATTCGGAGTCAATATGATGCTTTTAAAAGATAGGGTTGGGCTGAATGATGAACACCTTAAAGCAATCGGTTTAGTTGCTGTTCATTGGGCTTTTGTCGAAAATATACTTTCTTCAATTATTTGGCGTACAGCTAACCTAAGACATACTCGCGGAATCGCAATCACTACGCATCTATCAGAAAGAAGTCGGCAAGACATTTGCAACGCACTAGCGCACGAAACATTTAGAGGGCGCCCAGAAGAAAAAGAATTAAAAGACCACCTTCATTACATATTCGGAACGTTATATCCACAAAGAAATAAAATCGTTCACGCTACTTGGGGATATTCAGCAACATCTGGAGCATCAGACATCCTACCTATAAAAGCAAGAGGGAAGGTAACAATTGGTCCAAGAGAATCATTAACACCCGAAGCCATTCTAAAAATAGCCGAGGAAATTGAAGAAGCTGCTAATGACTTAGACAAGATTAAATTCAAAATTTTTCAACTCCTTCCAACTCTAGCTAACTGGCCTTAGTAGCCAAGTTGGGATGTTTGACTTGCCCTACAACCCTCATGGATATTGGTCTTCAGGGCATCTATTTAGAACCTCAAATCCGTTTTTAAATCATTCACATGCTCTAAACCGACGGCAATGCGCACCAAGTTATCTTTGATGCCCGCCTCCGCCCGCGCCTCTGCCGTGATGCGGCTGTGCGTGGTGGTAGCCGGGTGCGTGATGGTGCTTTTCGCATCGCCTAAGTTTGCGGTAATGGAAATAAGCTCGGTCGCGTCAATGAGTGCCCAAGCGGCTTCCTGAGCCGTTTGCCCGGCTTTGGGCTTCACTTCAAAGCTCACAATTCCGCCGCCGCTGCTTTGTTGTTTCATCGCCAATGTGTGTTGTGGATGCGAGCTTAAACCTGGGTAATACACGCGAGCCACTTGCGGCTGTTTTTCAAGCCAAGTTGCCAATTCAAGCGCTTTGCGGGCGTGCGCTTCCATACGCACATGTAGCGTTTCCAGCCCTTTTAAAAATACCCAAGCGTTAAATGCGCTCATGGTGACACCCGCTGTGCGCAAAAAGCCGTACACTGGCTCCATTAAGACTTTAGAGCCAAGCACCGCGCCGCCTAAGCATCTGCCCTGACCATCGATATATTTGGTCGCAGAGTGAATAATAATATCCGCGCCTAAATCTAACGGTTTTTGAATCGCTGGTGTACAAAAACAATTATCTACCACCAAATGCGCGCCTGCTTTGTGCGCAATATTGGCCAAGGCTTGAATATCGCACACTTCGGTGAGCGGGTTGGAGGGCGTTTCGACAAAAAATAATTTGGTTTTTGGCGTAATCGCGGCTTGCCATTCGGCAGGATTGGTCAGCGACACAAACGTCACCTGCAAACCCCAGCGCGCGAGAATGTTGCTGAATAATTGCACCGACGTGCCAAAAATGCTGCGCGAAGCCACTACGTGGTCGCCAGCGCTACATAAACCCATCACGCAAGCCAGTATGGCCGACATGCCAGTTGAAGTCGCTACGCATTGCTCTGCACCTTCCAGCGCCGCCAGTTTATTTTGAAACATAGTGACAGTTGGATTGGTAAAGCGCGAATAAATATTGCCTGGCTCTGTGCCGCCAAAGCGCGCTGCTGCTTGCGCGGCACTTTTAAAACGGAAGCTTGAATTTAAAAATAAAGCTTCAGAATTCTCGCCGAATTCAGTCATCTCGCTGCCCGCGCGGACAGATAATGTTTCTGGATGGTATGTTTTTTTCGTCATCGCATTTCTCAAATCTTGAAAATGACGGGCATTAAAAAACCCGTTAGAGCTAAAAAAATAAGCTAAAACGGGTTCTTTTTTACCTCGCTTTAGCAGAATTTATTATGCGCTCGCAAGCTGAGTAAGGCTTTGTTTAAAGTTGGCCACTCAAATCAGCGCAATTAAATGTTATGCCTAACGATTGCCAACGTCAAGCGAATATTTAGGCTTCAGTTGCTTCTTCAGCGTCTTCATCGCTATCAATCAGGTTCAAATCCATCTGCGTGCTAGCATTGGCGGGCTTTTGCTTTTTATTCATGTCACCACGTGCAGATTCTATGCGATTTAAATAAGCGGCATCCACGTCGCCAGTGACGTATTTGCCATCAAAACAGCTGCAATCAAACACTTTCATTTTGGGGTTAGATTGTGCAATATCGCGCACCAGTGCGTCTAAATCTTGGTAAATTAGCGCGTCTGCGCCTATTTCTTTGCAGATTTCTTCATCGGTGCGGCCTGTGGCCAGCAGCTCGTCGCGGCTTGGCATATCAATGCCATACACATTAGGAAAGCGCACAGGTGGTGCGGCAGAGGCGAAATACACTTTGTTAGCACCTGCGTCACGTGCCATTTGCACGATTTGCTGCGATGTAGTGCCGCGCACGATGGAATCATCTACCAATAAAACATTCTTGCCTTTAAATTCAATGCCAATTGGGTTCAATTTTTGGCGCACAGACTTTTTACGCAAAGCCTGGCCTGGCATAATAAAAGTGCGGCCGATGTAGCGATTTTTAATGAAGCCTTCGCGATAATCCAATCCCAACGCAATACCGACTTGTAGCGCGCTTGGGCGGCTGGTATCGGGGATAGGAATTACCACATCGATTTTCAGATGTGACCATTCGCGCTTAATTTTTTCCGCCAAACTTTTGCCCATGTCTAAACGCGTTTGATACACCGAAACACCATCAATCACTGAATCCGGTCTTGCTAGGTAAACGTACTCGAAAATACAAGGGTTGAGTTTGGCATTTTCGGCGCATTGTCGACTAAAAAAGTTGCCTTCCATGTCAATAAAAACAGCCTCGCCAGGGGCAACGTCACGTATCATTTTAAAGCCCAGCACATCTAGCGCTACGCTTTCGGAAGCCACAATATATTCCGTACCTTTTTCCGTATCTAGTTTGCCAATCACCAGCGGACGAATACCATTCGGATCGCGAAACGCCAGCAAGCCAAAGTTGGCGATCATCGCGACCACCGCGTAGGCACCTTTGCAGCGCCTATGCACGCCAGCGACCGCATCAAACGCCATATCAGTGTTCAACACCGCATTTTTGCTGGTTTTTTCGATTTCATGCGCGAGCACATTTAACAGCACTTCAGAATCGGAGCTGGTATTAATATGGCGCAAATCTTGACGGAACATTTCAGATTTTAATTGCTCGGAGTTGGTAAGATTGCCGTTGTGTCCAAGCACGATGCCGAATGGCGAATTGACATAAAACGGTTGCGCCTCGGCTGCGCTAGAACTGCCCGCAGTTGGGTAGCGCACATGTCCGATGCCAACATTTCCGACCAAGCTACGCATGTGGCGTGTGTGAAAAACATCTTTCACTAAGCCATTGTTTTTATGCATAAAAAATGTATTACCATCGCAAGTGACAATGCCTGCAGCATCTTGCCCGCGGTGTTGCAACACCAGCAAACCATCGTACAACAATTGGTTGACTGGGTTTTTACCGACAATGCCTAAAATTCCACACATAAATTAATCAATGTCCTTAAGCAATTTCGTTATTTTAAGCCAAATCAATCATATTTGACATATTTTGCTACCGTTTTTGGTAGCCAAGGCAGCGCCGATTTTACCAATGCCTCAAGCGGCGCGCTAAACATAGCGTTGGTCCAACGCGCATCTTTGGGTAAGCTGGTTAAACCCGCCAAAAATACCAGCACGCACACAATCAACAAACCACGTGCAAGGCCAAAAAAGCCACCTAAAAAACGATTAAACCAATTGAGGCCAATCTTTTTAATTAAACTAGAAAGCGCTATAGTCAGCAAGCTTGCAACAAGTAAAACACCAAGAAAAACAATCACATAGGCGGCTAAAATTCTAAGCTGTTCGGTTGGAATGTCTGCAGGAAGCAATGGCACAAGTTGCGTTGCATAAGTTTTTGCCACATAAATCGCCGCCACCCAACCCACAATTGCCAACACCTCGCGCACCGCGCCGCGCATCATACTCACGACAATTGAAATGCCAATAATCAATAAAACTACATAATCAAAACTAGCCATCGAAACTGGTCATATCGCTGCAAGCCGCATGGTTATTGGCTTACAACCATGCCCGTTAAACCCGCATCTTTAATGTTTTCTAGTGCAATTGCTGCTTCATTTCTATCGCCAAAAATTTGCGTTTTTAAGCGAATTTTTTGGCCTTTATCTGTTGTAATTTTTTCAGTTTGTGATTTGTAACCTAAATCGCTCAATTTGGCTTGTAACTGCTTCACATTAGCGGCATCAGAAAAAACACCAATTTGTACATAAAATTTGCCGCTTGAAGGTTTTGCTGCAACAGGCTCTTTTGTTGAAGCTGCTGGGGTTTCTTTTACTGGCGCAGCTTCTGGGTCAGCTATTGCTGGCGATTCGGCATCAGGTTCTGCCACTTCAGGCGTTAATGTAATCGGCGGATCTGTTGGCACAATGCTAGAGTCGAAATCTGAAACTACAGGCGCTGTTTGTTCGCTAGGCAATGTGATGGTGACTTGCTCTTGCGGCGCAGTTGCGGCGCGGTCTTTCAGTATCCTTGGCAGCACAATCACCATCAACAATACCAAGGCAATGGCGCCCACCAAACGGCGGCGCGCGCGTTTTTTTAAATTGAGTTCTTGGTCGCCCGCTGTTTCTCTTTGCATGTTACCTACCTTAAACATTGGCCTTAAAACTTGAGCCTTCAGACATGTGCTAATAATTAATCACGTAAGCTATTGAATTTACTCGCAATAGCATCTGCCGCTGTGTAAAACGAGCCAAACACGATTATTCTATCATTTTTGGCGGCGTTTTCACAGGCAGAATCAATCGCAGCGCCAACATCTACAAACAGTTGCATGCGTGATTTTTTGGCATATTTTAATAGTATTTTTTGTAAGTCGCTTGCTTTCGCGCCGCGCGGGCTGTGAATATCAGCCAAATACCAGTCATCAATTTCACTCGCAACAGCCGCAATAACACCTTCCATATCCTTATCCGCCAACATGGCGAACACTGCCAACGTTTTGCCTGCATAAGCGCTAGTTTGTAAATTTTGCGCTAGCGATTTCGCTGCTTGCGGGTTATGCGCCACATCGACAATTATTTGTGGATTTGCATGAATTTGTTGAAAACGGCCTGTTAATTTAACCGCCCTGAGAGCCGCATGGATATTGGCATGCAGGCCTGCACTGGAATGATTGTGTCCTTTGGCAGGCACTATTTCGCTTAAACATTGCACTGCATGCACTGCGCAAGCTGCATTATTGCGCTGAAAATCACCAATTAAGCCAAGATTTGGCAGCTGTAGTTGCACGTCGCCCGCAACATATTGCCAACTTTGTGCGGATTTTTTCACTAGAAAATCCCGATTAATCAGCTGTAAGTTCGCACCGATTTTTGTCGCGTAATCCAACAAACTTTGCGGCGGATTTTCATCGCCACAAATCGCCAACTTATTGGCGCGAAAAACACCGGCTTTTTCAAAGCCAATTTTTTCGCGCGTGTCGCCCAAATATTCCATGTGATCCAAGTCAATCGTAGTGACGATGCTACAACTTGGCTCGAATATATTTACCGCATCCAGCCTGCCTCCCAGCCCGACCTCTAGGATACAAATATCCAAGTTTTGATGGCAAAAATGCCACATGGCGGCCAACGTACCCATCTCAAAATAAGTGAGCGCCACATCGCCGCGTGCTGCTTCAACCGCTGCAAACGCGGTGCATAAATCATCATCTGAAATAATTTGCATATTAACGCTGACGCGCTCGTTGTAACGATTTAAATGTGGTGAAGTGTAGCAACCAACGCGATAGCCGCTTTGCACATAAATCTGGCTGAGCATGGCACAAACAGAGCCTTTGCCATTGGTACCAGCGACGGTAATAATGGGAAATGTTGGGTTTAAATCAAGTTCATCTGCAACAGTTTTGACGCGACCCAAACCCATGGCGATGGCTTTGGGATGCAAAGCCTCGATGTAAGCCAGCCACTCAATTGCGGTGTTAGGCTTGGTTTGAGAGTTTGTCACGCTAGCGGAATTGAGTTAGGCGGCTTTTGGCGTCCGCATTAGGTTGGACAAAATACTAGCTAATTTTTGGCGCATTTCGCGTCTATCCACAATCAAATCCACCGCACCATGCTCTACCAAAAATTCAGCACGCTGAAAGCCTTCTGGCAAGGTTTCGCGCACAGTTTGCTCAATGACGCGCGGTCCAGCAAAGCCAATTAAAGCATTAGGCTCAGCGATAATAATATCGCCCAACATGGCGAAACTGGCCGAAACACCGCCCATGGTGGGGTCAGTAAGGATCGAAATGTAAGGCAAACCGGCTTGCGATAATTTGGTCAACGCAGCGCTGGTTTTGGCCATTTGCATGAGCGATAGCAAACCTTCTTGCATGCGCGCGCCACCACTGGCCGAAATACAAATAAACGGCGTTTTGTTTTTGATTGCCGCGTTAATGCCGCGCACAAAGCGCTCGCCCACCACCGCGCCCATCGAACCGCCCATAAACTTGAATTCAAACGCTGCCACCACTACGCCAACACCGTGAATTTTACCTTGCATCACGATGAGCGCATCTTTCTCGCCGCCCTCTTTCTGCGCCGCTTTGATGCGATCAGCATAAGTTTTGCTGTCTTTAAATTTAAGTGGATCTATCGGTTCAATATTTGCGCCAATTTCAATGCGTTTTTCTTCCGGATCCAGCAGTTGATTCAGGCGATCTCGCGCGCCAATGCGGTTGTGGTGCGCGCATTTAGGGCAAACCTCTGCATTTGCCTCTAAATCGGTTCTATAAAGTACCGCCAGGCAAGATTCGCACTTGCTCCACAAACCCTCTGGAACATTGCGCTGCGACGCACCAACAGCGCGCTTAATTTTTTGTGGAATTTTATCTAACCAACTCATTTTTACTCCCTAAGCAAAATTATTGGCCATCAATCGCTGTGCGTAATTCACGCATTAGCGCACTGATATTAGCGATTAAATTATCTTCATTCGACTCTTCAATCGTAGTCACCATGCGGCTTCCCACTACGACGGCATCGGAAAATGCTGCCACTTTTTTGGCGGTTGCGGCATCTTTTACACCAAAACCCACGCCAATTGGCAGGCTAGTTTTGCTGCGAATTTCTGCCACACGCGCTTTCACTTCTTCCACGTCCATATTCGCCGCACCAGTCACGCCTTTTAGCGAAACATAATACAAAAATCCGCTGGCTTGATTGACGATTAAATTCACACGATTACTATCGCTGGTCGGTGAAAGCAAGAAAATGCTATCCAAACCCGCCGTCTGCAAGCCGGCGATAAAATCTTTGCATTCTTCTGGTGGATAATCCACCGTTAAAACGCCATCCACACCTGCTCCAGCAGCCGCATGAATAAAGGCTTGCTGGCCCATCGCTTCGATTGGATTGGCATAACCCATTAAAATAATTGGTGTTGTAGTGTCTTTTTGGCGAAACTCTGCAACCATTTCCAGCACGTGCTTCAAACCCACTTTATGTTTCAGCGCCCGCTCGCTAGCCCGCTGAATCACTGGACCATCCGCCATTGGGTCAGAAAAAGGAATGCCCACTTCTATCATATCAGCGCCACCTTTTACCAATATGTGCAATATACTCACTGTGTGCTTAGGGTGCGGATCGCCCGCCGTGATGTAAGGAATTAAAGCTTTTTTATTATTGGCTTTTAGGCTTGCGAAAACGGTTTGGATACGTGACATAAAGGCTTATAAAGTTATATTTGAGAGTTTGGCAACTGTGTTAATGTCCTTATCGCCACGGCCTGAAAGATTGACCAGAATGATTTCATCTTTACGCATGGTCTTGGCCATTTTTTCGGCATGTGCCAGCGCATGGCTCGATTCCAGCGCAGGAATAATACCTTCGGTGCGACACAAGCTGTGGAACGCGGTCATCGCTTCATCATCGGTAATCGCCACGTACTCAGCACGTTTGATATCCTTTAACCACGCGTGTTCTGGGCCAACACCAGGGTAATCTAACCCAGCAGAAATCGAGTGTGTTTCAATGATATTGCCATCCGCGTCTTGCATCAAATAGGTGCGATTGCCGTGCAACACGCCAATCGGGCTATTCGCGGTCAACGGCGCCGCGTGCATGCCTGTCTCCATACCGTGTCCAGCCGCTTCGACGCCAATCAAACGCACGTTTGGTACATCAATATACGGGTAAAAAATACCCATGGCGTTAGAACCACCGCCAACGCAAGCGACAATCGCATCGGGCTGACGCCCAACCATTTCCATCATTTGCACTTTGGCTTCGGTGCCAATCACCGATTGAAAATCACGCACCATCATGGGGTATGGATGCGGACCCGCCACGGTGCCGATAATGTAAAAAGTGTTTTCAATGTTGGTCACCCAGTCGCGCATCGCCTCGTTAAGCGCATCTTTCAGCGTTTTAGAGCCACTTTCGACCGGCACCACTGTTGCACCTAACAATTTCATGCGGAACACGTTGGGCGCTTGGCGTTTAACGTCCTCGCTGCCCATGTACACGACACATTCCAAGCCCAAACGCGCCGCAATTGTCGCCGTTGCAACGCCATGCTGACCTGCGCCCGTTTCCGCAATCACGCGCGGCTTACCCATGCGCTTGGCCAATAGAGCTTGGCCGATGGTGTTGTTTACTTTGTGTGCGCCAGTGTGATTTAAATCTTCGCGTTTTAAGTAAATTTGCGCGCCGCCAACTTTATTCGACCAGCGCTCAGCGTGATAAATCGGGCTTGGGCGACCAACAAAGTGTTTTAAATCATAAGCAAATTCGGCCAAAAATACAGGATCGTGCCTATATTTTTCGTACATCAGGCGCAGCTCTTCTAGTGCTTCAACCAAAGTCTCCGCAACAAAAATACCACCAAATTGACCAAAATGGCCGCGCTCATCAGGCATGTCATACATATTCATTGCTAACTCCTAGCTTTCTTTTACTGCTCGCATGAATGCCACGATTTTCGCCGCATCCTTGATTCCTTTTGCCATTTCCACGCCGCCGCTCACATCTACTGCATAAGGCTGCACTTGCTGAATGGCAGAAGCGACGTTATCCGCTGTTAACCCCCCCGCCAGAACAACTGGTTTCGACAGGTTTTTAGGAATTAAACTCCAATCAAACGTAAGGCCAGTGCCGCCAAACGCCACATCACTGTGCGCGTCTAATAACAAGGCTTTTGCACTACTAAACTCAACTTCGTATTGTAACAAATTTGTATCAGGCTTTACGCGAATTGCTTTGTAATAAGGCATTTTTATTTGCTCACAATCATGCGCAGATTCATCACCATGAAATTGCAGAATATCTAAACGCACTTTTGACAACACGGCTTCGATTTCGGTTTTGGTCGCATTTACAAATAGGCCGACTACGCTCACAAATGGAGGGATTGCCGCGACAATTTCTTGCGCTTGCTCAGCAGTTACACAGCGTGGACTTTGCGCATAAAACACCAAGCCTATCGCATCTGCGCCAGCATTGACTGCACTGACAGCGTCTTCGACACGAGTGATGCCACAAATTTTTACTCGAGTTCTGTTCATAGGTGTAAGGGTAACTGAAACGCCAAAGCTTGTCAGTTAATTTGGCGCAGTTTTACTACATTTAAGCATGTAAAAATCACTAAAACAGCTGCTCTGCAGCCCAATATCCATAAGGTTCGCAGGCCAGTTGTTTTAGCAATTAAAAATAGAAATTAATCATTAAATAAGTGTTAGTTGACGCTGCGTGCTTGGCAAATTAAATTTCACATCGTACGCAACGCCCGCCAAATACAAGCCATTGGGTGAGAAAGTGGGTGGTGACAATGTTCTGTCTTTTTGCTCCAGTAAATTTTTTATAAATTCAGGTGGATTTTTGCCATTGCCGACATAAATCAGCGCGCCGATCATATTGCGCACTTGATGTTGCAAAAAGGCATTGGCAGAGAAGTTAAAAATAACAAACTCGCCGTGCGCTTTAATAGAGGCAACTTGCAGATTTTTAATGGGCGATTTCGCTTGGCACTCACTGGCGCGAAAGGCGCTAAAATCGTGCTCCCCCTGCAAATACGCGACACCTTCTTGCATAGCCGAAACACTCAAAGGCAAATGGTACCAACCCGCCTGCTGCGCTTTTATGGCGGGCCCTGTAGCGCTATTCGCCAACAAATACTGATAACTGCGTTGCGTGGCAGAAAAGCGCGCGTGAAATTCATCATCGACAATTTTTGCCCAAAGTACGCGAATGCTATCAGGCAAAAATGCATTCACGCCGCGCACCCAAGCGCTATCTGGGCGAATAGTTTCAGTATCAAAGTGCACTACTTGCATCATAGCATGAACCCCAGTATCGGTGCGGCCTGCAGCGTGTATACGTATATCGTGTTCGGCAATATTTTTAATCGCATTTTCTAAAAAATCCTGTACTCCGCAGCCGCCAGTTTGGCTTTGCCAGCCGCAATAAGGCGCACCGTCGTACTCCACACCCAAAGCAATGCGCATTTACAAAACCACCATAAATGTAAGAAAAATTAAAAGCCCAATGGCTACGTAATCGAGTAAATTAAATTGCAGCGCTTTAAATGTAACTTCAACGTTATCATTCTCTTGGTTCGATTTTAAATTGGTCATTTCATTTAAGCGGCTAAAAAAATCCTGGCTTGCATTTTTGTCGCGCTGCAGCTCCACATAATGCAAGGTAAGCCAAAGTCTCACCGCGAAACGATCCACTTCTAAACCCAAATATTTGAGCGGCGAAAAAATAAAATAAAAACCAGAAATAAGCTGCTGCCTAGTGTTGGAGGCCAAAATTAATGACAAAGCAGCGAGCATGACAACGATTCTGAGCGTTTGCGTAAAGCCTGCAGTGATGCCCTCATGGGTTGGGCTGATGACAAACGGCCATTGAGCCAAATGCTCGCCAGGTGTATTAAATGCAAAAATAACAATCATCGCCAGAAAGAACCATTTGAAACGCTTAACAGCGCGTAAAAACTGGTGGGTTTTAGTGAAGATAATAATGGCTATAAAAATGGCCAATATGATTGATAAAGTGTATAAATTCAATTGATTAACTATTATTGCAAGTATAAAAAAACTGACCAATTGCGTGATGATGTTTATTTTGAACATGGCGACATTTTATGCGAATTTATCTAAAATTATTAGTGCAAATAAAAAACCGAGCCAAGGCTCGGTTTTTTATTTGCACGCTTACTAAGCTAATTTCGCCAAAAGTCCTTCTGCGCGCTTACGTTGGTTCGCGCCGCCCTCTTTCATCACTTCATCTAGCAGCTCTTTTGCGCCGACTTTATCATCCATCTCAATATAGGCTACCACTAAGTCCAGCTTTGTATCCACCTCGATAGGTTCAGCTGCTGTTGATGCGAATGCGCTAGGCTTGTCAGCACTTTCAGTCTCGAAACTTAAGCCACTGTCTGCGCTTGCCAGATCGCTAGCACCATCAACTTTGTGATTTAAATCTAGGTCAATCGTTGTCAAATCAAACTTGTTTGGTGCAAGCGCATCTGCGTCTTTAAAGTTCGCCACTTCTGGTTGAATAGTGTGCACATCAAAGCTAAAATCGTTGCCAGTGCTTTGCTCAGACGCTGCAGCCATATCACTAATATCTAATACGCCTTCCGCAGGCGTCTCATCTACCATTGGAAATTCAAATGTCTCAGACGTCGCCTCGCCTAAGCTTGGCAATTCATCTGCCTGTTCGTTTTCTGGCATAAAATGCGGCGCCGCAAACGTAGGAATATCTAGACCTGGCATGGTGTTACCAAATTCTTCGGCTGTTTTAACCGATTCTTCTACTGGCGTAGCGACTTCAAACGAGCCCAAGTCTCCCATGTCAAATTCCATAGCGCCCGAATTGTCGGCAACTACGACAGTTTCAGGCTCAGCCTTTGTATCTATTTCGAAAGACATGCCAGCATCTTGAGTCGTCTCAGTAGGCGCTTCAATACTGGCTTTCAGGCCAGCATCTTCAGCCACATCTAAACTCATGCCGAGCTCATTGCTTTTAACCGTGCCCGTTGGCGCAAAATCTTGCGCCAATGCATCATTATCAAACGAGAAATCCAAATCTTTTTCTGCTGCTAATGGCGAATCAGAAAAATCGGTTGCATCTAATTTTTCTTCTGTATCCGCAGGATTATTACTTGCACCTGCCGAACCGCTACCACTTGGGCTACTGTTAGCTTGATAAAGTGGGTTGCTTGGCTCTAACTTAATACCAATTTCTGCCACTTTTGCCCATGTTGGATCTTCTGCACCCAGCGTAGTATATAGCTCGCCAGAAATCGTCTCAAACGCAGACATGTTTTTACTAGCGGCATACATTTCCAGCAATTTTAGGTGCAATTCATAGCGTTTTGGCTCTTTAGAAATCGCATCTTTTAAGATTTCCTCCGCTTGGGCATCGCGGCCATAAGCCATGTAAACTTCCGCTTCAGCGATTGGATCAACATCATTGGTATCGATCATGCCGCCATTGGCACTTTGCGAGAAATCGGTTAAGAATGACGTATCACCAGTATCCACACTGGCGCTAGCCGTATTGCCAAATACCGTATTAGCTTTTAAGCCGCCAGATGTCATGATGCCTTGTTCAAAATCCGCCAAACTTTTTTCGCGTTTTTTGCGTAAATACATCCAACCACCGCCCAATAAGGCGAGCAAGCCACCAGCTGGCGCAAGAATGCCTAAATCCAGGCCACCTAACATACTGCCTAAGAAGCCTTGCTCTGGAGCAAGTTCAGGCACTGGCGCTATTGCTGCTGGTTTTTTCACGGGCTCAGCCGCAGCTTCTGATTTTGGTGGCTCCGTGGCTGCTGGAGCGCTTTCCATAGGTTTAGCTTGTGATACTTCAGCTTGAGGCTTTACCGCATTGGCCTCCGCTACTTTAGCCTGTTCTGCCGCTTGCTCAGCTTTAGTTTTATCAGCCGCAGCCTGCATTTCAGCTTGCTTTTGCAATTCGGACATGGCGCCATTTTTCAACGCCAATAGTTTTTGCATGTCTGCGATTTGTTTTTCAAGAGAAGCGGTTCTGTCTTGTGCTTCTTTTACGCTTTTTTCGCGTGCGGTTGCCTCTTCTTGTAGCGCAGAAATTTTCTCTTGTAAAGATTTCACATTCGCAGCATCAGCTTTTGCTGCCGCTGCATCACCTGCAGATAGCTTTACAACATCTTTGGGGCCCGTTGCGGCAGGAATAGACTTGTCTTCTGCCGCACTTTTGATTTTACCTCCAGCCGATTGTGTGCTGGCTTCCGTATCACTTGGCGCTGCATCTGCCACCATACCGGCTAATTTATTGCGGTAAGCGTTCCAGTCAGCTGTTTGCACCTTGATTTCACTTGACGCTTCTTTGCGTGTAATCGCATTTAAAGCTTCTTCTGAAGGTGGACGAATGATTTGACCCACCTTTAGACGATTCATGTTGCCACCTTGAAACGCGTCTGGATTCGTTTGATATAAGCCTACCAGCATTTGCTCAAGACTCACGCCTTCTGGCTTCATTTCACGTGCTATTTTTGCTAAAGTGTCGCCGCTTTGTGTTAAGTGTTCTTGGCCTGTTGCATCACCAGCCGGCATCACATCCTCAACTGGCTTAGCTTTACTACGCTTGCTGGCTTTTTTTGAAACTGGTGGAGCCGAGCTGACCATTGCTTCGCCGCTCGTTGTGTCACTTTTTATCGAGCCAGCATCACTAGGCATGCCATCGCCCGCTTTAATAACGGGTGCTTGTGCGGTTTGTGCATTAGAATCAGCCTCACCTGTGTAACCAGGTGGATCAAGCAAAACGGTATATTCGCGCAATAAGCGGCCAGAAGCCCAATCTACTTGAATGAGCATATCCAAAAACGGCTCACTGATAGGTTGAGCCGATTTTAATTTTAATATGGGTGCGCCAGCAGCATTTTTACTAACATCTACTTTGATAGTATTGTGAGAAGCTGGTTTTTCAATTCCTTGCGTTGCGTAAGCTTCTTCTGAAGCAATCGCCGCAGTAATACTACTTAACTCTTCAGGGGTGACTGATATTAATTCAATATCTGCTTTTAGTGGCTCGCCCAAGCCTGACATGACATTGAGCTTGCCCAGCCCCGCCGCAAACACTGAAATTGGCACTAAAGCCATGCATAAGGCTACGCTTATTCGCTTTAATTTTGAGTTATGCACTATCCCACCCTTAATATACTAAAATATTGCAATAATAAAAATAACATCAATCAGTTAGAGTTGCAAGCTCATAATGCACATTATATTATGTAGCTATGTGATTGTAAGTGAATAGTGTTGGTTTTTTTCAACGTTTATCACAAAACCCAAGCGTATTATTGTGCAATCAATATCCGTAGCATGCGGCGCAACGGCTCTGCAGCACCCCATAATAATGGGTCGCCGACGGTAAATGCCGATAAATAATCGTCGCCCATATTTAGCTTACGTAAACGCCCGACTGGCACATTTAGTTTACCTGTTACTGCCGCTGGGGTGAGCTCGCGCATGCTGGCTTGACGCTCGTTGGGCACAACTTTCGCCCACTCGTTCGCCTCAGCCAACATTTGGCTGATTTCGTCGAGTGGCACGTCTTTTTTAAGCTTTATGGTCATGGCTTGAGAATGACAACGCATGGCGCCAATCCTCACGCACAAGCCATCGATTGGAATTGGATTCGTCTCGCGACCCAATATTTTATTGGTCTCCGCGCCGCCTTTCCATTCCTCTTTACTTTGGCCATTACCCAAATCGCTGTCTATCCATGGAATCAAGCTGCCCGCCAGCGGCACTCCAAAATTCGCAGTTGGAAATGTAGCATCGCGCAAAGTACCCGCCACCTCGCGGTCAATATCCAAAATTGCCGAGGCTGGATCTTTCAAAAACTCGCTCGCAACACGATGCGCTTCACCCATTTGATTGAGTAGTTCGCGCATGTTTTGTGCACCCGCGCCAGAAGCCGCTTGGTAAGTCATCGAAGTCGCCCATTCGACTAAATCTGCCTCAAACAAACCATTTAATGCCATTAGCATTAACGAAACCGTGCAATTGCCACCCACCCATATTTTGCCACGCCCATCTTTTCCTTTTTGGTGCAGCGCATTTTCAATGACGTGCATATTCACAGGATCAAGAATAATCACCGCGTCGGCGTTCATTCTAAGCGTAGAAGCTGCATCCACCCAATGTCCAGCCCAACCTGCGGTTTTTATTTTGGGAAATACTTCACTGGTATAATCGCCACCTTGGCAAGTAACGATGATGTCCATTTTTTGCAGTTCGGCAATGTCGTTGGCATCTTTCAGTGCAGGCGCGTCCTTGCCCACGTTCGGCGCAGCTCCACCAATTTGCGAAGTCGTGAAAAATTGCGGCTCAATATCCGCAAAATCATTTTCTTCCATCATGCGCTGCATGAGCACACTGCCCACCATGCCACGCCAACCTACGAATCCTACTTTTAACATCATTATTTCCTACAATAATTTATATTTTATTGGGTCGATTTTTTAATTGCCTCGCCTGCTTTTTCAACATCTTGGCCAACACCGTGTACCGTATTGCAGCCCGCTAGTACAAAAGCGCATATTACCAATGCGATGATTTTATTCATAAAATTTCCTTAAAGTTTATTAATCACGAAAATTGCCAAATTGTAGCGGAAAATCCGTCACATTTTTCTTACAAAACGCAATCGCCTCTTGCAACAAATCACGTTTTGCGCCATTCACACGCACTTCATCCCCTTGAATGCTAGCCTGTACTTTCAGGCCAGAATCTTTAATCAGTTTCACAATACGCTTTGCCAAATCAGAATCAATACCCGCGCGAATTTTCAGCTCTTGCTTCACCTTATTACCACCGACTTTTTGCACATCCTTGTGCTCGAGTCGCTTAGTCGAATCAGGTTCTTTTTTCTCCATCGCTGGCAGCAAAATATCTTTCACTTGGTCAAGCTGAAAATCATTATCGCCATGAATGGTAATAATATTATCTTTTTCGTTAAACTCAACCTTGGCCGCCGTGCCTTTAAAATCATAGCGATTGTTGATTTGTTTATCTGTAGTATCAATAGCATTTTTAAGCGCAACTTTATCTACTTCTGATGAGATATCAAAACTTGGCATAATTGAATTCCTTAACTAATTTTCAAGCGATGGTAGTGCTAGGCGTAAGCGCGTAGGTATTACGATTAGTACGTTAAGCGCGAAATAACGCCGCACAGCCAAGCCTATACTACTCAAAGTGGCAAACGTAGTCCAACATTTCCGTCACTTCAATATCGAATGAAGAATTACTTGGCACGGTGAATTTTTCACCAGCATTGTATGTTTTCCAGTTTTCCTCACCTTTTAAACGCACATTGCAACTGCCCAAATTAATTTCCATTAACTCTGGTGCTTGTGTGTTAAAAGTGAGCGAACTTGGAAAAATCACGCCAATCGTGCTGCGCGTGCCGTTTGGCAGCAACACAGTGTGGCTGACGCATTTGCCATCAAAATACACATTGGCTTTTTTCTTTACACTTACATTGTCAAATTGTGCCATTTTTTATCCTCTAAATTTATTTTAACTATTTGTAGTTTACGCTAAGCGTTTATTCTAAATTACATCGCAGCCACAATTTGGTCGCCCATTTCGCTACATGATACTTTTTTGGTTCCCGCTTCAAAAATGTCACCTGTACGATACCCTGCCGCTAATACTTTTTTCACCGCGTTTTCAATGCGTTGTGCTGCTGCTTCGCTATCAAAAGTATAACGCAACATCATAGCGGTCGAAAGAATTGTGGCTATTGGATTAGCCAAGTTTTTACCCGCGATATCAGGTGCAGAGCCGTGCGAAGGTTCGTACAGGCCTTTTTTAGTCTCGTTAAGTGAAGCTGATGCCAGCATGCCAATCGAACCCGTAAGCATAGACGCTTCATCACTTAAAATATCGCCAAAAATATTGCCTGTCACCATCACATCAAATTGTTTCGGGTTGCGAATCAACTGCATGGCAGCGTTATCCACGTACATGTGCGTTAGCGCTACTTCAGGATACTCTTTAGCCACATCAATGACGATTTCTTTCCAAAATTCGGTAGTTTCTAGTACGTTTGCTTTATCCACAGAACACAATTTTTTCTGGCGCTTCATGGCGATACCAAACGCCACATGTGCAATACGACGCACTTCGGATTCCATATACACCATGGTATTAAAGCCTTCACGCTCACCATTTTCGTTCACACGCATGCCCCGTGGCTGGCCAAAATAGATGTCACCCGTTAATTCGCGCACAATCATAATATCTAAGCCAGACACTACTTCTGGCTTTAATGTAGACGCATTTCCAAGCTCAGGGTACAACACAGCTGGTCGCAAGTTAGCAAACAAGCCTAAATCTTTGCGAATACCCAATAAACCTCTTTCAGGTCTTAGAGGACGATCTAAGTTATCGTATTGCGGGCCGCCAACGGCGCCTAGTAATACCGCATCAGCATCACGGCAGATTTTTTGTGTAAATTCTGGATAAGGATGACCGTATTGGTCGTAAGCTTGACCGCCTAATGGTGCTTCTATAAACTCAAAAGGCATACCTTCTTTTTTTAATACGTTTAATACACGCATGGCTTGCGCCATAATTTCTGGACCAATGCCGTCACCTGGCAACACTGCGATTTTCATTCAAAATTCCCTATTTTTATATATTTAAGTAAAAAGCCTAAGTAAACAACCAAGGTTGCGTAGCTTGATGTTTTGTTTCAAATTTTTTGATTTCATCAGAATGCATTAGCGTTAAGCCAATTTCATCTAAGCCATTGAGTAAGTTATGCTTAGATGTAGCATTTATTTCGAAACTAAAAGATTCGCCAGATGGCAGTGTCACTGTTTGCGACGCTAAATCGACATTTAAACTGTAACCAATATTGGCTTCACATTCTTTAAATAACTTATCCACAACTGCATGGCTAGCAACGATTGGTAACATGCCATTTTTGTAGCAGTTATTAAAGAAGATATCGGCAAAGCTTGGCGCAATAATCACACGAAAGCCGTAATCTTCAATCGCCCACGGTGCGTGTTCGCGGCTTGAACCGCAACCAAAATTTTCGCGCGCCAACATGATTTGTGCGCCTTTATAACGAGATTGGTTGAGTACAAAGTCTTGATTTAATGGCCGATTAGTACAATCCATGCCTGGCTCGCCATGGTTGGTATAACGCCATTCATCAAACAAATAAGGGCCAAAGCCAGAACGCTTGATGCTTTTTAAAAACTGTTTTGGAATAATCGCATCAGTATCTATATTGGCGCGATCAATCGGGCAAGCCAAGCCGTTTAATTGGGTAAATGCTTTCATATGATTTTATATCCTAAGTCTAATCCTAAGTTATTCCTAAATTAAACGTTACGCACATCAACAAAATGGCCTGCAATTGCCGCAGCGACAGCCATGGCTGGGCTGACTAAGTGCGTACGGCCACCTTGGCCTTGGCGACCTTCAAAATTACGGTTAGATGTAGAAGCGCAGCGCTCGCCTGGGCTAAGTCTATCGGCATTCATAGCCAAGCACATGCTGCAACCAGGCTCGCGCCACTCAAAACCAGCGTCTAAGAAAATTTTATCTAAACCTTCTTCTTCCGCTTGACGCTTAACCATGCCGGAGCCCGGCACTACCATTGCCAATTGAATAGAATCAGCCACTTTTTTGCCTTTTGCCACCACAGCAGCTGCGCGTAAATCTTCTATTCTCGAGTTGGTGCAAGAACCGATAAATATTTTATCGAGCTTAATTTCGTCAATCGGCGTATTGGCGGTTAACCCCATGTATTTCAATGCATTTTCGATACTAGTACGTTTGGTTGCATCTTTCTCTAGCGCGGGATCTGGCACACGCCCGCCAATCGGCAATACTTGCTCTGGCGAGGTGCCCCAAGTGACTTGCGGGGCAATCTCTGCGCCTTTAAGCTCAACTACGCTATCAAATTTCGCATCGACATCGCTGCTTAAGGTGCTCCAATAAGCCACAGCTTTATCCCAATTTGCGCCTTTTGGCGCGTATTGGCGACCTTTTAAATATTCGGCTGTTTTGCTGTCTGGCGCGATTATGCCTGCGCGCGCGCCTGCTTCAATCGCCATATTGCAAACAGTCATGCGGCCTTCCATTGAAAGCGCGCGAATCACTTCGCCACCGAACTCAATCGCAAAACCATTTCCGCCTGCCGTGCCGATTTTACCGATAATGGCTAAAGCCACGTCTTTAGCAGTGATGCCAGCACCCAATTTGCCATCCACGCGCACCAACATATTTTTAGATTTTTTAGCAATTAAAGTTTGTGTTGCTAACACATGCTCAACTTCTGACGTACCAATACCATGCGCCAAGGCACCAAATGCGCCATGCGTAGAGGTATGGCTATCGCCGCACACCACCGTCATGCCAGGCAGGGTCGTGCCTTGCTCTGGGCCGATAACGTGAATAATGCCTTGATTGGCGTGCTTAAACGGAAAGTAAACCAGCGCGCCAGTTTCTTTAATGTTGTCGTCTAGCGTTTCCACTTGCAAGCGCGAAATTGGGTCTTCAATCCCTTTATCCCAATTTTTAGTCGGCGTGTTATGGTCAGGGTTCGCCACAATGGTGTTGCTGCGCCAAGGTTTGCGATTCGCCAAGCGTAAGCCTTCAAACGCTTGCGGGCTGGTGACTTCGTGTACCAAATGACGGTCGATATAAATGAGGCTGGTGCCGTCTGTATCCACATGCACCACATGCGTATCCCATAATTTATCGTAAAGGGTGTTTGCTTTTAAATTGCCTGCTGCCATGCTGTTTCCTTTTATGTAATCTATTTATGCAAATGCTTTGCGGCCAACCGCTTGCGAATCTTGCAATAGCTTGTATTCAATGGCGTCACACAAGGCGCGCCAAGATGCGTCGATAATATCGGTAGAAACGCCAATCGTCGTCCAACTGCTATTTTGATCAGCCGATTCAATCAGCACACGCACTTTGGCGGCGGTGGCTTTGTCCGAATCCAGCACGCGCACTTTGTAATCAATCAGCTTTACCTCGCTTATTTGCGGGTAAAAACGCGCTAGCGCTTTGCGTATCGCAATATCCAGCGCATTCACCGGGCCATCACCTTCTGCGCTAACGCTTTCCATTTGACCTGCCACGGTAATTTTTACTTTAGCCACGGCGTTATTGCTGCGACTTTCAGAAAACTCTTGCACGCTCACTGTATATTCATTCAGCTCAAAAAATGGCTGAAAGCGGCCTAGTTGCTTGTGTATCAGCAAATCAAACGAAGACTCCGCGCTTTCAAATTGGTAACCATCGTTCTCTAATGATTTTAGATGCTCAAGTATGCGTTTCGTTTCAATTGAGTCTTTGGTCAATGCCGCGTCCACCGCATTAATCTTGGCCAACAGCGCACTGCGTCCAGCCACCTCTGACACCAAAATGTGCCGCGTATTGCCGACTAACTCTGGATTAATATGTTCATACGAAATCGGGTTCTTGGTCACCGCGTCAATGTGCATGCCGCCCTTGTGCGAGAAGGCATCGTGCCCGACATACGCAGCCTTATCATTAAACATCATGTTCGCGACTTCACTCACAAAGCGCGCGGCGGATGCTAAATCCGCCATATTTTCTTTTGGAATGCAGCTTAAACCCAGCTTTAATTGCACGTTCGGAATAATTGAACACAAATTGGCGTTGCCGCAACGCTCGCCGATGCCGTTAATTGTGCCTTGCACTTGCACTGCGCCTGCTTTCACCGCCGCGACGGAGTTCGCCACTGCCATTTAGCAATCGTTATGGCAATGAATGCCCACCTGAACGTTGAAACGCTCAACCACTGTTTGCGTAATGCTAAACACTTCATCTGGAAAAGTGCCACCATTGGTATCGCACAAGCACAACACGTCCGCACCCGCATTGACGGCGGCTTGCAGCGTGTTTAGTGCGTATTCTGGATTGGCTTTGTAGCCATCAAAAAAATGTTCAGCGTCAAACACCACTTCTTTGCCTTGCGCTTTTAAAAACACAATGCTATCGCCAATCATGGCCAAATTTTCGTTCAAAGTCGTGCGCAAAATTTCGGTGACTTGGTAATCCCAACTTTTGCCAAAAATTGCCACCGCAGGCGTTTTAGCCAATAACAATGATTGCAAATTATTGTCAGCAGCCGCGCTAATGTTGGGTTTGCGCGTTGCGCCAAAGGCAATAATTTTGGCGTGTTTCAATTTTAACGCACGCGCGCGCTCAAAAAACACCAAGTCTTTTGGGTTCGATCCTGGATTGCCCGCTTCAATATAGCCAATGCCCAACGCATCCAAACGCTCAACAATTTTCAGCTTATCTTCAACCGTAAACGAGATGCCCTGCGCCTGCGCGCCGTCTCGTAAGGTTGAATCGTAAGCTGTAATGTTGCGTTGCATGATGTTGTTTTATAAGGCTTTAAGTTACTTTTTTCTATGTTTCAAATTAGCGGCAATACGCATTCTAAGCGCGTTGAGTTTAATAAAGCCGCCCGCGTCTTTTTGATCGTACGCGCCTTTGTCATCTTCAAACGTGGCGATGGATGAATCAAACAGCGAATCCGTTTTGCTATCGCGCCCCGCCACAATCACGTTGCCTTTGTACAATTTTAAACGCACCCAACCATTCACGCTTTTTTGCGTATGGTCAATCAAAGCTTGCAGCGCCAAACGCTCTGGGCTCCACCAATAGCCGTTGTAAATCATACTAGCGTAGCGCGGCATCAAATCGTCTTTTAAATGCGCAACTTCTCGATCTAGTGTTATAGATTCAATCGCCCGATGCGCTTTAAGCATAATGGTACCCCCAGGTGTTTCGTAGCAACCGCGTGATTTCATGCCGACGTAGCGATTTTCAACCAAATCAAGCCTACCAATACCGTGTTTACCACCGAGTTTATTCAAGCGTGCAAGTAACTCGTGTGGCTTCATCGCTTCGCCATTTAGCGCAACTGGGTCGCCATTCACATATTCAATATCCAAGTACTCCGCCGCATCTGGTGCGGCTTCGGGCGAAACGCTCCAGCGCCACATCGATTCTTCAGCTTCGGCTGCTGGGTCTTCTAAATGACGGCCTTCGAAACTAATGTGTAGTAAATTAGCGTCCATGCTGTAAGGGCTGCCGCCTTGCTTGTGTTTCATATCGACAGGAATGCCGTGCTTTTCAGCATAGCTCATGAGTTTTTCACGACTGAGCAAATCCCACTCCCGCCAAGGCGCGATGATGTGAATATTCGGGTTTAAGGCGTACGCGCCCAGCTCAAAACGCACTTGGTCGTTACCCTTGCCTGTCGCACCGTGTGAAATCGCATCAGCATTAGTGTCGCGCGCAATTTCAATTAAGCGCTTAGCGATTAACGGCCGCGCGATTGATGTGCCAAGCAAATATTCGCCTTCGTACACCGTGTTAGCGCGAAACATAGGGAAGACGAAATCGCGCACAAACTCTTCGCGCAAATCATCGATATAAATTTCTTTTACGCCTGCCGATTTTGCTTTGGCACGCGCTGGCTCCAGCTCTTCACCTTGACCTAAATCGGCAGTAAACGTTACAACCTCGCATTTGTACTCGTCTTGGAGCCACTTCAAAATCACCGAAGTATCGAGGCCGCCCGAATAGGCTAAAACAACTTTTTTCACGTTTTTAATTTTAGTACTCATACTTTTTCCAAACCTAAACTTTACCTAATAATAAATATTCCATTAACGCTTTTTGCACATGCAAGCGGTTCTCTGCTTCATCCCACACCACCGATTGTGCGCCGTCAATCACGTCGCTAGCCACTTCTTCGCCACGGTGTGCGGGCAAACAGTGCATGAATAGCGCGTCTTTATTGGCTGCGCGCATCATGTCTGCATCCACCTGCCAATCAGCAAAGTCGCGCTTACGCTCTTCATTTTCTGCCTCAAAACCCATGCTGGTCCATACATCTGTGGTGACTAAATCGGCACCATGTGCGGCATCCATGGGATCGGCAAACGTTTCAAAATGGTCATGCCCATATAAATTGGCGCGTTCTGGCTCTACTTCGTAGCCTGGCGGCGTTGAGACATGCACATTAAAGTCCAGCATTTCTGCAGCTTGTAACCAGGTGTTGCACACGTTATTGCTGTCGCCTATCCAAGCCACAGTTTTGCCTTTAATCGAGCCTCTGTGTTCAATAAAAGTAAAAATATCTGCCAAAATTTGGCAGGGGTGATATTCATTGGTGAGGCCGTTAATCACTGGCACGCGCGAATTGGCAGCAAAGCGCTCGATAATTTCCTGCTCAAAGGTACGAATCATCACAATATCCGACATGCGCGAAATCACTTGCGCGGCGTCTTCCACTGGCTCTCCGCGGCCGAGTTGCGAATCTTGTGTGTTCAAATATATCGCTGCGCCGCCCAATTGCTGCATGCCCGCCTCAAATGACAATCTAGTCCGCGTGCTGGCTTTTTCAAAAATCATCACCAAGCTGCGGTCTTGCAACGGCCAATATTGCTTGTAAGCCTTAAACTGCGCCTTAATCCACGCGGCGCGCGCGAAAATATAATTTAACTCATCGGTCGTTAAATCGTTAAACTGCAAAAAATGTTTTATTAAAGCCATATCTACTTATTTAAAAACGTCTTAATCAAAACCGCCAAGCGCATTGCCAAATCATTAGCCTCTGTTTCATTGATTACCAAAGGCGGCAATAAACGCACCACTTTTTCGGCCGTTACGTTAATTAACAGCTTGTTTTCTAAAGCCATTTTCACTAAATCGGCGCATGGCCTATCCAGCTCAATACCAATCATCAAACCCGCATTACGAATCACCACTACGCTGGCAAGTCCATTTAATGCGGCTCGCAGGCTATTGCAAATTAAGTCGCCCATTTTTTGCGCATTTTCGCGCAATTTTTCTTGTGCAATTACGTTTAAAGTTGTCAAGCCCGCCGTAGTTGCCAAGGGATTGCCGCCAAAGGTAGAGCCGTGTTTACCTGGCGTAAATGTCTCGGCTGCCGCGCCTTTAGCCACGCACGCGCCAATCGGCACACCAGAGCCCAAGCCCTTCGCCAATGTCATCACATCTGGCACCATGCTCGTATGCTGAAACGCAAACCAAGTGCCCGTGCGGCCAATGCCACTTTGCACTTCGTCTAACATCATCAACCAGCCATTATCGTCGCATACTTTGCGCAAGCCTTGTAAATACGCCGCCATATCGGCTGGAATATGCACGCCGCCCTCGCCTTGCACAGGCTCAACCAAAATCGCTACCACGTTATTTTTGCGCGAAGCGATTTGTTTAATTGCTTCTAAATCGTCATAAGCTACGCGGATAAAACCTGAAACTAGCGGCTCAAAACCTGCTTGTGCTTTTCTGTTACCCGTCGCTGAAAGTGTTGCCATAGTACGGCCGTGAAACGAGCGTTCCATCACAATAATTTCTGGTGCTTCGATGCCTTTGTTATGCCCATAAAGCCGCGCCAGTTTAATCGCAGCTTCATTCGCCTCGCAACCTGAGTTGCAAAAAAACACTTTATCCATACCTGAAATATCGGCTAATTTACCTGCCAAAGCTTCTTGTTCTGCAATGTGGTAAATATTGGAAACATGAATCAATTTTGCCGCTTGGGCACTGATGGCCGCAACCAATTTTGGGTGTGCGTGACCTAGCCCATTCACCGCTACACCAGCTAGCGCATCAAGATATTTGTTACCATCAGCATCAAACAGCCACACGCCCTCGCCTTTAACGAAGGAAATGGGTTGGCTGTTATACGTATTCATCAAACGCGACATAAATTTACTCTAAACCTAAAAAGAAAAACGGCGACTAACGCCGCCGTTATTCAAAAGCGACCTAAAACTATGCGATGCCGTGGCTAAACCCGTTCGCCATAAAATACAGCATCGGTAGTGACAACATCATATTCGTGCGAGAAGCCAGCATCGCCACGCGACGCGCTTTAGCTTTCTGGTCATCCGTGGCTGGCACAATACCCAAAATTTTCTTTTGATTTGGCCAAATAAAATGCCACACATTAATCAGCATAATCGTGCCCAACCATGCACCAATACCAATGCCAGCGTACGGCGCTTGCAAGGTGAATGCTTTGTGAATCACGTCGCCGCCTTTGTCGCCCAGCGTGCATAGCAAACCAATGCCCAAAATCCATGTGGCAACTGCCGCCCAGCGGAACCACAACAGTGCGCGTGGCGCTACGTGTTTGGTGATACCAGCTGCTGTACCATCTGCGCCAGCGTCTTTAAGTGCAGCCATTTGCACCAAATTAAAATAGTACAACAAACCAATCCAACAAATACCAGCAACAATATGACCCCAACGTACTAAACCCGGCAATAAAGCGTCCATGTTAAACTCCTGCTGCTAAGAAATTATTCAAAAAACACACCAATACTACCGTCAGTATTAGCCCAGAAATAATCGTGCCTGTCACTGATTCTAATGGATTTTTCATTGCGAACGCTCCTAAATAAATTTTACTGATTTAATTAGCTGTGAGATTAGCGCAAAAGCCGCGATTTAGCAAGATTTTGCGCGCAAAACTTGCGCCTAATTACAATTTTGCTTAGCCGCTAAAAACGGCTTAATACGCGCTTGTGTATCTGGGTGCGTTGCCAGCATTTCGCTTACCATGTCAGACTCTTGTTGCGGAAGCGTTGTTTTGGTGGTTTTATCAGGTGCAGCTTTTTTCTCATCTCCAAGCGCTTGATTCTGCAAACGCTGCAAAATATCCGCAAATGCTTTCGGCGGCAAACAGGCTTTTTGCAGCGCATTCAGCGCAAAACCATCAGCCTCCAACTCGTGCTCGCGCGAGTAACGCAATTGCATCAATACCGCTGGCAACCCAGAGCCTACCGAGCTGACATCGCCCGTAATCGCAGCTAAAATCAGGCCAGAAAGCACGCCTTGCAAACTTTGCCGAAATGCGTGACGCTGCTTTACATGGCCAAGTTCGTGCGCCAAAACGGCGATAATTTCAGTGTCATTTTTCGACAAAGTAATGATTTCATCGGTCACCACCATAATGCCGCCGGGCAGCACAAATGCATTGGCGCCTATCATGCCGCCGGCGCGAAATTCCAGCCGATATTTCGGGCAATCTTTTAAGGCCAAACATAATTTTTTAAGCGCAAAATCAATGCTGGCCTTGCGCACAGGGTCGGCTTTACTCGGCGAAAAGTAGCCAAATTGGCTGTCCAAACCTTGCAGAGCGTGCTCGCCAAGCTTTTCTTCCATCGCTGGCGGCGTAGCTTTTGCCACATATTCAGCCAACTTGGGCACGCCAAATTGCAAAAACATCCAACCCACAAAAATGGTTAGCACGAGTGACACCAACACCCAACCAAGATGATTTTCTAAATAATGCATGCCGCGCCAAAATGCACTTTTTTTGGAAGGCATGGCAGATTCGAGCTCAGAAATATCAAGTGCTTCCAGCCTGCCGCCGTTGGGCAAATCTATCAAACGTTTGGCTGAACCTAATTTGGATTGCGCATGCAAATCGGCAAAATTAAACGTCAGTGTTTCGCCATTAACATCAAATGAAATTTGTTTAAACTTCCCTGTAACCCTCACCAATGCTAGAGTGTTTCGCGCACTGATTCCGTCAAAATAATCGGCTTGAAAACTCACTCTTCTTTAACCAAAAGATAAGTCAACATCAAACATATCAGCAATTTCTTCGCCAGTCGCTTTCACTTCGGCTTTTTTATCGCCGACAAATTGGTCGAAATCGACATCGCCAATAATTTGCAATTTTGAAGTGCGATATTTCGCCATGCGAATTTGCGCCCACGGCGTGGCCAAACCGAATGTCAGCATAATTGCCACCATGTTAGAGAAATACAACCAAAAGAAATCACGCGCACGCAAACTGCTTTTGAAAGATAACTTATCCAGCGTCGTGTTGTTCCAAATTAAATTGCCAATACGTGCTTGAAAATAGGCCAAAAAACCAAAAATAAAGAAGCCGTAAAGCAACAAGCCACCCAAGCCTATCAGCCACGCCAAAGGGCTGGTAAGCCATTCTTTCATTTTGTCTTCTGTGGCTTTTTCTTGCTGCTGTTTCATCATTTCTTCCAGCGCTTTTTCTTCTTCAGCGGTCATTTCTACTGGTTCAGCAACTTCTGCCGCCTGTTCAATTGGCGCTTCATTAGCGGCCAAAATCATGTGGGTGTTAATTGGCGTAAACGCTTGCACATTGGGAATTGTCAATTGCGTATATTGTGCTGCAGCTTTGGCTTTAGTCACGTAAGCTTGATAAGCAGGAATTGCAATCGCTGCCAAAATGCCGATAAATGGCACGATAAAAACGATTAAATACACTTTGTAAAAGCCTTTCACTACGCGGTTCATGTCAAATTGGCTTAAGCCAAAACGATGATTATTCACAATAAATTGCTTGCGCTCGTGCGCAGCGTAAGGTGCCATTGCACCCAGCGTCAAGCCTGTAAATAACGGTAACTTGAAATACACGCGCGCTGCTTGCCGCAATGTGCCAACAAAATCGAAGCGCAAGCCGCGATGGCTAGTGTTGCGCGCATTAAAAATGGAGCCGCGCACCACCAACCAAGGCAACGCGATTATAAATAGCAACAGCACAGCACCCGCCAATATTGGGCTGCTGGCTTTGCCGTAGGCATACAGCGCAAAAAGCGCAACCGCGATGATGCGGCCTTTTAAAATCGCTTTTGGATTGGCGTGGTAATCAAAGCCGACATTATCGATTAAAGTGTTGTTATAAAAGTATTTTTTGCGGCGCACTTTGGCCCAAGCCGAGTAGATTCCCAAAGTGACAATGCTAAGTAATAAGTTCACAATCCAAATACCAAAATATTCCGAAATTTTGCCTTGAAACACAATCGGCGTGTGCTTTTGCTGTGTGTTTTCTGCCATTTTTTATCCCTGATTTTTATTAAATTTAAATAAAGTGTACCCGATTTGGCCAGTTTGGTATATTTGGCGATTTAACTTTGCAATTCAGCACCTCTAAGGCAAAATCAAGCTATGGTTAAAAAATCAAAATTTCAAGATGCAGCGCGAGGCGCACGGCGCGCAGAAAACGAAGACATATGTTGTGTATAGGCGAGTTTGCGAGCACCGCGCAACGAAGCGAAGCGCTTGAAAGATGATTTTAAATGAAACTACCTAACCTAAAGAGCTTATGGATGCTAGTCGCCGCGCTGGGCTTTGCGATTATGGGCACACTGGTAAAAATTGGTGCGGCTAAATTTAGCAGCGCAGAACTGGTGTTTTACCGTTCTGTGTTTGGTTTGCTGGCAATTTACGCTTACATTTTTGCCAAAAAATTACCGCTAAAAACGCCAGTCATGGTCAAGCAAATGTCACGAGCTGTGGTGGGATTTATTTCTCTGGTGCTATTTTTCTACGCCATCGCACACTTGCCGCTGGCTACCGCGATTACGCTCAACTATACCTCGCCCTTATTTTTAGCGCTTTTTATGCCGTTTTTGTTGCATGAGAAACCTCGCAATACCTTATATATTGCCGTGGTGCTGGGTTTTATTGGCGTTGTGCTGCTATTAAAGCCAACCATGCAAAATGAAGATGCTCTGGCAGGCGCGCTGGGATTGGCTTCTGGCGTGGGTGCTGCATTAGCTTATATTCACGTAAAACAATTGGGAAACGTAAGCGAGCCCGATTGGCGCACGGTGTTTTACTTTACACTCGTCTCCAGTATTGGCGCGGGCGCGTGGATGCTTTTAGAGCATTTCACACCTTTAATTTGGCAAGATTTACCGCTGCTATTGGGTTTGGGCGTTTCTGCGACGATTGCGCAACTCGCGATGACGCGCGCTTACCGCACTGGCAATACGCTCACGGTGGCGAGCTTGGCTTATGTAACCGTTGTACTTGCTAGCTTATTCGGCGTTTTGCTGTGGCAAGAGCAGCTTTCCGCCTCAGAATGGTTAGCGATTGGTTTAATTATCTTAAGCGGCATTATTAGCATTAACGCAACAAACAATTCAACGCAAACCACAAAATAATGTGGTCCTGCCAAATAATCCACACAAAGCACTTTACATTTCAATAAGTTAGCAGTAATCTGGACTTTCCGCGTTATAAACGCAAGGTTAGTTTTAATGGCTAAGTTTGTTATAACTTTTAGATATATCGCATTATTTGCACTAGCTTGCCTGCTGAGCGGTTGCCTTGGCGGCACAATTGCACAGCAAATTGCGCGCTCTATCGCTACCAGTGTGGTCGATAAAACCATGGCTAGAGCTATGGACGTGGACGAAGATCAAACGCAAAGCAATCGCGACCCTTTTAATGTCAGGCGGCAAGAAGAACTAGCAGCACCTAGTGCAACGCTTCCCGGCACAACGGCTAGCAGCGCAGCGCTACGAACTAAAAACCCCGAGAATGTAGAAGTGGATGATGTCACCTACGCGATGGCCACATTTAGCTTTAAGCCTTTAGTGCCAATTGCAGAGCCATTACCAGAAGAAAATGTTGAAGTTGAAACGCCCGTTGCCATTGTGCAAGGCAATCAATTGGTGCGAGTTGAGCTATTTAATTTGCTGATTGGTGAAGAAAAAAATGCGGTTTACGAAAATGCGCGCTTGATGGGTTCCACCAGTTTGCCGCCAAAGCGAGAATGGCGAAATTGGCATGTTGGGACAGGCGTTATTCAAAAAGACAAAAAAATAATTACTTTTTTAATTCCGCCAGAATTTGGCAAATTGCCAAGCGGCGCAACTGCAATGGTGGAGCTGGCAAGCCCGGGTGAACTTAATATTGCGCGATATAAAGCCAGTGAAGAAAAAGTGGCATTTAAGGCTCAAGCAATCCGCTAAACTTATGGTTCTAACAAGCCACTCCGCATGGCAATCAGCGCAATCTCTGCCGAGTTTTGTGCATTTAATTTCTGCTTAATATTGTACAAATGCGTGCCGACAGTACGCGGGCTTAAAAACAAACCCTCCGCAATTTCATTCGTGGTTTTACCTTTTGCCAACGACATAAACACTTCAAATTCGCGCTCGCTCAACACATCTACCGGGCTTTGATCGCCAGATAGTTGCTGAATCGCCATTTGTTGCGCCACGCCCGCTTCGATATATTTTTTACCGCTCGCCACTTGGTGAATCGCTTTAATCATTTCCTCAGCCGCGCTACGTTTGGTTAAATAACCCATCGCCCCAGCATTCAACACCCGCTTAGGGTGCACCGAATCTTCGTGCGCAGAAAGCACCAGAATTTTCGCGTTGCTATCTTTGGCTAAAATGCGCTCAATCGCCTCCAGCCCGCCCATGCCTGGCATGGTAATATCCATCACCACCACATGCGGCTTATGCTCCATATAGGATTTAATGGCGGTTTCACCATTTTCTGCCTCGGCGATCACTTTGATATCCGAAGCCGATTCCAGCAGCATTTTAAACCCCATGCGCACCACGGCATGGTCATCCACTAGCATTACATTGATTTGACTCATCCTGCTTGGTCCTCTTTCACTATTGCTTGCGGAATATTAATGTAAATCGTTGTACCCGGGTTACTAGATTTTGGATTACCAACTTTTGAATTTGGTTCAGAATCGACACTAAAACTGCCTTTAAAGCTTTGCACGCGCTCGCGCATGCCGAGCAAGCCAAAATGGTTGGTATGATCCACGGCGTCAATATCCATGCCGAGTCCGTCATCTTTTATCGTAAGCTGAAGCGCGCCAGTTTTGGTCGCGGTCAGTTTAATGGCAATGTTTTTTGCCTCCGCATGTTTAATGGCGTTATTAATGGATTCTTGCACAATACGGTAAAGATTGATATTCAAATTCTCGCCTAAACCATCTAATTTTCCCGCTAAATCTAAGCTTACTTTTAAATTAGGATATTGTTTTTGTGTGTGATTCACCATATCGCGCAGCGTTTCGCTTAAACCTAAATTATCCAAAGAACCAGGCCGTAACTGACGAATAATATCGTGCATACCGTCATAAATATGGTTAGCGGCGGCGGCAATGGTTTGGGCGTGGCTGGAAATATCGGGCGATTTTTTCTCAGTTTTATTGGCAATCGCCACCGCAAAAGTTTTAATCGCTGTGACATATTGGCCAAGCCCATCGTGCAGCTCGCGCGCTAAGCTTCTGCGTTCTTCTTCAATATGGCTTTGAATGAGCGCGGTAAGCTGGCGATTTTCTTCCAATTGCCGCTCCGCCGCCAGCGATTCTGCCATACGATTTAAGCTGTGTCCGATGCGATCAAACTCGGGCAAATCAAAATTGGGCAAACGCGTACTTAAATCGCCATGTTCCATCTTGTTAATGGCTTTTAGCATGGGTCGCAAGGGCTGCAGCCAGTGGCCAAGCATCCAATATACCACCGCGTTTAACAACACGAAAAACGCCAAACCCACCCAAAATAAGGTTTTCATTTTACCCCAAGCCTCGCGAATGCCCCCCGCTGGATTAGGCGCTATATATAACTTGCCGTAATGAATAAACCGCGTCACAGATTTTTCGTGCGGGTCGAGCATGTTAGAAAACCATTGCGGCGGATTTTCATTCGCGCGATATTTTGAAGGCGGTGATTCATAAATCAGCCCGCCGTTCAAATTATATAAATAAATCTCGTTGCCGCGCACATGGCCAAGTTGCTGCAAAAACCGCCGCATCACATCGTGCGTAAAACCCCATTCTGGGTTTTGCGTGGAGCTAATAATTACCGTATCCAAAAGCTGCACAGTGACTCTGGTAGCGGCTTCCACGCCCTCTTGAATGGATGACTTAGTACCATTGAAGTTGACATAACCCACCGCCAGCATAAACAGCAGCAGCAAGGCAGTGATGAGTAAATTTAGACGGAGGCGAAGGCTCATGCAGTGATTATAGCGAATTAATGCTAACTTGCTGTGTTATAGCGCATCCAACGGGCTATTTACACCGCGGCCGCCTTTATTCAGCACATGCGTGTAAATCATGGTGGTGGAAACATCCGAATGCCCCAGCAGTTCTTGCACGGTGCGAATATCGTAACCGCCTTCGAGCAAATGCGTGGCAAAACTGTGGCGAAACGTATGCGGCGTGGCGGGTTTAGTTAATTCCGCATCTACCACCGCTTGCCGCACTGCGCGCTGAATAGCTTGATCTTGAATGTGATGCCGCCTTGTGGTCTTTACGGCAGAGTCCTCGCGCGGGTCGATTGACAACTTGCCCGATGGAAACACATATTGCCAAGCCCAATCGCGCTCGGCGCTGGGATATTTTTTAGCCAAGGCATAAGGCAAATACACGCTGCCAAAACCATTAGCCAAATCTTGCTCATGCAAAGCCTTAACTCGTGCCAAATGGGCTTGTAGCGGCGCTATCAGCGTCATCGGTAACATAGTCACGCGGTCTTTAAAACCTTTACCATCACGAATTAAAATCTCTTTACGCGCAAAATCAATATCTTTCACGCGCAAGCGCAGCGCCTCTAAAATGCGCATTCCCGTGCCATAAAGCAAACTCACCACCAAATGGTGCGTGCCATCTAAACGTGCCAATATTTTTTGCACCTCGGCTTGGCTAAGCACCACAGGCAAGTGTTTTGGTACTTTAGCTTGCTCTACTTTATCCAGCCACGGCAGGCTTTGGCCTAACACCTCTTTATACAAAAATAAAAGCGCGCTTTTGGCCTGATTTTGCGTGCTGGCAGCCACTTTACCGACGACCGCAAGATGCGTTAAAAACGCCTCCACCTCGCGCGCGCCTAAATCTTTTGGGTGCACCTTGTCAAAATGCAAAATAAAGCGTTTAATCCAATCTACATACGCTTGCTCGGTGCGAATACTATAATGTTTTAAGCGAATTTTACCGCGCACAAGGTCTAATAACTTGGGTGGCTCGACTTTTGAAGGCGTTGAATTTAAAGGTTCCATATTTTAAATTTAGGCAGCACTAAAAATAATTAACAACATGATTTTATTATATACTTTAATTTTTAAAAACAACAATGCATTCAAGTTGACGCAATATAAAGCGTCAATTAGGATGTCTATTTTACGTTAGGGCTCTATGCGAAAATTTATTGGTGTATTTCTTCTGTTTTATGGTTTTGTTTCCTTAATAACTGGAGCTACATTTGTAATAGGTAAAAAAGGCCCATTATTTTTGGAACGTTCAGATTCTCCATTTTGGTATTGGGTCATTCTAATTGTATTATTGTTAGGTGGCTTAGAACGCTTAGGTGTTGGCTCTCGGCAATCAGAGGCATCAAGCAACAATGTTCCCTAACCCATCCATCAAGCGGGACGCGCTAAAGCGCGCCCCTTATGTCAAACGTTAGGTTTTAAGGCTAAAATGCACCGCCCTAGCATGCGCATGGATACAAGGTGAATCAAGCTCACGAAGTGAGTTTGAGAGAGGGTGCTCTAGGGTATTGCCTCTCAGGGCATGTTTTTTCGATAGTCAATCAGCAATTTTAATGGTTTTATATTCTGCGGGCACGGGCGGATAAGCGAGCTTTAAGCTTTTTAGCGCGTTTAAAAGTAATTTAGAAATTAATAAATTACGATTGGTTTTAGAATCGGCTGGCACTACATACCATGGCGCGTAGCTGGTAGATGTTGCTTTCATGGCGTTCTCGTAAGCCACCATATATTTGCTCCATAAATCGCGCTCTTTTAAATCGTTTGGGTTAAATTTCCAAGTTTTAGTTGGGTCATTCAAACGCTCTTGCAGGCGCAGTTTTTGCTCGGCCTTGCTGATATGCAAATAGCACTTAATAATCACCGTGCCCGTTTCTGCCAGCAACTTTTCAAACTCGTTAATCTGTGCGTAGCGGCGTTTACATTCAGCCTCGTCTATCCAATCGTGCACTTTAACTATTAACACATCTTCGTAATGACTACGATTAAACACCACAATTTCGCCTTTTTTTGGCACCTCTTTGTGCGCGCGCCACAAGTAATCGTGGGCCAGCTCATCATCAGTTGGACCTCTAAAATTAGCTAGCCTAATACCCAACGGATCGCACTCGCCAAACACATGACGCACCGTGCCATCTTTACCGCTGGCATCCATACCCTGCAAAATGAGCAAAATTTTGTGCTTGCGTTGCGCGTATAAAATATCTTGCAGCGCATTAATTTCACTGGCTAGCTTTTCTAACGCTAGTGCATCTTGCGCTTTATCGCCCGTGCGTTCTGATTTGTCGTTGCTATCAAAATTTTTCAGCGAAAACTTTTTAGCATTTACTCGATATTGATCACAATTGGCCATATTTTTTCCTCTGTCTTAATAGCGTTAATTTAACACAGATTAATAAGCTAAATTTATTTTAGGCACATCGCTTGCGCCGCGCCAGCATTCCACTTATGCTAATGTTAATATTTTATATGCAAAACAACCATTTAACACATGTCCTGTACCAGTTCTTGGCATCACCATTCTCGCTAAGTGCTAAAGCACTAAGTCGAATGCGAAACTCGCATGGATATTGGGCTGCAGGGCACCTTAATTTAGTTATTTTTAAGGATAAATCATGTCAACTATTACCAATATTGTCATCACAATCGTTGCGCTGTTACACGTGTATTTTTTAGTGCTTGAAATGTTTTTTTGGGATAAACCGCTGGGCTTGCGCACCTTTAATCTTACGCCAGATTTTGCCAAAGCCAGTAAAGTGCTAGCCGCAAACCAAGGCTTATACAACGGTTTTTTAGCCGCTGGTTTATTGTGGGGTTTATGGCGCGGCGATGTCGCGACTCAGACGTTTTTTCTGTGCTGCGTTTTGGTTGCAGGCATTTACGGCGCAGCCACAGTTGGCAAAAAAATCTTGTTTGTGCAAGCGCTGCCCGCCGCCATTGCGCTATTGCTTTTACTGCTATAAGTTTTAAACTAGTTACATGAAAACAGCCTTCATTTTATCTTCCGCACTCGCCATCCACGCCGCCATTGTGGCGCACGAAAAAGACATTGAAGAGCTAGACCGCTCGATTGGTGACGGCGATCATTTTATTAACGTAAAACGCGGCTCAGAAGCCATTGCGGGCATGGTCAGTGAATTGCAAAATATGCCGCCTGACGAAGCATTAAAAAAAATCGGTACCAAGCTGCTAAGCACTATCGGCGGGGCTTCTGGCGTGTTATTCGCCAGCTTCTTTATAGGCATGGCAAAATACTTAAAAGAAAACCACAGTAAAATTAATGAGGTAAATGCTAACCTAGAAAGCGCTGCCGCTTTTGCCTACGGCGTGCAAAGTATTGTCATGCGTGGCAAAGCCAGTGTGGGCGAAAAAACCATGCTGGATGTGCTGATTCCCGTTTCTACCACGTTTACGCTGGCCGCCGCGGGAAAATCCTCTGCCGAAATCTGCAATACGCTGAAAGAAGCCGCCGATATTGGCCTGGAAAGCACGCGCGATTTAGTCGCCACCAAAGGCCGCGCGGCGGGTTTGGGTGAGCGCGCTAAAGGACATTTAGACCCAGGTGCAAAAAGCTGCCAAGTGATGGTGCATGCAGTGTGCGATTTGATTTTAAAAGCTAAATAAATTGCCCTGTAAGCCAATATCCATGGGGGTTGCATGGCATGTTATTTTATATAGGTAATGATTAAAATGAAAAAATTTATCAATAAAGCAGATGATTTATTAGCAGAAAGCCTGTCTGGCTTTGCTTTGGCTCACAGCGATTTAGTTAGTTTACATCTCGACCCCAACTTTTTAACCCGTAAAAATAAAGCGCAAGACAAAGTTGCGATTATCTCTGGCGGCGGTTCTGGGCACGAGCCGCTGCACGCAGGTTATATCGGCCACGGCATGTTGGATGCCGCCTGCCCAGGCCATGTATTCAGCTCGCCCACGCCAGACCAAATGCTCGCCGCGGCCGAAGCCGTACATGCAGACAAAGGTATTTTATTTATTGTCAAAAATTATGCTGGCGACGTGATGAATTTTGAAATGGCGGCAGAAATGCTGGCATTCGAGCATGCGACGGTTTTAACGAGCGACGATTGCGCCGTCATCAACAGCACTTATACTACTGGCCGACGCGGTGTGGCTGGCACCATGATTGTCGAAAAGTGTGTCGGTAGTTTGGCAGAAACAGGCGCAGATTTAGTCACTTGCAAGGCACTTGGCGATAAAGTAAATGCTCGCACAGCCAGTATTGGCGTTGCGCTTACGAGTTGCACCGTCCCCGCCGCTGGTCGCCCTACTTTTGACATTGGCGACAATGAAATCGAAATGGGCGTAGGTATTCACGGTGAGCCAGGGCGCAGACGCGAGGCCATGCGCGAAGCCGATGCGATTGTGAAAGACATGGTGGATGCAATTCTTGCCGACTTTACCGCTAGGAACATGGCACCAGTAAAAAATAACGAGATTTTGCTACTGGTGAACGGCTTTGGTGCCACGCCGCTGATGGAACTTTATTTGCTTTATAACAGTGCCGCAAAACTGCTGAACACGCACGGTTTACACATTGCGCGCTCACTCGTAGGCAACTACACCACCGCGCTGGATATGGCTGGTGGCTCGATTACCGCGTGCTTGTTAGATGATGAAATCAAGCAACATTGGGATAGCGCCGTACATACCCCAGCTTTAAGATGGGGTCGCTAACTTTTAAGCCATTTTCAGTGTCGCATGTTATTCTGTCGGCTTAAATATTTTAAGCTTTTTATATGACCGAAACCTTCATTCCTAGCAAAGACGCCTCACTCGAGTCATCTATCACCACGCTGCAAGCCAAATTATTGGCGCTAGATATTCACACGATTGAGCAATCTTGGCTCAATGAAATTGAAGGCATTTGGTCGGTGCATGTGATTGATCGCGATTGCACACGCTTGTTCACCAACGGCAAAGGCGCGTCGCAATTGGCTGCTAGGGCAAGTGCCTTGGGCGAATATTTTGAGCGCCTGAGCACCAATTATTTTTGGACACATTTTTACTTAGGCGAAATAATCGCTAATAAAGACTTTGTGCATTATCCGAATGAGCAATGGTTTAAAGTCAGTGGCAAAAAATGGCCAAAAGAACTACTTACACCAGAACTGCAACAATTCTACAACCCAGAAGACACGGTAGTTGCCAGCCAACTCATCGATTTAAACTCTGGTAATGCTGAGCGCGGTATTTGCGCGATTCCCTATACACGTTTACGCGACAATAAAGTGGTGTATTTTCCTGTGAATCTTATCGGCAATTTGTATGTGAGCAACGGCATGAGTGCTGGTAATACGTTGATGGAAGCGCGTACCCAAGCATTGGCTGAGATTTTTGAACGCGACATTAAATACAAAATTATCCGCGAAGGCATTTGCCTGCCCGATGTGCCTGAAAGCGTGATTAATCGCTACCCAAAAATTGCCGCAGGCATTAAGGGCTTGCGCGATGCGGGTTATGGCATTTTGGTAAAAGATGCCTCGCTGGGCGGCCAATTTCCTGTGATGTGCGTCACTCTACTGCACCCAGAAGATCAGGGCTGCTTCGCCAGCTTTGGTGCGCATCCACGCTTTGAAGTGGCGCTGGAACGAGCGCTTACCGAACTACTACAAGGCCGCGCACTTGGTAGTTTAACAGGCTTTGTTGCGCCAGGCTTTGATATGGAAGAAATCGCCGATTCACAAAACTTAGAAATCCACTTTGTGGATTCTAGCGGCGTCATTAGCTGGGATTTTTTGCGCAACTCGCCTGATTACGAATTTGTGGATTGGAATTTTGGCAGCACAACGCAAGAAGACTACGATTGGTGCGTCAACAATATCCACGCCAGCGGCCACGATATGTATATCGCCGATTTTACGCATTTAGGCGTGTACGCTTGCCGCATTTTTGTACCAGGCATGAGCGAAATTTACCCCGTAGAAGAACTAGAGTGGGCGAACAACACGGTTGGTAACCACGTGCGGCCCTATTGCTTGCGCCTACAAGATTTAAGCAAGAATGAATCGGCAAAATTATTAGCCGTGCTGCTAGAACTAGATGTAGCCGATGACTTGCCTGTCACCATGCTTATCGGTTTGTGTGCAGACGCCAACACCGCGTGGGTAGATTTGCGCGTAGGCGAGCTTAAAACACTGGCGGCTTTACACGCCAATAGCACAGATGATATTTTGGATAACTGCGCGTGGATTGCGCAGTTTAACGAACTTAACCCAGCACGCGCAAAAATGTACCGCTGCATCAGCAATATCGTGCAAATTAACGATGAATTAACAGCCGATGTCAGCGCATACGAAGTCAATTTAAGCCTGATGTATGGCGCCGAAACACTGCAACAAGCGCAGCAATTAGTGAGTGGCGAACAGCAATATTTAGGTCTGCAAAATTTAGGTGCCAATATGGAAAATTGTAAAATGCACCAGCAATTACTAGCTGCTTATGGCAAGGTTTGGAAGTTTTAAGCTAAATGAAAATCCCTCCTAGATTACAACCATTACTAGAAGATGGCCTCATAGACGACGTAACGCGCCAATTAATGAGCGGCAAAGAGGCGATGGTGTTTGTTGTGACTTGCGGTGATGAAGTGCGTTGCGCCAAAGTGTATAAAGAAGCGAATAAACGCAGCTTTCGCCAAAGTGTGGATTACACCGAAGGCCGCAAAACTAAAAATAGTCGCCAAGCACGCGCCATGCAAAAAGGCAGTAAATATGGCCGCGAGAGCCAAGAAACGGCTTGGCAAAGCGCCGAGGTGGATGCGCTGTATCGCCTTGCCAATGCTGGCGTGCGGGTACCAACGCCATATAATTTTTACGAAGGCGTGTTGCTGATGGAGCTAGTCACGGGCGACGATGGCAACGCCGCGCCGCGCTTGAATGACGTGCAATTAAGTACCGAAACTGCGCGCGAATATCATGCGTTTTTAATTCAGCAAGTCGTCAAAATGCTAGTCGCGGGTATTGTACATGGCGATTTATCTGAATTTAATATTTTGGTGGGCTCTGAAGGCCCCGTGATTATCGACCTGCCACAAGCGGTAGATGCTGCAGGCAATAACCACGCCAAAGATATGCTGGAACGCGATGTTAAAAATTTAGCTGATTATTTTGGCCAATTTGCGCAAGAGTTATTGAATACGCAGTATGCCAAAGAAATTTGGGCGCTGTACGAACGCGGTGATTTAAAGGTTGATTCGCCATTAACAGGCCATTTTGCTGAAATGAAAAAAGCCGTGGATATGCAAGGCGTGATGCGCGAAATTAAGAATGCAGAGTTTCAGGAGCAAAAACGCTTACAAAGATTAGCTGAAGCGAAAACTACCGAGACGCAAAAAACATAAAACAAGCTGTCATTCTGAGCACAGCAAAGAATCCAGCATTTAAGGTACATTTAATTGGGTTCTTCGCTGCGCTCAGAATGACGGTTAAGGGTTAAGCAACAACGCTTAAGCCGCAAACACTTGACCCCATAACGCCCTTACCGCGCTTGCATGTTCAGTCACTAATGAAGCTTCCACCCGCATATGCGGCGCGCCTTGCAGCTTTAAGGCGTGTTGCATACGGCGATAATCTCGATACGCTAATACCACTTTTTCGGCCAAATCAAGTTCAATAATATTGAGTTTTGCGAGCAATTTTAACAAACCAATATTGCCGATATTTCCAGTGAGTTGCGGGTATTTATTTGCATGTGCCAACACCAAAAATTGCACTAAAAATTCCACATCAATAATGCCGCCGACACTATGTTTTATATCAAACATGCCAGCAATAAAAGTTTGTGCTACTCGCATTTTTTCGCGCATATTAATGACTTCAGTTTTTAGTTTATCCGTATCTCTAGCTTGCGTTAAAACCTCAATACGAGTCGCCTCAAAAGCCTCGCCAATGCTAGCATCTCCCGCTACAAAGCGTGCGCGAGTAAGTGCTTGGTGCTCCCACACCCACGCTTTATTGAGCTGATATTCGCGAAAAGCCGCAACGCTGCTGACCAGCAAGCCGCTATTGCCATCGGGGCGCAATTGCAAATCAGTTTCGTATAATAAACCTGCCGAAGTGAGCGTGTTAAACCAACTACTAATACGCTGCGCAAAGCGTGCATAGATTTCTGAGGCATTTTCAGCAGCATCATCGTACAAAAATATAATGTCTAAGTCTGATGCATAACCCAGCTCTTTGCTGCCCAATTTGCCATAACCGATGACGGCAAATTTTGGTATCGCAACATGCACGCCCTTCACATTCGGCCAAATGGTTTCTAGCGCAACGCTTACAATTACATCGGCTAACGCGCTTAAATAGTCTGAAAGGGTTTCTAGTGCTAGTTCGCCATTAATATCTTGCGCGGCAAATCGAAATACATTGGCATGCTTAAAATGCCGCATCACGTCCATTTGCCGTTCAATATCACCTGTAAACTCGGTTAAACGCTGCACAAGTTCTGCACGCATGGCGGCAAAATCAGGCGCAGCGTATAAAGTGCGCGTGTCTAATAACTCGTCTAATAATATCGGGTGCTGCGCAAGGTAATTGGCCAGCCACGGGCTACTGCTGCACAATTTTACTAACAAATGCATGGCATGCGTATGCTCGGCCAGCAGCGCCAAATAACTAGCACGGCGGCAAATACTTTCAAACACGTCAGTCACGCGCAGCAAGGTAATATCAGGATTTGGCATGGTTGCAGATTGTGCAATCGCATGTGGCATTAGCACATCAAAGCGCTGGCGACTGAGTTCTGGCAATTGCTGATAACGATTACTAGCGCGCAACATTTGCAAACGTGAAAACGTTTGCTCAGCCTCAAGATAACCCATATTTAACAGGGCTTGCAGGGCATTTTCTTTTTCAATCAACCCTTGCCAAATGGCGGTTTCTATCGAGGTTTCTAATTGGTTTTGCGTTGGAGATTTTTCGCTAAAGGTCGCATCAAAATGTTGCGCGACGATTGTTCTATGCGCGTTCAATGCACTTAAAAGCGCTTCCCAATTTTTATAGCCCATAGCATCGGCAATGCGAGCTTTTGCCTCATCTGTTTTTGGTAAATCTTGTGTTTGTGCGTCATCCACATACATTAATCGATGTTCTAGGTTGCGCAAAAACACATAGGCTGCTGTCAACTCATCTACCGTTTTTTCTTGCAACAAGCCTTTGTTTTTTAACAAACTTAATACCGCCAACGTTGGCTTAATTTGCAAACTGGCATCTTGCCCGCCGCGAATCAACTGAAATACTTGCGCAATAAACTCGATCTCACGAATGCCGCCACGCCCCAGTTTGATATTATCGTGCTGACCTTTTTGCGTTACATCGCGATGGATTTGCAATTTCAAATCGCGCATGCTGGCCAGCGCGCTATAATCCAAATATTTTCTAAAAATAAACGGCTTAAGCAGCTTTTCTACATTGCAATGCAAGCCTACAGTAGGGCTTTGATTAATCGCGCGGCCTTTAATCCAGGCATAGCGCTCCCATTCGCGACCATTATGTTGATAATACGCTTCTAACGCATCCAAATTAGACACTAACACGCCCTCGCTGCCAAACGGCCGCAGTCGCATATCGACGCGAAAAACAAAACCATCTTCAGTCATCTCATCAATGGTGACAATCAATTTTTTTGCTAGCTTGGTAAAAAAATCTTGGTTGCTGATTTTGTTTAAACCATCAGCATTTAATCCTATAGTCTCGCCTTCGCTCTCGTAGGCAAATATCAAATCAATGTCAGACGACACATTGAGCTCGCGCCCGCCCAGCTTACCCATACCTATTATAATTAAATTTTGTGGCGTGCCGTCTGCGCTGAAAGGCTTTCCATATATGGCTTGCAGCCAAATCTGATGTTGTTTTACTGCAACATTTAAGGTAATTTCTGCTAAGTGTGAGGTGGTTTGTACCACTTCATCTAAATCGGCCAAATTATTCAAATCGCGATAGATCATTCGCAACATCACACGCTGCCTCAACTGGCGTAATGCTTTTTTAAGTGAGTTTTCATCACTGATATTGGCAGCTTGCAAAAACTGCTGCATTTCAACAGTTGAATAGACTTTTGCATGATTTTGTAGCAAATCATCCAGCAAGTTCGCGTCTTTTGTCAGTAAACGCTGCGCCCACAAACTGCAATCGCACAAATGTGCCACAGCCGCGCTAAAGCTTGTATTGCCACGTGTTTGCGTTAACAAATTTTCGAGTGTCAGCATGCCAATTTTCAGGTAATATAAGCCGTTAAAGTTTGTGTTATCTTACATTAAATACTAAAAAGTAGTTTGGGAGTGCAGTCGCATGTCAATCGAATCCGTTCTTCACGAAAATCGTGTTTTTCATCCAAGTGAAGCGTTTAAATCGCAAGCAAATGTTTCTGGTATGGATGCCTACAACGCCTTGTGTGCGGAGTTTGATGTCGATTATGCAGGCACTTGGGCAAAGCTGGCGCGCGCGCTTTTAGTGTGGAGTAAACCTTTTACTAAAACGTTAAACGAAGAAAAAGCCCCGTTTTACAAATGGTTTGAAGATGGCGAGCTGAATGTTTCGGCCAATTGTTTAGACAAACACTTAGCAACAATCCCCAATAAAGTGGCCATTATTTTTGAGGCGGATAACGGCGACACTAAAAATGTAACGTATAAAGAGTTGTACCACCAAGTGTGCCAATTTGCCAATGGCCTAAAAAAACTTAACTTGCCTTTTGGCTCGCGCGTCATTATCTACTTGCCAATGGGCATAGAGGCGGTTGTGGCGATGCAAACCTGCGCAAGGCTTGGCTTAATTCACAGCGTGGTTTTTGGTGGATTTTCTGCCAAAAGTATTCATGAGCGTATTTTAGATGCGGGCGCTGCCGCAATCATCACTTCTGATGGTCAATATCGCGGTGGTAAAACACTACCATTAAAAAATGCTGTGGATGAAGCCATTGCTATGGGTGGTTGCGAGTCAATACAAAAAGTGATTGTGCTTAAAAAAACAGGCCAAGAAGTTGCATGGAATTCAAACGATATTTGGTGGAATGACCTTATTGCAGGTGTTGCCGATACTTGCGAGCCTGTGATGGTGAACGCAGAACATCCACTTTTTCTGCTCTACACGAGCGGCTCAACAGGCAAGCCAAAGGGCGTGCAGCATAGTGGGGCTGGCTATTTACTGCATGCGCTTAATACCATGCGTTGGACATTTGATATTAAAGCAGATGACGTGTTTTGGTGT
>JANOWN010000048.1:0-4458 GCA_031417915.1 Methylotenera sp.
CGTTATTCGGGCGGTCCGCCAGAAAGTGCGCCGCTGCATCGTTTAGGCTCTGGTCAGTGGGAAAAAGCCAAGAAAAAAGCACTGAAGCAAATTCGCGATACCGCAGCTGAACTGCTCAATCTCTATGCCCAGCGCGCGGCGCGGCGCGGCCATGCATTTACGCTGAGTTTGCAAGATTACGATGCGTTTTGTGAAGGGTTTCCATTTGAAGAAACGCCCGACCAGCTGGAAGCCATCGAAAATGTCATCAAAGACATGCAATCTGGCCGCCCGATGGACAGGCTGGTGTGCGGTGATGTCGGTTTTGGTAAAACTGAAGTCGCACTGCGCGCTGCTTTTGTCGCGGTAATGGGCGGCAGGCAAGTCGCGGTGCTGGTACCGACGACATTATTGGCGGAGCAACACTATCAAAATTTCTGCGATAGATTTGCTGAGTGGCCAATTAAAGTGGCCGAAATTTCACGTTTTAGAACTGCTAAAGAAATCACCGAAGCCTTGCGTGGCTTGGCTTCTGGCGAGATTGATATTATCATCGGAACTCACAGACTAATTCAAAAAGATGTGAAATTTAAAAATCTCGGCTTGGTGATTTTGGATGAAGAGCACCGCTTTGGTGTGCGTCAAAAAGAGCAACTGAAAGCCATGCGCGCCGAGGTGGACGTGTTGACGCTAACCGCTACGCCGATTCCGCGCACTTTGAGTATGGCGATGGAAGGTTTGCGCGAATTTAGCGTGATTTCTACGCCGCCACAAAAACGTCTCAGCATTAAAACGTTCGCCACTTATTATGGCGAAGGCATTATTCGCGAGGCGATGATGCGCGAATTTAAACGCGGTGGGCAGGTTTATTTTTTGCATAACGAAGTCGATACCATTTTTGTGCAGCGTGAAAAGCTTGAAAAAATCGTCCCCGATGCGCGCATCGGCATTGCCCACGGCCAATTGCGCGAGCGCGAGTTGGAATCGGTGATGCGTGACTTTCACCAGCAACGTTTTAACGTGTTGTTGTGCACTACCATTATTGAGACTGGCATCGATATTCCCACCGCTAACACGATTATTATGAACCGCGCTGATATGTTTGGCCTCGCCCAATTGCACCAATTAAGAGGTAGAGTAGGCCGCTCGCATCATCAAGCCTATGCGTATTTGCTCACCGATGAACATCGCAAAATTACGCCGCAGGCGCAAAAGCGCTTAGATGCGATTCAGCTAATGGAAGACCTTGGCGCAGGTTTTCATTTGGCGATGCACGATTTAGAAATTCGTGGCGCGGGCGAGTTGCTGGGCGATTCGCAGAGCGGCGAGATGCAAGCGATTGGTTTCCAATTGTATTCCGACATGCTCAACCATGCCGTGAAGCAGCTTAAAGCAGGCAAAGAGCCAGATTTAGATGCGCCACTAGGCGTGACCACAGAAATTAATCTGCACGTGCCAGCGCTACTTACCAATACTTATTGCCCCGATGTGCACGAGCGCTTGGTGCTGTATAAGCGCCTCGCCAACGCCAATAACGACGATGAGCTGGACACACTGCAAGAAGAGCTGATAGATCGATTTGGCTTGCTGCCGGAGCAGGGCGAAGCGTTGCTGGCGTGTCATCGATTGCGCATTATGGCCAAACCACTCGGCATTATTAAAATTGACGCCAGTGATGCCGCTATTCAGCTACAATTTAATATCAAAGCAGATTTAGACCCAATGAAGCTGGTGAATTTGCTGCAACGCGATAGGCGTTGTCGCATGAATGGGCCAGATAAATTGCGCGTGACAGCACAGTTTGGCAATTTGGCGCATAGGGTTGAGTTTGTAAAAACGCTACTAAAAGAGTTTGTATAGATTATTGAGTATAAAAATTAAACCATGAGCCTATACGAACAACTACAAAAAACCAAAAGTGAAGAAGACGTTAAAGACGCTTACATCAAAGCGCTCGGCTTAAAAGGCCATACCAAAGGCTTAATTGATATTCAAAGCAAAGAGATTTGGTTTGAGGCCAAGCACACAGGCCGCGAATCTAGCTATGCCATGTTTACGCAGTTGCTGCATTACGTGCAAGTTGCGCTGAATAAAGGCGAAACCGTACCTGCATTTTTAGCGGTGATAGATACCGAAAAAGCCGCGCTGATGAAAAGCGCAGATGTACTGCCATTTTTAGCTAAAAAGACTATTAAATGGGACAAATCTGCCAGCCAATACACGCAAGAGGCGTTGGACGCAATCTCCGCGCACATCGGCACGCATTTTGTGTCATTCAAAATATCCACGCATGAAGATGAATTTATTAGCACGGTTAAAGCCGCTATTAAATCGGGCGATATTATCCGCACGCAAATTACGCCAGCCAACCTTAAACAAGTATTTGATAAATGGGTGGTGATGGTCGGGCGCGAGATTGATGGCGTGAGTGAAGACGATTACGCGCTACTGTTTTTTGCCGATATTATGCACGATGGCACCGCATCTACCCACGAAAACTTGCCCGCCGCATTGCTACATAAAGATGGCAAACCTGTATTTGCGCTGGCTGGCAAAATGTACGCGCTGGGCAGTAAAGAAGGCTACCGCCAATTTTGGGCAATCTACCACAAACCGCCCAAAGCCGAATACCGCAACTATTTACTAGAACGCCGCGATAGCTTGATTCCGCTAGATGAACGCAGCTTTAAAGGCGCTTATTACACGCCGCTGGCGGTGGTAGATAAAGCTTACGATACGCTGGCCGCAACCTTGGGCGAGAACTGGCAAAAGAATTATATTGTGTGGGATATGTGCTGCGGCGTGGGCAACCTAGAAGTTAAACACAGCAACCCGCGCAACATTTACATGAGCACGTTGGACGTTGCTGATGTAGATGTGATGAAAGCCACCAAAACTTGTGTAGCGGCGCAAAGATTTCAATACGATTATTTAAATGACGATATTACTGACGATGGTAAAATAGATTACAGCCTAACCAACAAAGTGCCAGCAGGCTTAAGGCAAGCCATTGCTGAGGGTAAGAAGATATTGGTGTTGATTAATCCGCCTTATGCGGAAGCTACCAGTGGTGACACTTCAAGTGGCGGAGAAAATAAAACTGGTGTTGCTAAAACTAAATTTGCAGATGTCGGAATGGCTAATTATGGAAAAGCCAGCAATGAACTTTATACACAATTTTTAGCGAGAATTGCTGTAGAAATACCTACAGCAACACTTGCAATGTTTAGTACGTTGAAATATGTAATAGCGCCAACTTTAGAGGTTTTTCGTCATAAGTGGAATGCAAAATATTTGAATGGCTTTGCTGTTCACAGCCAAGCATTTGATGGGTTAAATGGTGAGTTTCCAATTGGATTTTTAATTTGGGACACTAATCAAAACACTAAAAAAAGAACTCAATTAACTGAAATTAAAGTTGAAATTTTAGATAAAAACTCCAAGCCAATCGGTGAAAAATTATTTTATAACATGCCAAACGAGAGCTTGCTCACAGAGTGGGTTGTCCGCCCCAAAACAAATATGATGAATGCACTGCCACTTAAAAACGCAATTGCACCTGCGACTGCAAGTAAAGATTTACGTGGTACTAAATGGGCTGATGGTGCATTAGCATGGTTAAACAGCGCAGGCAGTGACTTGCAAAATGCCAGCACAAAAACAATGCTTTTCTCCTCAGGTTATGGAAGTGGGCGAGGTTTTTTTGTCACAGAAGATAACGTTGAAAAATCTGCGATAATTTTTTCAGTTCGTCGTTTAATAAAACCAACTTGGCTTAACGACCGCGACCAATTTCTACAACCCACAGAACCACTCACCGACGAATTTAAAACTGATTGCTTAGTGTGGATGCTGTTTAACGGCAGCAATTTAACCGCCAGCGCCAATGCCCTTGAGTGGAATAATCAAACATGGTCGATTGTGAATCACTTTATTCCATTCACAGAAGCTGAGGTGAATGCGCCTGCGCGGTTTGAATCTGACTTTATGGTGCAGTATTTAACTAATCTACCACCACTCGTCATTCCCGCGCAGGCGGGAATCCAGTCAGGGCAAATGCCCGCGAATGTCAATGACAATAATCAACATGAAACTTGCCTAGATTCCCGCCTACGCGGGAATGACGGAGCAGGCGTAAATAGCGAAGGAAATCAGTATGGAGGCCTATCCCCAGAGGCAAGCGCAGTGCGGCTTGCAGGGCAGGTACTTTGGCAAGCTTATTTTGCGCAAACCGATGTGCGCAACGTGCGCGATGAGTTTAAGTTGAATCGCCCAGATGTGGGTTGGTACCAGATTCGCAATGCCTTAAAAGCGCGTAATGCCAGTGGCGATTTTGCACCTGTAGATTTCAGCGCGTTTGAAGCAGCCTATAAAACCTTGGGCGATAAATTGCGCCCGCAAGTTTATAGCTTGGGTTTTTTACGTAATTAGAAACTTGAAAGAATAAAATGCTAGAAAAAATTATCGCAGTCGTTGCCA
>JANOWN010000049.1:0-48282 GCA_031417915.1 Methylotenera sp.
ATTGTGTTCTCTGGCGTGGGTAAAACTGCCGATGAAATGCGTGCTGCTTTAAATGCAGACATTTTTTGCTTTAATGTGGAATCTGCCAGCGAACTAAAACGCTTAAATGCTGTGGCCGCTGAAATGGGCAAAATCGCCCCAGTATCGCTACGCGTTAACCCCAATGTAGATGCCAAAACTCACCCCTACATATCCACTGGTTTAAAAAATAACAAATTTGGCGTGGCATTTGAAGATGCCATAAAAGTATATGAGCAGGCTGCCTCTATGCCAAATATTGTGGTGCATGGTGTGGATTGCCATATTGGCTCGCAAATTACCGAGCTGGCGCCGTTTATTGAGGCGTTGGATTTAATTTTAGGCTTGGTTGATGCGTTGGCCGCTAAAAATATACCTGTTAGCCACATTGATGTAGGCGGCGGCATTGGCATTACCTATGCCGATGAAACACCTCCAGAATTTGCCACTTACGCCAAAGCCATTTTAGATAAACTAAAAAATAGAAACGTAAAACTTTTATTTGAGCCTGGCCGCGCGCTGGTCGGCAATGCAGGTGTGCTGCTGACAAAATTAGAATACATTAAACCTAGTGAAGCCAAAAATTTTGCCATTGTAGACGCCGCCATGAACGACCTGATGCGGCCTGCTTTATATGATGCTTATCACGACATTGTGGCCGTGAAACCTAGAGATGCGCCTCAAGCAGGCGAAAGCATAAGTTATGAAATAGTAGGCCCGGTGTGTGAAAGCGGCGATTTTTTAGGCCATGATAGACATTTGAATTTGCAAGAAGGTGATTTGCTGGCGATTATGTCCGCAGGTGCTTATGGCATGAGCATGGCCAGCAACTACAATACACGCCCGCGTGCGGCCGAAGTGATGGTGGACGGCAATAGTTTTCACGTGATTCGCCAGCGTGAAAAAGTAGCGGATTTATTCTCTTTAGAATCTACGCTGCCAATTCCACAAAAATAGTTGCAGAATTCAGTACTTAGGCGTAGATTATCATCAAGAGAATTACTATCACAACAGAATTGCTCTTAATTATTAGATTTATAAACGCCTAGGGAGAAGACTATGAAAAAACTTTTGTTTGTTGTTATTGCCATGCTCACTTTTAACGCGATGCCACTCGCATTTGCGGATGATGCACTTCCTGAAATCGCCCCAGTAGATGACCCAGCGCCACCACCGATTGATGCGCCCGCAGCCGAGTAAAATTAGTTAAATTATTTAGGGGAGAATTAAAATGAATAAATTTATAATTGCTTTAATGGCTGTGATGATGTTATTTATTGCTGGCTGCGCTGCTTCTGCAAGCAAACCCGTTATTGGCACGGGCACACCGATAGATATTGGCGATGGTGCTGCTTTAGAAGAAGTCGCTGCCGTTGACGATGAGGCTGTAGATACCTTACCCGATATGGTTGCTGCAGAAATGTAACTGTAAGCAGTTAACAAAAAGCGAAGCTAAAGCTTCGCTTTTTTACGCCCAAATTTTGACCTAGTCAAAAATCACGGTTTTATTCGCATATAGCAAAATTCGATTTTCGATATGCCAGCGCACCGCCTTGCTTAACACACCGCGCTCTAAATCGCGACCTTTTTGTATCAAATCTTCCACTTGGTCGCGATGCGAAATACGGTCAATATCCTGCTCAATAATTGGGCCTTCATCCAGCACTTCTGTCACGTAATGACTGGTCGCACCGATAAGTTTCACGCCGCGCTCAAACGCACGATGATAGGGCTTGGCGCCTACAAAAGCGGGCAGAAACGAATGGTGAATGTTAATAATACGCTGCGGATAACGTGCCACAAAGTTTGGCGACAAAATCTGCATATAACGCGCCAATACGATTAAATCAATCTTGTATTCATCAAAAAGCTTAAACTGCGCGGCTTCGGCGGCAGATTTATTATCTTTAGTCATCTCGATATGATGGAAATCGATGCCATAAAACTTGACCAAATCTTCCGTATCGCGATGGTTGCTAATCACCAGTGGAATTTCACAAACCAATTCACCACTTTTGTTGCGTTGCAATAAATCGGCTAAACAATGCTCATATTGCGAAACCATAATCGCCACACGTGTTTTGTGCTGAGAAAGTTTCAATTGCCAAACCATGCTAAATTTTTTGGCTATCGGCGCAAAAGCCTCATTAAAGCTAGCTTCATCCAAGTTAAACCCAGCCACATCCCATTCAACGCGCATTAAAAATAGATTATTTTCTGCATCTTGGTGCTGGTCTGCGTGTAAAATATTAGCATTGTGCTGATATAAAAAATCAGCGATTGCCGCCACGATACCGCGCGCATCAGGGCAAGTAATCAGTAATGTTGCAGTGTTCTTCATAGGTTTTATTATTAAAGCTTTACTGTTAAAAATTTGTGCAATTATATATCAAACGAGATAACGATTTGAATTTGAACCAAAAAACAGAACTCCAAGCAAATATCGTGCTCGCCAACCCGCGCGGCTTCTGCGCAGGCGTCGATCGCGCCATTATTATTGTAGAGCAAGCGCTTGAAAAATTTGGCGCGCCGATTTATGTACGTAACGAGGTGGTACACAACAAATTTGTAGTGGATGAATTACGTGCTAAGGGTGCAGTATTTGTGCAAGAACTAGACGAAATCCCCACTGGTAGCACTGTTATTTTTAGTGCGCACGGCGTTTCAAAAGCCATACGCGCTGAGGCTGAAAGCCGCGGTTTAACTGCCTTTGACGCCACTTGTCCACTCGTCACTAAGGTGCATATCGAAGTCGCAAAAATGCGTAAAGCTGGCATGGAAATTGTCATGATAGGTCACAAAGGTCACCCTGAAGTAGAAGGGACTATGGGGCAGAGTGAACAAGGCATGTACTTGGTAGAAATGCCCGAAGATGTGGCCAAGTTAGCCGTAAAAGATGCTGAAAAATTGGCGTTCGTCACGCAAACAACACTTTCTATGGACGATGCGGCTTTAGTCATCAATGCGCTAACGACGCGCTTCCCCAATATCCATGCGCCTAAGAGCGACGACATTTGCTACGCCACGCAGAATCGCCAAGATGCCGTCAAAATTATGGCCAAAGATTGCGATTTGGTCATTATTGTCGGTTCACCCAATAGTTCCAACTCTAATCGCTTACGAGAAGTCGCGCAAAATCAAGGCGTTGAAGCCTATATGGTAGATAACGCCAGCTATTTAAAAGCTGAATGGTTGATAGGCAAAACCAAAATTGGCGTTTCTGCTGGCGCCTCTGCCCCTGAATTTTTGGTAAAAGAAGTGATTTCTAAACTACAAACACTAGGCGCGCATGAAGTACAAGAGTTGCATGGCGTTATAGAAAGTGTGGTGTTTCAATTACCCAAAAATTTAACTTCTGCCCCCAATAAAACTGCGCTTTGAAATTTAAAACACCTATTTCTGCACTGGTGCTCATTCACACACCAGATTTACAGGTGTTAATTATGGAGCGCGCCGATAAAGCTGGCTTTTGGCAATCAGTCACAGGTAGCTTAGAGGATGGCGAAACGCCTTTGCAAGCCGCCATGCGCGAGGTTTTTGAAGAAACTGGCTTAGATGCTAGCAAATACAATCTGCAAGATTGGCAAGCCTCAAACGTGTATGAAATTTACCCGCATTGGCGCCACCGTTATGCCTCTGGCGTAGTGGAAAATACTGAACATTTGTTTGGTTTAGAACTACCCTCGCAATTAACAATCAAACTAGCTCCAGACGAACATGTGCGCTACGAGTGGGTAGATTGGCGAGAGGCCACAACGCGGGTATTTTCGTGGACGAATGTGGATGCCTTAAAAAGATTAGGTGAAAGAAACAACTTAAAGTTATAAAATTACAACTATGCAAACCGAAGCCATTAAATCAATACCAATAAAATTTGAAAAATACCAAGCCGTCGACGACGCTGATTGTCAGCGCCGCATTATTGCTGCGCGCAATAAATTAGGCAAACGCTTGGTGATTTTAGGCCATCATTATCAGCACGAAAGTGTGTATCGCCATGCCGATTTTACGGGGGACTCACTCAAACTTTCAAAATATTGTGAAGATTTAGATGCTGAATTTATTGTGTTTTTGGGCGTACATTTCATGGCGGAAGTGGCGGATATTTTAAGCCGCCCCGAGCAAATTGTCGTGCTGCCAGACCTTGCTGCTGGCTGCTCGATGGCGGATATGGCGAATTTAGCCAAAGTAGAGCGCAGCTATCGCGAGCTAAACAAAGTACTGAATTTTGATGAGACGATTACACCTTTTACTTATATTAATTCTGCCGCCGATTTAAAAGCGTTTTGCGGCGAACATGGCGGCATTGTGTGCACTTCGACCAACGCGCCAAAAATTTTGGAGTGGAGCTTTAATCAGCGCGCAAAGGTGTTGTTTTTCCCTGACCAAAATCTTGGTCGCTGGAGCGGTCACAAGATGGGCATTCCGCTCGAGCAAATGCCAATTTGGGATCCAGATCAACCACAAGGCGGCTTAACGGTTGCACAAATTAAAAACGCCAAAATCTTGCTGTGGAAAGGCCACTGTGCCGTACATCAAATGTTCCGCCTGCAAAATATCGAACATTTTAGAAAACTGCACCCTGATGGTCACGTGATTTCGCACCCTGAAGCGCCGTTTGAAGTCTGCTTGAATTCCGATTTTGTCGGCTCTACTGAATATATTTTGCGCACCGTTTCTGACGCCGCCCCTAATACCAAATGGCTTGTGGGCACTGAATTGAATTTAGTCACCCGTTTAGCTGAACAAATGAAACCGCAAGGTAAGCATGTGCAGTTTATGAGCCACGTGGTGTGCGAATGTTCGACCATGGCGCGTATTGACCCGCAGCATTTGGCTTGGACACTGGAAAACTTGGCCGATGGCAATATTGTGAACCAAATTAAAGTGCCTGCACACGATGCGAAATTAGCCAAATTAACGCTAGAGAGAATGCTTGCTGCTTCTTAATGACTTGTGATTTATGCAAACCGACGCCGTACGAAATTTTGTGGCAAGACGATTTCTGTCGTGTGGTACTTTTAGCAGATAAAGATTATCCCACCTATTGCCGCGTTGAACTGATTGCGCACATCAAAGAAATGACCGACTTAGCGCCGTCTGACAGCGCGCGCATGATGAAAGTGGTGTTTGCGGTAGAAGCCGCAATGCGTGAAATTATTCAACCCGATAAAATCAACTTAGCCAGTTTGGGCAACAAAACACCGCACTTACATTGGCATATCATCCCGCGCTTTGAAGATGACAAACATTTCCCTAATTCGCACTGGGGCGAGATTTTAAGAGATGCTATGCAGGCCAATATCCATGAGCCTTCCAGAGCATCTATTTTAATGTTTAAAGATAAAATAAAAGCGCATGTTACATGCGCATTGGCTAACTAAACTACCAGCCTCTCAACCACTTTGCCATTCACTAAATGACTTTCAATAATCTCATCAATATCATCAGCATCCACAAACGTGTACCAAACTGCTTGCGGATACACCACCATAATCGGCCCTAAGCCGCATCTATCCAAGCAACCAGAGCGATTAATGCGCACTTTGCTTTCGCCGTTCAAACCAAGTTTTTTTACACGTGCTTTCATGTGGTTAAACGCTGCCTCTGCGCCTTTATCCGCACAGCAAGCCTCGCCGTTTTCGCGCTGATTGAGGCAGAAAAATACGTGATATTGGTAAAAATTTGTCAATTTTGCTTCAAAATCACTCTGTATTGAGCTGGTCTTCTTGGGTAAAAGTCCACGTCCGCGTGATGCTCAAAATATCGGTATCTTTCTTAATATCGTCTGGAAAAACTGCATACGGCGCAGCTAGCTCCACAATGCGCTTGGCGGCTTCATCCAACACGGGATAATTCGATTTCTGATCGATGATCACACTTTCTAAACTGCCATCCGCCTTAATTGACACGGTCATGCGGAGTTGACCATATAATTTTTGCGCTTTTGCTGCTTCTGGGTAATTCATATTGCCGATGCGCTCCACTTTTTGCCGCCACGATTCCACATATAAAGCAAAGCGATATTCCTTAGTGCGCGCGCCAATAAATTTACGTTTCGGCCGTTTTTGATACTCATCTTGCTGCTTTGCGATTTGCGCCTCAAGCTTATCTATTTCTCTGGCTGCAGTAATCAGCTCTTGCGTATTAAGCTGAGATTTAACCTTTGTTTGCTGCTCACCCTTCTCTGGTTCAGCAGAAGCTGCATTTTGCGTGGGGCTAGAAGCTATTTTTTTTGTAGAATTAACTTGCGTTAGCAACTCTTGCGCTTGTTTTTCCAGCTCATCCACACGCTTTTGTTCACGGGCTTCTTGTGCCTTTAATTTGGCAGATTTTGCAGCGCTTTGTGCTTGTGAGTTTGGTTTTAATTTTACTTCTGCGGCTTTCTCTTTGGGCGAAGGCAGCGCGGTTTTTAATTTGCGATCTGATTCAGTATTGCCACCACGGTCTAAATTGGCTTGTGCCAACAGTTCAGCTTTATCTGGCGCACTTTTGGTTTTCGCGTTAACTAAAACTACATCTAGCGAAGGTAGCCTATCGGCTAATTTTTTAAGTTCTGGCTGAAATTTAATCGTTAGTATGATTGCGTGAATAAATACGGATATCACGATGGCAATCTTCATCGCATCCATCGTTTTATGGTCAGCTTGCGCCGCCGATAACGCTTTATTTACCTGTTGAACCGTAGCGTTCAAACTTATATTTTTCCTAAAAGCCCATCAAGAATTTTTTGATGCACGCCACCAAAGCCGCCATTACTCATCACTAAGATGTGGTCGCCCGATTGTGCTACTTTGCAAATTTCATTCACTAGCATAGTCAAATCATCAAACGTTTTGGCTTTATTTGCAATCGATTTTAATGCATCCGCTGCATCCCAACCCAAATTGGCACCATAACAAAACACTAAATCTGCATCTTTTAAACTTGCGGGTAAGGCATTTTTCATCACCCCTAATTTCATGGTGTTACTGCGTGGTTCTAATACCGCTAACATGCGAGCCGCGCCCACCTTGGCTCGCAGGCCTGCTAATGTGGTCTCGATAGCAGTTGGATGATGCGCAAAATCATCGTAAACCGTGATGTTATTCACCACGCCACGCACTTCCATGCGGCGTTTTACATTTTTAAACTCACCTAGCGCCTCAATAGCAATACACGGTGCAACACCCACATGCCGCGCTGCGGCAATGCTGGCCAGCGCATTCATGCGGTTATGCTCACCCAATAAATCCCAGCTTAAATTACCTAGCCTTTCACCTTTAAAAAGTACATCAAATCGGCCTTGTGCATCCACATTTTGTATTTGCCAGCCTGCTATATTTTCAGACAAGTCCTTGCCAAATTTTTCCAACCCACTCCAGCAGCCTTTTTCTAACACTTCATCTAAGCTAGTTTGATTGTTTGTCACCACCAAACCCTGTTGCGGAATGGTTCTAACAAGGTGATGGAATTGTTTTTGAATCGCCGCTAAATCATCAAAAATATCAGCGTGGTCAAATTCTAAATTATTTAAAATAGCCGTGCGCGGGCGATAATGCACAAATTTTGAACGTTTATCAAAAAATGCTGTGTCGTATTCATCGGCTTCAATCACAAAAAAAGGTGAAATGCTTTTGCTGTCTTGTTTAGGTTGCTGTGGCAACCTTGCCGAAACGCCAAAATTCTCAGGCACCCCACCAATCAAAAAACCAGGTGCTAAACCTGCGTATTCCAATATCCATGCCAGCATAGAAGAAGTAGTCGTTTTACCATGCGTACCCGCCACCGCTAATACCCACTTACCTTGCAGCACGTTCTCTGCCAACCATTGTGGGCCAGAAATATACGGCAAACCTTGATTCAATATTTCTTCCATTAATGGATTACCACGCGAAACCACATTACCTATCACGTAAATATCAGGGTTCAGCTTGGTTTGATCGGGCGAAAAATCTTCTATCAACTCAATACCCTGCGCCTCAAGTTGCGTACTCATGGGCGGGTAAACATTGGCGTCACAACCCGTGACGCGATGCCCCGCCTGCTTGGCCAACACCGCAATGCCGCCCATAAATGTACCGCAAATACCTAAAATGTGAATGTGCATATTTAAATAGTTCTAAAAAATTTAATTTTTGTTATAGCCGAATTTATTAGTCTGCAATACCCGTTTCCAGTATTGTTCGCGGTCAATAATCACTTTATCATCGGTTCGCATTGACCTGAACTCAAGAATAGATAAATGAAAGTTATCGCGCGCATAAGAGATGCCATTTTCTTTGATAATTGCGGTTAGCTCATCATTATATCCATGACCCGTTTCTATATAGCAAGCCCACCGTGACCAGATGCCTGAGTCACCATACGCTGAGCCTACATACATTTTGCCATTGGATTTATCGACAATTAAGTAAACGCCTTTGACGTTTTCAAGTGCAGCTTTCCAATCCTGTTTGTGTTGTTTAAAAATTGCTTCAAATTGTGAAAAGCTATGTTGGATATTTTCGTAACCGCAAAATGCCTCGCCTTCAAACGGCTTTTCAAAAATCTGCGACACTTCAAGCGCATTAAAATGATGCTCAAGATAAAAGGCACGACCCCTAGCAGGCGGTTTAGGATAGTGAAAAACAAGACGCCCCACATATTCTTCATATAAACCACTTAATTCAATTTCATAGCCGTTTTCATTCCGACTAATCACCTCAAATATACCGCCAAACAACCACTTATTAGGCTGATGATAATACTGGATTAAACTAAATATATATTGACGACTAAAATCATCCCGATTCCCGCGCCAACTATTCCATCCTTTCCATTCTTCTTTATCTCTAACAAACACATCCAATGGTTTGTCGTACTGATTGTAAACTGCAAAATGAGCTTTGTAAGATTGCAAATTATCAACTGGAATTAGTTTACTAGCTAAAATACTCATATTTTTAACCCAAACTCGGCGCGAGCCAGCGCTCTAAATAGTCTTTCGGCAAGTTTCTGCGTTTTGCCATGTCTTCTAATTGGTCTGTGCCAATTTTATCCACGCTAAAATATTTTGCATCTTTATGCGCAAAGTAGAAACCTGAAACAGCCGCAGCGGGCATCATGGCGAAGCTTTCGGTCAAAGTCATGTCAATTTCATCACATTGCAATAAGTGGAACATATCGGCTTTTACGGTGTGATCTGGGCAGGCAGGATAACCAGGCGCAGGACGAATGCCTTGGTACTCTTCTTTAATCAGCGCATCTACATTCAATGTCTCATCGCTTGCGTAGCCCCATAAATCAGTACGAATGCGCTCATGCATATATTCGGCAAACGCCTCAGCCAGCCTATCTGCTAGAGATTTAAACATAATACCGCTGTAGTCATCGTTGGCATCAGCAAAGCGTTTTTCGATTTTTTCGATGCCTAACCCCGCAGTAACGGCGAATAAGCCGATGTAATCTTGCGTGCCTTTTGGCGCAATGAAATCGCTTAGGCATTGATTCGGCCTAGATACGCCGTCAATTACAGGTTTTACAGATTGTTGCCTCATGCCGTAATAAGTAAACGCGACTTGGCTGCGGCTTTCATCGGTGTAAATTTCTATATCGTCGTCATTCACGGTATTGGCGGGTTGTAGCGCAATCACACCATTGGCAGTTAGCCAACGCCCATCGATGATTTTTTTTAACATGGTTTGCGCTTCAGCAAACACTTTTGTTGCGGCATCGCCCACCACTTTATCTTGCAAAATGGCAGGGTAGGCACCTGCTAAATCCCAAGTTTGAAAGAAAGGACCCCAATCGATATATTGAGCAATCAGGCTTAAATCGATATTCTTAAACACGCGCCGACCAATAAACTTGGGCTTTACTGGCGAAAATTCGCCTGTAAAATCAAGCTGGGCTTTATTGTTGCGTGCATCTGCAATGCTTAACAAAGACACGCCTTTTTTATTGGCATGTTGCGTACGCGCTTTTTGGTAATCCGCCTGAATCTCTGCCAAATACGCACCACGGGTTTCTGGCGTGAGCAAATTTTGCATCACCGAAACCGAGCGCGAAGCATCGGGCACATACACCACAGGGCCATCATAATGCGGTGATATTTTCACCGCAGTATGCGCACGCGAAGTTGTCGCGCCGCCAATCAACAGCGGCATTTTTAAATCATGAAAATACGGGTCGCGCTGCATTTCTTTGGCAATATGCGTCATTTCTTCTAGCGACGGTGTAATTAACCCACTCAAGCCAATAATATCAGCGTTCTCGGCTTTAGCCATGGCTAAAATCTCCGCTGCGGGCACCATCACGCCCATATTCACCACCTCGAAATTATTGCATTGCAACACTACGCTGACGATATTTTTGCCGATGTCATGCACGTCACCTTTCACGGTAGCAATGACCACCTTGCCTTTTGGCTTAGCGACAACACCCGTGCGCTCTTGCTCTAGTGCTTTTTCGGCCTCGATAAACGGGATTAAATGCGCCACGGCGGATTTCATGACGCGGGCAGATTTAACCACCTGCGGCAAAAACATTTTGCCTTGGCCAAACAAATCGCCCACCACGTTCATGCCGTCCATCAGCGGGCCTTCAATCACATGGATGGGTCGACCACCAGCCGCTTCAACCGCCGCACGCGCTTCTTCGGTATCTGCCACAATAAAATCGGTAATGCCATGCACCATGGCGTGCTCAAGGCGCTTACTCACGCTCACAGGATTTTCTGCTGAGCCGCGCCACTCCAGCGTTGCAGCCTCTTTTTTGCCGCCAGCCACCAACGTGCCTGCAATTTCAATCATGCGCTCCGTCGCATCTGGTCTGCGGTTCAGCACCACGTCTTCCACGCGCTCTTTTAATTCGGGTGCAAGGTCATCATAAATGCCCATCATGCCCGCATTCACAATGCCCATGGTCATGCCCGCTTGAATAGCGTGATATAAAAACACCGTGTGAATCGCTTCGCGTGCGGGATCGTTGCCGCGAAAGCTAAAACTCACATTGGACACACCGCCAGAAATTTTGGCATGCGGCAGGTTTTGTTTAATCCAACGCGTAGCTTCGATAAAATCCACGGCGTAGTTGTTATGTTCTTCAATCCCCGTCGCAATAGCGAAAATATTCGGGTCGAAAATAATATCTTCAGGCGGAAAGCCCGTGCTTACCAATAAATCATAAGCACGTTTGCAGATTTCTGTTTTACGCGCAAAGGTATCCGCTTGACCTTTTTCGTCAAACGCCATCACGATAACCGCCGCACCGTAACGGCGGCACAATTTGGCTTGGCGCAAAAACTCGCTCTCGCCTTCTTTCATCGAAATTGAGTTCACAATCGATTTACCTTGCACGCATTTCAAGCCTGCTTCAATCACGCTCCATTTGCTGGAATCTAGCATAATCGGCACTCGCGCGATGTCTGGCTCGGACGCAATTAAGTTTAAAAAATGCGTCATCGCTTTTACGGCATCCAACATGCCTTCATCCATGTTAATGTCGATGACCTGCGCGCCATTTTCTACCTGCTGCCGCGCTACCGAGAGCGCTTCATCGTATTGCTCGTTAATAATTAGCCGCGCAAAGGCCTTAGAACCAGTGACGTTGGTGCGTTCGCCCACATTAACAAACAAAGAGCTTTCATCAACAACAAAAGGTTCAAGCCCTGCAAGGCGCATGGATATTGGCTGCTGGAGTACATTTCTTGGATTTATATTTTTGATGGATTCGTAAATCGCATTAATATGCGCTGGAGTCGTCCCGCAACAACCGCCTGCGATATTAATGAAGCCACTTTCGGCAAACTCCTTAACTAATGAAGAAGTTACCTCTGGCGTTTCATCAAAACCCGTGTCAGACATCGGATTCGGCAAGCCCGCATTAGGGTAAATGCACACAAAAGTATCGGCGATTTTTGAAAGCTCTTCTGCATAAGGACGCATTAAAGTTGCACCAAGCGCGCAATTTAAGCCAATCGTTAGCGGCTTGGCGTGGCGCACCGAATGCCAAAATGCAGTCACCGTTTGACCAGATAATATGCGCCCAGAGGCGTCGGTTACCGTGCCAGAAATCATCAGTGGTAAGGTATAGCCAACTTCTTCAAAAAACGTATCAATGGCGAACAGAGCTGCCTTACAATTGAGCGTATCGAAAATGGTTTCCACCATTAAAATGTCCGCGCCACCTTCTACCAATGCGCGCGCTTGATTTAAGTAAGCGCCCACTAACTGGTCAAAATTCACATTGCGTGTAGCAGGGTCATTCACATCAGGTGAGATGCTGGCAGTTTTTGGCGTAGGGCCAAGCGCACCCGCCACAAAGCGTGGCTTGTCTGGCGTGCTATATTTGTCACAAGCAGCACGCGCCAATTTTGCCGATTGCACATTCATTTCATAAACCAAATGCGCCATGTGATAATCATCTTGCGCCACAGATGTTGCGCCAAAGGTATTGGTTTCAATAATATCCGCACCTGCAGCTAAATATTGCTCGTGAATTTCTTGAATGATTTGTGGTTGCGTCAGGCTTAACAGCTCATTATTACCTTTAACAAACAACTCGCGCTGACCTGCTGGCGCTTTGAAATCTACGAATCTTTCACCGCGATAATCCACCTCAGTCAACTTATAGCGCTGAATCATCGTACCCATCGCGCCATCTAAAATAAGAATGCGTTCACTCAATAATTCGCGGAGTTTATTTTCTGTTGCAGATTGCACGGTTGATTGCACCTTTTTTTGCAGGGTTGATTGAACGGACAAGGCTTTGAATGTATTGGCTAGTAATGGCTTATTTTATCATGTTGCGGCCATTTGATTTTATAGATGTATGCAAATAACATTTGTGATGAAGTTATTGATAAGGAACCATACTCAAAAGTGTCTGATGGCAGAAGTTGTAATAAACGTTATAATTCATTCATGTTAGATTACATAAAATTAGAAAACAGCCCCCCATTAACTGCCGAACAAATGGCATTGCAATATCAATTACTGGATTTTTCTAATAGAGTGCCTTTCCCTTCAGCAGCCAAGCCCATCTTTACTTTCATTGATTTATTTGCAGGAATCGGTGGGTTCAGGCTTGCCATGCAAAATCTAGGTGGGCATTGCGTGTTTTCAAGCGAATGGGATGAGCAGTCGCAAAAAACCTATGAAGCCAATTTTGGTGAATTTCCTTTTGGTGATATTACTAAACCAGAAAACAAAACGCGAATCCCCCAGCAGTTTGATATTTTATGTGCTGGCTTTCCATGCCAAGCATTTTCAATTGCAGGCAAAAGAGGTGGGTTCGAGGATACACGTGGCACATTGTTTTTTGATGTTGCTGAAATTATTAAAAAGCATCAACCCAAGGCTATTTTTTTAGAAAATGTCAAAGGTCTGATTAGTCACGACAAAGGCAGAACATTACAAACCATCTTGCACGTATTAAGAGAAGATTTAGGCTATTTTGTGCCTGAATTAAAAACAATAAATGCTAAAAATTTTGGTGTACCCCAAAACCGAGAGCGCTTATATATAGCAGCTTTCAGAAGTGATGTCCCAGCTACGGACTTTGAATACCCAAAGCCAGAAAATATTCCAGTAAAGTTTGCTGACGTTAAAGAAAAACAAAAAGTCTCGGTTAAGTACTACCTCTCAAACCAATATCTTGAAACGCTTGTTAAACATAAGCAAAGACACGAGGATAAAGGTAATGGTTTTGGTTACGCTATTATTGAAGACCATGGTATCGCAAACGCCGTGGTGTGTGGCGGCATGGGACGTGAAAGAAACTTAGTGATTGATAATCGCCTCACTAATTTCACCCCAGTCACCCATATTAAAGGCGAGGTTAATCGCAAAGGTATAAGAAAAATGACCCCAAGAGAATGGGCGCGTTTACAGGGTTATCCAGACAATTTTATTATCCCCGTGGCCGATGCATCTGCTTATAAGCAGTTTGGCAATTCTGTTGCAGTGCCTGCAATACAGGCAATGGCAGAAAAAATAATTGCTCAAATTTCACCCCAATATTTTGAAACGCAAACAGAGGTAAAGTATGCTTAAAAAGCTAGGTATTGTGCTAGGTGATGATACAAAAGCGGCCAATGTTTTTGATAGCTTACACCCTGACTTTCGCCAAGTAAAATACAACAAACCTTCTGAATATGTTCGTTTATATTGGGATTTATATGCTCAAAAAGCACAAACAAATAACAACCTTAACGGCAAAATATTTGAGTATATTTTAGCCACACTATGCGTACGTGAAGGTATATTACCTCTATACATGAGCGCAAAAGTGGCTTTTGTACCAAATGTAGTTTATGACCTAATGTTTTATTCGGCTGAACGTGGTCCAATTTGTTGGAGCGTAAAAACCAGTTTGCGTGAGCGCTACAAACAAGCCGACTTAGAGGCAATTGCACTAAAATATGTACATAGAAAGGCACTAAACTACTTAATTACACTGAATAGTCACGAAGCAAAAAACGTAAAAACTAAGATTAAAACTGGCGATATCATTGGCTTAGATGATGTGATTGTTGCAACAGAACCAGAATTTGACAAAATGATAAGCGAGCTTAAAGAATTTGTTTTTACAGAGCCGCCTACTGTAAAAGTAATTACATCTAACCAAGTTATTACTAAAGAAAAGGTGTTGCTACTTTAGCCTGTAAGCCAATATTCATAAGGGTTGTAGGATATGCTTAATTCACATCTCCGCGCCGGTATTGCACCGCTTCCGCAATATGGGCGGATTTAATCGCGGGTTCGTTCGCCACATCAGCAATGGTTCTAGCCACTTTTAAAATGCGGTGATAAGCGCGGGCGGATAAATTTAAACGTGAAATGGCGGTTTTAAGCAACGTTAAACCTGCGTCGTCAGGCTGGCAAAATTCGTCAATTTCTAAACTTCCTAAAGCAAAGTTTGCTTTGCCTTGGCGCTTTAATTGTCGCTCGCGAGCGCCTTCTACTCGCTCTCTAATCGCATCGCTGTTTTCTGCGTTGGCGGCAGAAGTCATTTCATCTTCTTTCAACGCGGGCACTTCGATGTGCATATCAATGCGGTCTAATAATGGGCCCGATATTTTGGCTTTGTAGCGTGCCACATTGTCAGGGCTACAGCGGCATTTATTGTTGAAGTGCCCTAAATAGCCGCATGGGCAGGGGTTCATAGCGGCGAGCAATTGAAATGATGCGGGGAAATCGGCCTGCCGCGCGGCGCGAGAAATGGTGATTTTTCCACTTTCTAGCGGCTCACGCAGTACTTCTAGTACCTTTCTTTCGAATTCAGGCAATTCGTCTAAAAATAGCACACCGTGATGCGCTAGCGAAATTTCACCCGGTCGCGGAATGCCGCCGCCGCCCACCAAAGCCACACCTGACGCGGTGTGGTGCGGGCTTCTATATGGTCGGCGCTTCCAGTTTTCTAATTTATATGCGCCATTCAGCGATTGTATAGCGGCGCTTTCAAGCGCTTCAGTTTCTGTCATACTCGGCAAAATGCCTGCAAAGCGCGAAGCCAACATGCTTTTGCCTGTGCCTGGCGGCCCGCTCATGAGCACGCTGTGGCCGCCCGCTGCGGCAATTTCTAGCGCGCGCTTAGCTTGGCTTTGGCCTTTGACTTCGTTGAAATCGGGATACAAAATGCTTTGCTGCTGAACTGCAGATTCGTATTGATTGAGCGCAGTTTTGCCGCTTAAATGCGCGCAAACTTCCAGCAACGAATTGGCGGGATAAATAATCGCATCTTTCACCAAGCTGGCTTCTTGTGCACTCATTTGGGGCAGAATAAACGCGCGCTTATTTTTATTTGTGTGATGCGTCATATGATAAGTCATCGCCAACGCACCGCGAATCGGGCGCAGCTCGCCAGTGAGCGCCAACTCACCCGCGATTTCATAGCGTGCGAGTGGTTCTTTTGGAATCTGCCCGCTGGCTGCCAAAATGCCCAACGCGATGGGTAAATCGTAACGGCCACTTTCTTTGGGTAAATCAGCTGGCGCAAGGTTGACAGTGATGCGCTTCATAGGAAACTCAAACTGAGCAGTAAGAATGGCGGCGCGCACGCGATCTTTGCTTTCTTTCACCTCTGCCTCGGGCAAGCCGACAATGGCGAACTGCGGCAAACCATTCGCCAAATGCACCTCTACCACTACTTCTGGCGCATCCATTCCACTAAGGGCGCGGCTGTAGAGGACGGCAAGACTCATTTTTGTTTTAGTTTTTCTTCGAGTACAGCAAGTTTTGCTTCAAGCAAGCTGAGCTTTTCGCGCGTATTGCGTAGCACTTCAGCTTGCACATCAAACTCTTCGCGTGAAATAAGCTCCATTTTGGTGAATGCGCCCTGTATTAGTGCATTTATGTTCTTTTCCACATCGGCCAACGGGCTTGATTTAATTATCTCATTGATTTTATTGGATATTTCATTTATTTTTTCTGAACTAAGCATGGCCATTCCTCGTTATTTTGTAGCAGTTTAGCAGATTTTAACGACTAAACCACAAATACGCCACTGTTTAATTATTGATTATCTTGTTGATTATAAACATATTTCTTGTTGGCACGCGCTTTGCTAATGCTAAATGTAGTTTTATTTTATTTGTTCTAAAACATAAAGGGGATTGAAAGATGAAATTCGTATCCGCAATTATCAAGCCATTTAAGCTTGACGAAGTGCGTGAAGCCTTGTCTGCCATTGGTGTGCAAGGCATTACGGTCACAGAGGTGAAAGGTTTTGGTCGCCAAAAAGGTCATACTGAGCTATATCGTGGCGCTGAATATGTGGTGGATTTTTTACCAAAAGTAAAATTAGAAGTTGCCATTAAAGATGATATGTTAGACCAAGTGGTTGATGCGATTGAGAAAGCTGCCGCAACTGGCAAAATTGGTGATGGCAAAATCTTTGTATTTAATTTAGAACAAGTTTATCGCATTCGTACCGGTGAAACCGGTCCTGATGCACTTTAAAGGGGCAATGAAATGAAGAAATTATTATCGATATTATCATTGGTTGCCTTAGTCGGTTTAGGGTTTACTCAATTAAGTTATGCTGAAGATATGGCAACTACAGCGGCCGAAGCAACGACAGAAGCCGCTGAAGCAACAGTAGACGCAGTTGCAGAGGCAGCAGTTGCTGTGGATGCCGCTGTAGCAGAAATTGCACCTACAGAAGCAGCATCAGCCGAAGCGGCAACAGCGCCTGCACCTGTGCCTAATAAAGGTGACACCGCTTGGATGCTAGTTGCCACGGCATTGGTAACTTTAATGACGATTCCGGGCTTAGCTTTATTTTACGGCGGTTTAGTACGCCAAAAGAATATGCTGAGCGTACTCATGCAAACATTTGTGATTTTTTCACTGATGGGCGTGTTGTGGGCGCTTTATGGCTACAGCGTTGCGTTTAGCGGCGGCAATCCGTATTTTGGCGGCTTAGGTAAAGCGTTTTTAGCCGGCATTACGCCAGATTCAATCGCGGCAACATTTAGCAAAGGTGTGTATATTCCTGAGTTAATTTTTGTGGCTTTCCAACTGACTTTTGCGGCAATTACACCGGCACTTATTATTGGTGCGTTTGCAGAGCGTATGAAGTTTTCTGCCATTTTAGCTTTTATGGCAATTTGGTTTACATTCGCTTACTTGCCAATGGCTCACATGGTTTGGTATTGGGACGGTCCAGACGCAATTACCGACGCAGCTTCATTGACTACCGTTTTAGGTAACGCAGGTTGGTTGTGGGCAAAAGGTGCGATAGACTTTGCTGGCGGTACAGTGGTACATATCAACGCAGGTGTGGCTGGTTTAGTAGCTTGCTTGGTACTTGGCAAACGTATTGGCTATGGTAAAGAAGCAATGACACCACACAGCTTAACGTTAACAATGGTGGGTGCAGCTTTACTTTGGGTGGGCTGGTTTGGTTTTAATGCTGGCTCTAACTTAGAAGCTAACGGCTACGCGGCGCTTGCATTCCTCAACACGATGATTGCAACGGGTGCAGCAACACTATCATGGATGTTTGTTGAGTGGTTCCACAAATCAAAACCATCTATGCTAGGCGCGGCTTCTGGTGCGGTAGCTGGCTTGGTTGCCATTACACCTGCCTGCGGTTTTGTTGGCCCTATGGGTGGCATTATTATCGGCTTACTTGTTTCACCAATCTGCTACTTCTTTGTATCAAAAGTAAAACATATGTTTGGTTACGATGATGCGCTTGATGTATTCGGCATTCATGCGGTAGGCGGCATATTCGGTGCGCTTGCAACGGGTGTATTTGTAAACCCAGCAATGGGCGGCATGGGCGTTTATGATTATGTTTTAAACAAAACTGCCGAATACGACTTTGTAACACAAATGACTGCGCAAGTTTATGCGGTAGTGACGGCGATTGTGGTTTCTGCAGTGGTTTCATTCATTGCACTAAAAGTAGTTGATTTGCTGATCGGGTTACGCGTATCTGAAGAATCTGAGCGTGAAGGCTTAGACACTACTGAGCACGGCGAACGTGCTTATCATTCTTAATTGATAAGTTAGCAATAAGTAAACGGGCGCCTCGGCGCCCGTTTTTATTTGCCTTTAAATTCAGCTAATAATAAATCTAAAAAAATGCTCTGCAAGCTAATATCCATGAGCCTTGCAGGGCATACCATTAAAAATAGTTAAACCACTTAATAAATTGTACTAATAAGTTAAACTTGGAACGTACAGAAAAACAGCTCTGATTTGTTTGTAGCACTTGGTGACGGGTAGCATCAGCGTGTACTATTAGCATATAAAACAAAAAGAACGGCTGACATTTTACAATTGTCGCCAGCGCCAAGAATCACTAGCATTCAGGCTAGCCGCATTGCGGCATCATTACCGAAATTCAAAAACGTTTTAGTCTATAAAAAACGAGATTTAGAGGATTAATATGGTCGCTAGCATTTTACGATTTATCTGCAAAACATTGTTTAGGGTAGAGGTGCGCGGCTTAGAAAATGTGCCCGCCGAAAATGGCTTATTAATTGTCGCCAATCATGAATCATTTTTAGATGGCTTATTGCTTTGCATATTTTTACCCAAACAAGCCACCTTTGTCGTACACACCTCAACCTATAAAAAATGGTCATTTAGGCAAGCGCTACGTTTAACGCGCCATGTAGAGGTCGATACCGCCAATCCAATCGCCATGAAAAAAGTCATTAAATTACTTGAGTCTGGTGAAAATGTGGTGGTTTTCCCAGAAGGACGCGTCACCGCAACGGGCGAAATACAAAAAGTGTATGACGGCCCAGGCTTTATTGCTGGCAAAACAGGCGCAACCGTTTTACCTGTGCGCATTGATGGCGCTGGGGAATCCTATTTTGGGCGCTTATCGCGTCACCACCTTAAACGCCTATTTCCTCACGTCATTCTCACTGTATTACCCACCACCAACATTGTGATGCCAAAAGCCACAAATCGTAGCTTTCCTACTGGCAAGCAGCGGCGCCGCATTGCGGGCGAAGGCATGCGTAGCGTCATGCAAAAAATGTTGTTTGAATCGCAAAAAAGTCGCACCTTGTTTGAGGCATTTTTGGATGCAGTCGATAAATTTGGTGGCGACTATAAATTCATAGAGGACATGAATGAAACTGAAGAAACCTATCAAGATTTATTGAAAAAAAGCCTCGCATTAGGCAGAATCGCCAGCAAAGTGAGCAGCTCGGGCGAAGTGGTCGGCGTGCTGATGCCCAACATTACCAACACATTGGGACTTATTTTAGGCATGAGCGCATTCAACCGCGTTCCCGCAATGCTCAATTACACCTCTGGTACGGCAGGCATGCAAAACGCCTGTATTGCCGCCAATGTCAAAACCATCGTTACCTCGCACAAGTTTATAGAGGCCGCTGGACTCGAAAGCGTTGTAGCAAACTTACAAAATTTAAATGTCGTCTATTTGGAAGACTTGCGCGCGCAATTTGGCGTGCTAGATCGCGCTTGGCTCATGGGCTACGCCTTGCATTATCCGCGCTCTGCCATGGAAACCAGCTCACATAAAGAAACAGCCGTAGTCTTATTTACTTCTGGCAGCGAGGGCAAACCAAAAGGTGTAGTGCATTCGCACAAAAGCATTTTGGCCAATATTGCACAAATATTATCTGCAATCGAGTTTACCTCAGCCGATAAATTTATGATGGTGTTGCCTGTTTTTCACTCATTTGGATTCACTGGCTCACTCATTCCCATACTTAATGGCATCAAAATCAACATCTTCCCATCACCGCTGCAATACAAAGTCATCCCTGAACTCATTAACAATCGAGGTTGCACCGTATTTTTTGCCACCAGTACTTTCTTGGGGAATTACGCTAAATTCGCGCATCCAAACGATTTTTCTAAACTTAGAATTGTCGTTGCAGGCGCTGAAAGACTCAATGATGAAGTGCGCAAAACTTACCAAGAAAAATTTGGCATCAACATTTTGGAAGGCTACGGCACGACAGAATGCGCCCCCGCTGTCGCTATTAATGCACCTACGATACATTTAAATGGTAGTGTTGGTCAATTAGTGACTGGCATGGAAGCCAAGCTGGAAGCGGTTCCTGGCATTACTAATGGCGGCTTGTTACACGTGCGCGGCGAAAATGTCATGCTAGGCTATTACCTGTTCGACAAGCCTGGCGTACTCAATCCGCCACCTGATGGCTGGTATAACACAGGCGATATTGTGGAAATTGACGCGCAAGGTTTTATCCACATTAAAGGCCGCGTTAAACGCTTTGCCAAAGTCGCAGGTGAAATGGTCTCGCTAGAAGTGGTAGAACATATCGCCAACACCGCCGCGCCAGAGCAACAACACGCAGCAAGCTCGGTTGCCGATGCACAACGCGGTGAAAGTATTATGCTGTTCACCACAGACAAAAAACTTAAACGTGAAGATTTACAAATTGTCGCGAAAAACCTTGGCCTGCCAGAGCTGGCAGTGGCGCGAAAAATTATTGCACTTGAAGAAATTCCACTATTAGGCACCGGCAAAACCGATTATGTAACGCTAAAGCAAATGGCTGAAGCGGCATAATTTCACGGCCTATTAGACAATAATAAAAATTGCATAATCACCAAAACTTGTTCTCGCGCGGCATGATTGCTGTGCTCGTCGCACAATTTATATCTGCGCTAGCCGATAACGCGCTACTTTTTGCTGCGATTGCCCTATTAAAATCGCTCGCAGCGCCAGATTGGCAAATTCCCATGCTGCAAGAGTTTTTTGTAATTGCGTTTATTATGCTGGCGCCATTTGTTGGCCCCTTCGCGGATGGCTTGCCCAAAGGCCGCGTAATGTTATTTGCTAATTTGCTTAAGCTACTAGGCGCTGGCGCGATGCTCTTAGGGCTAAATCCTTTAATAGCTTATGGTTTGGTTGGCATAGGTGCGGCGGCCTATTCGCCCGCTAAATACGGCATTTTAAGCGAATTGGTTTCTGCAGAAAAACTAGTCAAAGCCAATAGCCTAATGGAAGGCTCAACCATCGTAGCCATTTTATTGGGCGCGGTGCTTGGCGGAAAATTGGCGAGCATTTCAGTGCCCATCGCCTTATTTTCTATATGTGGCTGTTATTTTATAGCAGCAATCGCAAATACATTTATCCCTCGCCTCGCCGTTGCTAGGCCAGATACCAAACTACAACCGATTAAGCTCGCTAAAGAGTTCTTTGAGGCACTTAAAGTTTTATCAGTTAACAAAGATGCGCACTTTTCTTTAATCGGCTCCAGCATATTTTGGGGCACGGGTTCAACATTACGCTTGTTATTAGTCGCTTGGGTGCCAATTGCACTGGGCGTTAGCGATTTAAGCCTGTCCGCCAATTTAAGCGGCGCTATCGCAATCGGCATCGCCATTGGTGCCGCATTGGCGGCAAAATTCGTTACTCTTAAGAACATAAATCGCGTACTGCCAGCAGGGCTGTTAATCGGCATACTCATCATGTTATTTGCCTACACCACACAGTTATATTCAACCATTGCCTTGCTAATTCTCATCGGCATGGCTGGCGGCTTTTATGTGGTGCCGCTGAACGCCTTATTACAAGAGCGCGGCCATGAGACCGTTGGTGCGGGCAACGCTGTTGCTATACAAAACTTTTTTGAGAACATCAGCATGATGGCCTTGGTTGGGCTTTACATTATCATGCAAAAAATTAATCTTCCCATCACCAGCATCGCCTTGATTTTTGGTGGTTTAATCTTTTGCGCCATAGGCATGTTGGCATTTGGGCGGCTAAGCCGAAATTAAACTCGATTCTTCAATTATGCGCATTGGCTTTATAATGACACTTTATTGTTAAATTCATCACTTCATGTTGTTATCAAATTTTATTAAAAAATGGCAGCAAGCTTTATGGCATGTTAGCAAAAAATTAGGCCCATATGCCCCGATAGTCGCCATGATATTGCTAGGCTTGGTGATACTTTCGGTCACCAGATTCGGCCTAGTGCTATGGAAGTTAGAGCGCGTCAATGCCACAGGCAAGCTACTGGAAATTTTACTGCAAGGCATCCGCGTCGATATTATTCAACTGTGCTTACTTAGCATTATTCCCGTTTTATTGGCGCCTATTTTAGCCACTAGCCACTTTTTTAATTTTTGGCGCAAATTTACTTATATTTGGGTCATTTTGTGTATTGTATTACTGGTGTTTCTAGAGGCTTCCACGCCTGGTTTTATCGCCGAATACGATGTACGCCCAAATCGCATATTTGTGGAATATTTAAAATACCCCAAAGAAATATTTAACATGTTGTGGCGCGGTTTTAAGGTGGATATTTTTACTGGCGTTGCTTTTACCTTGCTGGCTATTTGGGCGATGCGCCGATTTATGCGGCCTTGGTTAAGTGCAACGCCTACATGGTCTAACAAAAAATTAGCGCTCATTTGGCCGCTTATTTTAGTATTAATGGCTTTTGGTATTCGCTCTACCATTGGCCACAGGCCTGCTAATCCCGCGCTATTCGCTATCACGCAAGATAGCATGGTGAATAGCCTAGTGCTTAATTCAGGCTACTCTGTGTTTTACGCTATTTACGGTTTACAACACGAAAGTAAATCGAGCGATATTTACGGAAAAATGGATAGAGGCGAGCTTTTCAAACTCACTGGCGCACAAGATACCGATATTCCCACACTCAAAACCTTAGTCCCCAGCGTGAAACGCGATAAACCGCTTAATTTGGTAATTCTGCTGCAAGAAAGCCTGGGGGCGGGCTTTGTAGAGTCACTAGGCGGCAAACCAGTCACGCCAAACTTAGAAAAACTGAAGGAGCAAGGCATTTGGCTAGAACAACTTTATGCTACGGGAACCCGCTCTGTACGTGGCATTGAGGCTGTTACAGCAGGCTTTCAACCTACACCTTCCGAAAGCACGGTTAAATTATCACTAAGCCAAAAAAACTTTTTCACCCTAGCGGCATTATTAAGCAAACAAGGTTACAGCACCGAATTTATTTATGGCGGTGAATCGCATTTTGACAATATGCGCGGATTTTTTCTGGGCAATGGCTTTCAACAAATTACCGATGAAAAGGATTACAAAAATCCTGTATTTGTCGGCAGTTGGGGCGCATCTGATGAAGATTTGCTTAACAAAACCCATGGGCAACTTATAGCACACCATGCCAGCGGCAAGCCATTTTTTACGCTTGCATTTTCATCCTCTAACCACGCACCGTTTGAGTTTCCTGATGGCCGAATTGAGTTATATGAGCAGCCCAAAGCTACTGATAACAACGCGGTAAAATATGCCGATTACGCCATTGGAGAATTCTTCAAAAAAGCGCAGGCAAGCCCATATTGGAAAGATACGGTATTCTTAATTGTGGCCGATCACGACATTCGCGTACGCGGCAATACGCTGGTGCCGATTGAACATTTTCATATTCCAGGCCTCATTTTAGGCGCGGATATTAAACCGCAAAAAATAACGGCTATCGCCAGCCAAATTGATCTACCTGTCACATTGCTCTCTTTGATGGGCATTCATGCGCAGCACCCTATGACAGGCCGCGATTTATCGAGCTTGCCTGCAGATTATTTGGGTCGCGCCATGATGCAATATAACTACAACTTTGCATGGATGGAGCAAACTGCCAGCGCTAATAAGGTCGTCGTGTTACGCGAAGGCAAGCCTGCCGCTTTTGGTGCGTATGATGCCAAAAATAAACACCTAGATGAAGTGACGCCGCCACCCAATGCCAAAGACTTAGCACAGCGTGCACTGGCGCAATCGCTGTTGCCCGCATTGTTATATAAAGAGCAACGTTACCGCTTGCCGCAATGACAGCCAAACAACCGTCGATGCTCACTGGGCAAGTCATCCGCGATGGCTTAAGTTATATTTTGCGCGGCGGTTTGCGTATAAAAAAATCCCATTTACCTAGCGCAGGTCACGCAATTCCCAATAACTTTATTGGCATCTGCGTGGCCACCAATGCCTACGCCGAGACAGACAATTACGTCATTTCGCAACTACGCGCGTTGGGAATAACCCAGGTGCGACTTGATTTTACTTATGGTGATTTAGCAAATCACAACGCGCGATTTTTAAACCGCTTAATCGCAGAAAAGTTTGAGATTACGCTGCATATTGTGCAACCGTTTGATGCGGCAAAAAACATGCAGAACTCTGCAGAGCAAGATCTTTGGCGACAATTTTTACAAGAAATTCTCAATACATTTGGTAGCCAAATTAAGCAAATTGAAATCGGTAGCACCATTAACCGCAAGCGCTGGGCTGGCTATACGTTTGATGGCTTTTTGTACGCATGGAACATCGCTTATGCAGTATTGAAAGGTGAATTTACAAGCGCCAAAATCACTTTAATTGGCCCGAATATTCAGGATTTTGAGCCGTTTTATAACATCAGTTTACTCAAATTACTTCAATCTAAAAATCAACTGCCCGATATTCACAGCAACAATTTATTTGTAGAGCGCGTCTCGGAGCCAGAACGCTTTGATCACCGCGTATTTAAATACCACTGGGCCACTATTTTTAAATACAATTTGATTAAGAAAGCGCGCACTTTGCAAAAAATTGGGCAAGATTTTGGCGTTAAACACACCATTTCATCGGCTGCATTTTGGGCAATTTATCGTATCGAGCGTTTATTAGGGCATGGTGCACAAAAACAAGCAGATTATCTCACGCGCTATTTCACCTTGCTCGCGGCTTCGAACGCCTTGCTACAAGCTAATTGGGGCGCACTGATTTGCCAGCGCGAAGGTTTAATTGACGATGGCTTGAGCGATGCAGAATACCCCGCGCTAGAACGCATTTGCCACTATAAAAATGTAGATGGCAAATTAGAAAATTTCAAATTGCAACCAAGCTTTTTTGCCATGCAAACCGTGGTGAAATGGATTTCTGGCGCGCAATATTTGGGGGCGATTGCCAGCGCGAATGGTTTGGAAATTCACCAATTTTTGAACCACGGAAAACGCATCCATATTGCTTGGACAGTGAATGGGAAAGTTGCATTTTTAAATAATATTTATACAAAAGATGCTCTGGGAGGCGCATGGATATTGGGCTGCACAGGAGACGTTTTAAGCGGTTTGGACATTGTTTCTGAATCGCCTATTTATTTGCAGTGGGATGAAGAAGCAGAAATTATCACTGAGAAAAGCCCTACTTTAGCGCCAAATTTATCAATTCATGCGCATATTATACACGCGCAATATTTCAAATTTGAAGTAGACGATTGGCAAGGATTAGTGTTGGCCAAAGACGAAAATGATGCCAAGCTGATTATGCAAAATTTGCACCCAAGTAAATTACAAGCGCCTGCTAAAGATGCTGCTTTGCGCCACGCGCGCAATGCAATTTGGAATGTGCCTGATCCGCGTGACATTTCTAACAAAATCACCATTAAACAGCCCGTAAAAATGTATCCACACAAAGCGTTTTTAGGTAAATTTCGGCCGAGCAAAGCCAAGCGTAGTTGGAATGGCACTATGGAGCTGATGCGGCGCGGCGTGGCCACCGCACTACCTATCGCTTATTTTGAAAAAATTGAAGATACATCACTAAAACAGAATTTTTTTCTGTGTGAATATGTGCAAGCAGATTGCAATATTGGCCAAGTTTTTTCGGCATTTTCGCATGGCGAAACAGCATTTTTAGGCCTCACGCCAGAAAGTGTTTTTACACAATTAGCGCAATATTGTCACACGATGCACAGCCGCGGTATTCACTTTAGGGATTTATCAGGTGGCAATATTTTGGTGAACATTCTGACTAACAATAAACTAGAGCTTTCACTCATCGATACCGCGCGTTTACACAGTTTTAACCACCCGACTGCGCTAAAACTGCGCGTAGCCGACCTGACGCGCGCTTGCCATAAGCTGAATTGGGAGCATCGTGAGCGCTTCATGAATATCTATCTTGGTCTAACGGGCAGAAAATTCAGATGGCAAGATAAATTACAATTTCACTTGTACGATTTTAAAGTGGTTACCAAGCGCACCATTGGCCGCAAAGGCATCAAGCGCATAATTAAACGCATCAAAGGCGCTGAATAAAGCTTACTTGGGAAATTGAAAATCTTTAGGCAATAACACCCAAATCTTGCCCGTTTGTTTCATTGCGCCTGCTTGCTTACCCGCATTATCACCCGCGCCCCAAAAGAAATCTGCTCGCACACCGCCTTTAATCGCGCCACCCGTATCTTGCGCCACCATTAAGCGTTTAAGCGGAGTTTGGCTGTTTGGTTGCGTGGTGGATAAAAATATGGGTGCGCCTAGCGGAATATATTTTGGGTCAATCGCCACACTGCGCTCTGCTAAAATAGGCACGCCAAGCGCGCCGATAGGGCCTGGCAGACCTGCTGGCAGCTCTCTAAAAAATACATAACTTGGGTTGCTATTGAGCAAATCGCGCAGTTTACCCAAATTATTACGTGCCCAATCTTTAATGCCTTGCATCGAAGCTTTATCTTTCGTCAGCTCGCCGCGTTCAATTAAAACGCGCCCGATGGAATTATAAGCCTGCCCATTTTGATCGGCATAACCGACATGCACATCTTCGCCGTTATCCAGCTTCACCAAGCCAGAGCCTTGAATTTGCAAAAAGAAAACATCAACAATATCGTTAATCCACACCAGCTCATTGCCTGCCAACGGCGCTGGGTTTGCCTCAATATCAGCACGCGACAAATATGGCACCAATTTATTACCTACTAATTTACCGCGCACGCGTTTATTTTTTAGCTCAGGATGAATATCCGCCAGCTCCACCGTAATTAAATCCATAGGCTGTTTGTATAATGGATGCGGATATTGGCTGGATTTAGTGCGGCTGCCTTTAAGCAAAGGCTCGTAATATCCAGTAATCAGCCCAGTGTCTGTGCCGTCCTGATTAGTAGCACTGTACACATTAAAATATTGCGCAAAATAGGCTTGAACCGCTTGTTTATTGGGTTTGTTAAGCGTTTTAGCGGCCACACAAGCCGTTTGCCATTGCGGCTTATTGATGAGCGTGCTGCAACTCTGCAGCCATGCAGGCCAAGTGAGTGCCGAGTCATCCTCTGCAAGGCCGTCAATATCGCTCCAATTAGCTGGCTTTAATAGCGAGTAATCTGGTGCGCTTGTTAGTGTTGTCGGCTTTATTTCACCATTGGTTTTGGGCGAGTCTGGTAGTTGAATCGGCGCAATTTCATTCGATTTGGCTACTTGCGCGCAATCACAATTTTGCGCGTTATTGGGTGTGGGTTTTACATTCTTTTTCGCGCACGAAACGGTGAGTAACACGATACAAACTAAAATTAAATACTTTTTCATTAACTTATTTAATTTAACATTTTGGGCACGGCCAAAGTAAATGACGCTATCACCGCATCAAACAATGTTCCGTCTTCCGCCACAATTTGATAAGTGCCACGCATAGAGCCAATGGGCGTGGCCAATAGCGTGCCACTAGTATATTGAAATTGTTGGTCTGGCTGCAATAAAGGTTGCGCGCCAACTACGCCCAAACCTTTTACTTCTTGCACATGATTGTTGGCATCTGTGATTATCCAATGGCGGCTAATTAGCTGCGCGGCGATGCTGCCAACATTGCTAATGGTAATGGTGTAAGAAAATGCATATTGATTTTCATCGGGATTGGATTGATCCGACAAATAAGCGGTTTCAACATTGACAGAAAACGCATATTTTTTGCTGGTTGCAGTCATGTTAACTGATCATGCCGCCGTAATTAAACCAGCGCTAGGTGAGCTTGGACTTGCAGAATACAATTTTTTCGGCATACGCCCCGCCAAATAAGATTCGCGCCCAGCTTCAATAGCTTTTTTCATTGCGCCAGCCATCATAATCGGATCGCGCGCAGCTGCAATGGCTGTATTCATCAGCACGCCATCGCAACCAAGCTCCATGGCAATCGCCGCATCACCCGCGCAACCCACGCCAGCATCCACCAGCACGGGTATTTTTGCATTTTCGATAATAATTTGTAGATTCCACGGGTTCAAAATACCCATGCCAGAGCCAATTAATGATGCTAACGGCATTACCGCACAGCAGCCAATGTCTTCCAGCTGCTTAGCAATAATCGGGTCATCCGAGGTATATACCATGACATCGAAGCCCTCTTTTACTAACACTTTCGCGGCAGAAATTGTCTCTATCACGTTAGGGTACAAAGTTTTTGGGTCGCCCAACACTTCCAATTTCACCAACTTATGACCATCTAACAGCTCCCGCGCCAAGCGTAGCGTGCGTACTGCGTCATCGGCCGAATAACAACCCGCGGTATTGGGTAAATAGGTAAATTCTTCTGGTGGTAAATACTCTAGCAGTGAAGGTGCGCCTGCGGTTTGGCCAATGTTGGTGCGGCGAATGGCCACAGTCACTATCTGTGCGCCACTGGCATCAATCGCCGCGCGAGTTTCGGTAAAATCTTTATATTTTCCCGTGCCTACCAATAAGCGCGAGTGATAGGACTTACCTGCAATAATTAATTGTTCACTCATATTTTAATATTATCCGCCACCGACAGCGCCAACAATTTCTAGCACATCGCCATCTTGCAATTGCACTTCAGAAAACTGGCTTCGCGGCACAATTGCGCCATTTTTTTCAATCGCTAAACGTTTTCCAGTTAAATTTAATGTCAACATTAGCGCAGAAATTGTCAACTTCTCATTTTCAAATTGCTTAACATTACCATTAATAGAAATTTTCATTTATTCTCAATCTCTTAGAATGCCCATACTATATGGCGTTGCGGGCATTATGACCATCCTTACAATTAAATCTTTCTTACAAATTATTTTGGCACAACTAATGCTTACATTTAAACATAAAAGTTTAAACATAAAAAATAGTTATTTTTGTGTATTCCGCAACAGACTGACCGCGTTATACATAAAAATGTAATGATTTTAATGATTTATCGACTAACCACATGAAAGTAATGAATTTATTTGATAAATTAAACTCATATGCTACAGGAACAAAATTCCAGTAGATTTAACTCCCAAAAGGAAAACATAATGCAAGCAGCACATGTAAAACAAGTAGCAAAACCAGAACTAATTAGTAAAGCTTATGAAGCTGCGCTTAGCCAAAAGGCTGACCAAACTAAAGCGCAAGACTCCAATGTTGTGGATTTACAAAAGCAAGCAAACTTTAAGCGCATGTTTGAAGCTTATAACGACTGCGTTTAGTTTTAATACAAAATTAACTCTAAATAATTAGTAGCAATAAAGTGGGTGGCAAGCTGCCAACCCACTCTATTTTAGGCATTAACTTTGACCTAGCTATTCAATCAATAACTGCGGACGTTTTGGCTCTGGCCAATCCAAATGGTAGAACTGCCCACGCGGCTGATCTTTACGCTCGTAGGTATGTGCGCCAAAATAATCTCGTTGCCCTTGTAATAAATTCGCAGGCAGATCAGCACTGCGGTAGCCATCGTAATACGCCAAAGCCGCGCTAAAACCTTGCGCGGGGATGCCATTAGTGACTGCCAAAGCAATCACCTTACGCCAGCCGGCTTGACCTTCGTTCATTGCATTGGTGAAATATGGGTCTAACATCAAGTTTTTTAAACGTGAGTTTAGCGCGTAAGCCATGGTAATTTTTTGCAAGAAGCGCGCGCGAATAATACAACCGCCACGCCAAATTTGTGCAATTTCACCAAAGTTAAGTTTCCAGTTATAAGCTACTTGCGCTTTATCGATGAGCTGAAAGCCCTGTGCGTAAGCACAGATTTTTGAGCAATACAGCGCGTTTTTAATCGCATCAATAATCGCTTTTTTATCGGTTTCAGTTTTAATCACTGGGCCTTTTAATATTTTACTCGCGTCTACACGTTCTTCTTTTAAGCTTGAAAGCGCACGTGCATACACAGCGGCGGCAATCGCATTAGCTGGCGAGCCAAGCTCTAGCGCGTTGGCCGCTGTCCATTGGCCTGTGCCTTTTTGACCTGCGGTATCTAAAATTTGATCTACCAAAAAGCCTTTAGTCATCGGATCTTTTTGTTGCAGAATATCGCTGGTAATTTCGATTAAATAACTAGATAGCTCGCCTTTATTCCACTCAGAAAATACTTTACCGATTTCATCTGCCGGCATGCCCAGCAGGTTTTTCATCAGCCAATAGGCTTCGCAAATAAGCTGCATATCAATGTATTCAATACCGTTATGTACCATTTTTACATAGTGACCAGCGCCATCTGGACCGATATATTCAGCGCAGGAGAAGCCGCCAACGACGGGCTTGCCAGGCGTGCCACCTTCCATTGGCTCGCCTGTTACTGGATCAACTTTAGCCGCAATGTCGCGCCAAATTGGCTCCAACGAAGCCCACGCTTTACGGGTACCAGATGGCATTAAACTTGGGCCAAAACGTGCACCCGTTTCGCCGCCAGAAACGCCAGAGCCAATAAAATCAATGCCTTTCACTGCGAGTTCTTTTTCGCGGCGAATGGTATCTGTCCACAATGAATTGCCGCCATCGATAATAATATCGCCTTGCTCTAAAAATGGTAGCAGCGCGTTAATGGTAACATCAGTTGCGCTGCCCGCTTTTACCAATAATACAATTTTACGAGGACGCTTAATGCTAAGTACAAAAGAGGCTAAATCGGCATGCCCAACCACATTGGCATGCGATGGCTCGTTCGCCTTGCACTCCTTAATAAAGTTGGTCATTTTTTTAGGGTCGCGGTTATAAACTGCAATGGTGTAGCCGTGATCGGCAATATTAAGGGCAAGGTTTTGCCCCATCACAGCTAGGCCAACTAGGCCAATATCAGCATTTTTTGTGGTCATGTCGTTTCTCTTTATCTGCGCTCTTTTAGAGCTTTAAGTTGAAATAAAACAAAGGCTTGTGGCTTTTATTTTTGGGTTTTTACTGCTAAATTTTAAGTGTTCGATTAAATAACATAGTGCTCATTAAATAACATAAGCCTGCTAATTCTGGATCGTAGCGCGCTTCGCTATCACGCATAAACGCGTGCTGTGCATTAAACTCATGCCAAGTAAAATTTAAATTGGCATCTAACATTTTTTGATGCACCAGCTGACGGCCAGCGGTGGGTACGTGGTTATCTTGCTTGCCCCAAATCATCATTAGCTCGCCTTTAATATCGGCTAGGCGCTCCATACTGTGTTGATTAGGCTTGTTCGGGATGTTGTTAATGTGTAAATCGGTGGCGTAAAAACAAGCCGTAGCTTTGACCTCTGTCTGCAAAGCCGCACGAAAAGCCAAATGTCCGCCTATGCAATAACCCATCGCGCCAACGTTGCCATTAAACCAATCTTGTATAGCCAAATATTCAATCATGGCTCGATTATCAGTATCGTAGCTCTGCACATCCTTGGTAGCTTTATCATTATTGCCTTTAATGCGACCCGCATCGTCATAACCCAGCACCGTGCCAATTGGATTTAACTCGTGAAACACTTCTGGAACTATCACCGCATAGCCTTGACCCGCCATATAAATAGCGGCACGCTCAATTGGCCCTGTTTGTTGAAAAATTTCGGAGTAAAATAGAATGGCTGGTACAGGTTTATGGTGCGCTGGCCTATGAATATAGGTGCGCATGACACCTGTAGGGGTGGAAATATCAGCAATGTGGGATTGAACCAGCATAATTTTGTTTATAATTTTATATTCTTGGCTAAAGAGTGCTTATTTTACTAGCTTTGTGAGGTTTGTCACACAAAAATACAATTAAATTTGGCAATATCTATGACTAAAATTAAGAATTAATTCTTCTATTCATTGTCAGTAAACTAACAACTTAAAAGCTTAAAATTTAAAAGAAAGTACATTTATGCGTTCAAACTTAGCTTTTCTCGTACTTATTTTATTTCACAGCGCGCTGCAAGCAGAATCCATCAGCGAGCTCGCATATAAACTCAAAGCCTCTGTAGTTAAGGTGCATGTCGCCACCAAATCTGGCGGGCATGGTGTGGGCACTGGCGTGGTGGTGGGCAAAGATTTAGTTGCCACCAATTGCCATGTGCTAGCCAACTCAAGTGGCGTTAAAATTTCCAAATTTGGTGAAAGCTTTATACCCGATGCTATGAAGGCTGATTGGAAGCACGACATCTGCATCATGCGCTTTCAATATTTAGATTTAACCCCTGTGATGCTGGGCGATTCTGATAGCTTAAAATACGAGCAAGCTATTTTCTCGATCGGTTTTCCTGGTGGCCCACCCAAACCACAAACCACGCAAGGAAAAATTAAAGCTTTATACCCGCTAGATGATAGCCAAATTGTGCGTACTGACGCCTCATTTGTGATGGGCGCGAGCGGTAGCCCAGTATTTGATGCTGAGGGCAAATTGGTTGCCGTTAGCACTTTTAAAAGCCCTGGGCGTAATGGTGCGTATTTTTACAATATACCCGTAAAGTGGGTGAAAGCCTTAATCAGCGCGCCTGACACGGAATCGCTAGACACTAAAGAATTGCCATTTTGGGATGCCCCCGAGCTACAGCGGCCATTTTTTATGCGCGTTGTGTTGCCTTACCAAAACGAAAAGTGGATCGACCTAAAAATTGTGGCACAGGAATGGGTAGCCAAAGAACCAACTAGCCCAGAAGCCTTATTCTACAGGGGTGTGGCGGAAGAGCATTTGGGCGATTTAGCCAAAGCCAATCAATATTTTCAACAAGTGTTAAGCATTCACCCTAATCATGTTGCCACAATGTTTGAGCTTGGGTTAATGGCTAATCGTGCTGGGAAAACAGATGAGGTAGAAAAAATGCGTGTCGCGCTAAAAGCGATTGATGGCGATTTAGATGTAGAATTTACCGAGGCGCTAAAACCAGCTACAGCTCAATAATCAGCTGCTCGGCCAGTAGAGTAGCCCTGCGGCACATCGCTTTGCCATTCGCCACAATCGTTGCAACGGTGATCGTGCATGCTGGGGCTTAAGGTCAAATTAGTGCTATTGCAAAATTTGCAATTGGTCGGATGTATGGGCGTAGTTTTATGATGCGCTTCGTGCTGTTCAGTCGCTACTTTACTGCTACCTAAACCGTATTTGTTGTCTGGCATTTTAAACTCCAAATTTGCCTACATACAAAGTAAATTTACGCTCTTTTTTGCATAAAAACAAGCGACAATTTTGTGTCACTTTATTGTACGGCGCGCGTCAGTCTATCTAAAATCGCCAACCATTCTGGCGCATTAGGCGGCGCTTCAATCAGCAATATTTCTGCGCCTAACGCGTCCATTTTATGCAGCGTATCGTAGAGTTTCTGCGCAACATCAACCACGTTTTTGTTTAACTCATAATAAGGACAATTGGGCACTGCCCCAGCACCCAATAGCAGAGCGGCGACCATAGCATTGGCATTGATAAGTTCATTAGCATTTTTTAGCAATTCTTCGCGCGACGCAAATAAACGCATCGGTGTACGCGGCGAATAATGCAGTGCATGCTGCCCAGGCGCCTTAATTGGTTGGGAAAAGTTTTTTGCAGGCACGCCAGCAAGCCTATGGATATTGGCTTCTGGCAGCATGCCCAAACGCAATAATTGCCAATTATCGCCTTGCACCGCCACAATCGTCGATTCAATGCCCACGCTACACGCGCCGCCATCGAGCACGGCAATATTTTCGCCCAAACCTACCGCCACATGTTTTGCCGTGGTCGGGCTGAGTTGCGTGAACTTATTAGCAGATGGCGCGGCCAGCGCCAAACCGCTCTGTTTAAGCAATTGCAAAGCCACAGGATGATTGGGCACGCGCAGCGCCACAGTTGACTGACCGCCACGCACAATTAAGGAAACATGGGGCTTGGCGGGCAATACCAAGGTAAACGGCCCTGGCCAAAATGCTTTTGCAAGTTTTTGCGCTAGTGGCGGAAATTCTGCCGCCCAATCGCTCACTTGCGCAATATCGGCAATATGCACAATTAAAGGATTATCCATCGGCCGTTGTTTAATCGCATAAATTTGGCGCAAAGCGGCGTCGTTGCTCGCGTCCACGGCCAAGCCGTAAACGGTTTCGGTAGGAATCGCCACCACTTCACCAGCCTTTAATTTGGCAATCGCCTGTTGTAAATTAACGCGCATATTTAATGTGTAGCCTAAAACCTGCATTTTACTACTTAAGCCAGCCATGCGTTAAAATACGCGCTTTATTAAAGGACGCACATGCAAATCACCGTTGAGAAAAACCCTACGCTAACTCGCTTAGATACATTAAATGTCACAAAATGGCCAACTTGGCAGAAAGAAATTTCAACTTTCCCTTGGACTTTTCATGAGCAAGAAATTGCTTATATTTTAGAAGGTGATTGCATCATTACGCCCACTGACGGCGCGCCTGTGAGTTTTGGCAAAGGTGATTTGGTGACTTTTCCTGCGGGCATGCAAGTAAACTGGCAAGTGATTAAACCGCTGCATAAACATTACCAATTAGATGGCAATGCTGTGAGCCAAGCATTTAGACGCATTAAAGCCGCATTAAAGCCGCATTAAAACTTTAAGCAGTTTTTTACCCAAAAAAATTAAAAGCTGATGCCCTGTAACCGTAAAGGTCATCACCGCAGAATATACCAGCTAAAGCTGGTTATTCATGCGCGAAACCCGCATGGATATTGGGCTGCATGGCAATGTATTTAAAGCATATAATTGCTAATTCGCGTCAAAAGCTTTTTCATAAAACTGGTTAAATAGTTATAATCTAAACCATGCCCGCTCCACAAACTTATGCACAAGCCACGCAGTTTTTAAGTGCAATTGACGACGATTGGGCGCAATTAACTCGCACCGTCGGCGCTTGCACTTTGAATGCAGAAACCGAACCGACGCTTAATATTTATGAATCTTTGGTGCAAGCGGTGTGCTACCAACAACTGCATGGCAAAGCGGGCGATGCGATTTTTGCGCGATTTAAAAATCTGTTTAATGGATTTCCGCAACCCAAGCAATTAATCTCTGCACAATTCGACGATTTACGCGCTTGCGGTTTTTCTGGCAGAAAAATTGAAACAATTCAAGGTATTGCAACAGGTGCAATTAACGGAACTGTGCCATCGCGCGAAGAAGCTGAGGCTATGACAGATGAAGCTTTAATCGAGCGCTTAGTCACACTTAAAGGCATTGGCCAATGGACAGTAGAAATGATGTTGATATTCACGCTAGGCCGCATGGATATTCTGCCAGTGGACGATTTTGCGGTGGTGGAAGGCTACAAACGCCTTAAAAAATTAGAAATTACGCCAAAACGTAAAGAAATGGCCGAAATCGGCAAAGCTTGGTCGCCACACCGCACACTTGCTAGTTGGTACTTATGGCGCGTACCTAAATAATCAAAATAAATTAAACAGACAGTGAACCAAATTTTTGCGCAACATCATTATGCTTTTTTAAGACTGCTAACATTTCGTATTCTTATTGTGTTGGCCTACCAAATTATGGCAGTCACCGTTGGCTGGCATATTTATGAGATTACGCATGATACGCTAGCGCTAGGTTTAATCGGCCTTGCAGAGGTGATTCCTTACTTTTCTTGTGCCCTTTTTGCAGGCCATGCGGTCGATCATTATTGCTCGCGTCGTTTTTTTGGCGCGCTAGCACCCGCATTATTATTAGTAAATGCGCTCACTTTAACGGCGGTTTCAATCGGCTGGATTGGCAGCGAGGCAACGATATGGATTTACGCCTCGATTGCATTTACAGGCGTTGCGCGGGCTTTTATCGCGCCAAGCTACAGCACTTTATTTGCCATTATTGTGCCGCGCAGAGGCTACGTGCGTGCCGCTGGCGTTGGCACAAGCGTGTTTCAAATAGGTTTGGTATTGGGCCCTGCGTTTGGCGGTTTTTTGGTGGGCTTTGCCAGCAAAACAATCGCTTATTCAATCGCTAGTATGTTGTGTGTTGGCGCGGCCTATGCCATGTTATCGATCAACATAAATGAACCAAAAAATACCGAAAATACGCCCGTATTCGCCAGCATTGGTCAAGGCTTGCGCTTTGTGTGGGGCAACCAAATTTTGTTTGGCGCGCAAATGCTCGATATGTTTGCGGTGCTTTTTGGCGGCGCAGTATCGATGTTGCCCGCGTTTATTCACGATATTTACCACATTGGCCCAGAAGGTTTGGGCATTTTACGTGCAGCACCTGCAGCTGGCGCAATTATCACTGGGCTTTGGTTGGTGCGCCACCCCATTAACCTGCATGCTGGGCGCTGGTTATTAAGCGCAGTAGCAGGTTTTGGGTTATGCATTATCGGCTTTGGGCTGGCCACTTCATTTTGGTTAGCGTTTGCTTTATTGCTGCTATCAGGCGTGTGCGATGGCTTATCTGTTGTATTGCGACAAACCATTTTACAGCTTGCCACGCCCGATGCCATGCGCGGCCGCGTTACCGCTATCAATGGCGTATTTATTGGTTCATCGAATGAGTTAGGCGCGTTTGAATCTGGCGTTACCGCGCGATTATTCGGCTTAGTGCCCTCGGTAATTTTTGGCGGATTAATGACATTGGGAGTCGTTGCGGCAACCGCTAAATTAGCACCAAAATTGCGCGATTTGGAGCTGCATCAGTTGCATTAAAGCTGATATTTAAGTTAAAGCTTTTTCAATCTCTTTAAGATGGGCAATTACTTCTTTAGCTGATTCTTTTAATGCCGCTTTACCTCGTTGCTTATCCTCATCATGCCATGCTCTTACATCTATTAACAATTTATCTTTAGCATCTCTTTTGTTTTTCTTATCTGCAATTTCAAGAGTGCTATTAATTTCAGCTGCAAAAAACTCAGGGTAGTAATGCTCAAATTGAGAATAATTAAAGCATTGAAATCTGCTGCCGTCCCATGATTTGTAGTTGTTTTGAAGCTTTTCAATAATTTCTTTTCCAGGCTCATCACCATCCACTAGCACCCATGCCTTATTTTTATAGGCTTCTTCTAGGTGTGTAAAGCGAACTAATCGATGAAAATCTTCAAAAGTCGACTCTACTTTAGAAATTCCACCTACAGCTAATGTTCTCACCCTTGAGAGCTTTGGTGCAAACCAAGGAATAAGATAATCTCTTATTATTCGCTCGGCTGAAGATTCCTCAAGAATTAACCAGCCATCCCAAAGCTCAAAATCTGAAAATGAATAACCCAAGTCTCTTAGCACACCTAGCCTAGCCTCTACTGTCCGCTCTACCTCAGCTATTCTTGCTTTTGGTGGATTACTGTTTTCTTCTACAGTAATGTTAAATAGCTTACTTTCTGCCTCTGCAGCAAGGTGACGAACAACAATATTGGAATGCGTAGAAATAAAAAATTGATTGGTTTTTGCGCTTTCAATAATTAAATCTAGCAACGCTTTTAATGCTTTTGGGTGCAAATCATTTTCAAGTTCCTCTATCAAAAATATTTTGTTTTCGGAAACAGCCAAATTAGCGAGTAAAAATACAATATTGGCAACGCCTTCACCCATTTGGTCAATGTAGAGTGGCTCAAGATTTGGCATGTACGCGCCAGGGCGTTGTCCATTAGTTGACGGAATTGAGGTAACAACAAAACCTAAAATTTCTTCACATGCTTTTTTATAAAACTCATATTTTGGAAATGTAGGATTTGATATCCTACTTAATCTAGCCGCGAGAAACGCCATACTTGTTTCAATGATATTTGAATATTGACTTTTTACTTCCTCGCTAAATGAAACAGTTTTTCTTTTAGAAAAAAAAGGGACCACTAAATTATGAGGCTCGGCATTGGTAACTTGACCTGATGCTGCCGTATTTCCATTTTGCATAGATATATTAAAGTTAGGGCCTACGCTTGCTTGTAACTGTAAGATGGCAATACCCTGACCATTTAATCCCGTTGGCCAGCCAGATGCATTTTTAATATTATCAACACCAAGCTCAATGATTGAATAATTCGCACCCTTGCGAATATCCGCATAAATGTCTGTGTTACCGCCAGTTTGCAGAAGGTGAATAGCTTTTAGAATCGTAGATTTTCCTGAATTGTTTGCACCTACCAAAACATTAATGTTGCTAAATTGAATGGCATCGAAACTCTCGAATGAGCGAAAGTTCTGAAGTTTTAAAGAAGTAATATTCATGCGGGAGTTTAAATTGATAAAAGATAATTAAAGTTTAGATCACTTAATAGTAGCTTGCGCGCTTATTTCCTGCACGTCACTTTCATCTTTCAGCGCAACGCCAGTCACTTTTAGGCGCATCGCTTCTTTAGCCAACCAAACCAATTTTTTGGCAGCAGCGGCATATTGCAAACCTTCTGGGCGCACGTTTGAGATGCAATTTCTATCGGCGTCCGATAAGCCAAGTTTGGGATTATAAGTTAAATAAATACCCAAACTGTCAGGCGAGCTTAAGCCTGGTCGCTCGCCGATGAGCATCGCGACAATTTTTGCATTCAGCGCTTGACCAATTTCATCGCCTATTGCAACACGTGCCTGCGAGGCAATAACCACGTGGCCTGTATGCCAATCGCTAGGTAAAATCTCTCGCATTTCGGCAAGCAAAGGCGGCACATGGCGCGAAACCGCTAACGATGATAAGCCATCACCAATAACAATTAAAAAATCAATCGGCTTTATAGATTTATGTTGCGTTAATGCGGTTAAACTTTGCTCGCTTAATCGTCGCCCCCAATCAGGCCGGAGCAAGTAAGTAGCTCTATCGGTCGCCATACTTTTAGCGCGAATTGTGCTAAAGCCTTGCGCCTGCACACCCACTTCAAGCGCATTAATATCCAAAGGCAAATGCACTGCATCGCGCGCCATTGCGTGGCTTAGACCAAAATCGAGCACTTCCTTAGTTGGTAAGCTGCTGCCCACGCGACCGATTGCTATGCGCGCGCGCGTAAAGTTTTTAAGTTGCGTCCATGGGTCGGCCGAGTGATGTTCAAATGATATTTTATTCGTTTTTTTCATCTGAATTTACGCCGCACTTAATAAATGTTTAGGCATATTTTGCAACATATGATGTGCTTGCTCAATTGGCTGCACTTGCCCATTTGCATCCATAATATGCATTTTTTTAAGCCAAACCTCGAACTCTGGGGCGGCTTTCAAGCCCAATACTTTGCGCAAATACAACGCATCATGAAAAGACGTAGTTTGGTAATTCAGCATAATGTCATCTGCGCCTGGGATGCCCATAATAAACGTAAGACCCGCCGTTGCCAGCAATGTCATCAGCGTGTCCATGTCGTCTTGGTCGGCCTCTGCATGGTTGGTGTAACAAACATCGCAACCGAGCGGCACACCAAGCAATTTTCCACAAAAATGGTCTTCTAGCCCAGCACGGATAATCTGTTTGCCATCGTACAAATATTCTGGCCCAATAAAGCCAACCACAGTATTAGTCAACAAAGGTGATAAATGCCGCGCGACCGCGTAGGCACGGGCTTCGCAGGTTTGTTGATCCACCCCAAAATTTGCATTGCCAGATAGCGCCGAGCCTTGGCCAGTTTCAAAATACATGACGTTGTTGCCAACTGTTCCTCGGTTAAGCGAATGCGCCGCCGATTGTGCTTCTTCGAGCAATTTAATATCGATACCGAAGCTTTTGTTGGCTTTTTCGGTACCCGCAATCGATTGAAACACTAAATCCACTGGCGCACCGCGATTAATCAGCTCAATTTGGTTGGTGACGTGCGTGAGAATGCACGATTGCGTGGGAATTTCATATTGATTAATCACTTCATCGACCAAATAATACAAATCCATCAGCGCGGGCAAACTATCGGTAGCTGGGTTAATGCCAATGACCGCATCGCCCGCGCCATACAGCAACCCATCGAGCATGGAAGCGGCAATACCGCGCATATCGTCAGTGGGGTGATTGGGCTGCAAGCGAACAGATATATGGCCTGGCAGGCCGATGGTGTTTCTAAAAGCGGTGGTCACGTGGCATTTTTTAGCGACCAAAATCAAATCTTGATTACGCATTATTTTAGAAACTGCGGCCGCCATTTCTGGCGTAATGCCAGTTGAAACGCGCTTTAAAGTGGCGGAATCGGCTATATCTGAAAGCAACCAATCACGAAAATCGCCCACCGTTAAGTGGCTAATCTCCGCAAACGCCGTTTTATCGTGCGAATCAATAATTAACCGCGTCACTTCATCGGTTTCATAGGGAATGATGAGCTCTTCGAGAAAGCGCTTGAGTGGAATTTCTGCCAAGCACATTCTAGCCGCCATGCGTTCTGCGTAAGTCTCCGCCGCAACACCTGCAAGATAGTCCCCAGACCGCGCCGGTGTTGCCTTAGCAAGCACATCCTTCAAATCTGCAAACTGATAAGTCTGCGCACCCACACTATAATGATATGTCATCATGCACTTTACCCCAGTAAATTTGCCACAATTACTAGCACTTAACGCTTACATTATGCGACATTTCTCAACGATGTCGCAAATGGTATGATTGTATGTCGCAAACTGGTACTTGCAATTGTTCATTTTAAATCTATACTAAGTTACGCAGTTAATTCATACAATAAAAATCAGCGTTGAAGTGTCATGTTTTAAATTTTACGGTCATTTAAATTTGTTTTAATTTTTTAGGGGTAAAAAATGAGTGAAATGAATCAGGCGTTGGATCATGACGCCGCAGAGCTAAAAAAGATGGGCTACGAGCAAGAGTTGCACCGCCACATGGGTGGATTTTCTAATTTTGCTATTTCTTTCTCTATTATTTGTATTCTTGCGGGTGGTATTTCGGCATTTCCGCTAGCATTAGGTGGGGCAGGCGGCGCTTCAATTGGTATTGGTTGGTTAGTGGGTGGTTTATTTGCGGCAATTGTGGCGCTGGCAATGGCACAAATTTCTTCTAGCTACCCAACAGCAGGTGGTTTGTATCACTGGGGCAGTATTTTGGGTGGTAAAGGTTTTGGTTGGTGTACCGCCTGGTTTAACTTGCTAGGTCTCATTTTTGTGGTGGCATCGGTAAATTTTGGCGTATATGACTTCTTTTTTAAAGGTCTCGCGCTACCACTGTTAGGCGTTGATGTATCTGGGTTCGGTTATTCACATCAAATTTTCTTCATCGCACTCTTCACCATTTCGCAAGCCATACTCATTTATCGCTTCCCTAAATTTACCACCAAAATCACTGACGTCTCTGGCTACCTGATTTTTGCCATTACGATTGTGCTTGTCTTGTCGTTGCTAGCGTATCACCAAGGCGGTTTAGATTTTTCACGCTTGTTTACCTTTACTAACTATACTGGTACTGAAGGCAGTGTTTGGCCAGCATCTGAAGGCATGGTGTTCCCGTTCTTGCTAGGGCTTTTGCTTGCGGTTTATACTATTACGGGTTTTGATGCATCAGCACACACTTCAGAAGAAACCCGCGACGCAGCCAAAACAGTACCTAAAGGTATTGTCAGTTCTGTCGTTTACTCCGTCATTTTTGGTTACATTTTAATTTGCACCTTTGTTTTAGTGTTACCAGACATTCCTACAGGCGTTAAACAAGGCTTTGGCTTTTTTGCTGAGCTGTTGAAAACATTACCTCCAGCACTGCAAACAGTATTAGGCTTAGCTATTTTCTTGGTCAACTACCTATGTGGTTTGGCATGTTTAACCTCGACTTCCCGTATGATGTATGCTTTTGCGCGCGATGGTGGTTTACCAGCTTCTAACACATTGCGCACCGTTAGCTCAGCTTATAAAACGCCTGTTGCTGCGGTTTGGGTTTCAGCATTACTGGCAATTGCTTCTACCTTGTACGCAGGTGCTTTTAGCGTGTTGGCGGTGGGTTGTGCGGTATTTTTGTACATCTCATACATCATGCCAATTGCTGCTGGCATTTTGGCAGAAGGTAAAACTTGGAAGCACAAAGGCCCGTTTGATTTAGGCGGCATGTCAAAACTCATTGGCGTACTAGCTGTGATTGGTGGCGGCTTCTTGGTAGTAGTTGGTGTGCAACCACCTAATGAAAAAGTGCTGTATGTAACGATTGCCATGCTGGTTGTAATGGCGGTATTCTGGTTTGTGTTGGGTGAGAAAAATCGCTTTAAAGGCCCACCAGCCATTAAAGAATAAATAGCTTAAAGCCTTAAAAACCTATGCCCGCCATATTTTTACATATGGTGGGCATTTTTTACATGGGCTAAAGCCGCACTTATTTTTTTAGTGCTGGCTTCATCAAATTATTAGCGCTATTTGGCACTACAACTTCTTTACTTTTTTTAGGCTTTTTTACTTCTTTATTACTTTTAATTTGACCTTTTGCCATAATGTTTCTCCTGAAGTGAATAACCAGTTCATCATAGGCTGATACGAAAATATAGGTAAATTATTTTTAGTCATATTTTGTGCCTTTCATAAACCATCAGCGTATGATTCTCATTTTAATTTAACACCTAGGATTCACCATGTTATCAATGTACGACGCTAGTATTTCTCCACTCAAACGCACATTAAACAACCTTTCGCACATTTTAAAAAAGGGAGAAGAATACGCCGACGCCAAAAAAATTGAGCACGCAGTTTTGCTCAATACGCGACTTTTTCCTGATATGTACCCGCTTATCCGCCAAGTGCAAATTGCCACTGACATGAGTAAAGGCGCGGCTGCCAGACTAGCTGGGCTAGAAGTGCCTAAATATGAAGATGATGAAACCACTTTTGAACAACTGCAGGCGCGTATTGCCAAAACCATTGCTTTTATCGATAGCGTGAAACCCGCGCAATTAGAAGGCGCTGAAACGCGCGACATTACAATTCACGTGCGCAAAATGGAATTAAAATTTACTGGGCAAAACTACTTGCTGGCTTGGGTGAACCCGAATGTGTATTTTCACGTCACCACCGCTTACAACATATTGCGCCATAACGGTGTTGAACTAGGCAAGCCAGATTTTCTCGGCCCTAGAAGTTAAATTATTGCCGCTGCACCGCGCCTACTTTGCCAGCCAGGTCAAATCTGGCTTGTAAACGGCGCGATTGGGCAGCAAGATCAGCGCTAACTTTCCCTGAAATATCCTGATTCGCCTGAATATCTAGGTTACCTCTAGCGTGAAATTGAGCGGTATCCAAAGCTAGTTGCCTATACTGATAAGCCCCGCTTTTAAGCTCGACGTTACCTGTTAGAGTGTCGAATTGCGTCGGGTCGCCTGCCAATGATTGTTGGTTTCTAAATAATACGGCGCGCGTCAAATCAACCCCATTAATTTTGCCGTCACGCACTTCAAAGCTTGCTACAATTTCTGGGGCATCTAGCAATTGGGCTGCTTGCGCAGATCTAGTAGAAAAAAGCCCAGCCAGTTCAAGCTTGCCATCGATGGAAGCGCTGCTACCAAAAGCACTCAACAACCGCGGCAAAGTCGCGTTAGATAAATCAAAATTCCCTGCTGCAGACCATTCGCTAGACCAATCAACAGCCGCCTTGGCCTTGAGATTTCCACCGTAAATATTACCAACAATCTCACTGAAATTAATCTGCGTTTGATCTAACTTACCTTTAGCTTTAATTTCATCAAAAACTACTTTCGGGTGCATGGGCAAAGGCCAGCTTGTGCCAGTCAGCGCAACATCGAAGCTGCTGCCTTGTGGCGTTATTTGGGCGGAAAGTGTATTGCTATTCAGATGATAACTTTTAAGTTCGCGCAGTTCAGAAAGCTCAACCTTGCCATCAAATGTGCCAATCGCTAGCTCTCGAATCTGCAGCACAATTTTTTTCAGATTAATCTGCTCAATCTTCAAGTTTTTAGCTTTGCCTAAATTATTTATCCATGGCTGCGGCTGCCCAAAATTATCCTGCGTGATTTTTAGCCCTTCAAATTCGAGCGATTTTACCAATTTCACTTTTTCTAATATGCTGGAAGTATCTGGTAAAACGTTAATAGCCTCTATTTTTAGGCCGTCCTTATCGCCTATCGCAACATTGCTCAGCACCAAATGCGGCTGCGGCCATAACGATGCATGTACTTCATTTACAGTCACCGGCGCACCTATACTCTCAGTGGCAAGCTTCTCGATGGGTGCAATGAGCGGGCTTATGTTGATGAAATGCAGCAAACCAACCAACGAGAAGACGGACAGTGGCAAATAAATCAACAAGGCCTTTTTGGCCATTTCAAGCCATTTTCCATAATTTAACAATCTCGCCGATCGTTTAGCGTAAGTTTTAGCCAGCGCCTCAGCTTCTTCTTTGGCTAAGCGCTTAATATCGTCGCGCCCCTGCCTTTCAACTTCTTTTTGCGTTATTTCCTCAATCACATGCGCGACTTCTTCATCCTTAACAACTCTTTCATCTATAATAACAATAGGCGCCACTTTTTTATTCGCCAGCTCTTCTTCTTTAAAAGCGCGTTCTTCTTCCTCCTCAATCTCATCCCAAGATCGCGATTTCGCTACTTCGTTTGCTGTTATTTCGTCACTAGAGCGAAGCTCAGCTTCATGTTTTTGCCGCGCTGCATCTGCCTCACGGCTAATGCGCTCCATTTCAAAGCGCGCATTCTCTTTTGCTTCCGCTTTAGCCTGTTCTTCAGCCTCCGCTTTAATGCGAATCTGTTTAGCTTCTATTTCCCCATTCGCTTTGCGCGCGGCTTCTAATCGCGCTTTTTCAGCACTAACGCGCGCCTCTTCTTCTGCTTCAGCGCTGGTTTCAGCCTCTGATTTTTCGCTTTCCTCTGTATCATTCGTGACGAAATACTGCATCGCAAGGCTTGCATTCAAGTTCGCATCGGCGCTGGCAATTTCTTCAACTTCCACGTTGACGTTGACTTCGACTGGCGCTTCAACTTTTGCAAAAGCTGGTTTCGGCTCTACTTTTGGTTTGCGCTTGGCCTCCAGCCTCGCATCTTGCTCTGCCCTGGCTTGGCGTTTGGCTTCCAGCCGTTCTTCTTTGGCTTGGGCATCGGCTTTTTTGCGTGTTTCTTCTGCCTCACGCACAATGCGCGCAATTTCTTGTCGATCTTTTGCCTTTTCTTGCGCTTTTTCCTGCTCTTTTTCTAGCGCTTGTGCTTTGGCTTTCTCTTCCGCTTCGGCCTTCAATCGCGCTTTTTCTTCCGCCTTAGCTTTGCGCTCCGCTTCTAAACGCGCTTCTTCCTCGGCCTTGGCGCGAGCTTCTGCCTCGCGATTTATACGCTCTAACTCACGACGTGCCTCCTCTTTCGCCTCCACTTCTGCTTTGGCGCGCGCCTGTTTGGCTTCTTCTTGTGCTTTTTGTTCGGCCTGTTTAGCTTTTTGCGCGGCTTCTGCAGCTTGGTGCTGCGCCTGCAATTTGGCTTGCTCTGCTTGCTGTTTGGCTTCTTCAGCTTTCTTTCTAGCCTCTTCTTCGGCTTTAATACGTGCTGCTTCAGCCTTTGCGCGCGCAACTTCCTCGGCTTTTTTTTGCTCCGCTTCTTCAGCTTCGCGGGCGATGCGCACTATTTCGCGGCGTACATGCTCTTTCTGTTCAATTTTAGCTTTTTCTTCTGCTTCAGCCTTCAGTCTCGCCTCTTTTTCGGCCTGAGCTTTGCGCTCTTCTTTGGTGCGCGCCTCATGTTCTACCTTGGCCTTGGCCTCAGCTTTCGCACGAGCCGTTTCTTCGGATTTTTTGCGTGCTTCTTCTTTTTCGCGGCTCAGGCGATCTGCCTCTAGCTGCGCTTTCACTTTGGCTTCGACTCTGATTTTTTCTTTGGCTTTGGCTTTTTCTTGCGCCTGCGTTTCTATCTCGCGCGCTTTCAGTTCGGCCTGTTGGCGCGCCTCTTCTTCTGCTTGAATTTTACGTTGCGCTTCTTGCCAAACATTTTCTTTGGCTTTAACTTCCACTTCTTCTACATTTTCAAACTCTTCAACTTCCATAGGCGCAAAAATAGTGGCTGGCGCCCATTCATCTTCACTCGAAACAGCGACCATCACCGGCTTGATGTAACCTTCTCGTTCAAGCAGGTTCAAAGCGACAATCAATTTTTGTTCGGAAATTTCTTCTAAGCTGACCAGAATAGTTTCGACTTTTGATGTGCCATCGACGTGAGCAAGCACCTTCATCAAATGCGATGGCAAGCCGCCAATCAGGCTTGCGCGCGCGCGCAACCCTTTAGCAGTTTTCGTGTAAACGACTGATAAATCCATTTTATTATTGGTTTAAAGCTTTATAAAAACGCTAGCTTTAAAGTCCAGGCCCTAAAAACTTTGGGCACACAGGGCAAAATTGCCCCTCAATATACTGTTGTATCGTTATTTTCAAGTTCTGTTCTCCTTGTGAAACGATGGTCAAGCTGCAATTCGTACATTGCCTAGGTCAACCATACTCGCACAAAATGGCCTGTTGCGTCAATTACATAGGATGTTTATGTATTGTAAATTGTGAGCATTGTGTTAAAGATGCGACAAATGCAAACTGCGTGGTGAAGTTAAATAAACATTAAACCAAATTAAGAAGTTTTTAATCTTAAAACCATATGCCCTGCAACCCGCATGGATATTGGCTTGCAGGGCGATGCTCAAATGATTTAATTTAGTGCAAATGACATACAAAGTGCCCAAATTTGCGCAGAATTGACAAAGCTTCATACAAATTCAGCCTAAAAACCTTCTTAAATTAATATCTAAAAGCAACAAAATATATTTAAGCTATTGAAAAATAAAGGTAAATTTTAAAATTTTAATAGTTGGCTTGGTTTATGCTGTATATAAACATGGTGAACATTTCACTAATTTTAGGAGCGGCAAAATGACCATTTACCAAGTAATTAACAAAGAAAGCTTATTAGAGTACGCGTATTTAGACTACGAAGTGGCTGTGGAAGAAATTACCAAACTAAACCAAGGCTTTGACGATAATTATTTTTCGATTAACGCGATTGAAGACGAAGATTTTTAAGTAATAAATTTGCAGTAAAGCACCACTGGTGCAACACCCCTATTTATTGGGCCATTACAATCTAGCAAAGCCAGTTAGCCAGCATTTCGGTATTATGTTGCTTATGCAATTTAAAGCACCAAAGTTATGGCAGACGATAAAAATTCTACCCTGCGCCAGTTAACCCAACAATTTAGCCAAGCGGGTAAGCTAGATGCTATTTATTTACGGCCAGCACGTGGCGTTAGTTGTATAGCCGCCCAACAAGCAGAAGCTATCGCACAAAAAGGCTTGATGGGCGATAGAGCCAGCAATACGCCATCACGCAATCCACTAGGTAGCAACCGCCAAGTCACATTAATACAAGCAGAGCACATTAGTGTCATCAGCGCACTGATTGGCAAGGCTGTCGATGCCAAAATACTTAGGCGCAATTTAGTGGTTTCGGGCATCAACCTGCTGGCAACAAAAAACCTGTTTAAAGACCAAGCGATGCAACTCAGCATCGGCGACGTGATATTGCATGTCACTGGCCCGTGCGAGCCATGCAGCAAAATGGAAATCGCCTTAGGCCACGGTGGCTACAATGCTATGCGTGGGCACGGCGGCATAACCGCAAAAATTGTTAAGGGTGGTGAGTTAAAAGTAGGCGATACGATTACTTGCACGCCGATACAGGCCTAAAAAAATCTAAAAATACATGCCCTGCAACCCTCATGGATACTGACTCGCAGAGCATATAAAATCTAGTTTAACTTAATGAATGCTGAACTTAACTTGCTTAAATTAGCTCTTAAATTATGTATGTCACACATTGCCAAGGAGATTCAATGCGCAAAATGTTAATAGGTTTAGCTTTAATCTGCCCATTATTTGCAACTACTGTAAATGCCGCAGATAACAATATGCGGCCAGGATTGTGGCAAATCGAAACTACCTCTGATTTATTACTATTAGTTCCGCATATTCCAGCAGACCAAATGCAAGGCATCAAAGATATAGCCAAAGACTATGGGCTAGATATGCCACAAATTGAAAATGGCGCGGCAATTTCG
>JANOWN010000050.1:0-9987 GCA_031417915.1 Methylotenera sp.
GCCATGTGAAACTCCAATAAAATATTAAATAAATGAACAACTTACAAAAAAACTGATTTTAACATTTTTAGCGGTTTTTATAAACCATCAATTTGCTGCATTTTAACAATCAAACGCTCAAGAATTGTGGCAAAATCTAGATTAATGATGAGCGCTAGCCTAAAAACCAATCAATGTATCGCCACTTGCCCTGCCTGCGGCTTGCTGTGCGATGATATTGTGCTTGAAAATAATAAAGTGATTAATGCTAATTGTGCAAAAGCGGTAGCGTTTTTTGAGCAAGACTTTAGCGCTACAAAGCCGCAAATTAAGGGCAAATCCGCTACGCTGCAAGCCGCCATTTCTAGAGCTTCTGAAATTTTAAAACAAGCACACAAACCAATATTCACGGGCTTAGGCACCGATGTGCAAGGTTTTCGCGCCATTTACAACCTCGCCCAAAAAACCAATGGCAACCTTCAGCATATCAACGCGCAAAGCATGGCGCGTAATATGAAAGTGCTGCAAAGTACGGGCTGGCAAACCACCACGCTGACCGAGGTGAAAAATCGTGCTGATGTGATTGTGTGCGTCGGCAGCGATATTGCTACGCATAATCCGCGTTTTTTTGAGCGCTTTGTTGATTGCGACGGCATGTTCGTGAGCGCAAAACAGCGCGAAATCATTTTTATTGGTGAAAATATTCTAAAAACAGATGCTCCAGAAGGCTCATGGATACTGGGCTGCAGGGCAGCTGATTTACCTGAAATTACACTGGTTTTGCGCGCTTTAGTTGCCGGAAAATCACTCAAAATCACAGAAATTGCTGGCTTAAAAATCAGCGATTTACAGACAATTGCCAACAAGTTAAAAGCCGCAAAATACGCCGTTTTGGCTTGGGTGGCGAAAGATTTAGATTTTCCGTACGCCGAGCTGACGATTCAAAATATCACCGAAACAGTAGCGATTTTAAACCAAACATCACGCGCCGCTGGCTTGCCGCTTGGCGGCAGCGATGGCGATACGACGACAAATTATACGCATACGTGGCTAAAAGGCACCACCCTGAAGACCAATATCCATGCACATTCCAGAGCATATGATTTGCAATTTTTTGTGAGTAGTTTTGATGCAAAAAATACACCGCAGATGCTGGATTGTCCGCTGATTGTATTGGGAAATGCGCCGATTAAAAATGCCGAGGTTTTTATTCCCATCGCTACGCCTGGTTTGGATTGTGGCGGCACATTGTTTCGCGTGGATGGCGCAGTCAGTTTGCCGCTAAAAAAAGTGCGTGAGAATAGCTTGCCGACCTTGGCGCAAGTCATTAGCCAAATTGAGGCAGTACTCTAATGATTACCTTACTTAAAAACGGTAAAATTTACGATCCCGCACACAATAAAAATGGCGTAGTGGAAGATATTTACATCCGCGATGGTCACATTATTGCCAAACAAAATACTACTGATAAAATTAATCAAATAATTGATTTAACAGGAAAAATTGTAATGGCAGGCGCGATTGATATGCACAGCCATATCGGCGGCGGTAAAGTGAATATCGCGCGCATGATGTTGCCAGAATTTAGAAATTATACCGAACCAGAAGCGCACATTTGCACGCCGAATTGCTTACATCATGCCACGCCAACCACGACCGAAACGGGCTTTCGCTACATCGAGATGGGCTACACCGCCGCGTTTGAGCCAGCGATGATGCCGATTAACGCGCGCCAAACGCATCTAGAAATGGGCGACACGCCGATGATAGACAAGGGTTGTTACGCCATGTTGGGTAATGACGATTACTTTTTGCGGCTGTTAAGCCCAGAAGGAAATAAAAAGTCTGCTGACCAAAAAGCCATTAATGATTATGTTGCTTGGACATTACATGCGACACAAGCCATCGGTATTAAAGTAGTTAATCCAGGCGGCATTAACGCATTTAAATTCAACCAACGCCGCTTAAATTTAGACGAAAATAATGTGCATTACCACGTCACGCCGCGTGATATTTTAAAAAGCCTAAGTCGCGCTGTGCATGATTTAGGCATCGCCAAACCACTGCATGTGCATTGCAATAACCTAGGTGTAGCAGGTAATTTTCAAACCACACTCGATACCATGCAGGCCAGCGATGGCGTGCCGATGCACCTGACACATATTCAGTTTCACAGCTACGGACTAGAAGGCGATAAAAAGTTTTCATCTGCCGCCGCCCAAATTGCCGAAGCCTTAAACAAAAATAAGCACATTACTGCCGATGTTGGCCAGATTTTATTTGGTCAAACCGTAACGGCTTCGGGCGACAGCATGATGCAGCATTTAAACGCTAAGTATGCCAACCCAAAAAAATCAGTCATCATGGATATTGAATGTGACGCGGGTTGCGGCGTGGTGCCTTTTAAATATCGCGACCAGAATTATGTAAACGCGCTGCAATGGGCAATTGGCTTGGAGCTATTTTTGAGCGTAACTGACCCGTGGCGTATCTTTTTAACCACCGACCACCCAAATGGCGCACCATTTACTAGCTACCCGCATTTAATTCGTTTGCTGATGGATAAAACGTTTCGTAACGAAGCCTTTGTAAAATTAAACCTAGATGCACAAGCCATGAGCAATTTGCCATCGCTCACTCGCGAATATTCATTATATGAAATCGCCATTATGACGCGCGCTGGCGCGGCTAGGCTGATTGGCTTAAATAATTGCGGGCATTTAGGCGCAGGCGCACAGGCGGATATTACCGTTTATACCGAACAAGCCAATAAGGAAGCCATGTTTGGGCAACCAGATTATGTTTTTAAAAATGGTGAATTGGTGGTAAAAAACGGTAAATTAGTTAAAGTGGTTTGGGGCGCAACACATGTAACTAAACCTTTATTTGATATAGGTGTAGAGGCAGATTTAAAAAAATATTTCGACAAATACCATACTATTCAACTAGATAACTTTAAAATAAGCAATGATGAAATTATGGACAATGGTCGCGGTAAAACAGTCACACACACCAAAACTGAGTAAAAAGGAGCATTAATTGAGCATTTATTACGGCAAGCAACAACGCGCTTTGCAGGCGCAATTTGGCACCACAAAAATGGCAGACCGTATTGAGCAGTTGGCCAGCCACAACGAGTTTAACGATGACGCCAAAGGTTTTATTGAACACAGCGAAATGTTTTTTCTCACCACCATAAACGACATAGGCCAGCCAACTGTTTCGTACAAAGGTGGCGACATTGGTTTTGTGAAAGTGCTTGATTCTAACACCTTAATTTTCCCTAGCTTTGACGGCAACGGCATGTTTTTAAGCATGGGCAACATCACAGGCAACCCAAATATTGGCATGTTGTTTATCTCGTTCGAGCGCCCGCATCGCATCCGCGTGCAAGGCACTGCAAGCATTTCGCAAGACGCAAAATTGCTCGCCCATTATAAAGAAGCCGATTTTGTGGTGACAGTGAAACTCTCTGAATTATGGCAAAATTGTCCGCGCTACATTCCAAAATACGAAAAAGTACGCAATTCACGCTACGTTCCGCGCGCCGATTGCGAAACGCCGCTGGCTGAGTGGAAACGCGTAGATTTGCTGCAAGACGTGCTGCCATCTGCCGATTTAGCTAAAGCGCAAGCTAAGGGGACAATCGATATTATGGAATGGATAGGCAAAATTCAGGCTGGCGCGGATGACGCTTAAAACTTAAGTCATGCAAATTAATGGCATAAAAATAGACGACACCTTCGCCGAGGCATTCAACATGCGGGCGACGCGCGTGATTATCACCGCGCTTAACCTAAAATGGGCTTACCATGCCGCTAACGCCATGACAGGCTTTGCCACCAGCGTGATTGGTTGCGGCGTTGAGGCGGGCATAGAGCGCGAATTAAGCATCGATAAAACGCCAGACGGACGCCCAGGTTTGAGTGTATTAATGTTCGCCATGGGCAGCAAAGTGTTGATGCAACAGCTAGAAACGCGCATGGGGCAATGCGTGCTGACCTGCCCTACTGCAGCGGCGTTTGCGGGTATCGCGTCAGAAGATAACATCAATCTCGGCAAACATTTACGCTATTTCGGCGATGGATTTCAAACCTCTAAGCTAATTGGTGAAAAGCGCTATTGGCGCATCCCCGTGATGGATGGCGAATTTTTAGTGCAAGAATCCACAGGCATGGTGCGCGCGATTGGTGGCGGTAATTTTTTGATTCTAGCTACAAACCAAACTAAAGCCTTAGAAGCCGCAGAAATCGCCATTAAAGCCATGAAACAACTGCCGAATGTTATCATGCCTTTCCCCGGCGGCGTAGTGCGTAGCGGTTCAAAAGTCGGCAGCAAATACCCAAAAATGTTCGCTTCGACTAACGATGCATTTTGCCCGACGCTGAAAGGTTTGGTGAATACTGAATTATCTGATGACATTGAAAGCGTGTTAGAAATTGTGATTGACGGCTTAACCTTTAATGATGTCTCCAACGCCATGTGCGCGGGCATTTTGGCGATTTGTGGTTTAGGCGAAAGCGGCGGCGTAAAGCGCATTTCCGCTGGTAATTATGGCGGAAAACTGGGGCCGCACCATTTTAAATTGCGCGAAATTTTGGCCAAAAAATGAGTAAATCTGCGCTTACTTTTACTCTGAAAAAAAATCTCACTTTCAAGGTGGATTGCAGCCCATTGACGCCTGATAAATTGACGGGGATGTCACTTGATAAAATTCTAGAGACAACTTTAACTAATAGCATTAAAGTGATTGATTTATTTAAAATTAGTGGGAATAATTATGAAGATATTATCTTCAAAAAATCCACTTCAAAGCTCGACAATATTGGCCACAAAATGTCGCGTGGTAGCATTACAATTGAAGGTGATTGCGGCGATTTTTTGGGCGCAAATATGCATGGTGGCCACATTATTTGCAACGGTAATGCAGGCAATCGCGTGGGTGACCAAATGCGTCGCGGCTTGATTTTAATTGATGGCAACGCAGGCGACTATTGCGGCAGCCGCATGATTGCAGGCAACATCGGCATATTTGGAAAGGCGGGCAATTACACTGGTTTTGCCATGAAGCGCGGCACGATTTTACTCACAGAAAACCCTAAATTACATGCAACGATTCAAGATTGTGGTACACATAACTTGCCATTCTTAGCCTTACTTTTTCAAAATTTTAAAACGCTTTCTACAAAATTTAACCACATTAAAAACCAACGTGTACAACGCTTCGCGGGCGATTTAGCTTGCGACGGTAATGGTGAAATTTTAATCATTTCACCTTAATGTTTTCCACATAATGGCACGAGTGTTAAAATAGCGCTTTTGCAATAACTCGCTTAGTCAATGTCCAAATACCTCACTGCTGCGCTTTATAAGTTCGTAGACTTTCCTAATTACGCTGCCTTGCAGCCCAATATTCATGAGGCCTGCATGGCACATCATATCAAGGGAACAATACTGTTAGCCAATGAAGGCATAAACGGCACCATCGCTGGCTTGCCCGAAAACATTCACGCAGTGCTCAATTACCTGCGTACCGACGCTATTTTTAACGGTAAATTTTCCAATTTAATTCACAAAGAATCTTACGCAGACGAGCACCCGTTTTATCGTATGAAAGTGAAACTGAAAAAGGAAATCGTGACGATGGGCGTGCCGAGCGTCAACCCAAATAACACCGTTGGTACTTACGTAAAACCCGAGGATTGGAACGCGCTCATCAGCGACCCAGACGTAATTTTGCTAGATACGCGCAACGATTACGAGGTGCATATTGGCACGTTTAAAGGCGCAGTAAACCCTGAAACCACGACGTTTCGCGAGTTTCCCAAATACGTTGCGCAAAACCTAGACAAAACTAAACACAAAAAAGTCGCCATGTTTTGCACAGGCGGTATTCGCTGCGAAAAAGCATCTAGCTACATGCTGGAGCAAGGCTTTGACGAGGTTTATCATCTGCAAGGTGGTATTTTAAAATACCTAGAAACCGTACCAGAGGCCGAGAGTTTATGGCAAGGTGAGTGCTTTGTTTTCGACCAACGCGTTGCGGTAAAACATGGGCTAGAAGTCGGCGAATTTGACCAATGTTATGCCTGTCGCATGCCACTTTCGCCTGAAGAGCTGAAATCGCCGCAATATACTGCTGGCATTAGCTGCCCGCATTGTTTTAGCTCACTTACCGAAGAAAAAAAGAAAAGCCTGACCGAACGGCAAAAACAAGTAATTTTGGCCAAGCAACGCGGCAAAGCGCATATTGGTGAAAGCCAATAATTTATACTTGGCGCAAAACTAAAAAGTGTGCGTAAGGTCGCAGTAAGATGCGTTTAAAAAAATATTTTGTGGCTGCGCTGTTATCATGCTTAATTATCAGTTGCAGCTTAGTTAAAACAAGCTATAACAACGCGCCAACACTGGTTATTTGGTGGTTAGACGATTATTTTAGCTTTACCCAAGCGCAAAATTTAGCGCTAAAGCCCGGCCTACAAAGCCTGCATAATTGGCATCGCCAAAATCAACTACCCAACTACTTAACGCAGTTGCAAAATATACAAAAAAGCCTTGGCAACGAGCAAATTAGCGCTATTGAAGCATGCGAAAAGTTAGACTTAATTCGCACAAGCATACACACGCTGCAAATTGAATCAATACCCATTATTATTGAAATGGCGCCATTATTAAGCGATAAACAATTGCAGTTTTTTCAAAAAAGACTAGTAGAACGCGCGGAAAAGTGGAAGGATGAGTGGTGGCAAGAAACAAAAGAAGAGCAATTAGCCGCTAGGCTTGAGAAAACACAAGATTTTGCTAAAAAAATGTATGGCGACTTAAATGATGCGCAATTAAATCTATTAAAACAAAGCCTTGCACAAGCCACTATTAACCCAGCTATCAGCTATAAAGAAATTCAGCGACGTAATGATGATGCTTTTCAAATTTTAACTGAACTGCAAAGCAAGAATTTGAATGTAGATGATAAAACACAACTAATTAAAGCAGGTTTTGATCGCATACAAAAAAGCCCTAATCATCTGTATCAAACCTATGCCGACAAACTGACTAATCACACCTGCGAAACCATTGCTAATTTGCACGCTAGCACCACGCCTAAGCAAAAGTTACATGCTAAAAATTGGCTGCAAGATTACATTGATCAATTAACTGCTTTACAAGTCAGTTAGATATTAAAATAAATAACATAAGAAGCTTTCATTTAGTAATTATCAAATAATCCTTACCACCACTTTTCCCTTAGCTCGGCCTTCTTCCAGATAGGCAAGCGCCTCGCTCTGCTAGCTTACAATTTGTTCGCCGACAGCTTCTTTGAGCCCAGCTGCTGCTTGGGCAGCAAGGGCGCTGGCTGCTGCTTCCGAGTCTTGAAATTCTTCAAGCGCATAAACTTTGCCCCACTTAAGAGTGAACACGTGGAGACCACGGTTGATATATGCATCCCCGTTAAGTAGCGTTGCAGTGCCGTCCCACTCGACAAACACATTAGTATTCCACGGCCAACCCACTACCCAGACGTTGTTGACCTTGATATGGAGTTTGGGCTGAGTACGGCCAAGGCGTTCAAACCAGCGGCGTAGGGCTGCTTTATCGTGGCGCTCACCGCCAAGTGCGTGAGTGCCGGAGACGCGATGATGGATATTTGGCGCGACTGCTTCTACTGCCTCATCCCAGCGATGATTGTTGACGTGGTCAAAGGTCTGACGGATTTTTTTCTGAACAATGTAACTGTATAACATTAGAATTCTCCAATTAATTAGGTTGATATTAAAAAACAGAAAGCTATTCGGTCTTAGTAACTTTCCTACTTGGTCTTACAAAATTGTTGCTTATAGCTGGCTGGCTATTTGGGCGAGTGAATCTAGTTTCATCTCTTTACGAATGCCGCTATCTACTAATGCAGCAGGCGCAAACCTTCTCAAGAAACTCAGGCGGCAGGCTAATTTTCCAGCAGCGTAACGCAGCTTGGGATGTTTGGCATTGGCAGCTTTCAATACAGCATTGGCAACAACTTTCGGATCATCGCCACCTGCTACAGCGATTTTAATTGTTTTACTCAGTGCTTTGCGCGCAATATTGTACTCATCTATTTTGGTGTCCACTTCTAGGGTGTTGGCTTCAAACTGCGTATTGGTATACCCAGGTTCAACCACAGAAACACGTATGCCCCTTGTTCGCAATTCATGGTCTAACGACTCTGAAAAACCTTCTACCGCATGCTTGGTAGCAGCATAGGTTGCCATATAGGGTGCTGGTATCAAGCCAAGGATAGAGCCGATGTTGATGATTCGTCCTTCTCCTTGTTTTCTCATATAGGGCACAACAGCACGCGTCATGCGGACAATACCAAAAAAGTTAGTATCAAAAATTGCCTTAGTTTGTTCAATTGAGCTTTCTTCAGCCCCACCTGGTGCTACACCGAAGCCTGCATTATTAACCACAAGATCTATCCGACCTTCAATTTGAATCACTTCTTTTATGGCTGCCTCTATGGATTCTTCGCTATTCACATCCAGCGCGATCAGTTTATAAGAGCGTTGGGGAACCTGCGCTCCTTTGCGGCTCGTCCCATAGACCTTATAACCAGAATTTGCGAGTAACTCTGCTGTTGCCGCACCGATTCCTGATGATGCGCCCGTCACAATTGCAATCTTACTTTTCATGTTGCTTCTCCTATTTCACTTATAAATAATTTAGTAATTAATTAATAAAAACATGCCAACTAAATATGATAACCATCATATATTTAGTCAAAAAAAACCAAAGTGCCTAATATAAAAATTAATCATTCTTTGGGCTCATAATGCTTCAATGCTGCCTGGCGAAAAGCATCACAAAGTTCAGGGTCATCTACCGCACGGGCTAACAATAATGTACCTACCATTGTTGATACCATTACCAGTGCATTTCCCCGCGCACCTGGCTGACCCTGGTCGGATAATCGATTCTCAATAAGGCTAATCATTTCCTTGATGCGGCGGGTAGAAGCTTTTTTTACTTCTGGTGCTTGTCGTGGCATTTCCGAGCCGAGTGCCGCGAAAAAACATCCTGTATCAATATTGATCATATGGTCATTTGAGAGATAAGCATTCAGGAATGCCCTCAAAGACTGATCTTGAGGTACTTTGGCGAATATATGTTCAGCAATAGCAATAGTCTCTGCGCCAGCTTGATCTGCTGCCTCTGCAAGCATGGCATCACGTGATACAAAATGCGCATAAAAACCACCGTGAGTAAGGCCTGCCTCCTTCATAATGTCGGCTACGCCCGTTCCATCGTAACCACTTCTGCGGATTGCCCGAGCAGCCGTTTCCACAATGCGCGTATGCGTAATTTCCTTGCGACTGGCGGCATTTCTTTTTGTAGCATTTTTCTTCATGATGGTCATCATATATGATGACCATCATAATTACAAGTGAATTTATTTTCGCCGAAGTATATCCACGCCACATACAAATGGAAGCGTAAGGGCAAGAATAGCTTAGTAGCATAAGATTAATAGCAAATGGTGGGGGAAATCAGCAATCCCTGCCGGCCAGTGTGCCTGCATATGCGCTGTAATTCTTAGGCTCGATTCATATGGCTCGAAAACCTTTCTCGTCTCTGTCCCGTTGTTACGAAACTATAAATCCACCAAATAAAAAACCACCGCAAGGGTGGTCTTTTATACTACTTTTAGTACACTAATTGGTGGAGATGGGGGGAATCGAACCCCCGTCCGCAAATCCTCCACAGACAGTTCTACATACTTAGCCTTGTTGTTTAATTTAACCTGCACCACACCAACAGACAAGCAGTGTGCAGACGAGCTACCTTAAGGTTAATTCTACGCTAAGTAACCCAACGTAAAACGTATCCCGTGTGTATGACACTGCGTATGAGTTGCCTCAATCCAACCCACGGGAGAGCTGGTGCAGCGTCCAACCGGTCTTAAGCGGCTAGAGAGTAAGTTTCGTCGTTTGCGACTATACTTGTTTCAGCTGTATTTACGAGGTAATCTGAGCC
>JANOWN010000051.1:0-75557 GCA_031417915.1 Methylotenera sp.
TAAGCACTGCGAGCGAGGGCGGGTTGGAAAGGATTTACTATGCACCAACCCCAAGAAGGAATCTACCGTAGACCTGATTCGCGCTACTGGTGGATTAATGCAACACTCTCAAACGGCAAAAGAGTACGCCAAAGTGCTGGGACTGAAGACCGACAAGAAGCCGAAGCGTTTTTAGCTAAAATCAAGCTGGATGCGTATCGTGAAATTCATTTTGGAATTAAACCAGAACATAGTTGGCAAGATGCCGTGGTAAGGTTTTTAGCAGTTAAAGCAATGCTGCGTGATGTTAAAGGTTATTGTGGCTTATGCCGTCGGTTAGATAGTTATTTAGGCGGCATAATGCTCAATCAGATTAACGGTGACATGATCTGGAACATCATACAAGGTGAGCTAAAGCGTGGTAACAAGATTGCGACTATTAACCGTCATTTGGCGGTCACTCGTGCAATTCTTAGGATGGCGCGTGATGAATGGCAGTGGATTGATTCAATACCTAAAATCCGTTTATTATCGGGTGAGGTTGAACGCGATCGCTGGCTAAATCGTGAGGATGCAGATCGATTAATTATCGAATGCCCTCCTCACTTAGCTGCAATGGTTAAATTTGCTTTAACAACTGGATGCCGAGCGAGTGAGATTACTGGTCTTGAATGGAGTCGAGTCGATTTAGAACGCAGAACGGCTTGGCTAGATAAGACTAAAAATGGTTCACCTCGCGGTGTGCCATTGAATCATGATGCAGTAAAAGTATTGAGTGCTTTAAAGGGAAATCATCCCCAATATTGCTTCTCATACCAAGGAAAACCGATCAAGCGAGCTGTTACGAATCACGCTTGGTATGCAGCCGTCGAGCGTGTCGGATTGGGAGATTTTAGATTTCATGATCTCAGACACACTTGGGCATCATGGCATAGACAGGCTGGCACGTCATGCGATGAACTCAAGGAACTAGGCGGTTGGAAGTCTCGGTCTATGGTGGATCGTTACGCTAAATTTGCAACTGAACATTTAGCCGTAGCCGCCAACAGGATTGATTCTGGTCAACTTGGTAAAGTCATACCGTTGTCACGTTTTAGTCACGCTAATGAAAAAGCGGCTTAGAGCATTATTCTCTAAACCGCTTGGATATTGGTAGGGCGTGCGGGGATCGAACCCACGACAAACGGATTAAAAGTCCGCTGCTCTACCAGCTGAGCTAACGCCCCATTTTTTTGGGAACCGCGATTATGCTGGAAAGCGGGCTGTTGGTCAACGATAGATTGGTGATTTTTAAGCTTATTTTTCTGCTAACGATATAAAAAGTTAATTAGCGCATGCCTGGCAGCTTGCCCCCCATCATGCCACCCATACCGCGCATCATTTTGGCCATGCCACCTTTGCTAAACATTTTCATCATTTTTTGCGTTTCTTCAAATTGTTTTAGAAGGCGATTCACTTCTTGTACTTGTACGCCGCTACCATCCGCAATACGTTTTTTGCGCGTGGCTTTTATTAACTCTGGTTTTCTGCGCTCTAGCGGCGTCATGCTATTAATAATGCCTTCAATACGGCGCAGCGATTTATCCGCATCTTCGTTATTCACTTTCGCCGCCATATTGGCCATTTGCGCGGGCATTTTGTCCATGAGCGCCCCCATGCCGCCCATTTTGCGCATTTGCGTCATTTGCGATTTAAAGTCTTCCAAATCAAATTTACTGCCCGATTTTATTTTATCGGCGACTTTTTGCGCCTCTACTAAATCGACATTTTTATGCGCTTGCTCAATCAAGCCTAGCACATCGCCCATGCCCAAAATACGGCCTGCCATGCGATCTGGATAAAATGGCTCTAGGCCATCCACTTTTTCGCTCACCCCGATAAATTTAATCGGCTGACCTGTGATATGGCGCACTGAAAGTGCCGCGCCGCCGCGCGCATCGCCATCAAGTTTGGTGAGTACCACGCCCGTGAGCGGCAGCGCATCACCGAAAGCTTTAGCGGTGTTGACCGCATCTTGGCCTTGCATGGCATCAACCACGAATAAAGTCTCAATTGGCTTAAGTTGCGCATGTAGCGCTTTAATTTCTGTCATCATCGCTTCGTCAATACCCAAGCGACCGGCAGTATCAAAAATCAACACATCGTAATAGCCTTTTTTCGCAAAATCGATGGCCTGCGAGGCAATATCGACGGGCTTCTGCGAGGCATTGCTATCGAAGCAATCAATATCCAATTGCTTCGCTAAAGTTTGCAATTGCGTAATCGCGGCTGGGCGATACACATCAGCACTCGCCAGCAGCACCTTTTTCTTTTGTTCTTTCAGTAATTTCGCGAGCTTGGCAGATGTGGTGGTTTTACCTGAGCCTTGCAAGCCAGCCATCAGGATAATCGCGGGCGGCTGCGTGGCGAGGTTCAAACCGACATTGGCTTTGCCCATCAAAGCAGTCAGTTCGTCATTCACCACCTCAATCACCGCCTGGCCTGGCGTTAGACTTTGCAGCACTTCTTTACCCTGCGCGCGCTCTTTTACTTTGGCGATAAAGTCTTTCACCACAGGCAAGGCCACGTCAGCCTCTAGCAGCGCCATACGCACCTCGCGCATCGCGTCAGCAATGTTGTCTTCCGTCAGCCGCGCTTGCCCGCGCAGATTCTTAATGACGCCTTGTAATCTACCCGTTAAATTTTCTAGCATTTCATTTTCCTAATATCACTTACATTACATCAAGCTTGGTGTTGTTCTCACAAAACTTTATTTATTCGTCATTCCCGTGGAAACGGGAATCCATTGAAAGGTTTTAAATTCACAATCGATTCCCGTTTCCACGGGAATGACGAGTGAGAGTTAATTTTACATCATGCTATGCGTTTGGTGAGACTTTTGCCATAATTGCGTTATGCAAGATTTAATTCCTTATTTAGTTGTTGCCTTTATTTACTTGGCGGTTGCCACAGCCTTTTGGCGTAACGGTAAATCTAGCGATGCAAAATCGCTCAAACTGCATTCCACGCTAATTGCTTTGGGCTTACTCATTCACGGCTGGTTGCTGTATCAAAGCATTTTTGCGAGTGGTTTTAATTTGGGGTTTTACAACGCCCTCTCTGCCATTTTCTGGCTCACTGTGCTGATTTATTGGCTGGCCAATTTAAAACATCAACTCAGTAGTTTGCAGGCGTTTGTGCTGCCGCCCGCCGCACTTTTTGCGCTGTTGCCCGCGTTTGAGGTGAGTAATCACTTTGTTTCAGACGCAAGCCAGCCCTTGTTTGTCGCGCATATTGGCGTGGCATTTCTCGCTTACGGCCTATTCACTTTTGCCGCGCTACACGCCCTGCTGATGTTATTCGCCGAACGCAGTTTGCACAATAAAGCCTCATTTATCAAATTGCCAAGTTTTCCGCCGCTATTGGTGATGGAAGATTTGCTGTTCAAAGTCATTAAAATTGGCTTCGTGCTGCTCACATTTACGCTGATTAGCGGCATACTTTTCTCGGAACAAATTTTTGAAAAACCCATGCAATTTAACCACAAAACTGTATTTTCAATCGCATCTTGGATTATTTACGGCTGGCTGCTTTATGGTCGCTACAAGCACGGCTGGCGCGGTGTTAAAGCAATTAAGCTCTCGCTGATTGGCTTTGTGCTATTGCTGTTAGCTTACGTGGCGAGCAAGTTTATTTTGCAGGTTTTGTTAAATCGCTGAAATTACTTCAAAACACATGCCTTGCAGCCCAGTATTCATGCGGCTTTCAAGCCTGCACTGGAGTGATTTAGTCCAGTGGCATCTATTTTTATCGCAAACTCATTTGCGGCCAGCTTTTTTCTTGCGCAATTTGTTTTAGGGTAGCGTCTGCGTCCACCGCAACTGGGTTCGTCACAATTTCTAGCAGCGCCAAATCATTGAGCGAATCGCTATAAAAATAGCTTTTTTCAAAATCACTCAATTTTTTGCCGCACGCTTCCAGCCACTGATTCAGACGAATTACTTTGCCTTGTTTATAAGTTGGCACGCCCGTCACGCCGCCTGTATATTCACCATTGACCATTTCTGGGTCGCTGCCAATTAAGTGCTCAATACCGTACGCGGTGGCGATTGGCTTAGTGACAAAACTATTGGTGGCGGTAATCACCACGCATAAATCGCCTGCAGCTTTGTGTTGATCTACCAAGGCTTGCGCCTTAACCGTCATCATCGGCTTAATCACTTTTTGCATGTATTTTAGGTGCAATTCGTCTAAAAATACTTTTTTATGTTCCGATAAAGGTTTTAGTTGAAACTTTAAAAAATCGAAAATATTAAGCTGTCCTACTTTATAGTCGGCATAGAACTTTTCATTTCTATCATGATGCGTTTTGGCATCCAGCAAGCCTTCGGAGATTAGAAATAAGCTCCAGTTGTAATCGCTATCGCCCGCCAGCAGCGTGTTGTCGAGGTCGAAAAGGGCAAGGTTTTGTGTCATATTATTTCTTTAAGTTATATCTTTATTTTCTGCTGTTAATACTAAAAATACACCAATTAAAATTACCGCTAAAGCTGCGTATTCTATCGCGGTTACCGTTTCACCGGCAAACCAAATACCCACCGCAAACGCAACAACTGGGTTTACAAAAGTGTTACTGCTGGCAACCAGCGGGCGCACGGTTTTTAGCAAATACATATACGCGCTATAAGCCACTAACGAGCCAAGCACAACCAAAAACACTAGCGCGCCCCACGATTTTGCCGAAATGTGCGTTGGCCACGTGTCACCATGCAAGGCGCTGACAATAAGCATTGCCAAACCACCCATCAGCATTTGGCAGGCAGCGCCCATTAAGCCGCTGGGCATAGCATGTTTTTTGTCTAAATGCTTACCCAAAACCGAGCCAAGTGACCAGCTTGCAGCTGCAAAAATTAACAAAAATGCGCTGATAAAATCGCCATGCAAGCTACCGCCAAAATTAAGCATGGCAATGCCCACAAAGCCAACCGCAATACCAAGCCATTCGCGCGCATTAATTTTATGCCCCCAAATAGATGAAAAAATCGCCATCCAAATCGGTGCGGTAGCTATCGCCAACGCTGCCACGCTTGATGACACAGTTTGTTGCACATAAGTTACCGTGCCGTTGCCAAACACTGGCAACAAAATGCCGACCGCCGCTGCGCCCAGCCATTGCTGTTTTGTAGGGTTTGGCGAACCTAAATATCGCATCACCACGTACAAAATTGCGCCTGCTACCGTAAAGCGAGCGCCAACCAATAAAAATGGCGGGAAGCTCTCTATGCCAAAACGTAGCGCGAGATAAGTTGAACCCCAAATAAAATAGGTGCAAAACAACGCCAAGCCAACAAATAATGTTTGATTTTTTGTGTTCAAAATAACAACCAAATTGACTTAAATATCATTTAATTAACACGAGAAGAAAATGATGCTCTGCAAGCCCCATGGATATTGGCTTGCAGAGCATCGAAATAAGATGCTATTCAAAAATCAAACTTGCGGATTCATTTTCTCGTCTTTGGAATGCAGCTTATTCAATGCATTCAAATACGCTTTTGCCGAGGCAATCACAATGTCCGTATCTGCGCCTTGCCCATTCACAATACGTCCGCCTTTAGCCAACCGCACTGTCACTTCGCCTTGCGCATCGGTGCCACTGGTGATGTTATTGACCGAATACAATTGCAACTCTGCAACGCTATTGACCATGCTCTCAATGGCTTTAAAGCTAGCATCCACGGGGCCGCCGCCGTCAGCTTCGGCTTTTTTCTCTACCCCAGAATCGCTAATTGTGATGTGCGCGTGCGGTACTTCGCCAGTTTGTGAAGTCACTTGCAAATACGCCAATTTGTAATTTTCGCTGGTTTCAGAAACGAACTCATCGCTCACCAAAGCGTGCAAATCTTCGTCGAAAATTTCCGATTTTTTATCGGCCAAATCTTTAAACCGCGCAAATGCTGCGTTGACTGCATCATCGCTCGCCAATTGAATACCCAACTCGGTCAAGCGCGTGCGAAATGCGTTTCTACCTGACAATTTACCCAATGTTAATTTGTTAGTATTCCAACCCACATCTTCCGCCCGCATGATTTCGTAAGTCTCGCGATGCTTCAATACGCCGTCTTGGTGAATGCCACTCTCGTGCGCGAACGCATTGGCACCAACAATGGCTTTATTCGGCTGCACTGGGTAGCCCGTAATAGTAGAAACCAACTTAGAAGTCGGCACAATTTGTGTGGTGTCGATACGTGTATCCAAATTAAAGAAATCACGGCGGGTTTTAATCGCCATCACAATTTCTTCCAAACTCGCATTACCCGCACGCTCACCTAAACCATTAATCGTACATTCTACTTGCCTTGCACCATTCATGACTGCAGCCAATGAGTTCGCCACTGCCATGCCTAAATCGTTATGGCAATGCGTGCTCCAAATCACTTTGTCCGAATTTTTTACACGCTTAATTAAGGTGGCCATGCGCTCGCCCCACGGCGCGGGGATTGAATAGCCAACGGTATCTGGCACGTTAATCGTCTTCGCACCCGCTTCAATCACTGCGTCAAACACGCGAACTAAAAAGTCGATGTCTGAGCGCACGGCATCTTCAGCCGAAAATTCCACATCGTGCGTGTACTCCAACGCCCATTTCACAGCTTGCACGGCGCGCGCTAACACTTGATCTTCGGTCATTCTCAACTTATTTTCCATGTGGATTTTGCTGGTGGCGATAAACGTATGAATGCGACCGTTTTTTTCGTCGTGCTGCATGGCAGGCGTAATCGCCTCGCCAGCGCGGCGCACGTCGTTTTCACTAGCACGTGCAAGCGAGCACACAGTCGATTTATGAATTAAGCCCGCGATGGTGTGAATCGCATCGAAATCGCCTGGGCTGGCAGCCGCGAAGCCTGCTTCGATAATATTAACGCCTAATTTTTCAAGTTGGCGCGCAATGCGGATTTTCTCTTCTTTAGTCATGGACGCGCCTGGGCTTTGTTCGCCATCGCGTAAGGTAGTGTCAAAAATAATAATTTCTTTGTTGTCTGTCATGTTAATTCCTAATTCAATAGACGAATTCTAACCGCTGAAGCAATTTTCAGCGAGCGTAAAAATACTTAATTTGGGGTGGTTTAGTGTGCGCTGGCGCGCAGCAGACGTAGCGCGACTAAAGCGCGCAACGCTATAAGGCTTAGCAATAAGCCGAATGAAACTTGAAATGCGAATGAATTCAACATGGCTTCAGTATAAGGATTAATATGCGTGTTTTCAAGTGCTATGCACTATTCTGCGGGCGTCTTATGGCTTATTTGTGATTTTAACCACAAATAATAACCCGATAGCGCGTATACCAATACCACGGTAAACAACACTTCTGGCGGGCTGTACGAAACCAGTACGAACATGAGCACGATGGCTAAAATGGCCACAAATGGCACACTTTCTTTTAAGTTGATGTCTTTGCCGCTATAAAATTTTAGGTCAGAAACCATGCTACCAGCCGCGAAAACCGTCAATCCCCACGCCATCCATTTCATTTGTATTGCGCCAAAAAATATCTCGCGACCGCTCACGCCATATTCATAGGCCACCCACACAAAGCCCGCCAACAACGCCGCCGAAGCTGGACTGGGAAGCCCTTGAAAATAACGTTTATCTTGGTTTTCGTCTTCTAACTTGGTGTTAAAACGCGCCAACCTTAACGCTGCGCAAGCGCAATAAATAAAGGCCGCAATCCAACCCAATTTTCCCATCGGTTTTAACGCCCACACATACATAATCAGCGCGGGCGCCACGCCAAACGACACCATGTCCGATAGGCTATCATATTCTGCTCCAAATGCGCTTGTGGTATTGGTCATACGAGCAACGCGACCATCGAGGCCATCCATCACCATGGCGATAAAAATCGCAATGGCAGATTGCTCAAAATGCGAATTCATCGCCTGCACAATGGCATAAAAGCCTGCAAATAAAGCTGCAGATGTGAATAAATTTGGCAGCAAATAAATGCCGCGCGCGCGCAAACCCGCTTCATCTGCGGCGCGACGTGCAATGTGTTGTTTAGTTTCTGCCATGTCAATAAAATTCCGAATGATTACAAATAATATAAATCAAGCGTCAATTATGGCGTAAAAAAGTATCTCGTCAAATGAAAAAATATCGGCGCGGCAAAACTTACCGAATCCATTCGATCCATCATGCCGCCGTGGCCTTCTATCATGCTGCCCCAATCTTTTGCACCTAAACTTCGTTTAATCGCCGACATCACCAGTCCGCCCAAAAAGCCCATGGTGACGATTACTGCCGCCATGCTTGCACTTTGCAGCGGCGTAAATGGCGTAATCCACCACATTGCAGCGCCGATTAAAATCGTGCTGAAGCCGCCGCCAATCAAGCCTTCTAGCGTTTTATTGGGGCTAACGATTGGCGCGACTTTGGTTTTGCCAAACAAGTTGCCAAACACATACTGCAGTACATCGCTCAACTGCACAATCAGCATAAAATAAAACAGCAACAGCGCATTTTGGCCTTCAAAATTAGGGATTTGTAGCAATAACAAAGCAGGCGCGTGGCTGATGCAATACACCGCAATCATCACGCCCCATTGAATTTTAGCTGCGCGAGTTAAAAAATCCTCTGTATCCTGCGCCAGCACGGAGATTGAGGGCATGAGCAAAAATGCATAAACGGGAATTAAAATTGTGAACAGCGCATACCATTCGATATAAATTAAATAATAATGTAGCGGGATGAGCACAAAGAAGGCGAGTGAAAGCGCACGATGATCGCCCGCTTTTGTTGGAGTCAGCGTCATAAATTCGCGCAATGCAAAATAGGATGTGAACGTAAACAACAGAATTGCGCCCGTTTTGCCCGCCAAAAATGCTACCGCAAATATCGCCACCATGACCCACCAAGCGTTGACGCGCGAAACCAAGTTATGCACGATTTTTTGCTGTTTTTCGCTAGATTGCTTTGTTAAGCGTGCTTTTAAACGCCAGCCGATGAGCGAAGCCAGCGCCAACAAAAACGCCACGCCGCCGATGAGCGTATAAAACTTATGTTGTGCGGATAAGTTTTGTAAAGTGCTTGCAAGTTCGTTCATGCCATTTCCTTTTAAATTAACGCTACAACTGCTTCACGCGCTCGGGCGAGAAACGCTTTTTTATGTTCATTCGGCAATAAGCTAATTTCGCCGCCAAAACGCACGGTGCAGATGAGCGGCACAGGCAAAATGCTGCCTTTTGGCATGCTGCGATGTAATGTGTCAAGATAAACAGGAATTAATTTCACGTTGTGAAACGCCTCTGCCAAATGATACAAGCCGCCTTTAAAATCGCTGGGCTCGGCTTGTGCGCGGCGCGTACCTTCGGGAAAGATAATCAGCGAATCACCGCTGAAAAGTGCATCCAGCAAGGGCTGTAGCGGATCGTTATGACGTGTTACCGTGCGCTCAATCAACACCGCGTTTAACACTTTTAACGCAATAAAGCGCTTAATAATACCGCTACCCCAATAATCCTTAGCTGCAACGGGCCGCGTTTTTGCGCGAATCTCCGCTGGTAGCGCCACCCACAAAGCCAGGGTGTCAAGATGACTGGTGTGATTGGTGAAATAAATGCTTTGCTCACTATTTGGCGCAGCATTTACCCAGCGCGCCTGCGCGCCGACCAGCAATTTAACAAGGCCAATTAAGCTAAAACGAACTAAGCTAGCTAACATTATTTGGCTTTAAGATTTAGCATTAAGTTGCTTGGCAATTGCTAAAGTACGCGTGACGCAGGTGATGCCCGCACCAACCGCAATCACATAAGCCGCAATGGTAAGCGCATATAAAGTGCCATTAAAATGCAGCTCAGCCGCGCCAATGATACAACCCAGCGTCATCACAAACATGCGGTGCGGCTTAGCTAACGGCCCGCGAAAATCTTGCGCCAACCCAAGCGCGCCGCCCAACACGCGAATGTACGCGGTTTTGGCCGCCAACAACGCACCCAACCAACCTAGCCAAGGCAGAAAAATCGCGTAGCCCAGTGCGACAATAAACAAGGAGTCGGCAATGCGATCTGGCACCTCGTTATATAGCGCGCCCACTTTAGATTGCTTGCCGCCTTCAATCGCCACCATGCCATCCAACATGTTGCACAACAAGCGCAACTGCACGCAAATTGCAACTAATATCAACAACCAAGCACTCAAACTACCTGCCCTGCAAGCCAATATCCATGAGCCTGCCAGGGCAGGTAAAATACTTAAAATAGATATTTGATTTGGCGAAATATTGCTTTTAACCAACACATTAGCCAGCCATTTTGCCCAGCCCGCACTGCGCGTTTCCAGCGGGCGACGATTATCTGTCATGAAATTATCATCCCTAATATTGCCATGTTAAAATGCTATCTTAACAACTAAGCCATTTTTTAGAAACTAGCTTTCATGCAATTCACCTTACACAAACCAATTACTTCAAATAATAATGGCCTTGCTCGTAGAGGCACCGTACACCTCGCGCATGGCGATGTGCAAACGCCTGCATTTATGCCAGTGGGCACTTACGGCACGGTTAAGGCCATGTCGCCGCTTGAATTAAAAGAAATTGATGCGCACATTGTGCTCGGCAACACCTTTCATTTGTGGCTGCGCCCAGGTTTAGAAGTGATTGCCGCGCACGGCGGTTTGCATAAGTTTATGGGTTGGGACGGCCCGATACTCACCGATTCTGGCGGCTTTCAGGTATTTAGTTTAGGCGCAATGCGCAAAATTAGTGAAGAAGGCGTCAAATTTCAAAGCCCAATTAATGGCGATACCTGCTTTTTAACGCCAGAAGAATCGATGCACATTCAAAAAGTGCTAAATTCGGACATTGTGATGATTTTCGACGAATGCACGCCCTTCCCCGCCACGCATAAAGAAGCAAATGATTCGATGCAATTAAGTTTGCGTTGGGCGAAGCGCAGTAAAGACGCGCACCAAGGCAATAACAATGCGCTTTTCGGCATCATTCAAGGTGGCATGTTTGAAGATTTACGCGATATTTCTATTAATGGTTTAACCGACATTGATTTCGATGGCTTTGCCATTGGCGGGCTTTCTGTCGGCGAACCGAAAGAAGATATGCTACGCATTTTGGCACACACTGCGCCCAAAATGCCGCAACATAAACCGCGTTATTTAATGGGTGTCGGCACGCCAGAAGACTTGGTAGATGCGGTTTCGCAAGGTATCGATATGTTCGATTGCGTGATGCCGACGCGCAACGCGCGCAACGGCTGGCTGTTTACCCAATATGGCGATATTAAAATTAAAAACGCCAGCTACAAGCAAGATTTAAAGCCGCTTGACGAAGATTGCAGTTGCTACACTTGCCGCAATTTCACCCGCGCCTATTTGCACCACTTACACAAAGTTGGCGAGATTTTAGGCGCGCGCCTCAACACTATCCACAATTTGCATTACTACCAAGTACTGATGCAAGGCATGAGGAGCAGCATCGAAGCGGGCGAGTTTGAAGCGTTTAAAACAGAATTTCTTAAAAAAAGAGCTCAACTAAAGTCATAAAAAAGATGCTCTGTAAGCCTCATGGATATTAGCTTGCAGAGCATCTTATATTTATAACATTGCTCTATTAGTGCGCTCTGCTAATAAAGTGGAGACTGTGTTAAAATTCGCCCTTAGATTTTTGTAGAGGATTCTAGCATGTTGACCAATTTATTTATTAGTAACGCATACGCAGCACCAGCCGCGCCAGGTGGCGATTTAATGAGTTTTTTACCGATTATTTTTATTTTCGTGTTGTTTTATTTCATGCTAATTCGTCCGCAAATGAAGGCAGCGAAATTGCAAAAAAGCATGATAGACGCGCTTAAAGCGGGTGATGAAGTGGCAACCGTGGGCGGCGTTGTGGGCAAAGTGACCAAAGTGGGTGATAACTTTGTCAGCGTTGAAATTGCAACTAACACTGTGATTAATGTACAGAAACATACAGTTCAGACGTTGTTACCGCCTGGCACGATTAAATCAATCTAAATATTAGTTAAAAAATTTAAGTCAAAAAATGAATCGTTACCCTACCTGGAAATACATTCTCGTCGCCCTTGTTATTTTAATTGGCTTGCTTTACACCATACCCAATTTTTATGGCGAGGCGCCCGCGGTGCAAGTTTCGCCCGCCAAATCCACACTTAAGGCGGATAATAATCTACTGAAAAAAGTGGAGGCCACATTGCAATTGGCCAACATTAAATTTAACGGTATTTATTTAGATGCTAGCGGCGTAAAAGTGCGCTTTGACAACCCTGATGATCAAATTAAGGCCAAAGATAAACTCATCGCCAACTTAGGTAAAGATTATTCTGTCGCGTTGAATTTGCTTTCGCAAACACCCAATTGGCTGTTGGCAATTGGTGCAAAACCGATGTATTTAGGCTTAGATTTACGCGGCGGTGTGCACTTCTTATTACAAGTAGACATGAAAGCAGCGTTGGATAAGGCTGCCGAGAGCAGTGTCGGCGATTTCCGTACCAGTTTACGCCGCGAGAAAATTAATTATTTTGGCATTGCGCGCGATGGTCAAAAAGTAGAAGTGAAATTTGAAACCATCGCCGAACTTGAAAAAGCGCGCAAAGTTTTAAAGAAAGATTTCCCAGATTTAGATTACAAAGACTCATCAGATGGCAAAGAACAAGTGTTGACTGCCAGCATTGGTGAAATCAACAAAAAGACTATTCAAGAATTTGCACTTAAACAAAACTTACAAACGCTGCATAACCGTATTAATGAGCTAGGCGTTGCTGAACCTATCGTGCAGCAACAAGGCTTTGACCGCATTGTTGTGCAATTGCCAGGCGTGCAAGATACCGCCAAAGCCAAAGAGCTATTGGGCCGCACCGCGACGCTTGAAATTCGCATGGTGGATGAAGACAAAAAAGATTTTGAAACATTAAAAGCGGCTGAAGATGGCAAAGTGCCGTTTGGTGACGAGCTTTTTAGAGATCGCGAAGGCCGCCCAATACTCGTCAAGAAAAATGTAGTGCTCACGGGCGATCGCATTACTGACGCTGGCCCAGGCACTGAACAGCAAACTGGTGGCGCGGTGGTGAATGTGACGCTAGACGGACGTGGCGCGGGCATTTTTAGAAACGTAACGCGCGATAACGTGGGCAAACGCATGGCGATTTTGCTCATCGAAAAAGGCAGTACTGAGGTGATTACCGCACCCGTGATTAACGAAGAAATTGGTGGCGGCCGCGTACAAATCTCTGGCATGGCCAACGTGCAAGAAGCGACTGATGTTGCGCTGCTGTTGCGCGCTGGCGCGCTGGCGGCACCAATGGAAATTATTGAAGAGCGCACGGTTGGGCCAAGCATGGGTGCAGATAACATCAAACGCGGCGTGCATTCTACGCTGTGGGGCTTTGCTGCGATTGCCTGCATGATGATATTTTATTACATGCTTTTTGGCGGTGTTTCTGTATTGGCGTTGGGCGTTAATTTATTATTACTGGTTGCGCTACTTTCTATGCTGCAAGCCACGCTTACCTTGCCAGGTTTGGCGGCGATTGCACTGGCGCTGGGTATGGCGATTGATGCCAACGTATTGATCAACGAACGCATTCGCGAAGAACTTAGAAATGGCAATACCCCGCAAGCCAGTATCCATACGGGTTACAGCCGCGCCTTTGATACGATTTTAGACTCAAACGTGACCACATTAATTGCTGGCTTGGCGCTATTTATGTTCGGCACTGGCCCAATAAAAGGCTTTGCCGTGGTGCATGTGTTGGGCATTTTAACTTCCATGTTCAGCGCTATTTTGGTTTCACGCGCCATTGTTAACATCATTTATGGCTATCGCCGTAAAGTCACCAAACTTTCTATCGGCCAGATTTATAAAACCGATTAATAAAAAATATTTATAAAGTTAATAAGAGCAAGGATTATGGAATTATTTAGAATTAAAAAAGACATCCCGTTTATGAGCTATGGCCGCATTACGACGGCTATTTCGCTGATTACTTTTATTTTAGCGGTATTCTTCTTAGCCACAAAAGGCCTGCATTATGGCGTAGATTTTACTGGTGGCACGGTGATGGAAGTGAATTACCCGCAAACCGCCAATATCGACAGCATCCGCAAAGCGGTTGATTCTATTGGCTTAAAAGACGCAACGGTACAGAACTTTGGCACTAGTCGCGACGTATTGATTCGCCTGCCGCTCAAAAAAGACATGTCGATTGCACAGCTTTCTGAAACTGTGACTAAAGCCTTGCAAACAGCCGATCCAAAAGCTGAAATTCGCCGCGTCGAATCTGTCGGCTCGCAAGTGGGCGATGAGCTTTATGCCAACGGCGGATTGGCATTGTTATTGGTTTGCGCGGGCATTATGGCTTATTTGGCGGTGCGTTTTGAGTGGCGTTTTGCGGTAGCGGCGATTATCGCCAATATGCACGATGTGGTGATTATTTTAGGCTTTTTTGCCTTCTTTCAATGGGATTTCAACCTCACCGTTCTCGCTGCGATTTTGGCAGTGCTGGGTTATTCGGTGAATGAATCGGTTGTAGTATTTGACCGCGTGCGCGAAAACTTTAGAAAAATGCGTAAAGCCTCTGTAGTGCAAGTGATTGATAACGCCATTACCCGCACCATGAGCCGCACGGTGATTACCCACGTAATGACGCAAACCATGGTTGGCTCGATGCTACTATTCGGCGGCGAAGTGCTGCACAACTTCGCGCTGGCGCTGACTATCGGCATTTTGTTTGGTATTTATTCTTCTGTGTTGGTCGCCTGCCCGATCGCCATGTGGCTAGGCGTGAATCGCGCTAATTTGATTGGCGATATTGATAAAAAAGATGCTAACAAAGAAGGTGTAGAGGCTACGCCATAAGCTTAACATTATTCAAACGCTTGATTATTAAGGCTATTAGCGGGTAAACTAAACGCATCATGTTTTTTGATTTAACTCTCTTTGGATAATATTCCCATCTCGTGGCAGCTGGCGGTTTTAGCCTTGTTGCTACTCATTTCTGGTTTTTTCTCAGTTGCTGAAACCAGCTTGATGTCGCTTAACCGTTATCGTTTACGACATTTGGTAAAAGAAGGCCATCGCGGCGCGCGCATTGCAAGCGCATTACTGGCCAAAACAGATAAGCTGCTCGGCGTGATTTTACTGTGCAATAACTTTGCCAACGCCGCATCGGCCACACTCGTCACCCTGATTACTGTTGAACTCTTTGGCGAAGGCGAATGGATACTGATGATAGGCACCTTGGCAGTGACGTTTGCTATTTTAGTGTTTAGCGAAATTACACCCAAAGTCATCGCCGCCGCTTACCCTGAAAAACTCGGGATTTTATGCAGCTATATTCTCTATCCGCTTTTAAAAGTGTTATACCCAGTAGTTTGGTTTATCAATTTATTTGTTGAAGGCTTGCTGAAGTTATTTCGCGTCAATGTTGACTTTAGTGACAGTGTGCAATCGCTGAGCATGGACGAGCTACGTAGCATTGTGACCGATGCAGGACATTTTCTGCCGAAGAAACATCGTACTATTTTACTTAATTTATTTGAACTAGAGAAAATTACTGTGGACGACGTAATGACGGCGCACACGCAAGTGGAAGTGATTGATTTTGATTCGCCCATTGACGACATTCTGCAGCGTATTTCTAATAGCCACCACACGCGCCTGCCTGTGCGCGAGGGCGATAGTGAAGAAATTATCGGCATTATTCATATTCGCAAAGTCATCAATCAGCTACGCGCGCACCAGCAAGATGACGATTTAAGCAAAGAAGCGCTGCGCGAAATTGTTGAAGCGCCTTATTTTGTACCCGCCGGCACGCCGCTTTATACACAAATACAACAGTTTCAAGAAAACCAAGAACGCATTGCGTTAGTGGTGGATGAGTACGGCGAATTTAAAGGCTTGATCACGCTTGAAGATATTTTAGAAGAAGTGATTGGTGACTTCACCACGCAATCGCCAAGCCGCGTTGGTAGTTATCGCCAAGAGGCTGATGGAAGCTGGCTGGTGGACGGTAGCAGCAGTTTGCGCGACCTCAATAAAAAGCTAAATTTGACCCTGCCAGTGGATGGTCCACGCACCTTAAATGGCTTGGTAATTGAACATTTTGAAGATATTCCTGAAGCGGGCACCAGCTTTAGAATTGGCGAACACACGCTAGAAATCGTGCAAACGCAGGACAGAATTGTCAAAAGCGTCAAAATATTCCCCTAAAGCACCTAAAACCTCCTTAAAGTTTAAGAAAACTAATAGCCCTACTCACTTAGGGCTTGAATTTTTCTCCATTCGGCTCAAAATACAACTAAGTAATCAATAAATAAGCACATGGCAAATACACACAGCACTGGCGATACCGCACTTAAACCTAGCGCAGTTAAACCTAAACTGCCTGAAATGTTTAAAGTTTTGCTGTTAAATGACGATTACACGCCTATGGAGTTTGTTGTGGAAACGATTCAACACTTTTTTAACAAAAGTCGTGAACAAGCGACGCAAATTATGCTCAAAGTACATACAGAAGGCATGGGTGTATGTGGGGTTTATCCGCAAGACATCGCGGAAACCAAGATGAATCAAGTGTTAACACATGCTAAAGAAGCGCAACATCCTTTGCAGTGTGTAGTAGAGCCCGCGTAGACTGGCGGTAAGTAAGAAGTGCCGGCGTAGAGTAAGTATATGAAAGTTAAAGGTAAAAAATGATAGCGCAAGAATTAGAAGTAAGCTTACACATGGCGTTTATGGACGCGCGACAAAAGCGCCACGAACTCATTACGGTTGAGCATTTGCTGCTGGCGATGATTGACAACCCAACTGCGGCCGAGGTATTGCGCGCGTGTGGGGCAAAATTTGAAGTGTTGCGCACCGAACTCAATCACTACATTGAAGAACACACGCCAACAGTGAGCGGTGAAGATGAAGTCGATACGCAACCTACGCTTGGCTTTCAGCGCGTGATTCAGCGCGCTATGCTGCACGTGCAATCTTCTGGCAAAAAAGAAGTAACTGGCGCCAACGTATTAGTTGCGATTTATGGCGAAAAAGATTCGCATGCGGTGTTTTTCTTGCATCAACAAGGCATTACACGGCTAGATGTGGTTAATTTTATCTCACACGGCGTGGCGAAACTGCCAGAAGGTGATGCAAAACCTGATGGAGTAGAGGCCGACGCTGAGGTAGAAGGCTCGCCAGCTGGCGCGCTAGAGCAGTTTACGCTCAACTTGAACGCACAAGTGGCGGCGGGCAAAATTGACCCGCTCATCGGCCGCGCGCCAGAGCTAGAGCGCGTCATTCAAACTTTATGCCGTCGCCGCAAAAATAATCCACTGTTGGTGGGCGAAGCAGGCGTGGGCAAAACTGCGATTGCCGAAGGCTTGGCCAGTCGCATTGTCGGTAAAGAAATCCCCGATGTATTGGCCAACGCCACCGTTTACTCGCTCGATATGGGCGCATTGCTGGCTGGCACCAAATATCGTGGCGATTTTGAAGCGCGTTTAAAAGCGGTGATGAAGCAACTGGCAGAACGCCCAGACGCGATTTTATTCATCGATGAAATTCACACCCTCATTGGCGCAGGCGCGGCCAGTGGCGGGACTTTAGATGCGAGTAACTTGTTAAAACCTGCGCTTTCAAACGGCACGCTCAAATGCATAGGCGCAACCACTTACCAAGAATATCGCGGTGTTTTCGAAAAAGACCACGCGCTGTCGCGTCGCTTCCAAAAAATTGACGTGGCAGAACCAAGCGTTGCCGAAACGATTGAAATATTAAAAGGCTTAAAATCACGCTTTGAAGAACATCACAGCGTGAAATACAGCGCTAGCGCGCTTACCACGGCAGCTGAGCTTTCTGCTAAATATATTAATGATCGACATTTGCCAGATAAAGCCATCGACGTCATTGACGAGGCAGGCGCAGCGCAACGTATTTTGCCGAAAAATAAACAGAAAAAAGTCATCGGCAATAAAGAAATCGAAGACATTATCGCGAAAATCGCGCGCATTCCACCCAAAAATATCTCAACGGATGACCGTGCCGCGCTAAAAACGCTAGAACGCGATTTAAAAGCAGTTGTATTCGGCCAGGACAAAGCCATTGAAGTGCTGACAACGGCCGTTAAAATGGCACGCAGCGGCCTTGGCGGCAACAATAAACCTGTTGGCAGCTTCTTATTCAGCGGCCCGACTGGTGTCGGCAAAACCGAAGTCGCCAAGCAACTTGCTTACATCATGGGCATTGAACTGATTCGCTTCGACATGAGTGAGTATATGGAACGGCATGCCGTCTCGCGCTTAATCGGTGCACCTCCTGGCTATGTCGGCTTTGAGCAAGGCGGTTTGATGACCGAGGCGATTACCAAACAGCCTTACTGCGTGTTGCTGTTGGATGAAATCGAAAAAGCGCACCCTGATATTTTCAACATTTTGTTGCAAGTGATGGATCACGGCACGCTCACCGACAACAACGGTCGCAAAGCAGATTTCCGCAATGTGACTATTATCATGACCACCAATGCGGGCGCGGAAAACTTGGCGCAATCAAGCATTGGCTTCACTAATAGTAAGCAAGCGGGCGATGAGCAAGCCGATATTAAGCGTTTGTTTTCACCAGAATTCCGCAACCGCTTGGATGCGACGGTTTCTTTTGCTTCACTTTCGCAAGACATTATCATCCGCGTGGTCGATAAATTCTTGATGCAATTAGAAGACCAATTGCACGAGAAAAAAGTAGAAGTAACGTTTAGCGATAAATTGAAAACTTACCTCGGCAAAAAAGGTTTCGACCCGCTCATGGGCGCGCGACCAATGGCACGTTTGATTCAAGATACCATTCGCAAAGCTTTGGCGGATGAGTTGCTATTTGGCAAACTTGCTAATGGCGGCAATGTGCACGTGGACATTGACGACAAAGACGAAGTGAAATTGATATTTGATGAAGCCGCACAATCTTCAAAACCTGCTACGCCAAAACCTGAGGCCGAAACGGTATAAGTTTTAAATAAAACTACAAATCACTCGACATAAGTCGGGTTTTTTGTCATCACGCTGTTAAACAATTCCGAGTTTATCCATTCGTTCAACCAAGCGCGCAATTTTGAATATTCGCACTGCTCAAACCACGCGCTATCTACTGCCGCAAATTGCCGAATAAACGGAAAGACCGCCATATCCGCCAAACTGGGCGCGGTACCAAACAAATAATTATTTTCACTCAGTAAGTTTTCCAGCTTTTGCAAAAACACTTCACCATCGGCGCGATGCTGAATTTGTGTTTTATTTGGGTGTCGCTCGGGATATTTGTAAGCATCTAAAGCTTGTTTAAAGCGCGTATCATTCTCTAAAATAAGTGCTCTGTAAGGCTCATGGATATTGGTCTGCAGGCTATGCTGTTTTAGCGCCCAATACATTATTTCTAAGCTTTCATCAATCACGCTTCCATCAGTAAAAATCAACACTGGTACCGTCGCTTTGGGTGAAATTTGTAGCATGTGCGCAGGTTTTTCACGCAACGAGATTTCGCGAATTTCGACTTCAATATTCGCGAATTTCAACGCCATTCGCGCGCGCATGGCGTAAGGGCAGCGCCGATAACTATAAAGTATTGGAAGCATTACCCCAGTGTTTTACAAATGTCGTGAACCAGCGCTGGGCCTTTGTAAATCAAGCCGCTATAGACTTGTACTAAGCTGGCTCCTGCAGCGATTTTTTCTGCTGCATCTGCTCCACTTAAAATACCACCTACGCCTATAATCGGTAAAGCGCCCTGCAATTGTGTTGAGAGTTGTTGGATGACAGTCGTAGATTGATTACGCACTGGCGCACCTGATAAACCGCCAGTTTCTTCACTGTGTTGTATACCCTTAACCGTATCGCGCGCCAGCGTGGTATTAGTGGCAATCACGCCATCGATTTGGTGTTTCATCAATAAACCTGCAATTTCAATCACTTGTTCTTGAGTTAAATCAGGCGCAATTTTAAGCGTAATTGGCACGTATTTTCCGTGCTTTTCTGCTAATTTTTTTTGTTCTAATTTAAGGCTAGTAAGCAAGGCAGAAAGCGCCTCTGCAGCCTGCAAATCACGTAAATTTTTGGTGTTAGGTGACGAAATATTCACCGTGATATAGCTAGCGTGCGAGTACACTTTTTGCATACAGATCAAATAATCATCGGCCGCTTTTTCCATCGGCGTATCAAAATTTTTGCCAATGTTAATGCCAAGTATTTGGTTAGAAACGCCACTTTTAAATTTGGCAGATTTCACATTTTCGACCAGTTTATCCACGCCAAGATTATTAAAACCGAATCGGTTAATAATGCCTTGCGCTGCCGGTACGCGAAACAAGCGCGGCTTTGGGTTGCCGGGCTGCGGACGTGGCGTGACAGTACCCACCTCAATAAAACCAAACCCCAATTTAGCCATGCCATCAATGACCGCACCATTTTTATCTAGCCCAGCCGCCAAACCGACAGCATTAGGAAAAGTTAAACCCATCACCTCGCGTGGCGCAAAGGTTGGCGCTTGGGGGTAACAATTTAAAACGCCTGATTTTTCTGCGAACTTTAAGGCTTTAAGCGTCAGGTCATGCGTCAATTCCGCATCGAGTTGAAACAATAAGGGTTTAATCAGCGAATAACAGTTCATAGTGAGATTTTACTGCAAAAATGCAAAAACCACTGGATTCCCGCCTACGCGGGAATGACGGAGTAGAAATGTGAAAGGTTTATAAAAAAATCTGCAACGGCGGCATTGGCATGGTTTTGACTTTAAATCCCCTGTGCCGCGCCTTCGGCTTGAGCGGCAGATGGGAAGCGGCGAGGACTGTCTGAGCGCTGAAAGCGCGAGTTCCGCAGCCGCCCAGATGCGGCGCTAAGACTGAAGGAAACAAGCGGCAGCGGGGTAGCCTTTTCTTTGGTTTCTTTCTTTTGGCTAAGCAAAAGAAAGAAACTCGCTAAGAAGCGAAAAAAATGTTACATGCGGCGCAATGCCTTTCAGTTATTGCGCCCTACGAGCTATTGAGCAGATTCAATCTCAAACCTATTCCAAGCTTCCTCTGCTTTAGAGTTTGCATCAGCCATACGTTTACTATGGTCAGATTTTCGTTCCCCTTGGCCTCGTTCAAGACTGCTTAAGGCTGTAAGCCATAAAACATAATATTCCTTTAAGAATTTTGCAGTTTCCGTATTTTTGGAAACATCAACTTCTGCATTTTTATACTTTTCTTTAACTGCTTCACGTGCATCACTGAGGCATTTGACTGAACCTTGATACTTTAGTGACAAGTTTTCATTTTCAATCATCAGCTGACATTTTAAATAGCGAAATTGCGTATCACCTCGAAACTTCTGAACAGCAGTGCGCTCTTGTTTCTCAACTTTTGCTGCTTCAGTCGATATTGTTGAGGATTCATTCACATTACTTTCATCAGCAAAGCACGAAGCAGATAAAACCAAACCCAAAACTATAAGTATTGTTTTCATTTTTTCCCCATTAGTAAATTTACTGCACAATACTCCCATAGAACTGAATGTCTTATCATAACAACACCTTCTCAATCCCACCATTATTCACTCTCTCCACATATTCCTGCATCCAATTCTCGCCCAGAATATGCTTCGCCATTTCGACAACAATGTAGTCCGCCTCAATGCCAGTATCGTCGCCATAGCGCGCTAAACCCTGCAAACAGCTTGGACAACTGGTTAAGATTTTTACCTTCTCTTCAGGATTGCCCACCGTTAATCCCATTTTTTGCATACCTTTTGCAAGCTCTTCTTGCTTACGGAATTTAACTTGCGTGGCAATATCTGGGCGCGCGGCAGCAAAAGTGCCACTCTCGCCACAGCAGCGATCATTCAACGCGACTTCTGTGCCCATGAGCTTGTTGGTGACTTCCAGCGGTTTGTACGTCTTCATCGGGCTGTGGCATGGGTCGTGGTACATATACCTTGTACCCGTAACGCCTGATAATTTTTGGTCTTTTTCCATGAGGTATTCATGAATATCCAACAACCTGCAACCTGGGAAGATTTTCTCAAACTCGTATTTTTGCAGCTGATCCATACAAGTGCCGCAAGACACAATTACCGTCTTAATATCGAGATAATTCAAGGTATTAGCCACGCGGTGGAACAGCACGCGGTTATCAGTGGTAATTTGCAGGCCTTTATCATGATTGCCACTAGAAGTTTGCGGGTAGCCACAACACAAATAACCGGGCGGCAATACGGTAATCGCACCCACTTCGTACAACATGGCCTGCGTGGCTAAGCCGACGTTTGAGAACAAACGCTCTGAGCCGCAGCCTGGGAAATAAAATACCGCTTCAGAATATTCATTCACCTTTTGCGGGTTACGAATGACAGGGATCATACTGTCATCTTCCACACCCAGCATGGCGCGTGAGGTTTTAGATTGCAGTTTTTTTGGCATGGGCCGATTAATAAAATGAATCACCTGCGCCTTGATTTCTGGCTTGCCGACTGTGGCAGGTGGTCTAATTTTATCTTTTAGTAGCCCAAATTTTTTCGCCAATGTATGCGCGAAACTTTGCGCTCTGTAGCCAAATTGAATCATGCCTAAGCGTAATAGCTTAATCGTCGCAGGGTCCTTGGCATTTAAAAATAACATACCCGCCGCTGTACCAGGGTTGAATTTCTTTTTTCCTTGTTCACGTAAAAAGTTGCGCATTTTGATTGAAACATCACCAAAATCAATATCTACTGGGCATGGGTTTAAGCATTTATGACACACCGTGCAATGATCCGCCACATCGTTAAACTCGTCAAAATGCTTAAGTGAAATGCCGCGCCGCGTTTGCTCTTCGTACAAAAACGCTTCTATCAATAATGATGTACCTAAAATTTTGTTACGCGGGCTATACAATAAATTCGCACGTGGTACGTGCGTGGTGCACACAGGCTTGCATTTACCGCAACGCAAACAATCACTAATATCATCGGCGATTTCACCAATGGCCGATTGCTCCATAATGATAGACTCTTGCTCTAGCAAGCCAAAACTTGGCGTATAGGCGTTTTCCAGCCCAGAACCATTGAGTAACTTGCCTTTGTTAAAGTGGCCGTTTGGGTCAACTTTATTTTTATAGGCAGTAAAGTTATCAATGGTCGCTTGATCCAAAAACTCCATCTTGGTGATGCCAATACCATGTTCGCCAGAAATCACACCATTTAAGCTTTTCGCTAAATCCATCACGCGCGCAACCGCAGTGTGTGCATCATGCATCATTTCGTAATCATCCGAATTCACTGGGATATTAGTATGTACGTTGCCATCGCCCGCATGCATGTGCAAGGCAATAAACACGCGGCTTTTGAGCACTTTTTTGTGAATTTCATCACAACGATTTAATATTTTTTGATACTCGCGCCCCGCAAAAATCTCTTCCATTGGGCGTTTTAATTCGCGCTTCCAAGAGATGCGTAAATCGTAAGATTGCACCGCGCGGAATACGTTTTCATATTTCGCAAATGCTTTACTATCCTTACCCAGTGCGCTTACTGGCGCATCGAGACTATCCAAAATCAAACGCCATTTTGTGCGCAAATCGTGCATCAACTGCAAAGCAATCGCTTGTTTGGCATGTACCATGTCCGCGTCGGCATTACCATCTTCATCCGCTTGCAAGGGCAATTCGCCTTGCATAAACGTTTGCAGTGCGTCTAATAGTTTGAGTTTGTTATTGATAGACAACTCAATATTGATGCGCTCAATGCCATCAGAGTATTCGCCCAATTTTGGTAGCGGAATCACCACATCCTCATTGATTTTAAAGGCATTTGTATGGCGTGCAATGGCCGCAGTACGTGCCCTATCTAACCAGAATTTTTTACGCGCTTCGCCAGAAACGGCAATAAAGCCTTCACCATCGCGCGCATTGCACATGCGCACCATAGCTGATGCGACTTGACCCACAGCATTTTCATCGTCACTGGCAATATCGGCAATTAACACCATTTTTGGGCGTTGCTGGCGCGCCGCTTTTGTTGCGTAACCAACCGCCTTAATATAGCGCTCGTCCATGTGCTCTAAACCCGCCATAATAACGGCTGGCTCTTGTTTGGCAGTTAGGTCTAGGTAATCTTTAATCTCGACAATCGCAGGTACGGCGTGTGATACATTACCAAAAAACTCCAAGGCAATAGTGCGCACATATTTTGGCATGCGGTGCAAAATAAAAGTGGCACTAGTAATTAAGCCATCACAGCCTTCTTTTTGAATGCCTGGCAGGCCACTTAAAAACTTATCGGTAACGTCTTTACCTAAACCCACTTTGCGGAAACTAGGGCCCGGAATGGCGATAATTTCGGGCTCACCCAACTGAGTTTTCATATCAATATCAAAGCGCGTTAACTTAAAACGTGCAATGGCGATATCGTGAATTTTGCCTAAATTATGATCCAGCCGCTCTACTTCTAACCATTGCGCATCTGGCGTCACCATGCGATATGAAGCCAAATTGTCTAGCGCCGTACCCCACAACACGGCCTTTTTACCACCCGCATTTACCGCCACATTGCCACCAATACAGCTAGCGTCTGCACTAGTAGGATCGCAAGCGAACTCTAAGCCCGCCTCAGTAGCGGCTTCCATTGCGCGGCGAGTGACGACGCCTGCACCACATTGTATTGTGGCTACTTGGCGCGTTACGCCAGGTAGCGTACGCATTTGTACACCAGTATGCTGATCCAACTTTTCGGTGTTAATGACCACAGATAATGGCGTTAACGGAATTGCGCCACCAGTGTAACCAGTGCCGCCACCGCGCGGAATCACTGTTAACCCAAGCTCAATACTGGCGCGCACAAGTGCCGCGATTTCAATTTCCGTATCAGGATTTAACACCACAAACGGATATTCCACACGCCAGTCGGTAGCATCCGTCACATGCGATACGCGCGCCAAGCCATCAAATTGGATATTGTCTTTACGCGTGATTTTGCTATATTTGCTTAAAGCTTTTTTGCGCAAATCGTAAGTTTGACGAAAGTCTTCGGCGAATTTTTCAACCGCGATTTTGGCAGCATTGACTAATCTATTGACTTTTTCATTATCGCTACCACGCTCGTCTATCGCATCAATGCGATGATGGAGCGCGTCAATTAAGGCCTTGCGCCGTTTTGGGTTATCCAGCAAATCATCTTGCAAATAAGGATTGCGCGAAACCACCCAAATGTCGCCCAGTACTTCGAACAACATGCGTGCGCTGCGACCTGTTTTGCGCTCGCTGCGCAACTCGTTCAAAATTTCCCAACATTCAGCACCTAAAAACCGAATGACAATTTCGCGGTCTGAAAACGAAGTATAGTTGTATGGGATTTCGCGTAAGCGTCTGGCTGAAGCTGGCTCAGCTTGGAAGATTTTGGCGGGAATAGGCGCGTTCATTAAGGATGAAAACTCTTAGCAAATTAAAGACGAATTATATCATGCTGACTGTGTCGGAATAACTGAGTAGATTATAGGGTTTTTAGCTAAAAGGCGTTAAAATAAGCTGATGATAAGTTTAAAAAGATTAGGCATTTCGCTAGGCATTTTGGCTTTGTTGGCATTTTTAGTATTTCACTTAACTAAAAGCCAGCCAGCGCCCGATGTTACCTTTACCACTATTCAGGGCAAAGAAATTAGCATGGCCTCACTCAAAGGCAAGGTTGTTTTGGTCAATTTTTGGGCGACTGATTGCAGCGTTTGCGTAAGCGAAATGCCCGATATTGTGAATACCTACAACACATACAAAAGCAAAGGCTTTGAGGTGATTGCAATCGCCATGCCTTACGATCCGCCTGCACAAGTGCTTAATTATGCAACACAAAAAGCGTTGCCCTTCCCTGTGATGCATGATGGATTTGGCCAAATGATCATTAAGTTTGGCGGGGTTCCCGCTACGCCCACTGCTTACATTTTTGACAAACAGGGTAAGCGATTGCAATACACCACTGGCAGGCTAGATTTCGAAAAGCTCAATCAATTGCTAGATAGGGAATTAATTTGATGTTGTGGGTAAAAGCCTTTCACATTATTTTTGTTACAAGCTGGTTTGCTGGGTTATTTTATCTACCTAGACTATTTGTGAATCATGCCATGACGGCTGATACGGCCACATTGGCTCGCCTAGAATTAATGGAACACAAACTATATCGCTTCATGTTGCCATTAGCGGTATTGGCGTTGGGTTTTGGTTTATGGTTATGGCTAGGTTACGACATTTCAGGGGCGTGGCTGCACGCCAAGCTGGCATTAGTTGCTGGCTTAGTGGCTTATCATTTATATTGTGGCAAACTCATGCGTGATTTTAAATCAGGTAAAAATAGGCGTAGCCATATGTGGTACCGCTGGTTTAACGAGATTCCTGTGATAGTATTACTGCTTGTGGTTATTTTGGTTGTAGTAAAACCCTTTTAAGTTTTAACATCCTATGGATATTCTAAATTCAAATTGGCTGATTAAAATGCTTGAGAAATCGAGCCAGACGCCTGATGGGCGCTTACTTAGCCTATTTGATATTTTAGAAGATTGGCTGGAAGCCCCAAACATGCGCGAGCAAATAGGTGAGCAGTTTTCTAAACCAAAACATGCAAGACAGTTGCAAGACTATTTAACCATTGAGGCAGCTAAAGCAGGTGCAGCGATGCCAGAAGTATTAGCGAATCAACTTTATTTCATGGCAATTTCTGCTACACAAGAGAGGCTGCAAGCCAATATCCATGAGGCTTCTGGCCATGCTGCTTTTAATCATGCAAAAAGTGCGGCGAACGCTTTAATTTTTGCACAGACCAAAAAAGAGTTTTATATTGCAAAATCATCCGCCTACGCGATTGCAGCTAGCTTTTTAGGCATTTTAGTGGTGGCTGGCACGCTTTATATAAATCAAAATATGAGTCAAGCGGCTGAAAAAAAACTAGCATTTGCTTCTGCAATGCCCATACAAGCAGCAATACCGCAATTGGTAAGTTCTGACAGCATGGCTGACCCACAGCAAACTGCCGCGTTAATGGCGCAAATTGAACTAATGCGGCATGGCAACTGCCAATTGATCGAGGCGATTCAACTACCCGATCAATACAAAGGTATTTATTTGAATATGGTGGTGAATGGCCAAGTATCTACCGACCCGCGTGAGCAACAAATTGCCATGGAATTGCTGAAGAAAACGCGCTGTAATTATACGCCGATGCTGATGGCAAACTCGACGGGTTGAAACTAAACTATTGCAGACGCACTATACTGTCTAGTATAATAAATTCATGTCTGTACTACGCGAAAAAATACTCAACACCGCGACTAATCTGTTTCAAACGCAGGGCATTAACTCGACTGGTGTAGATAACATTGTAGCGGTGGCTGGCACCACTAAAATGACGCTGTACAAATACTTTCACTCTAAAGAAGCGTTGATTTTAGAAGTACTGCAAAAAGGTCAATCAGACTTTCAAACTTGGCTTGATGAAAAACTCAATTCCAATAGCAAAAAACCTAGCGATAAGATACAACAACTATTTGACTATGTTGAAGAATGGGTAAACTCTCCCGAATTCATCGGCGTTGGCTTTATTAAAGCCTCAGCTGAGTTTCCTAACGAAGAAAATCCGATTCACCAGTTATCAAGCCAGCAATCGCGCGAATTTAGGCTATTTATCGGTAGACTTGCCGCTGAAGCAAAAATTAAAGACGCGGACGGCTTGGCTTTGCAATTATCACTTTTATTTGAGGGTGCGGTGCAAGCGGAACAGATGAAACGCGGCTCTGGTGCCATTAAATACGCTAAAAAAGCCGCAAAAATTCTCATCGACGGTGCTATTAAAAGTTAAACCTTAGCTTGCGCTAACCACTTCTGCTACAAGATAATATCGTTTTAAACTAAAATCGATATTCACATGCAAACTCTTATCTGCGGTTCTTTGGCTTTTGACACCATTATGGTGTTTCAAGATCAATTTAAAAATCACATTCTGCCCGACCAAATCCACAAGCTGAGCGTGGCGTTTTACGTGCCAGAAATGCGGCGCGAATTTGGCGGAACAGCGGGCAATATTGCCTACAATTTACAGCTGCTGGAAGGAAAGCCGCTGATTATGGCAACCGTGGGTGAAGATTTTACGCCTTACACTAACTGGTTAAATAAGCACAATTTAAGTACGAGGCATGTGAAAGAAATCGCCAATAGTTTTACCGCGCAGGCCTTTATCACCACCGATTTGGACGACAATCAAATCACCGCTTTTCACCCAGGCGCAATGGTGGAATCGCACCAAAATAGCGTGAAAGTTGCCTCAAACATTTCACTCGCGATTATTGCTCCCGACGGTCGCGATGGCATGTTTCAGCATGCAAAAGAGTGTTTTGACGCGAATATTCCATTTTTGTTTGATCCAGGCCAAGGCTTGCCGATGTTTAATGGCGAGGAGTTGCTACATTTTATTGAAATGGCGACTTATTTGGCGGTGAACGATTACGAAGCACAAGTGCTGCAAGATAAGACTGGCTTGAACATTGAGCAACTTGCCAGCAAAGTTGAGGCGTTGATTGTCACGCTTGGTGGGCAAGGTTCGCACATTTATGCGGATGGTCAACGTTTTGAAATTCCGTGCGTTATAGCAGATAAGATTGTAGACCCAACGGGTTGCGGCGACGCCTACCGTGCGGGTTTGCTTTATGGCATTAGCAACGGCTGGGATTGGCCGACCTGTGGGCGATTAGCCTCTACCATGGGGGCTATTAAAATCGCTTGTCGTGGTGGGCAAAATCACAAACCAACGCGTGCCGAAATTGAGAACATTTACAGCCAAGCGCTTGTCCAACAAGTGACGGCGGATGAAAAGCTGACTTGAATTAAAAGTCAAAAATTTAAGGAGTCAACCATGAAAGTTTCAAGATTAATTTTAGTAGCATTTATAACAGCATTTTTAGCCGCTTGCGCCAGCTCAAACTCTGGCAGTGTGTATAGCCGCGATGATGCACGCAAAGTACAAACCGTGAAAACAGGCGTGGTAGAAAGCGTACGCGCAGTGAAATTAGAAGGTACAAAATCACCAGTAGGCACAGTCGCGGGCGGCGTAGTAGGCGGTGTTGCAGGCGGCTCTATTGGACATGGCGCTGGTAGCGCGATTGGCGCAGTTATTGGCGCCGTGGCTGGCGGCATTGCAGGCTCGGCGATTGAAGAAGGCGTGACTCGTAAAGACGCGTTAGAAATCACCGTAAAATTAGATGGTGGCGCCATGATTGCCATCGTACAAGAAGCAGATGAGCAATTTCATCCAGGCGAAAAAGTACGTATTGTAGAAAATGCCGATACGTCTCGTGTCACACATTAACGTGTCACGCATTAGTCTTGTCACAGACTAAACCTTTACCTTGTCATCAATTAGTCATCTAATTTTCATTATTCGTTAACTTTACTTACATAACATCTCTCGCAACTAAAGGAGAAATGTTATGTTTGTAAATAAACAGTTAGCGCCAAAACAAACTCACCCGCAGCAGCGGATATACATAAGCCTTGCACGCAATCCAGCTGAAGTTGCAGAAGCACAACGTTTACGCTATAAAGTGTTTGCCGAAGAAATGGGCGCGCAACTATCTGGCACTGGCGGCCTTGACGTAGATGGTTTTGACGCTTTTTGCGACCACCTTTTGGTACGCGAAAGCGCAACACATCAAGTCATTGGCACTTACCGCATTTTAAGTCCACATCAGGCTGACAAAGCAGGTGGATATTACTCCGCAGGCGAATTTGATTTAAGCCGTTTATCACATCTTTTTGGCAGCACGGTGGAGTTGGGCCGCGCTTGCGTGCATCAAGATTATCGCAATGGTGGCACCATTACCTTGCTGTGGGCTGGTTTGGCCAAATACATGCAAATGCACAACTACGAATACATGATAGGTTGTGCCAGCGTGCCCATTCACGATGGTGGCCACATGGCGGCAAGCTTATACCATAAATTAAAAGATGAGTATTTATCACCACAAGAATATCGAGTATTTCCTCACAATCCCTTGCCAATTGCCTCGTTAAATAAGGACATGCAAGTGGTTTGCCCTCCATTGATTAAAGGTTATTTGCGACTTGGTGCCTACATTTGTGGTGAGCCTGCGTGGGATGCCTATTTCAACTCTGCTGATATGCTGGTAATGTTACCTTTATCTAAAATCAACTGCAGATATGCATCGCATTTCTTAAAATAATTTGCCAAAAAGTAACCAGTTCACTCGAATTTATAGAATATCGCGCATTTTAATTCACACAACGACTGGATTAACGATTGCAGCTTTAGTGCTGCCATTTATTCAAAAAAAAACCAAATTATCGCTCATTAAGTGGTGGTGTGGTGGCTTGTTGCGCGCCTTTAATATTAAAGTGGTCACTTTTGGAGACTTGCCTGCGCCTAGCGTGGAAGGTGTGATGTTTGTAGCAAACCATATTTCTTGGTCAGACATTCATGCCTTAAATAGCTTAATTCCATTACGCTTTATTGCGAAATCTGACATTAAAAATTGGCCGATATTTGGTTATTTGGTACAAAAGGCCGATACTTTATTTATTGACAGAAATAAGCGACAAGAAGCTGGGCGCATTGTTGATATCACCGCGGAAAGTTTAAAATCTGGCGATAATTTATGTTTTTTTCCAGAAGGCACTACTACGGATGGTGCTGGCACAAGCGGCACAGGCTTGGAAGGCACGCGGGTATTGCCTTTCAAGAGCAGTGTTTTACAAGCTGCGATTGATGCCAATACACAAGTTTGGCCAATTGCGATTAAATACGTCAATGCCGATGGTAGCATCAATACGGCCATGGCTTATGCGGGGGAAACCAGTTTAATTGAATCAATGCACCAGGTGTTAATACAGAAAAATCCAGTGGTGGAATTACACTTTTTAACACCGCTCGCTACCGAAGGGCAAAACAGGCGTGATTTAACACAAGCCGCATACGACTCAATTATGGCTAAACTGATTTGATAACGTTGTCTCGCGCGTCGTGATTTACCTGCGTAATTTCTCGCGTCTCTAAACACATAGCGGTGAGCTGACCGCCCCACAAACAACCAGTATCAAGCGCATGAATATTATCGCGCTGACGTAGCCCTAGCGCAGACCAATGCCCACAGATAATTTGCGATGTTTGCGATTGCCTGACAGGCGCATCAAACCAAGGTGTATAGCCATTTGGGATGTCTTGCAGCTCGCCCTTAAATTCAAACTCCATTTCGCCAGCTAAGCTACAAATGCGCATGCGCGTCATAGCGTTAGTAATGGCTCGTAATCTGTCCATTCCCATCAAATTGTCATTCCAAGCATTAGGCTCATTACCGTACATATTGCGTAAAAAATCTAAATAATTATCGCCCTGCAAGGCGCATTCCACTTCGTTTGCATAGCACATGGCTTTTTCAATCGTCCACTGCGAAAACAGGCCTGCGTGCACCATGACGTAGCCATTTTCTTCAACAATCAATGGTTGATGACGCAACCATGTAAAAAGAGCATCGCTGTCAGGCGCATGGATACTGGCTTGCAGGGTATCGTGTTTATGCGCTGGTTTTACCATATGCACCACTGCAAGCGCGTGTAAATCGTGATTTCCTAGCACTACCTTAAGCGAATCTTGATGCTGAAAACACCAACGCAATACCTCTAACGAGCCGCTGCCGCGATTGATTAAATCGCCCACCAGCCACAATTTGTCTTGGCGGGGATTAAATTGTAGGCGCGCCAATAATGCCGTAAAAGCATAATAACAGCCCTGAATGTCGCCTATCGCGTAAGTTGCCATAGTGTATATTTTAGCTTAACAAACCATCAACCCACAAAAAAGCCGCTTAAAATATTAAGCGGCTTTTTCACATCGCTAATAATTACTTTTTAGCTAAGGTTGCAGGATCAAATTTTGCACCTGATTGATTCGCCATCTCCGCCACCGCTGCCGCAATTTCACCATCGGTTAAAGCTGGATTACCGCCTTTAGCTGGCATGGTACGAATGCCCTCAATCGCATGTTTAACAAGCGTTTCATAACCTAGCGCAATGCGCGGCTGCCACTGGGCTGCATCACCAATTTTTGGTGAGTTCATCATGCCAGTCGCGTGACACATTGCGCACCCGCCTTTTACGACATCAGCGCCACTTTTTTCTACGTGCGCTTCACTTGCAGGCGCAACTTCAGCCACAGCAACAGGTGCAATATTTTCTTTAACATCCGCCACTTGCGCAGCTGCTGGTGCAGCATCTTCTGCAGCAGGTTTGGCCATTAGCAATCCAACTACTACTGCGGCGGCTAATAAAAGGCCGAAAATAATCACCATTGGTTGTAAAGTGCTTGGGCTTGAATGTTGGTCGTCATGTTTACTCATTGTGTCGCTCCCTAAATCATTAAAAATAAAAAATGCTAATAAAATTTCTGTAATACAACTGCTTTGTTATAATGCGCCATCACTTAAGTAACGTTAAGGCGCCCGTAGCTCAGCTGGATAGAGTGTTGGTTTCCGAAGCCAAAGGTCGTGGGTTCGACTCCCGCCGGGCGCGCCAAATTGCTATACCAAGTCTGTATTTATAGCCTAAATAGCCAGTAGTGATCGACCAATAAAGCTGCAAATAATAGCGTTAAATACAAAATTGAAAACTTGAACATGCTGCGAGCTAAGTCGTCAGAGTATTTACGATATAAGCTAATTGCATAAGCCATAAACACACCGTCTAGCAGCAGCGCAGCGACTAGGTAAATAAAGCCGCTCATGCGCATGGCAAATGGTATTAAGGTTACGGCCGTTAAAATAATGGTGTAGAGTAAAATCTGCAAACGCGTATATTCCTCACCATGCGTCACCGGTAACATCGGTAAGCCAGATTTAGCGTATTCATCACGACGATACAGCGCTAGCGCCCAAAAATGTGGCGGCGTCCAAGCAAATATAATCAGCACCAAAATCCAAGCTTCTGGTGAAACTGTGCCTGTTACGGCAGCCCAACCCAGCGCAGGCGGCATGGCACCAGATAAACCGCCAATCACAATGTTAAGCGGCGTTGCGGGTTTTAAAAATACCGTGTAAATCACCGCATAACCCACAAAAGTGGCGAGCGTGAGCCACATAGTAAGTGGATTTACGAACACATATAGAATGGTTAAGCCGATGCTTGCCATAACCGTTGCAAATATAAAGGTTTGCTTTGAAGTCAATTGTCCAGTTGGTAAAGGTCTGCCACGTGTGCGTGCCATTTTTGCATCAATCGCCTGTTCTACCAAGCAGTTAAACGCGGCAGCCGCGCCAGAAGCCATGCCGATGCCAATAGTGGCTGCTAGCAATATATTAAGCGGCACCATATTTGGCGTAGCGAGAAACATGCCTATCATCGCCGTAAACACAATCAAAGTAGTTACGCGCGGCTTAGTTAAGGCCAAAAAGTTTTGAAAACTTGACCTTGCGTTTGGTAAATTAATTTCAGAAACAGTGCTCATTTAACTCTCGCTTTTACTGCTAAATTAGCTTTTTAACTCTGTTATTTTAGAGTTAATAACAACCACAGTTATTAATAATAAAGCTGCGCCCATATTATGCCCTACTGCCAGCACAAGTGGAAGATGTAGCAGCAAATTCGCGATACCTAAAGCAATTTGCACCGCTAATAAACCAAGCATTATGTAGGCTGGTTTTTTCAATTGCGGCGCTTTTAGCAAACGTAACCCAAGCAAACCCAAGTAAATAAAGGTGATTAGCGCACCTATGCGGTGCGTCCATTGTATGGCGGTATAAGCAGCCAGCTGCAAGGTTTTGCCTGCAGCATCAACACCCAACTCGCGCACCAAGTGAAAAGCGCTAGAAAAATCCATCACAGGGAACCACACGCCATGACAAGTCGGAAAATCCGTACAAGCTAAGGCCGCGTAATTCGTACTAGTCCAACCTCCTAAAAAAATCTGCGCAAATAAAATCACCAACGCGCCACGCACCCAAAAACGTAAGCTTTCAGATTGCAAAACGCGTGTTGGTATTAAGCCCAAATGGCGGTGCGCTATCCAAGTCAATATCGCCAGTGTACTCATGCCGCCTATCAAATGCGCGGTAACGACGGCTGGCTTCAGCAACAAAGTCACTGTCCACATACCTAGCGCTGCCTGAAATGCAATTAAAACGACTAAAAATGTATGCAGCAACGGCGAAACTTTAATTGTTTGACGGTGATACCAAGCCATGACAAAAATCGCCAGCACCAGCAAGCCCAAAGTGCCGGCAAAATAGCGATGTATCATTTCTTTCCAGGCTTTATGGTGCTCCACGGGCGAATCAGGATAAACCGTCTGCGCGTGTTGCAGCGCGCTCTCACTTTGCGGTACGGTAAGCGTACCATAACAACCAGGCCAATCTGGGCAGCCCAAGCCGGCATCGGATAAGCGCACATAAGCGCCCAACACCACCACACACAGGGTAAGAATAGTCGCAATGAATACCAGTTTATTAAACGCGCGCATTTTTCTGAATACTCCCTAACCAGCCCATGAGTTTTTAAGCAAGCGTTTTAAATCACTAAACAGGCCTTTTGCGTCTAAATTCGCTGGGTAACTCATCATCAAATTTCCTAATGGATCAACCAGATAAATAGTGCCGCCAGCCGCATTAAATGCACTAGCAAGTTTTGCCGTTTCAGCATCTGTGCCGCCCAATATCAGCAAATCAGGATACTGTTTTTGCAAAGCATTAAAAGCCTCGCTATTTAACTCAGCTGGTACCAATAATAAGCGCTGTACACGCTTAATATCTTTGTTTAGTGATGTGTGTACTTGCTTAAGCAAATGCACTTGCGCTTGGCATGGCGTGGCGCAGCCTGTGGAATCCATCATGACCACGCTCCATTTTTTAAGCCATTGCTCGCGCTTAAATGCTTTACCTTGCATGTCATGTAAAACGGGGAAGGTCAATGCCTGCGGCGGCTGAATCAAATTGCCATAACTATGCCCGCTAGGTTTTAAATTCAATAAATGCAAGGTCGCCGCCACAGTAAATGGCAACACGAAGATAACGGCCAAAATCAGCAGAATTTTTCTGCCACTGGTTTTGTTTGGGGGCGTTTGCGCCTGATTGATTTCTGACATCATTTAAGTCCTTACTTTCTTCACATTCAATACAATATAAATCACTAGCAAGGTCAGCGCGAAGCCAAACCACTGATAGGCGTATCCTAAATGCATGTTGACACGCTCACCTGGCGGCGGCCAATTTCTAACGAAACCACCCACGTTTTTTTCATCTAGCCGCACCAAATAAGGCTCTGCTTCAAATGGCACCGATTTAATATAGCGCTTTAAGTCCAAATTCTGCCAAATGGGCTGCCACTTTTCATCCACTGGCGGGGGCGCTTCCAGCGTAAAAAAATTTGCAGCAGGTATGTTAATATCACCTATAATTTCTTGCCTGCCCTGCGGGGCAATAACCACGGGCACCTGCTGTTGTAAGCCTTTTTGTGCTGCTGCTTTCGGAATCCAGCCACGATTCACTAATACAAAATGACTACTGCCTTCCACCTGCATTGGCGTCAGCACGTGGTAACCAGCCACGGTATTTTCTACCTGATTATCCAACAGTACTTGATAACGCGTGTCGTAAACACCGGCAAGTTTTACGCGCCGATAACGCCAACTTTCCAAGTCCGTTATTTTACCAGCTAATAAGTTATCTGTAAGCGCAACTGGCGGCTCGATAAGACGCGCATTTAGCTGTGTTTGCAGTGCCTGTTTTTGCGCGGCCCTATCAAATTGCCAAAGCCCAGCCTTGATGCAAAGCGCCATCACTGCTAACGTTGCCAGCGTCATCCACCAATTTGGGCGAAACGTATATTTCATTGCAATCCTGCTAGATTAGCCGCATAATTGGCTGATTAATCGTACTCAAAGTTACCGAAATAAGGCACATCATGCTCGTAAAAATTCTCATTATTATCGTTCTGCTACTCATCGCCGGCAGCTTGTTTTCTGCGCTGTATTATTTAATGAAAGGTGATACTAGCGAACGCACAGTCAAGGCGCTCACTTGGCGCATCTCCTTATCAATCGGATTGTTTCTACTGATTATGCTGGCATTTTTTACTGGCGTTATCGGCCCGCCAAATCCGCATCCTTAAATTTTACTGCTCTGAACTTCACTTCCCTCGCGCGTGCACATTTATTGTCAAAATAGATGCTCTGCAGCCCAATATCCATGCGGCTTACAGGCTGATTGTTTTGGAAAAAAATAAACTGCTGACTTAAATTAATTTACTTTTGTTGCGGCTTTTTCTAGTTGGATCAGCGCAGCCTTATCCACGCTCGACACACCATTAAAAAATGCATAATTCAAAGTCACTGTATTCACATCTGCTGGCAAATCTGGCTTTACATAAAACATTACTGGCATTTTCTTACTTTCGCCAGATTTCAAAGTTTGCTGTTTAAAACAAAAACACTCAATTTTTTTAAAATATAAGGCTGTCAACTCTGGCGTCACACTTGGCACAGCCACGCCCATCTCGCTAGCTGCGCCATTATTTTTTGCCATATAACTGGTCAAAGTAATTTCACCAGGATGTACGCGCAAGCTGGTATCTGAGGGATGAAAACTCCAGCCCAAGCCTGGCATGGTATTGCCGGTGAAAATTACGGTTACCCAGCGTGTTTTATCAATCTTCAGGTTTTTGTCAGATGCCGTCATCGTGCTATCGGCACGACCATTTAGACCGAACTTTTTACACATCACATCATAAAGCGGGGCAAGGGCAAAACTAAATATCAATCCTGAAAGCACAATCAGACTTAGCTTCCAGGCCAGTTGTTTATTTTTGCTGTTGTTTGTTGCCAGCGTATTCTCGTCTATGTCCATGAAAGCTTAAACAAAACCTTAAATAAAATCTTAATTAAAATAAATCGCCGCAGCGTAAAAAATAATTGCAAAAATGCCGATAGCCCAACCGACCAATAAATTTTTACGCCGCTGCTTTTGTTGCTCCAAATTTGGATCTTGTTCCATTTTTCTCTTTCTTAATACTTAAAAAAAGTACCGATTCTTTTTTGCAATTGCTCAGCTAAAATTTCGCGCTGTTTTCGGGTTAAATAACGACCGATTTCAATTTCTTTACCATGTGAGAGCAAGCCCAGACGCAGATCGCCATTGTGCGACTCATGACACACCACCTTTGCCCAGTATGGGTTAAGTTGATATTGGCTCACATATTGACCAGTGCAACGTTCTATAAGCAGGCTGTCGCCATCTATGCTGATACGCTCGAAATCGCTCTCATGATTATTGACATAATAAAAAGCATAGCCAAGCGCGAAAATCTCCAAGCCTACAAAAGGTAACACCAACCACGCACCAATAAGACTAAAACCAATCGCAATACAGCAAGGAATTACCGTTAGCAGCAAAATCACTTTAACCTTGCCGTGAGCGCTTAAGGAGCAGCTTGGTTTAAATGTTACGCTGTAAGCGTTACCCTCTGTTGGTGACATCATTCCTCCACCTAGAATTTAGAAGTCTTGGAAATTATGATTGTTTCTGTACAAATTAATTCTCTAAAATTAGATTTAATTTTAGACACAACATAAAAATAAACGCCACAAGGAAAACCTTGCGGCGTTTAATAAGCCTAAACTAAAACTATAGCCAGTACACGAATATAAACAGAAATAACCAAACAACGTCCACAAAGTGCCAATACCAAGCCACCGCTTCAAATCCAAAATGATCATGCGAGTTAAAATGTCCCTTTAGTACGCGGAACAAAATAATTGTCAACATAATCGCACCCATTGTTACATGCAAGCCATGAAAGCCAGTAAGCATATAAAAAGTCGCGCCGTAAATGCCAGTTTTAATAGTAAAGCCAGCTTCTGCGTATTCATGTGCCTGTAAGAACAGGAACAATACACCCAGCGCAATGGTTAAAATTAAGCCAATAGTGAGCTGTTTACGATTGTCTTTCATCAAGCCCCAGTGCGCCCAAGTCAACGTTGCGCCTGAAGTTAACAATAACAAAGTATTAATTGCTGGCAATCCCCATGCACCCATTGGTGTGAAGGCTTCTTTAAGGCCAGGACCACCAGAAGGCCAAAGCGCTTGGAAACCTGGCCATAAAGCATGCGCGCCTGTCAAGCCATGCGCATCAGCTAACCAATGCAAAGACACATTACGCGTGTAGAACAAAGCGCCGAAGAAGCCAAAGAAGAACATGACTTCAGAGAATATGAACCAGCCCATACCCCAGCGGAAAGATTTATCTACTTGTTTGTTATAAAACTTGCTGACACTTTCGCCAATCACTTCTGCAAACCAACCATACAGTAAGTACGCTAAGCACAAGCCGCCAGCTATCATTAGCGGCTTGCCCATGGCTATCTTGTTCAGCACCATGGTAAATCCACCAGCCAACAGGAACAAGGATATTGACGCTATTAGCGGCCAAAAGGATGGGCCTGGTAGGTAATAATTTTTTGTGTTCTGACTCATATTTGCTCCCTAAATATTTTCTATATCAGTTGCTTACTTTACTGTTGGTGGTGTTTCAAAAGTATGGAATGGCGCTGGTGATGGCACTGTCCACTCAAGACCATGTGCGCCTTCCCAAACTTGATCGGTTGCTTTTGCGCCACCTTTTATACATTTAATTACTACATACAAGAACAATAATTGGCTTAGACCTAGCGCAAATGCACCTAATGAAGAAATCATATTGAACTCAGCAAATTGTTGTGAGTAATCAGGAATACGACGTGGCATGCCTGCTAAACCCGTAAAGTGCATTGGGAAGAAGGTTACATTAAACGCAATTGTCGTCAACCAGAAATGCCATTTACCCAATTTCTCGTCGTACATGTGGCCAGTCCATTTAGGCATCCAGTAATAAACGCCACCCATAATCGCCATAGCCGCGCCAGAGAACAATACGTAGTGGAAATGCGCTACAACGTAATAGGTATCTTGCAATTGAATATCTACAGGCAATATAGCGAGCACTAGGCCACTAAATCCACCGATCGTGAACAAAAACACTACCGCAACCGCAAACAACATCGGCGTTTCAAAGGTCAGCGAGCCTTTCCACATGGTAGCTAACCAGTTAAATACTTTTACGCCTGTTGGCACAGAAATCAACATGGTGCTGTACATAAAGAACAACTGACCTGCCACTGGCATGCCTGTAGTAAACATGTGGTGCGCCCAAACTACAAATGACAGCACAGCAATGGCCGCAGTGGCATACACCATAGACGCATAACCAAATAATGGTTTACGAGAAAAGGTTGGGATAATGGTAGAAAGGATGCCGAAAGCTGGCAAAATCATAATATAGACTTCAGGGTGGCCAAAGAACCAAAATACGTGTTGAAACAGCACTGGATCGCCGCCGCCTGCTGCATTAAAGAAGTGCGTACCGAAGTGACGATCAGTAATCAACATGGTCAGCGCTCCTGCCAACACTGGCATTGCAGCAATCAATAAGTAAGCAGTAATCAACCAAGTCCAAACAAACATTGGCATTTTCATCAATGTCATGCCAGGCGCACGCATGTTAAAAATCGTAGTAATGATATTGATTGAACCAACAATTGAAGATACGCCCAAAATATGCAGTGCGAAAATACTCATATCCATTGACATACCACCTTGAACTGATAGTGGCGGATACATCGTCCAACCGCCTGCAACAGCGCCACCAGGTACGAAAATTGAAGCAATCAACAGTAGCGCCGCAGGAATTAATAACCAAAAACTCATGTTGTTGAGTCGCGGGAACGCCATATCTGGCGCGCCTATCATTAACGGCACTTGCCAGTTAGCAAAGCCCACAAACGCTGGCATAATTGCGCCGAAAATCATAATCAAGCCATGCAAAGTCGTTAGCTGATTAAACGTTTCTGGCTGCACGAACTGTAAGCCTGGCTGAAATAATTCAGCGCGAATGCCCATCGCCATTGCACCTGCAAACAGGAACATGGTGAAAGCGAACCATAAATACATGGTGCCAATATCTTTATGGTTGGTCGATTTTACCCAACGCATAAGCCCAGTAGGATGCCCATGGCTATCGTGCGCATGGTCGTCGTGATGTGTTGCTGTTGTCGTACTCATCAATTTCTCCTAAAAACTACCGCTATTTTTGTCTAAATAATTAAATTCTAAAAGTTATCGCGCTGCTTTGATTTGTGCTGGCTGAACTACCGGATCAACTGTAGCAGCATTGCCTAGCGCTTGGCGCGTATACGTAATGACAGATGCAATTTCTACGTCATTCAGCAGAGCCTTCCAAGCTGGCATAACATTTTTACCATTAAGCAAACGATCAATATGGCTATCGGGCATATACTTACCATCTGGGCCAAATATGGCACCTAGCGCAATCTTACTACCAGTAATTGCTGGGAACGCGGGCGGTAAACCAGCACCACTTGCTTGGTGACATACTGCACAGTTTTTCTCGTAAACAGTTTTACCATTCGCAACCAAATCGTCTTTAGTCCATTCTTTATCTGCACCCGCATTTGCAGTAGCAGCAGCAGCTTTTTTAGAGTCTATCCACTCGTTGTATTTATCTTCCGCCACCACTTCAACCACAATAGGCATATAACCATGCGCTTTGCCGCACAATTCAGCGCATTGGCCGCGATAAGTACCTTCTTTATCTGCTCTAAACCATACTTCTTTAATAAAGCCAGGAATCGCATCTTGTTTCACGCCAAATTCTGGAACCCACCAAGCGTGTATCACGTCTGAAGCGGTTAGTACCACGCGTACTTTTTTGCCAACAGGCACTACCATTGGATTATCAACTTCCAACAAGTAATTTTCACTTTTTTCGGCTTTACCATGAATTTGGTCGTCTGAAGTGGCGAGCGTACTGATGAATTTCACATCTTTATCAATATAATCGTATTCCCATTTCCACTGATGACCAGTTACTTTCACCGTCATATCGGCGGCGGTGGTGTCTTTCATGGCAAAAATAGTTTTAGTGGCTGGAACAGCCATCGCAATTAGGATAAGCGCAGGAATAATAGTCCAAATAATTTCAAGTGTATGATGCTCATGAAACTGAACCGCTTTATGGCCAACTGATTTACGATGCTTGTAAATGGAGTAAAACATAATCCCGAATACCAACACGAAAATTGCCAAACACACATACATAATTAACATGTGCAAATTGTAAATCTGACCGGCAATTTCAGTGACTGGCGCTTTCAGGTTAAGTTGGTAAGCTGCTTGAGCGCTGCCAGCAACCAACGACATCATTGTAGCCAGAACCGTACTTGGAAAGAAAATAGCTTTCTTATTCATAACTAAATCTACCTTAATGTGAATAATTAATAATTCTATAACCCCTGTTACTTAACCCAATTGCAAGGCCAGCTCAGGCGCTATTGTTAACTTTTAGTGCTTATATAAACTTGTTGCGCACTTTATTACTGCCACTCTGCTAAACATGCGCCATTTTGGCGCATTTAAAAAACAATGAGAAAGTAGCATAAAATATTATTTGTCTCAAGCAAATAGTTACATTTTTGTAACATTTTTTTAATACTGCTTAAATATTTGTGCATCTTTAAATTTTTGGTGCCGGGAGGGGGAATCGAACCCCCACGTTGTCGCCAACGCGGGATTTTGAGTCCCGTGCGTCTACCAATTCCGCCATCCCGGCTTGAGGTATAATTACAACGAAGGCACACATTATAACAAGCAAAAGGTATTATGCGAACACAAGATTTCGATTTTTATTTACCAGACCCCCTAGTCGCACAACATCCTACCAGCAAACGTAGCGCCAGTAGACTCTTATATTTGAATAGTAAAACAGGTCAATTAAATGATAGGCAATTTATTGATTTTCCAAGCTTTTTAAGTGCTGGGGATTTACTGGTGTTTAACGATACGCGTGTGATTAAAGCACGTTTATTCGGCATGAAATCGACTGGCGGCGCGGTTGAATTGCTGGTGGAGCGCGTATTAGATGAACACTATGTGCTGGCGCACATTCGCGCTTCGCGTGCGCCCAAAGTTGGTGCAAGGCTTAAGTTAGCTGATGCTTTTGAAGCGGAAGTGATTAGCCGTGACGATGATTTATTTCACGTGAAATTTTTGGGCGATGCGCCAGTGCTCGATTTATTAGAACAATATGGCGCACTGCCCTTGCCACCTTATATTGCGCATGCGGCCGAGGCTGAAGACGATGAGCGTTATCAAACCGTTTACGCCAAGCACGCAGGCGCTGTGGCCGCGCCTACCGCGGGTTTGCACTTTGATGAGGCCATGCTAAACAAAATAAAAGTCAATGGTGCAAATATTGCTTACGTGACTTTGCATGTGGGCGCAGGCACGTTTCAACCTGTGCGCGTGGATAATATTGAAGACCATAAAATGCATAGCGAGATTTACAATATTCCCGCAAGCACGGCCGAGGCGATTATTGCCACCAAAAAAGCGGGCGGGAAAGTGATTGCGGTTGGCACCACGAGTTTACGTGCGCTAGAAAGCGCTGTCCTGCAGGCCAATATCCATGCGCCTTCTGGGGCATCTTTTATTGAGTTTAATTTAAGTGGTGAAACGAGTATTTTCATCACGCCAGGTTTTCAGTTTAGAGTGGTCGATAAACTGCTTACCAACTTTCACCTACCCAAAAGCACGCTGCTCATGTTAGTGTCTGCCTTCGCGGGTTTTGAGCCGATTAAAAACGCTTATGCACACGCGGTTAAGCAGCAATATCGCTTTTTTAGTTATGGCGATGCAATGTTGCTGGAAAAGTTAGATTGAACGGTTAGTAAACTTTGTTGACCAAGTAAACGTTCAAGACAACTTAAAGTTATAACAATAGGGAATTTTCTACATAATGAATTTTTTTAAACCACTTTTAATTGGCGCTATATTTGCACTCGGTGCGCCTTTGCAAGCACAAGTGCTACCAGAAGCGGCTCTAGGTATTAAATTCCCTTTGGCTAAAAAACCCACCACGCGCCCGATGACGGTGGCTTATGTACCAAACTTTAAGCGCTACTACATTGCAGATGGCGGCTTGGCGCCAATGGGTTCGGACCTTGAAGCTCCAGCCTCGAAATCGCAAATTCATGCTTACGACGACGCGGGAAAATACGTCAACTCGGCCAAACCAGGCTACGATAATCGCTCACTTTACTACAACGCTAATACACAAAAATTAGAGACGATTACTTACAATATCTCTAGCGATGTTGGCTTCTCGCCTAACGCCGGCTTGTATTCCATTGATTTAAGCGAAACGGGCGAAGTGAAGGACAGCTCGGTTGAGATTATGCAATTTAACCCAGCGTTTGGCCATTCCAGCACCATGCCGACGTATGACGCGGCCAATAAACGCTATTTTGCCAAGCAGGCGCGCAGCGACAAAGTGTTTATTGTCGATCCAAAACTGCGTGAAAAAGTGAGCGAAATCACGCTGGATTTAGCCAAAGCAGGCGCGGCATTTGACGATGTAAGTGACGCTTTTGTGGCTTATACAGGCGTTAAAGGCGAAGAGCTTGTGCTGCTAGATATTGACCACAAAGCTGCGCTGGTGTTTGATGTAACTGGAAAGTTTGTGGCAAAGAGTGAGTTGCCAAAAGACATGAAATTACGCTCGCAAAACCATTTTAATGGCTTAGGTTACGCTAATGATATGCTGTTTGTGTACCACGAAAACGAAGGTGAATTTGGTACTTATTACGGTTTTAAAGTATTAAAATAGTTTTTTAACGCATGCCCTGCAAGCCAATATCTATGAGGCTTTCAAGCCAATAAAAAACCGCGCCTTAAGCGCGGTTTTTTAAATCTAAAACTAATTATTTACCGCCTAATGAACCAGCAACTTTGCCAGAAATCATGCCGAATACTGCACCAAGTACAGTTGAAATGATGACTAAGATTGCAGGATTGCTTAAATCCATTGCTGTTGCGTTGCCAGCTGTGCCTGCTGTTAATGCCAAGCCAGCAGTTGCAGCGTAGCCATACACATTAGCTGGTACTACTGATAGTAAGCTCATACACGCCCCTGCCACCAATGGGAATACTGTTGCGGCAATAATCACAGGTGCAGCTAAAGCACCTAAACCACCTAGCATGCCTGAGCTTACCAAGTACAAAGCAATAGCAGCCATGACAGCACCAAAACTCATACCAGCGATTGTTTTTTGTAATGCAGCGTTATCAGCGCCAGAGTGGAAATAGCAACCCCAAGCAATAAAGCCAACCCAAACCAAAGCTACTCCAGCCAGTGGATTTAAAGCTAAAAACGCCCAAACGCCACCTAGTACAGCAATACTTAAAGCTAATGCAGTTAACTTCGACATACTTTTCTCCCTAATTTAAAGGTAAAACTCTTGTAAGAATAATGTTGTTGAGAATTACAGCCTGCAATTTAAGAAGGTGGCGCCAGGATGAATCGTTAAGCAAAACCCACTTCAATCAACTAGACTTAGCGCAGTCTAGACTTGTTTTTATTATTTTGACAAGTGTTTTTTTGCAGATTTATGAAAGAATTTTAAATTAATTGAGTGCAACTTGATTATTTTTGAAAGAATAATCCCAGTTTTTACGCCATGCGCCCAGCACTAAATTGGGATATTGCGGCTTGCCTAAACTCCCATTGTAACGACCTAAAGCGCGATACAAATCACCATTTTCCTTGTCCAAATAGTGCCGTAAAATAGTGCATCCATAGCGTAAATTCAATTTTAAATGAAATAAATTATGGTCTGTTGCGCCAATACTTTTCACCCAAAATGGCATCACTTGCATGTAGCCACGCGCGCCAACGCTAGAAACCGCATACTTTTTAAAGCCACTTTCTACTTGAATTAGCCCCAGCACCATTTGCGGATCTAAGCCAGCACGAGTCGCTTCATAATGTACAGATCTTAAAAAATCTTCTCGATAAGCTTGATCTGGAAGACGCTTTTTTAAACGTTCCGACATTTCACTCAACCAAATTTGACCTTCTGTATCACTGGCAAACATGAGCTTAGGCGCGCCCAAATCGCTGATGGATTTTTGCATCAACGCTTTAACGCTATTGGATAAATGCTCTTCTTGTTGATTACCTGCCTGACAAATAGACGCGGCGGAAATCAAAACAATTAAGCAAATTTTTTGGAAATAGTTATGTTTTAACATTTTTTATTACATGTTGAATAAAATTAATCACTTCAGAAACAAGCAAGTTTTGTGCCTCTGATTCAGTTCTCGCCTTATATTCCACCTTGCCTTCAGCCAGTCCGCGCTCACCCACCACAATGCGGTGCGGAATGCCCATCAAGTCACTTTCGGCAAACATCACGCCAGGCCTCTCTCCGCGGTCATCTAGCAACACATCGATACCAATTTTTTTGCAACTTTCATAAATTTCATTCGCAGTATTTTTTACCAATTCACTTTTATCCATACCAATCGGACAAATAATAAGCTCAAACGGCGCCATACTAATAGGGAAAATAATGCCCTTTTCGTCACCTCCTTGCTCAATTGCGGCACCCACAATGCGCGAAACGCCGATGCCGTAGCAACCCATTTCCATCACTTGTGATTGACCGCTTTCATCCAAATACGTTGCATTCATGGCTTGCGCGTATTTTGTGCGCAACTGAAAAATATGGCCGACTTCAATACCACGACACAACTTTAATGTACCTTTGCCATCAGGTGAGGTGTCACCCTCCACCACATTGCGAATATCATAGACATAATCTGGAAGTGGCAAATCACGCTCCCAATTAACTCCTACATAATGATGTCCTGCTTCGTTAGCTCCACATACAAAATCGCTCATGGAAATCACTGCATTATCAGCAATAATTCCAAAACCTACACCCGCCAAACTGTTTATGGGGCCAATATACCCAGCACGGCATCTAAGTACCTTTTGAATTTCTTCTTCTGTAGCAAATCTAAAATCTTGTAAAAATGGCACATGTTTTTTTAACTTGATTTCATTGAGCTGATGATCGCCGCGCAAGAGTACTAAATAAAGATTTTTGGCTGTTTCAGAATACACTGCAATTGTTTTTATTACTTGGCTCTTTGAAATATTTAAATGTTCTGCTAGAGACTCAATTGTTTTCATGCCTGGTGTTGCCAACTTTTCAAATTGTTTCGTGGGAGCCGCCCTGCTATTGGTCTGCAGGCCTGCCTCTGCGGCTTCCACATTCGCAGCATAATCCGAATTTTCACAGTACGCCAGCGCATCTTCACCACTATCTGCTAGCACATGAAACTCTTGCGAGCCATCGCCACCAATCGCGCCGCTGTCAGCTTTTACGGCACGAAATTTCAACCCAAGCCGCGTAAAAACGTTGCAGTAAGTTTGAAACATTTGCGCGTAAGTTTGTTGCAGCGAGTCAAAATTGGTGTGAAACGAATACGCATCTTTCATTAAAAACTCACGCGCACGCATCACGCCAAAACGTGGGCGGATTTCGTCTCTGAACTTAGTCTGAATTTGGTAAAAATTAAGCGGTAATTGCTTATAGCTATTGATATCGCGGCGCACGATATCGGTAATCACCTCTTCATGCGTTGGGCCAAAACAATAATCGCGCTCATGACGATCTTGTATTTTCAACATTTGCGGGCCAAACACCGCCCAGCGCCCCGTTTCATCCCACAACTCTTTTGGCTGCACGGCAGGCATCAACAATTCTAACGCGCCCGCTTTATTCATTTCATCGCGCACGATATTTTCCACCTTGCGCAACACGCGCAAACCCAGCGGCATCCAGCTATACAAGCCATTGCCGAGCTTTTTAATCAGCCCCGCGCGTATCATGAGTTTGTGCGAAATCAGCTCTGCATCAACTGGAGCTTCTTTTTGGGTGGTGATAAAAAATTGGGAGGCGCGCATGTTGAATACTACTGAATTAAAAAACGAATTTTATCGCGAAACGGGTTTTAAGTCAGTAAACCTATTTTGATTGTGCCGCTCTTTGCTTGCCAATTGGGCTATCGGGCGCTTGATAGTTCGCTTTCCACGTGGCAAACGGCACAATAGTAGCCGCGTGGCCGTTATCGTAAAACCAGCTATCTACAGCAAATCTTTCACCAGTTTCAATCTCACGAATCACCGCTGTGGTGTGCGGCCAGCCAGTAAAAAAGAAGTTGCGCGTGCGCGTGTCTTCAATCTCATGAAACTGCATGAAACCATTAGATTTGAGTAGCCGCATGTACGTCGTGGTATTAATCGCTTCGTCGTTGCAATCAAGCTGACCTGGAAAATCAGCATTGTCGAATGTGCCAGCCAAGTCAGTTGAGGTGCCATTTTTTGCGCCGACAATTTGCTCAAACATGCCGATTGCCTTGCTGATTTGCAATCGCTCATCCGCTGCGTTGCTGGCTTTAATTTTGAAAATTTCCGCGACGTTCTTCCATTCGGCATCGCTAATAGAAACTTGGTTAAATTGCGCGCAGCCGCCGCCCTGACAGACTTCTAGCGCGTTTAAGCTAGGCGTTTGATGGAAAATACGTGTGATATCGGCAATTTCTGCTTGCGCATTGCTAGCTACCAGCAAAAGCACGCTAAAAAATAAGCGGCTTATTCGAAATTTCATTTTTGCTAGCGCCATTCTGTGGAAAATGCTGTTCTAACACTGCACTAATTTGTTCAATCCCTTGTAAAACGCCCGCTTCAAACTCACCTTTTCTGAATAAAGCTTCCATTTCGCGACAAATATCTTCCCAGCCTTCTTTGCCCAAATGCTGATGAATACCGCGATCTCCCACAATTTCCACGTCGCGGTCGGCCAGCAGCAAGTAAATCAACACGCCGTTGTTATATTCCGTATCCCAAATATTTAGGCGGCCAAAAAGCTCAATGGCACGTTTTTTTGGCGTTTTTTTAAATACAATTTCGTATGGATGCAAACCCGCTTCCACCACAAAACGAATCTCGCCCGCATGTTTTTTCTCGCTCGCGGCAATGGCTTTTTCGATATTGTGTAAAGCCTCAGCCGAAAAATGGCTTTTGACTTGCCACGGATGACTGAACATGTGTTTAAAAAAACGAATGATAGGATTCTGTCTTTTCATTGCCAATCTCCGCTTTTACCAATCACCACTCGCCCCGCCGCCGCCAAAATCGCCACCACCACCGCCCCAACTGCTCGAGCTGCCGCCACCAGACCAACCGCCGCCGTAGCCATTCATGCCGCGTCCGCCCAACATCATGGTGATAAAAAACGCGATGATGCCAAAAATTGCCGCGCCGCCAAGCGCCACGCCTAGCAAGGCCACCAAGCCGCCCAACAAACCGCCATTGAGCGCGCTGCCAAAAAATGTGCCGAACATGCCGCGCAACACCAAGCCAGTAATCAGCCCACCAAACAGCAGCATTGGCAAAATATCCATCACGCCAATGCCGCTAAATTCTGGCGTGCCCGGCTCGGGCAGCGGCTCACCATCTACCAAGCCGATGAGCTTATCGACACCCGCATCCAAGCCACCGTAAAAATCACCTTGCTTAAATTTAGGTGAGATCACTTCCGAGATGATGCGCTTGGCATACAAATCGGGAATCGCGCCTTCTAAGCCGTAGCCGACTTCAATGCGCAACTTTCGGTCATCTTTTGCAATTAAAACCAGCACGCCATCATCGACTTTTTCGCGGCCTATTTTCCATTTTTCGACGACGCGAATCGCATATTGCGCGATGTCTTCTGGCTGTGTGCTGGGGACGATGAGCAGCGCGATTTGGCTGCTTTTTTTTGCTTCAAACGCCGCTAATTTTTGCTCTAGCTGTGCTTGTTCGGCTTGCGATAAAGTTTGTGTTAAATCAGTAACGCGGCTAGAAAGTTCGGGGATTGCAACAAGTTCAGCAAACGCAAAGCTTGATGCCAAAGAAAGCATCAAGCTAAGCGCATACAGAATCGCTTTAAATTTATAAAACACAATAAACTGCTAAAAAGCTAGCTTATTTCTTATCACCAAACTCAACTTTTGGCGCACTCGAAATCGCTTTTTCATTTTCTACCGTAAACGTTGGTTTAGCTTTGTAACCAAACATCATCGCCGTTAAATTATTAGGAAAGCTACGCACAGACACGTTGTAATCTTTAATCGTCTCAATGTAGCGATTTCGCGCCACAGTCACACGATTTTCTGTGCCTTCCAACTGTGCTTGCAAATCTCTAAAACCTTGGTCGGCTTTCAAATTTGGGTAATTTTCTGCCACGGCCATTAAGCGAGATAACGCACCTGTTAATTGGCCTTGCGCAGCTTGAAATTTCGCAAACGCTTCTGGATCGTTCAACAATTCTGGCGTTACTTGCATGCTGCCCACTTTGCTACGGGCGTTCGCCACGTCAGTCAGCACTTCTTTTTCGTGCTCTGCATAACCTTTGACGGTTTCTACCAAATTTGGCACCAAATCAGCACGACGTTGATATTGGTTTAGCACTTCTGACCAACTGGCTTTGGCTTCTTCATCTAAGCTTTGAAACGTGTTGTAGCCGCAGCCCGAAAGGCTGAGCAACATAATGAGCGGTAATAATTTTGTCCAAAAAGTATGCATTTTTTAACTCCTTTTTTAATTAGTAACAAATACTTGGTATAAATAAGGCCAATTGCATCAAATTCAAGTAGCCAGCAAACTTTGCGCTATGCACAAATCATCCCACGTTTTCGCCTTATTTGGCAAATGTTGCAACATGTCACTCGTGTCATAAGTGACAATGAGCGGAATGTTTTGATAAACATGCGTTTTACCGCGCAATTGTTCTAACGATTCTGTAGAACTTAACAATTGCTGTGCCACAGTTTCACCCATCGCAATCATTACTTTTGCTTCGCTAATATTCTCCAGCGAGATTTTATTGGTTTTTGAAATCTTTAAAACATGCAAAATATTTTTAAATAATATGCTCTGCAAGCCAATATCCATGAGGTTTGCAGGCATGCTGTTTTGGCAAATAAAGCACCACCCTTTATCGTCAGAAATGATGAATTCTAAGCTTGTATTTTCTATGACGACTTCAATCGTAACTTCAACCATCGGTGCATTTTCAGTGATTGGTTGAGCTACTTTCAACGGCGCGCGTAGCTCCCAAGCAGGTAGCAACTCCAATTCTCGCAGCACATCTTCTCGCGTCATATTCATAACGCCAAACCCATTAAAACTGCATCTTCGCGGCCAGTTTCGCTTGTTTTTGGGTCAGCCGGATAATAACCGCGCCGCACTGAAATCTCACAAAAACCCATGTTTTCATATAACGTGATAGCAGAAATATTACTGGGGCGCACTTCTAAAAACATATTGGCGGCTTTGTGATTTTTTGCGATTTTTAACATATGCTCTAACAAATAGCGCCCCAAGCCGCGTTTTTGCTGGACTTTGGTGATGCTCAAGTTCAACAAATGCGCTTCATCCATCACCATCATCATGAGCGCGTAACCTATCATTTTTCCACTTTCTTCCAAAACCCATGCGCTGTAGCCAGAATTCAGCGAATCGCTAAAATTACCGCGTGTCCACGGGTGCGAATAAATCGTCGGCTCGATTTGCATAACCGCGTCCAAATCGTCCGTTTGCATCGGACGTAATTGCAAATTTGGTTTCAATTGCGCGCTCATAACCGTTGTCCCTGCTCGCGCTCAAGCGATGTCAGCGCAACACGATTGCGAATGTAAATCGGCGCGGCTTCACTGGCAGGCTTGGCATTACCTGCCGCAAAAATCGGCTGCGCTAAACGCAAAATCGCTTCTGCCGTTGGCGTGACATTCGGCAAAGTTTTCACCACATTTTCACCGTAAATTTTACCTAAAATTTCACCATAAACCGTCCAACCACTGCCTACACCCGCTGCCCTGCAAGCTAATACTGGCGCGGATTCTGGCTTACATACTTTAGTTGCGCTAATTTCTTTCCAACTATCTTTTTCTTTTACAAAAGCCGCGTGGTAAATCTCGCCCATGCGCGCATCCAAACATGCGATAACATTTTCTTCACCGCTCGCTTCTGCCAGCGCCAACAAAGTATTCACGCCGACAACAGGAATATTCGCGCCAAAACCCAAGCCCTGCGCCACGCCACAAGCAATGCGCACGCCCGTAAACGCGCCTGGACCTGCACCAAACGCAATGCCATCTAAATCACCGAGCTTAACATTTGCCGAATCTAACAAAGCCTGAATTTGCGGCAAGATAAGTGTGGATGATGCATTACCCGCCTGCTGCATGTGCGTAAAAACTTTATCGCCAAGCTGCAAAGCGAGGGATAGAAATTCGGTCGAGGTATCTAAACTTAATAAATTCATTTTGCTTACTATTACAAACCTTTGAATAACGCAGCGAGCGAAGCGAAGACAAGGCAAAAATTGGCGAAATACCAGAATTTATGGGTTATAAATGAGGATATTGAGCCGCTTTTTAACACCGTATTCGCAAGCATAGCCGTTATTCAGTTATTTTACCGCGCAATTGCTTTACTTGCTTACGCAATGTCTTACCCTCTAAACGCCGTTGTTTTGAACCATAACTCGGCTTGGTGGCATAGCGCGTAGGTTTTACCTGGTTTGCCGCATTCACAATCTCATGCAGGCGTTTAATCGCATCTTTTTTATTCGCCTCTTGCGTGCGGTATTGCTGGGCTTTAAGAATCAACACACCTTCATCGGTGATGCGATTATCTTTGCTGTGCATTAATCTATTTTTAAGCCAATCGCTTAAGCTAGAAGCGTGAATATCAAAGCGCAAATGAATCGCGCTGGAAACTTTATTCACGTTTTGCCCACCCGCACCCTGCGCGCGGATAGCAGTGAGTTCATATTCAGTTTCAGGGATTAATAGCATTATTTTTGGCTTTAATCTTGATGCAATCTTCATGTGTGGCGGGCCAGCTCTCTTCTGGCTCCTCATTTTGTTCATAAACTGTGCCTGCGTCACCTTTTGTCCACCAAGTCACATATCTATCGTCGGAGTATTTTGCGCCTGAGGCCGAAACTGCTTGTGGCAAAGTGTAAGTCTTGCCATTTAATTTCACTTTAACAAACCCCAAACTATCATCAGACAAGCTGTAATAACGCACATCAAGCCTAGTTTTATCGGCACATTGATAGCTTGCAGAAGCTTGTAGAATCACGCCCAATGGTAGTGGCATTTTTTTGGCTTGTGCAAGACCTATTGTGCCAATGAACAAAGCTAACATTAGGCTGATTTTTTTCATTTTAATCCTTAATTTAATTGCAAAATGATTTAACGCAGGTACTGCTAAAAAGTCTCATCAAGTATCATTTGTTTTGAAAAACGCTTCTACATCCGCCAGCTCTTTAGTCCGCCTAAACGGCGGCAAACTTTGCCAAATGCGCTTGCCATAAGGCTTGGTGATTAGGCGCGGGTCACAAATCACCAACACGCCTCTATCCGTTTCATCGCGTATCAGCCGCCCTGCGCCTTGTTTTAGCGTAATTACCGAATACGGTAATTGGTATTCCATAAACGCGTTTTTTCCTTCTTCGTTCATTTTATCAATGCGCGCAGAAAGCACGGGGTCATCCGGCGGGGCGAACGGCAGTTTATCGATAATCACCACTGACAGCGCTTCACCGCGCACATCAACACCTTCCCAAAAGCTCTGTGAGCCTACCAACACGGCATTGCCATGCGCGCGAAAGCGTTCCAATAATTCCGTCCGCGTGCTTTCGCCTTGTAATAACAGCGGGTATTCCATGCCTTTGCTTGAAAATTCTTCTTTAAGCAGTGCATGCACCTCGCGCATCGCGCGCAGGCTGGTACACAGCACAAACGCGCGGCCACGACTGGCTTGGATGACAGGCAACGCAACCGCCGCAACCGCCGCAGTATAGCCAGAACTGTTAGGGTCAGGCATGCCATCAGGCGCATATAATAAGGCTTGCAGGCCATAGTCAAATGGGCTTTCCCAAAAACCTGTAGTCGCATCATGCAAACCCATTTGCGCAATGTAATGGCTAAAATCACTTTTAACTGCCAACGTGGCTGATGTAAAAATCCAAGCGCGAGGTTGCGCGTTGAGTTGTTTGCTAAAGCCATCTGCCACGCTGAGCGGCGTTGCGTGTAACTGCACAGATTGCGTAAAAACTTCCACCCAGCGCACTAAATTGGCGTTCTCGGCTTTAAGCCATCGTGTGAGTTGCAACAGTAATTCTTCGCCGCGTTGCCAATATTTTTCTAACATCGGGTCGCGCGCCGCTTGGCTTTCTAGCACTTTTGTAAGGTCTTTTAACGTGGTTTGCATGTCGCTAAAAGCGGCTTCAAAACCTTTTAGCGCTAACGCTTTATTCACAGGCAAGCGCGAGCCTTCATAAGCAAATACCAGCCGAAAATCTTTGCAGGCTTTTTCCAGCTTAGGAATTGCTTCACCCAAAGCCACGCAATCTTTCGCCAAGCTCAAATGTGCAATAGTGCTATCACGCGCCAGTTCTATGAGTTGACTGGTAGAAATATCCTCACCAAAAAACAGCCCCGCCACTTCGGGCAATTGATGCGCTTCATCGAAAATCACTGTGTTGGCGCTAGGTAAGAGCTCAGTCACGCCTTCATCCCGTAGCATCACATCGGCAAAAAACAGGTGATGATTCACCACCACGACATCGGCTGCCAGCGCCTTTTTACGCGCTTCCATCACAAAACATTCTTTATAAAAATTACAATCTTGGCCTAAGCAATTATCGCGGGTTGAAGTTACGTTTAGCCAAATCGTGGCGTTTTCTGGCACTTCGGTAAGTTCGGCTTTGTCGCCCGTTTTGCTATTCTCAGCAAAGTTTTTAATCAAATGCACATACTTTGCATCTTCGCGGCTGGCAAAACGACCACTATTGGCGGCGGCTTCTAAATGATAATGACAGACATAGTTAGAACGACCTTTTAGCATGGCCACCGTGACAGGCACTTTGAGAGCATCGCGCACATTGGGCAGGTCGCGGCTAAATAACTGGTCCTGTAAATTTTTTGTACCAGTGGAAATAATCACTTTTCCACCCGACAACAACGCCGGTACCAAATAAGCAAACGTTTTGCCTGTGCCGGTACCTGCCTCTGCGATTAACTGCTTATTGCCTTTAATGGCGGCTTCAATCGCTAGCGCCATTTCTAGCTGTTGTGTGCGCTCGCTAAAGCCTTCTATCGCGGTTTCTAGCGCGCCGCCTTGCTTAAAAATTGGTATTAACTGAGAGGATTGTTGATTTTGGGACATGCCGAAATTATCCCATGAATATGGCTTACGGTTTTGGACGCATGTAAAAAGTATTGCGTTATGCTTTATAAGTTGTTAGCCTTATGTTGCTGTAAAGTTTCAACTCTGTCATTTTTTTGGGAGGATGTATGGACTTAGCTTTAATTATTCAGTTAATTAGTGGTGCTGTAGGCGGCAACGTTGCTGGCAATTTGATGAAAAATGCAAGCATGGGCACAGCGCTAAATTCAGTTATTGGCGTTTTAGGCGGCGGCTTGGGCGGTCAATTACTAGGCATGCTGGGCATGGGCGGCGCAGCTGCAGCTGGTGCTGCAGGCGGCATGGATATTGGTGCTATTATCGCCCAAGTGGCTGGCGGTGGTGTGGGCGGTGGCGTGTTATTAGCTATCGTTGGCATGATCAAAAGCGCAATGGCAAAACAATAAGTAAATCAAATTAACCTGCCTTAAGATTTTAATTTAGTCTTTAGGGCAGGTTTTCTAGCTTTAGATTCAATGAAAATTCTTACTTTAATTCTATGCTTATTTTTTAGTGCGCCTTTAATGGCAGAAGAGGTATTGTCTGAAAATGCTGAAGGCATCACGCTTTATAGCGCGGAAGAAACGAGCGGCCAAACAACGCCTAGCGGCTGGCAGGCCAAAGCGCAGGAAGTGCTAATTAACGCACTAAGTTTGACGGGGATTAAATACAAATACGGTGGAAGCAACCCTGATACTGGCTTTGATTGTAGCGGTTTTGTGCGCTATGTGTTTAGCCAAGCCGCTAATTTAACCTTGCCGCCCACCGCGCGCGCCATTAGCCAAATTGGTAAAACCGTTAAAAAAGACGAATTGCAGCCAGGTGATTTGGTATTTTTTAACACCTTAAAACACGCCTTTTCGCATGTGGGCATTTACGTGGGCGATAATAAATTTGTGCATGCACCTAGAACTGGCGGCGCTGTGCGGGTAGAAAGCATGCAGACTAGTTATTGGGCCAGCCGCTATAACGGCGCACAACGGTTAGATAGTGAAGCGAATACAAACGAATTAACTTCTGCCAAATAAATCTATTTTTAACATGCCCTGCAGACCGCATGGATATTGGCTCGCAGGGCGTTTATTTTAACTTAATTATTCATGAGGCTATTTATTCGTGAAACTTGGCTAAATCGCCAGGTTTACGCAGCATTTTATCCACTTCGCCTAAATGTAACTCTTCTTGGTAAATCATCTCACGCGCGTATTCTTCTAGCATCACAGAATCGCCTTCCACCAATTTCAACAAGGCTTTGTAAGCATTTAGCGAAACCGTTTCATGCGCCAAAGATTCGCGCAAAATATCGCCAATATCGTGATTATGCGTTTCTAATAGCGGGCCAATGGAAAGTGAAGGATGTCCGCCCAAATGCGTAATCAACTCACCCGCTTTTTCAGCATGCGTGAGCGATTCCGCCGATTGGCCACGCAGCCACGACACAATTGGGATGCGGTTGTAGCCAAATACCATCAGTGAATAATGCGTGTAGCGCACCACGCCCGCCAACTCAAGCTCTAATATTAAATTTAATGCCCTGGTAACTGGGGTGGTATTGCCGTGATTGTCAGCCATCTCATACTCCTTTATATTAATAACAAGTGCAGTCTAGCGCAAATAAAAAACCTTTGCAGAACTGCAAATAATTCGCATTTCCAGTCGCAATTACTTTACTTATCGCTATGTCCTAGATCTCTAGCTGGGTCTATCACATCGCGAACGATCTGCTTTAGCTCCTTCGACTCTGGAAAACGCCCCGCCTCTTTTCGGCTAAATATCACCGCGCCATTCAAGCGAACCTCAAACACGCCGCCAGTGCCAGGACACAAACTGACAGCACTTAGATCTGCCTCAAAAGTCGTTAGCAGCTCTTGCGCCAGCCAAGCTGCGCGCAGCAGCCATCTGCATTGTGTACAATAGTTAATTTCTACTGTGTTTTTAAGCATTCCCGCTCCAAAAATAATTGATTGCGCACTATTAAAAGCCCTTGAAATAGCGCAAAATGAACCTATATTTAATTGTATGCTCTGATGTGAGTACTGCAATAGTTTATTTTAATGAAAAGGGTGTGCATGCGTTCTACTTTTGAAAAATTTGGCTTGATTGGCTCTGGCGTGTTAATCGGCGTATTGATTAGCCTGAACTTCTCGGCATTGGCTGAAAAAGTTGCTACGCAACAACTGCCTATTGATGATTTGCGCGTGTTTGCCGAGGTATTTGGCAAAGTTAAAAGTGATTATGTCGAACCCGTTGAAGACAAAAAACTCATCAATGAAGCGCTCACTGGCATGCTGGCTGGGCTAGATCCGCACTCTACCTTTATGGATGCCGATGCTTACAAAGATTTGCAAGCGGGCACGCAAGGTGAATTTGGCGGCTTGGGTATCGAAGTGGCGATGGAAGAAGGTTTGGTAAAAGTGGTGACGCCAATTGAAGACAGCCCTGCTTACAAGGCTGGCCTTAAAGCAGGTGACTTAATTATGAAACTGGACGACACGCAAGTGCGCGGCATCACTTTAAACGATGCGGTGAAAAAAATGCGTGGCAAGCCTGACACCAAAATCATCCTCACCGTATTGCGCAAAGGTGAGGCGAAACCGCTTACCTTTAATTTGACACGTGCGATTATTAAAACGCAAAGTGTTAAAAATAAATACATCGAGCCAGGTTACGGCTACGTGCGCATTACGCAGTTTCAAGAACACACTGGCGAAGACCTCGCCAAAGCCTTAAGTGCGCTGCAGGCGCAAAATAAAGGTCCGTTTAAAGGCTTTATTTTAGATTTGCGCAACAACCCAGGCGGCTTGCTGGATGCGGCTGTTGGCGTATCTGCTGCATTTTTGCCCAAAGATGATTTAGTGGTTTACACCGAAGGCCGCGTAAATGATTCTAAAATGCGCCTTAGCGCTACGCCATTAGATTACGCACGTCGCGGCAAAGGCGATTACCTTAAAAACGTACCTGCCGATTACAAAAAAACGTCGATGGTAGTATTGGTCAATGCGGGCTCAGCTTCGGCATCTGAAATTGTGGCTGGTGCGTTGCAAGACCATAAACGCGCGACCATTTTAGGCATTCAAAGCTTTGGCAAAGGCTCTGTGCAAACCATTTTACCGATGAACAACGGTAGCGCGATTAAGCTGACCACTGCACGTTATTTCACGCCAAATGGCCGCTCAATTCAAGCTAAAGGCATTGTGCCAGATATTATTGTAGAAGATGGCTCTGACCAATCAAACAACCTACACGAAGCTGATTTAGCCAAACATTTATCGAACCCGAAAGATGCAGATAAACTACAAGTAGAAGCCAAAGATGCCGCCAAAGAAGCAGCAGCTAAAGCCAAACTGAATGAGAAAAAATTTGCCGAGCCACAAGGCCCGATTGAGCCAGCCAGCAAAGATGATATTCAATTTCAGCAAGCCATGAATGTGCTGAAAGGTTTGCCAGTGCAAAAAGCACCTGAAGTAAAACAAACAGAGGCAAAAGCTACTGAAACCAAGCCAGCAGAAGTTAAAAAATAAGGTATTTTTAATCATTTAAAGCCCTGCATGATAGCTTCATGCGGGGCTTTGTTTTATGATGTACTTAATATGATTTCAGATAAATTAATTGCTACTTTTGACGCTGGTCTGCGCACCGTGTTTGCGCACGCGCACGCGGCTAGACCGCGTCCAGATGCGACCTTAGATGAACCCGCACTTGATGACGCGAGCAAAAGCCATGCAGCTGCGCTGATGCGTATTAACCATGTGGGTGAGGTATGCGCGCAAGCCTTATATAGCGGCCAAGCGCTCACTTCGCGCAGCCCGCACATTGTCAGCGCGCTGCAACACGCGGCGGCTGAAGAAACCGACCATTTAGCTTGGTGCGAAACGCGTATTCACGAGCTAGGCGGACGTAAAAGTTTGCTAAATCCACTGTGGTACGCAGGCAGTTTTACGCTAGGCGCTGTGGCTGGCGCGTTAAGCGACAAATGGAATTTGGGCTTTTTGGCGGAAACTGAACATCAAGTTTCTAAGCATTTACAAAATCATTTGAGCCAACTCGATGAAACCGACATTAAAACGCGTACAATTGTGCAACAGATGCAGCAAGATGAAGCGGCGCATGCCGCAGAGGCTAATCAGCTAGGCGCGAGCGAACTGCCGGTGCCAATCAAAGTTGGCATGAGGTTGGCCTCTAAAATCATGACGAAAACCGCGTACTATGTTTAATATTATTTAAGTATAAAAATGCAAAAATTTAGTGATGTTTTGTTAACGTTAGATGCCGCCGATGACGTGCAACGCATTGAGCTTTTCCATGAAAATGGCGAATCTGCCGGCGTGATTGAAAATAAATCGGGAACTCAGGGTTCGCTAAAAGTTTACAATCATCTTTACAAAATGTATGGTGGCATCACGCTAGATGCGGCGGTGGAAGGCTTAGCGCTTTATGCCGAGCACACAGAAGATGCCGAAAATTGCCCTGGCAAACACCCCAATGTGGATAGATTAATTGACGTGCTGGAAAACGAAGCACCACTTACCGTAAAAATAATTACTGTGTAAGCATTTTTGAAATGGGTGGATGATAAATCAGCTCAAGCAAGTGCCCGACTGGATCCAAACAATAAAAGCCATGCGAACCATCACGGTGCGTTTTTGGCACTTCAGTGATTTTCACACCATTTTCCACAAAATACGCATACCACTTATTCACGTCTTCAGCCGTTTTCAACACAAATCCTATGTGATCCAAACGCTGTTGCGCCTGCGGCACATAATCGACGCGGTGCAATGCAAACACATCGCCGCCGTTAGTTAAATACACGTTATCGGCGTCGGGCTGCCATTCAATTTTCATACCCATGATGTTGGTGTAAAAATCCACCGCGACTTCTAAATCTTTAATAAACAAAGCCACGTGGCGAATGCCTAACATACCATTTGGAATTGCTTTTTTTGGTAAATTAGTCATTTAAATAGATGCTCTGGAAGGCGCATGGATATTGGTCTGCAGGGTTATGAATTTTGAGCTGGTTTTATCTCAAAATCGTGTGTAATTGCAACGCTTTTGCTCAGCATAATCGAGGCAGAACAATACTTTTCAGCAGATAATTTTACCGCGCGCTCCACTTGAGTTTCGTTTAAATTATTACCTGTAATCACAAAATGTACATGGATTTTGGTGAATACTTTAGGAATTTCATCAGCCCGTTCCGCCACAATTTCTGCCACGCAATCGACAATCGGCTGGCGCGCTTTTTTCAAAATAGCCACCACGTCAAACGAAGTGCACGCGCCCATGCCGATGAGCAGCATTTCCATTGGACGCATACCAATGTTGCGGCCACCATTTTCTAGCGCGCCATCCAGCACCACAGCGTGGCCCGTTTCAGATTCGCCAACAAAACTGACGTCCTCAATCCATTTAATTCTAACTTTCAAAGTAAATTCTCCAAAAATGCCAGCTTCTAAGCCAAACTAGGCGCGAACACAAAATAGGGTCGCCGCATATGGGTTATATGCAAGACATTATTTTTTGTGAGCAACAACGTATGGTAACGAAGATGTCATTTTTATTTAACGTCCAGCAGCTCTACGTCGAATATTAGTGTGGCATTTGGCGGAATCACACCACCTGCACCGCGTGCACCATAGCCCATTTCAGGTGGAATAATTAATGTACGTTTACCACCAACTTTCATGCCCGCAAAACCTTCATCCCAGCCTTGAATCACTTGGCCTGCGCCCAAATCAAAGTCAAAAGGTTGTTTTCTATCTAAACTGCTGTCAAATTTTTGGCCTTTGTGGCCTTCGGCTTTCTCGTCGTAAAGCCAACCCGTGTAATGCACGCTAATGTGAAAGCCACGCTCCGCTTCGCGGCCTGTGCCAGGCTGTGTGTCAACTTTCTGTAGTTCAGTAATGCTAGTTTCTGTGATGCTTGATGTCATTGCGGTTTCCTGTGTTGATGTTGTTGGCGCGGTTGATTCGGCTTTGCACGCATTAAGCGACAATGCGAAAAAACCTGCCAATAAAATATTTAATAGCTTCATATTTACCTTCAATAATGGCTGATTTATTAAGAAACGATATGATACCGCAAACTAGCTAAAGTTCGCGGAATTACAAGGTAGTTAAGGTTGCGAATGCACCCATTCAATCAATGCATCTTGCGCATTTTTGCTGGCCGCCGCATTGACATGACTCACCATCATCACCATCACGTGGCGGTGATTATTCGCGTCCAGCACGTAGCCCGCAACCGCGCCGACGCCATCGAGCGAGCCAGTTTTTAAATGCGCGCGGCCGTTGGATTGGCTATCTTTAAGCCGCCCCATCACCGTACCATCTTTAGACAATATTGGCAGCGAAGCCATGAGCTCTGGCATCACTGCGCTGTGGTAAGCACTTACTAACATTTGGCCTAAATGTTCAGCGCTGATGCGCTCGATACGCGATAAACCTGAGCCGTTTTCTATGATCAGATCGCTAAAATTCATGTTTTTGCTCAACAGCCAAGTTTTAATTGCAGCAATGCCTTTGGCCTCAGTCGCGGGCGCGCTATCCTTCTCCGCAGCTAGCGTCAGCAACAACTGGCGCGCCATTAAATTGTTGCTCCATTTGTTAATATCGCGCACCACGTAACCGAGCGGATCTGACATTTGCTCAAGCACTTTCACCGCGCTATACGGCATGCTTTCTTGCGTTTTAAGTTGTCCGTTAAAACTGCCGCCTAATTCTTTCCACAGTTTTTTGAAGGTAAAAAACGCATATTTTTCGTCATCAAATACGCTCAGCTCTAAATATTTTTCGCCGCAATCCGCAGAAAAAGTACCGCTGAATGTCACTGTCGCGCGATTGCCAGACGACTTTACGCTATACGCCATATTGTTGCGCCAAGCGCCGCACGCAGCTTGGCTTAGCGTAATTTTGTTGATAATTTGCAGCTCTGGCAGCTCGAATTCTTGGCTGATATTGACACTATTTTCAGTCGTCGCAAATTTAAAACTGGTGTTGCGGCCATTCACCAAAAATGCGCTGGGCTCTGCGTTGTAAGCACGCCAAGTTTCATTATCGAATGTATTTCTACCACCCACATTTTTAGCAAAATAGCTTTTATCGAGAATCAAATCACCACTAATTTTTTTAATGCCTGCCTGTTGCAAACTCATCAACAAGCGCCAAAATTCTTGCGCCTTAAAACTCGGGTCGCCATAGCCCTTAATAATTAAATTGCCAGTTAACACACCATTACTTACATTGCCATCGAGATAAATTTCCGTCTTCCAGCGATAAGTCGGCGAGAGCATATCCAGCGCCGCGTAAGTGGTGACCAACTTCATCACCGAAGCTGGATTTAGGCTTTTGGCGCCGTTATGCGTCAATAGGGGGCTAGTCGCATCTACCGGCTGCACATAAATCGCCACACTGGTTTGCGGAATACCCGCCTGTTTTAGCGCATCAGCAACCGTGGCGGGCAGCTCGGCTTGCGCCGAAAAGCTTAAGCTTAACAGCAACAAAATTTGTATTATTTTCATTATTTGCATATCTTTAATTAACTGCCCTGGAGACCGCATGGATACTGGCTTGCAGGGCATTCATCACTTCATCTTGGTTAATAATGTAAGGCGGCATTAAATAAACGGTGCTACCAATCGGGCGAATCAGCAGGCCCTGCTCCAGCGCCGCAGCGTAGCAATCGCGCGCAAAATTTGCGTTTTTTGTGACAACATCAAACGCGAATATCATGCCCTGCCTTCTTAAATTCTCAATCGGCAAGTCGTTAAAATTCTGCATGTGTTGCCAAATAAAATCCGATGTTTCGCGATTTTTTTGCAAAATATTATCTGTTTCAAATATCGCCAAAGTCGCCAGCGCCGCGCTGCAAGCCAGCGGATTTCCAGTGTAGCTGTGGCTGTGCAAAAAACCTTTGGTCACTTTGTCATCATAAAAAGCTTGGTAAATTTCGCCTGTCGTCAACACCACGGAAAGTGGCAAATATCCGCCTGTGATTCCTTTGGAAAGGCAGATAAAATCAGGGGTAACATCGGCTTGCTCACAAGCAAACATGCTGCCCGTGCGCCCAAAACCTACGGCAATTTCATCAGCAATTAAATGCACGTCATATTGGCTGCAAATCTCTCTAGCGCGTTTAAGATACGTAGGGTGGTACATGGCCATGCCCGCCGCACATTGCACCAGCGGCTCTATTATAAACGCCGCTAATTCATGGTGATGTTCGCTTACATATTTTTCTAGCGCATCCGCGCAGCGCAAGGCATAAGTCTCAGCACTTTCACCCGCCTCTGCCAACCGAAAATCAGGGCTTGGCAATTGCGCCGATTGCATGAGTAGCGGCGCATAAGTATCTTTAAAAATCGCGACGTCTGTTACTGATAAAGCACCTAAAGTCTCACCATGATAACTGCCCTGCAAGCAAGCAAATATGCGCTTCTCAGGTATGCCTTTATTTTGCCAATAATGAAAACTCATTTTAAGCGCAATTTCCACTGCGCTTGCGCCATCGCTGGCGTAAAACGCGTGACCCAAACCTGTGAGTTTGGCCAGTTTTTCAGATAACTCCACCACTGGCGCATGCGTAAATCCCGCCAACATTACATGTTCCAGTGTATCTAGTTGCAACTTAATTGCATCTTTAATACGCGGATTATTATGCCCAAATAAGTTCACCCACCACGAACTCACTGCATCCAAATAGCGCTTGCCTTCTACATCGTACAGCCATACGCCATTGCCGCGCGCAATCGGAATCAGTGGAAATTGCTCGTGACTTTTCATCTGCGTGCACGGGTGCCACACGGCTTGTTGACTGCGTTTTAATAGCGTTTGTTTAGACATAACAGCATTTTATTCAAAACCGCTACGTTAACAAACAAGTTTTACACAATAGTTGCTTACCTAACAATTACTCGCCAAGTGAAATACCAAATCCTAATACATTTTGGGATCGGTTGTAATCTAGCAAAGTTTCGCCATAGCCACTAGATGCCAGCACATGCAACTTAAGATAAGGATTATTAAACACGCGCTGTTGCAAATCGATTTGGGCAAAGCCTTTATTGTCTGAGCGTAAATTATTGCGCAATAATAAAGATACCGCGGTAGCACGGCTTTCTGTTTCCCAGCGCACTGTCATATCACCATAACCCATGAATTTTTCAATGTCTGGGTTATCGTCGTCACTTTTATTTTCGGGGATACGCCACCAAGGACGTACCAATAACGAAATTCTATCTGTAAGCTCAAAGCCACCTTCTAAATAGACGCGATTCCAGCTTCTAGAAAGTGGGTTCGCGCGACCATTAGATTGATGCACAATACCTAAATTAAGCATGCGCGGTATGTAATCTTTTTTAACGCCATCTACCTCGTTATCAATGCCTAATGACAAAATGAGTTCAGGCTCGTAGTTATTTTCACGCAGCGGTCGAGACGCCGCTGCATCAAACAATTGCCAATAAGATTGTTGCGTATAAGCACCCCATAAACGTGAGCTGGTCACGTAAGGCAAATCGCGAATCAAAGGAATATTGTTGAGCATCTCTGATTTTAGGCTTAATTGAAATTTCACATCTTTACTATCTAAATTTCTATCACCTGTATTTGGTCTGCTTGGGCTAGTAGGGGTGTCGTTTACATTGCTGTTGTAAGTTGCCAGCAAATAATTGGCTTTATAGGTTTCAAAATCGCTAATATCCCAATCGCCTTCTGAAGTTAGACGCCATTTTCTTTCTAAATAACTTAGGTTTTTGTTGGTTTTTTTAATGGCAATCGAGGCTTCTGGCAAACGTACATCAGCTGGCGCTTTAACATTGGTGGCGCTGGTAGCCAGCTCAACAGCGTCAGCTCCTATATTTTCAGAGCTTATAGTTAAAGCGCCATTTGTGGTTGCTGATGTTGCTTCTGCTTTTACTTCAATAGCGGGTGTGCTAATACTGTCAAAGCAGGCCAACCTTTTTTTGGCTTGCAATTGCGTGGGGTAAGTGTCTTTGCATTTATTTAAAGCATCTTCAATCGTCTGTATTTCTGCTGCTTGCAGACTTGCAGGTGCCATTTGCCAAATAAAAATGGCTAAAAATTTAGGCCATAAAATCTTAAAATACTGTGTCATCGTATCCTATTAACTCTCTATCGCGCATTGAAAAAATTCCTTATGGTGCAGGGTTGGTGTAGCGCAAGTGAATAGCGTCGACTTCTCTTAAAGTTTCGGGCGATAATTTTACTTGGTAAGCTGCAATATTTTGTTGTAGCTGCGCCATATTAGTAGCGCCAATAATGGTGCTACCAACACACCAGCGATGATACGCAAAACTTAAAGCTAAATCTGTAGGCGAAATCCCACAGGTTTGTGCAAGCTGGCTATATGCTTCACACGCGGCGATGACGTTTGGTTTGGTGTAACGTTGCGCGCAGCCTTTAAATAGGGTCACACTGAGCTAGCCGAACCAATTGCATAAGATTTACTTAACACTCACTGGATTTAGCCAATATCTCAATGCAACACTTTTTTCACATCCGCGTCTGCCTCCAGTGGCGTAGATGCTTGCGTTTGGGCGCTGGAATGTGTAATCACGCCTAATTCCCAAGCCGCTTCTTTGCATGACAACTGCAACATATTACATAGCGCCAAAATTAATTCCTGCGTTAAATTTATACGCACGGAAATGCCCTCTAAGCAAGGAATATCAATGGTTGGCGGTTTTTCTTCGTAACTTAACAGCACCAAACTAATCGCCAACATGGCACCATCGTTCACTACAGCTTTGCGCGGTTGGTATTCTGTCGCAAAGTCCATTTTTTGCAGTGTTTCCACTACCTGCATTTCTTGCTTAAATTGTTCCACAGCTTGTTGTGGCGGGGTTTCTGGCTGTATCGAGGTCGCGCTTGGCAAGTGCGTTTCGCCATTCAGCAATTGCCACAATTGCTTGGTGATGCGGTAAGTCAGCCAGACCAATAGCTCAGAATTATCCGCCAGTCCTACACGCAACAACAGTCTATCCTGTTCAGCGTTATAGCCTAAATTAATTTGCTGAATGGCTGCTTCTGGCTTGGCTTCTAAAGCCGATTTGTCTGTCATCATAATTCTCTACTAATTTGTAATTGGCTCTTGAAAAAAATTAATTTAACCCCATTTTAGCAACACAAAATTAGCAATCCCTAGCTACGAGTGCTAAAATAGTCGATTGTCTAATCAATTTTTTAACAAAATAATATAGTAACCCATTAGGAGATTTAGTATGAAAATTCGTCCATTACACGATCGCGTGATTGTAAAACGCTCTGAAGAAGAACGCACAACCGCTTCTGGCATTGTCATTCCAGATTCTGCCACAGAAAAACCTGACCAAGGTGTGGTAAAAGCAGTTGGCAACGGCAAACGTGACGACAGCGGCAAAATTAATGCGCTAGACGTTAAAGTTGGCGACAAAGTATTGTTCGGTAAATATTCTGGCCAAACGGTAAAAGTGGATGGCGAAGAGTTACTCGTGATGCGCGAAGAAGACATCATGGCAATTGTTGAGTAATCAATTTTTAGTAATTTAATTTTAAAAAGTATGCAAAACATCCGAGCGAATGAATAAGTAGGCGCAGAGAAGCGCAAAAACTGGAATTTACTGTTGTGTAAATGAGGATTTTTAAGCTTCGAATGCAACACCCTTCTTCAGAGCGAAATGTTTTGCCACAAGGAGAAATAACATGGCAGCAAAAGATGTTCGATTCGGCGACGAAGTTCGCCAAAAAATGACCAACGGCGTGAATATTCTCGCCAATGCAGTTAAAGTAACTTTAGGCCCTAAAGGGAGAAATGTGGTTCTGGAACGCTCATACGGCGCGCCAACCATCACTAAAGATGGCGTTTCAGTCGCTAAAGAAATTGAATTAAAAGACAAATTCGAAAATATGGGCGCACAAATGGTGAAAGAAGTCGCTTCAAAAACTTCTGACATCGCTGGCGATGGCACCACAACAGCCACAGTATTGGCACAAGCCATCATCCGCGAAGGCATGAAATCTGTGGCTGCGGGCATGAACCCAATGGATTTAAAACGCGGCATTGATAAAGCAGTTGCAGCTGCCATTGAAAACTTAAAAGCACAATCAAAACCATGTACAACCAGCAAAGAAATCGCGCAAGTAGGCAGCATTTCTGCTAACTCTGACGAAACGATTGGCAAAATTATTGCCGATGCGATGGACAAAGTGGGCAAAGAAGGTGTTATTACCGTTGAAGATGGCTCTGGTTTAGAGAGCGAATTAGATGTAGTTGAGGGCATGCAGTTTGACCGCGGTTACTTATCACCTTATTTCATCAACAATGCAGAGCGCCAAATTGCTTTGATGGATAATCCTTTAGTGTTATTGCACGACAAAAAAATCTCAAACATCCGTGATTTATTACCAACGCTTGAACAAGTGGCTAAATCTGGTCGCCCTTTGTTGATTATTGCAGAAGATATCGACGGCGAAGCGCTAGCGACATTGGTTGTGAACAACATTCGCGGTATTTTAAAAACCACCGCAGTTAAAGCGCCAGGCTTTGGCGACCGTCGTAAAGCCATGTTAGAAGATATTGCCCTGTTAACTGGTGGAACTGTTATTGCTGATGAAGTTGGCTTAAAACTTGAAACAGTAACGCTAGAAATGCTAGGCCAAGCAAAACGCATTGAAGTGGGTAAAGAAAACACCATCATCATTGACGGTGCTGGCGATGAAAAAGCCATTAAAGGCCGCATTGCAACAATCAAAGCGCAAATTGAAGAATCAACTTCTGACTACGACAAAGAAAAACTGCAAGAACGCGTGGCTAAATTAGCGGGCGGCGTTGCGGTGATTAAAGTGGGCGCAACCACTGAAATCGAAATGAAAGAGAAAAAAGCCCGCGTTGAAGATGCACTACACGCAACACGTGCAGCGGTTGAAGAAGGTATTGTGGCTGGCGGCGGCGTAGCGTTAATTCGCGCTCGCGATGCAATAGCTAAAGTAAAAGGCGATAATTTAGACCAAGAAGCAGGCATTAAAATTGTATTGCGCGCGGTAGAAGAGCCATTACGCCAAATCGTGCAAAACGCAGGCGTTGAGCCATCGGTCGTGGTAAACAACGTAGCGGCAGGCAAAGGCAATTATGGTTACAACGCAGCTAACGAAACTTATGGCGATATGATTGAAATGGGTATTTTAGACCCAACAAAAGTAACGCGTAGCGCTTTGCAAAATGCAGCATCAGTGGCTGGCTTAATGCTGACTACTGATTGTATGATTGCCGAATTGCCTAAAGATGACGCACCAGCAATGGGTGGCGGTGATATGGGTGGGATGGGTGGCATGGGCGGTATGATGTAATTGCTTTTTGATGTTGCATCAACTTATCCTTCTTGCGATGGGTTGCTGCAGTCACGAAGCTCAACATTGTTACTCCGTAGTATTAAAAAACCTCGCTTCGGCGAGGTTTTTTATTGTTATTTGACGTAATGTAATGTGTCAATTAGGATGGCTATTTTACGTTAGGCACATAGAACTGTGGAATACGATGATGTCGTTAAAGAATTTATTGACTTTGTAAACCTTCAAGTCGGCGTTTACATGAATTCTATAGCTGGATTTTCTGGAGCAAAAATTCAAATGGAAAGGCAGGTTGCGCGAGTGCTAAGAGCACAATCTCAAAAGAAGGACGCCAGAGGTGACCAAGTTATCGCTCACCAAAGCTTTGAAGACCCTCAACGTCCAGATGTGATTCATTCGCGAATAGTTACAGCAGAGAACTTTATCCAAGAAAACTCCATAAATGGAATCAATCAGCGACAGCTATCTTATTCAGTAATCGTATTCATATTCACCTATTGGGAAGACGAAATACGACCGCGACTTGCCAAAGCGGCTGATGTTGAAGCCAAGGATGTCAAGTCTGAAATAATGGGTGATCTTCGGTGTATTAGAAATTCAATACTTCATACCAGGGGAGTATTTACGCCCGAGTGGCACGGGAAGCTCGTCGTCTTGAAAGATTGCTTCGCTGTATGAGAGCAAATTGAAATCAGCTACGAATTAATGCATCAAATCTTTGTGAAGGTTAAACAGGGATGCGCCAAACTGATTTTTGCATGGCTCGGTGAGGACACTGGAGGCCGATTTGATATTGATCAACTCAAAGGGTTCGCCATTCAAAAAGGGCGCAGCTAAGGTAGGGCGTCGCATTTGTGTAATGTTTTTATCTTCCATTTTTAGATTATCGTTATGATGCAACAAAAGCAGGGTCAACTTCATCCCTCATGGCTGGCAGTCATTGGCGATGAACTCGAGAAGCCTTATATGCAGGGCTTGCGTGATTTTCTTAAGCATGAAAAAGCTGCTGGTAAAATCATTTATCCGCCTAGCCCATTGATTTTTAATGCGTTTAATCACACGCCATTCGATAAAGTTAGAGTAGTGATTATCGGACAAGACCCTTATCATGGGCAAGATGGTAAAGGAGAGCCTCAAGCTCACGGTTTGAGCTTTTCTGTGCCAAAAGGCATTGCCCCACCACCATCATTAGTAAATATTTTTAAAGAAATTGAATCTGATTTAAATATTAAAATGAGTACCAGAAATAATAAAAGCGGCGACTTAACACCGTGGGCAGACCAAGGGGTGCTGCTGTTAAATGCCACGCTAACTGTAGAACAAGCCAAAGCAGGTGCACATCAGGGTAAAGGTTGGGAGGCGTTTACTGATGCCGCCATTGCCGCATTAAATACGCATCGCGACGGCTTAGTGTTTGTGTTGTGGGGTAGTTATGCGCAGAAAAAAGGTGCATTTATTGATGAGAAAAAACATTTAGTGCTTAAATCTGTTCATCCTTCACCGTTGTCAGCGCACCGTGGCTTTTTTGGTAATCATCAATTTTCTACGATTAATCAGTATTTAATTAGGCAAGGTCAAACGCCGATTGATTGGCAACTGTGACCATTTATTTAATAATTTTAAGTCGCACAATAAACCACTTGTCATCTGGTTACAGATTGTTTACACTTCAATGCAAGTCAGTTACAAATTGGCGTAAGATTTAAAAATTGGCTCAAAAAAAGCCCCGATTAAGGGGATTAAATCGGGGCAAATGCCTCATCGTCTAAGGCTTCCGCTCAGGGAGGAAAGAAGCGGAAAGATAACTAAGCATCAACTTAGCTATCATGTAAGTTCAGACTGGCACAATTTCGCTAAGTTCCAGCTTTTTCAGTCATTTTTGTAACCATTTGTATCTGCTTCACCGCGTAATATTCTGTTAAAGCCATGCGATAATACTGGCATGGATACCAACTCATTACTCACTGGCCTTAACAATAAACAACTAGAGGCTGTCACGTTGCCGCATCAATCTGCCCTTATTTTGGCGGGTGCTGGTAGCGGCAAAACACGCGTACTCACCACCAGAATCGCATGGCTAATTCAAACAGGGCAAGTGTCGCCAATGGGTTTAATGGCGGTGACCTTTACCAATAAAGCCGCTAAAGAAATGCTCACCAGACTGACTGCGATGCTGCCGATTAATACACGTGGCATGTGGGCTGGCACGTTTCATGGACTTTGTAATCGTTTATTGCGCGCGCATTATCGCGAAGCAGGTTTACCCAGCACCTTTCAAATTTTAGATACCTCTGATCAATTATCCAGCATTAAACGCTTGATGAAGTTAATGAATGTGGACGACGAAAAATATGCGCCCAAGCAAGTGCAAGGCTATATTAATAGCTGCAAAGAGGAAGGTTTACGTGCCAATCAAGTTGATGCGTATGACGGTCACAGCCAAAAATTACGTGAAATTTATGAGGAATACGACAAACAATGCAACCGAGAAGGCGTGACGGATTTTGCGGAGCTTTTATTGCGCTGCTACGAACTATTAAACCGTGATGAACGTATTCGCGCGCATTACCAAAGCCGTTTTCAATATATTTTAGTGGACGAGTTTCAAGACACTAATAAGCTTCAATATCAATGGCTTAAGCTGTTAGCGGGCAGCAACAACTGTATTTTTGCTGTGGGTGATGACGACCAATCGATTTACGGTTTTCGCGGTGCACGTGTGGGGAATATGCGCGATTTTGAGACCGATTTTAAGGTACAAAATATCGTTAAGTTAGAAGAAAATTACCGCAGCCACAGCAATATTTTAGATGCCGCTAATGCGATTATCTCAAACAATAAAAATCGACTGGGCAAAAACTTATGGACATCGGCTGGCGCTGGCGAGCCCGTGCGCATTTACGAAGCCTATAACGACACCGATGAAGCGCAATTTATTGTCGACGAAGTCAAAATGCTGCAAAGTGAAGGCAACGCGCTAGCTGATATGGCATTGCTTTACCGCAGCAACGCGCAATCGCGCATATTAGAACACGCCTTATTTGCGGCTAACCTACCCTACCGTGTATATGGCGGCTTGCGCTTTTTTGAACGTGCCGAGATTAAACACGCGCTGGCTTATATGCGGCTGATTGCCAATGCTAATGACGATACTGCGCTGTTGCGTGTAATCAACTTCCCCGCTCGTGGCATTGGTGCGCGTAGTTTGGAGCAATTGCAAGAAGGCGCACGCCAAAACGATTGCAGCTTGTGGCAAGCCGCGATTAATAAAGTAGGCAATGGGCAAATTGGCGGTAAAGGCTTAGATGGTTTTGTGCATTTAATTCGTGAGATGACTAACCAAGCTTACGGCATCACGCTGAGTGAAGTGGCCGAGCTTGCCACCACATTATCTGGCTTAAAAACCCATTACGAGAACGACAAAGACGGCGAAGATAGGCTAGAAAACTTGGCCGAGCTTATCACCGCCACAGTGGCGTTTACCAACCAAGATTTTGGCAACCACAACAACGTGGATGGCGACGAACCACAAGATTTAATGACACAGTTTTTAACGCATGCGAGTTTAGAAGCGGGTGACCACCAAGCAACGATTGGTTATGACGCGCTACAATTAATGACTGTTCATGCTGCTAAAGGTCTAGAATTTAAAGCGGTTTTCATTAGCGGCTTAGAAGAGGGTCTTTGCCCACACGAAAATAGCTTAAGCGAAAACAATGGCTTAGAAGAAGAACGGAGGCTGATGTATGTGGCCGTTACCCGCGCCAGACAGCGTTTATATTTAAGCCATGCGCAAAGCCGTATGTTGCACGGGCAAGTGCGTTACGGCATACCTTCGCGCTTTTTAGATGAAATTCCAGAGGCCTTATTAAAGCGGCTAAATAGCAAACCGATTGCCAAAAATTATGCCACAGGCGGTAACTATCAAGCAACATCGCACCAAACTGCGCCATCGCAAGCCAGCAATTACCCTTTCAAAATTGGCGCTAGCGTGCGCCATGCCAAATTTGGCGAAGGCGTGGTGGTGACTTACGAAGGCAGTGGCGCAAATTTAGTGATTAAAATCAACTTTGGCAACCAAGGTTTAAAAACGCTGGCGATGGAATACGCCAAACTTGAGAAAATATAACGATTTGTCATGCTGAACTTGATTCAGCATCTTGATGCTAAAAATTAGATTGCGGATCAAGTCCGCAATGACAAATTTAACTGCCGCTGGACTAAAACATTCCAGTGTATGCCTGCAAGCCAATATCCATGAGGGTTGCAGGGCAGATTGTTTTAATGTTTAAGCAGCTCTAAATACATCACGATAACTCACATATTGAAACGCCAACATGAGCGCGGTGGCCAGTAGCAAGCAGCCAAAAATTAAAAATGAAGTGAGCATTTGAGCGAGCGCTGGCATCAAGCTGCCGACGATACCGACTGCGATTCCAACCGTTAACATCAGCACAACAATGCCGCCAGAAAGCACTATCCATGAGGCGGCTAGAGCAATCATATATTGCAAAGAGCCCGCAATACTCGATTTAATCGCTTTCACTAAATCATAATTATTGAACGCAATGAGCATGGGCGAAAACCAAGTTGCCATCATCAGCGGCGTCAATAACAGCGCGAGTTTGAGCAAAAACGGCAACATTTTTTGCAACAAAGCCGCCATTTGATATTCGGTCATGCTCTCTTTATTTTTCGCCAGCTCAACCAGCGCCTGAATGTCGTTATTTAAGAAAAAACTCACTAGCACGGCATATAGTAAACATGAGGCTCCCAGCGCCATAAGTTGCGACATTTTGGGTTGAATTTGACTGAAAATTTCGCTTAAATTTTGCTGCTTTTTCATATCCGCATTGCGGTAAATTGTAATCGCAATCACCAAAAAAATCGGCCAAATCAGCGTGCTAATAAACGCAAAAAACTGCAAGCCAGGAATCGATGGCAACATCATAAAAACGCCGACATACGCCAGCGCCAATAGCAGCCATTTACGCGGCGCAGTTTTAAATAGTGCAATGCTTTCTTTCACCCAGCTCATGCCTGTTTTGATGCGAGATTCTAAAATTGCCATTCCGTATTCCTTTTTCTAATCGCCCAAATCATCTGCATCTTCAACATATTGCTGCAAGATTTTTTTAAAATGATTCGGGTCTTTGGTGTGTGTTAGCTCGCCATCTTGTGGAAAGTAAAAATCGTGCAAGCGCGATAGCCAAAACCTAAGAGCAGCGCGGCGCAGCATGGCAAGCCAGCTTTTCCACTCTTGCTGCGAAAACGGCCTAATCGCCTGATACGCTGCCAAAAATGTTTGCATTTTCTCTTCATCAATGCTGCCAATATCGCTACCCGTATGGTGCAAACACCATTCATTCACCGCAATTGCCACGTCGTAGAGCAAAACATCATCGCAAGCGTAGTAAAAATCGATAAATCCGCCAAGTTTGTCGTCACCAAACAACACATTATCGCGAAATAAATCACCATGCACCACGCCATGCGGCAACGCACGCAGATCCAAGCCATGCTGATAATCCAACTCTAATTGCAACAGTTTTTGATCTGCCGCGCTTAATATCGACATTACTTTTTGCGCCGTGGCTACGCGCCATTTTTCATCGCGCTGATTAATGCTAGGCTGCTTAAACTGCTGACCCGCCACGTGCATATTAGCCAAGGCGGTGGCCACTTGCTGAATTTGCGTCTGCGTTGGTGTGAGAATATCGGTACCATTTAAACAACTCACCATCATTGCAGGCTTGTTTTTTAATATATGCAAACTAACGCCATTTTTATCGGTAATCGGCAGCGGGCAAAGCACGCCATGTTGAGACAAAAATGCCATTAAATCTGCAAAATAGTGCAGTTCATTTAGCGTATTTTTCTCAAAAATCGTCAGCACGTATTTATTTTGGGAGGTCACCACAAAATAATTAGTATTGGTAATGCCCGCCGCAATGCCGCGCAGCTCAACGATTTCACCAATGGCAAAATCGCACAACCAAGCGCGCACTTCTTCGAGATTTAAGGTGGTGAAAACGGACATAAATTATGAGGACATATTCAAACTGAATAAATCAAAATAGTTAAATCAAACTAGGCGCGTGTTAAATAAAAATAGAGGCGCATACGTTGTAAATGCAAGGTGTATGCGTAACGATATTTTGCTTGGCGCGCAACAACGCTTGGTGACAGTATTTTTGTTGATTTTTAGAACCTAAAGATAATCCATTTGGGAATACTAAGTGGCGGATTCGGCCCAGAATTCACCCAGCCGCCATCTTGGTCTTCTTTATGCAAATAATACGGCACGCCGTGCTCTGGCGTCACTTTCATCATATAAAGCTCGCCATTAATGCGGTATTCTTCAATGGTATCTTTGCCTTTTTTGCGAATAGTGACTTGCGGTTCACCTTCAAGCGCTTCGCCATCCACAATTTTTGGCGGCGGCTGCACTTCTTCCAGCGGCTCTAAATTTGCAGGCGCGGCCAATGCAAAGGCAGGCAATAAACTTAATAGCAAGTATAATAATTTCAATTTTCGCATCTTATGCTTTCAAATATTTCCAGTTAACTCATTCTAACAAAAAGCACATTAAAAAACGTATGGCAGCGTAAATAAAACCTATAAATAAAGTTGAATCTTACGCTCAGCTGGCGTCAGCTCAAAGCCTGTCGATTCGTAATGTTTAAATATGGCTTCGACAATCGCTTTTGGTTCGTCAATCAATTGAATTAATTCCAAATCTTCAGCACCAGCCATGCCTTCTGCTACCAATGAATTTTTTAGCCAGTCTAGCAAACCAGCCCAAAAGCTTTTGCCCACCAAAATAATCGGTATTTTGCGTGTTTTTCCAGTTTGCACCAGCGTCACCACTTCCATCAACTCATCTAACGTACCAAAGCCGCCTGGCATCACCACATAGGCGCTGGCATATTTTACAAACATCACTTTTCGCATAAAAAAGTGCTGAAAATTGATGCTGATATCTTGATACGGATTACCCGTTTGCTCGTGTGGTAGCTCAATATTCAGGCCAATACTCGGTGCTTGGCCAGGAAATGCACCTTTATTTGCGGCTTCCATAATGCCTGGCCCGCCACCAGAAATGACACAAAAACCTGCATCTGACAGTAAGCGTGCAATTTCTTCTGTAAGCTTATAATACGGGTGATTTGGCTGGGTGCGCGCGCTGCCATAAATAGACACAGCTGGTGTAATTTCTTTCAACTTTTCGGTGGCGCTGACAAATTCTGCCATAATCTCAAATGCGTGCCAGGCTTCATGGCTTTCCGCGTTGCCGTTAAGCAATTCTGGTTCGATAATTTTTGGTAATTTTTTTGTCATTTTGTGTGTCCTAAAGATACATCAATTCTATCATGCGCTTAAAAACTCAAAGTTTTAAGCGAGACTAGACGCAAAATAATTTTTAAGCGCGCGCATATGTTTTATTATGTAAGCAATTAAAAATTGTTGGCAACAACGTATCGCAACAAACTTTGGATTTTTAAATGAAGACTTTATTGCTGGTTGACGGCTCTAGCTATTTATACCGCGCCTTTCACGCCATGCCCGATTTGCGCAATAGCCATAATGAGCCTACAGGCGCGATTCAGGGCGTACTTAATATGTTACGCCGTTTACATAAAGATTACCCTAGCGATTATAGCGCTTGTGTTTTTGATGCCAAAGGCAAAACTTTTCGCGATGATATTTACCCCGAATATAAAGCCAATCGTGCCAGCATGCCAGATGATTTGCGCGTGCAAATAGAGCCGCTGCATGAGGCGATTAAAGCATTAGGCTGGCCGCTGATTGTTGAAGATGGCGTGGAGGCCGACGATGTGATTGGCGCACTGGCCAAACAAGCAGAGCGCGAAGGAATTCGTACCATTATTTCCACGGGCGATAAAGATATTACGCAGCTGGTCAATGAACAAATCACGGTGGTCAATACCATGCGCGATGCGTTCAGGCGCGTGGATGACGTGTTGGATATTGCTGGGGTTGAAAAGAAATTCGG
>JANOWN010000052.1:0-2455 GCA_031417915.1 Methylotenera sp.
GTCAGCCAACAATCGTTTATTGGTACTCTTAGCAACCTTAATGGTCGTCGCTTGGGGGGTATTTGCGATGCTACGAACACCATTGGATGCGATTCCTGACTTATCCGATACGCAAGTCATCATTCGTACCCAATGGCCAGGGCAGGCACCACAAATCGTCGAGAATCAGCTGACTTATCCGCTGACGACCACCATGCTTTCAGTGCCTGGCGTGAAAACTGTGCGTGGCTATTCATTTTTTGGTGATTCTTTCGTTTATATTTTATTCAATGACGGTACTGACCAATATTGGGCGCGTTCTCGTGTGCTGGAATATTTGAGCCAGATTTCCTCAAAATTACCCAAAGGCGCAAACCCTAGCTTAGGGCCAGATGCAACAGGTGTGGGCTGGGTGTATGAGTATGCGCTAGTCGATAAAAGTGGCAAACACGATTTAGGCGAACTGCGTGCGCTACAAGATTGGTTCTTAAAGTTTGAACTTAAAACCATTCCTGGGGTGGCCGAAGTGGCGACATTAGGCGGTATGGTGCGCCAATACCAAGTGCAGGTGGATCCTGATAAATTACGTAATTACCGTATCCCACTATCAAAAGTCGTCTCGGCGATTCAATCGGCTAACCAAGAAACTGGCGGTGCTGTAGTAGAAACTGCCGAAGCCGAATACATGGTGCGTGCACATGGTTATTTGGAATCTTTAGAGGATTTTCGTAACATTCCATTGAGTGTTAGTGAGGGTGGGACGCCTATACTATTATCCGATGTAGCACGTATTCAAATTGGCCCAGAGCTACGCCGAGGTGTCGCTGAATTAAGTGGTGAAGGCGAAGTGACAGGTGGCGTGATTGTGATGCGCGCTGGACAAAATGCGCTGGAAGCCATTGATGCAGTAAAAGTCAAACTTGCCATCCTCAAAAAGAGCTTGCCTGAAGGTGTCGAGATTGTCACGACCTATGATAGATCACAGCTCATCAAGCGCGCAGTAGATAACTTAACACATAAATTAATTGAAGAGTTTATCGTCGTCGCGTTAGTTTGCGCAGTGTTTTTATGGCATTTTAGGTCTGCGCTAGTCGCTATTGTAGCTTTGCCAGTAGGTGTGTTGGTGAGTTTTATCGTGATGTACTATCAAGGCGTTAATGCCAATATCATGTCACTGGGCGGCATTGCGATTGCCATTGGGGCGATGGTGGATGCTGCAATTGTGATGATTGAAAACGCGCATCGACAGCTTGAAAGTTACAAAAATGAGTATGGTGAACCCAACAATACTCAGCGCATAAAAGTAATTATTGATGCAGCAAGCGAAGTTGGGCCTGCGCTATTCTTCTCTTTGCTTATTATTACCCTGTCGTTCATTCCAGTATTCACTTTAGAGGCGCAAGAAGGCAAGCTATTCGCACCCTTAGCCTTTACTAAAACCTACGCTATGGCGGCGGCGGCGGGTCTGTCGGTAACCTTAATTCCTGTGCTAATGACCATATTTATTCGTGGGCATATTCGACCTGAACATGACAACCCGCTTAATCGCTGGCTGATTGCAATTTACAAACCGCTATTGAGCAAAGTTTTGCATTTTCCAAAAGTTACATTGGGTGTTGCATTGATTGTGGTGTTAATTACGCTATATCCGCTTGGCAAATTGGGTAGTGAGTTTATGCCGCCATTAGATGAAGGCGATTTACTATATATGCCTACTGCGTTGCCAGGCTTATCCGTTTCTAAAGCTTCAGAAATTTTGCAATTGAGCGATAGGCTCATCAAAACTGTACCAGAAGTAAAGACGGTGTTTGGTAAAACAGGTCGAGCGGAAACTGCGACTGATCCAGCGCCACTGGAAATGTTGGAAACCACCATTCAATTTAAACCACGTGAAGAATGGCGTGCTGGCATGACACCAGAAAAATTGGTAAAAGAATTGGATGCTCGGCTGAAAATACCAGGCATGGCAAATGTTTGGGTGCAGCCGATTCGTAATCGCATCGATATGCTTTCTACAGGTATCAAAAGCCCAGTAGGTATTAAAATCGGCGGTGCCGATTTAGCCACACTTGAAAAGCTTGGCGAAGAAGTCGAGCGTATTATGAAAACTGTACCTGGTGTGGGCTCGGTTATTGCAGAGCGTGTGACTGGCGGACGCTATATTGATGTCAAAATTGACCGTCTTAAAATTGCGCGGTATGGCTTAAATATTGATGATGTGCAAATGTTGGTTTCTACCGCAATTGGCGGCGATAATATTGGCGAAAAGATTGATGGTTTAGCGCGCTTTCCAATCAATGTAAGGTTTCCAAGAGAGCTGCGTGACTCGGTAGAGAAACTCAAAACCTTGCCTATTATTACCGAAAAAGGTGCTACTGTGCCATTGGGTGAAGTAGCGACGGTCAAAGTCACTGATGGTCCGCCGATGATAAAAAGCGAAAATGCTAGGCCAAATGTTTGGGTGTATGTGGATATT
>JANOWN010000053.1:0-28574 GCA_031417915.1 Methylotenera sp.
CTGCTGCAATGCCCACTAAGATAATGGCAATGACCAGCCACATTTGTTTATTTAATTTCATGGCGCTTCCTTTAAGTTTGTACTTAAGTTATCTGTTGTCCCTAATATTCTTTGCATATCTGCCTCTGCTTGGCGTGCCAAAGCTAGGGTTTGGATGAATTGTGTTTTAGCTTGAAATAAAGTGCGTTGCGCATCCAATACTTCTAAAAAGCTAAATTTTCCAAATTCAAAACCCTTGCGTGCGGCCCCATAAGCACTTTCTGCACCTTGCAAAATATCATTTTTATACATACTGGCCGCATCGACTTGTAACTGTCTGCGGCTGTAAGCATCTGCCAATTCAGTTTTTAATTGGTTTTCTAGTGCGGTTTTTTCATCTATTGACTGAAATTCTCGCGCTCTGGCACTTTGCAAATTGCCTTGATTTTTGTCAAATACAGGGATGGGGATAGATAAGCCAATAATCGCTTGTGTAATGCCACCTAGTTCTTCATTTCGGCGTGCGCCTAAGCTTAATGTGACATCTGGCGTTTGTTTTGATTGCTCAATAGCACTTAAAGCTTGCTTTTGCGTAATGGCCAGCGATGCTTTTTTAAGGCGCGGTGAATCTGTAAGTTGCGCCATTAAATCATGCAGTGTAGGCAACGTTTTCAGGTTTTCAAGTTCTCCCACTGCCATATAGTCAACTTGACTATTTGTCTCTGTGCTTTTAGCCCACAAGCTAGCTAACCGCTGCTTGGCGACAGCTAATTGCTGGCTGGCATTGGCTAAGTCAATTTTCAAGCCAGCTTCAGCCACTTTGGCTTTAGTTTCCTCTACTGGTGAAACCTTGCCTGCCAGCACGCGTTTGGCGGTGGTTTCCTTTGAAGTGGTAGCAATTTGTAGCAACTCTTGTGCTAATGCCTGCGCTTGTTGCGCTGCCAATACTTGGTAAAAAGCAGCGTAAGTTTTAGCACTAATTTCAGCTTGAGTAATACGGATATCAGCGTCTGCAATCGCCAAAGTTGCGTCAGCCGCCGCCATGCGCTTATCACGCTTGCCTGCAGTTTCTAGTTGCTGACTAATTGCAATAGTAGCAATGCGGTTTTGACTGCGTAAATCTTCGACCTGTCCTGATAGCGTAGGGTTAGGGCGCGTGGCGGCTTGTAGTACCTGCGCGCTTTCTACTTCGCGCCCACGCAAAACTACTGCAATATTTGGGTTAGCTTGTAAGGCCAGAGTCGTTGCTTCTTCTAAACTAATTGTGGTTGCCGCTAGGTTTTCAGCGCTAGAAGCGACATGATGTAAACCTAATAAAGTGAATAAAACCCACACAACGCAAGCGGATTTGAACATAGAAACTCCTAATTAAATCAATTGGTTAAAATTTAACCGAAAGTAAAAATTGACTTAATTAGCGAGGCGGTGCGCGAGGAGAGTGATGGGTGTAGAAGAGTTGTTGACGGAATAAAAAATCAAAGGTGTACGCACGAGATTGGCTGATGCGCACGAATAGACCAAATACCAGTACGCAAGCCAATAAAAGTATATCTAAATCAATAAGTAAGTTGCGCTTAACGCCGCTGTCAACTTTAAATATAAAGCCAATCACTTGCGGCGTTTCTATGCTATCTTGTTGATTAACATCGGCAATATGAAAATTAAAATTACTACTAGACGCATGATTGTGGAATACATCTTTTATAGCATGCGCATGTTTTGCATGTGCTTGCGCATTCTCCAGCCCAAAAGCATGGGCGTGAATAAACGGTGCAATCAATTGCAAACAAATCAAACACAGTAATAAATACTTTTTAATGTTACTTCTCGCTATTGACTACAATATTAACTCAAATTAACTTAGACACAAAGTTTTTAACTCACTGGATTGCAGTAACGTTTAAAAACGGCATATCGGGCAATTTTAATGACTTATCCAATCCCACACTTTTTTCTGCCGCAGCTTTAGCTTTTATGGCGGGCTGCACTGCTTTCATTAAATGTAACAACATATTGTCCAAAGTCTGACTTTCTTTCGCCATCGCAGCGTATTCAGCCTCCACAATCGTAAGGCGGCTATCTAATGCTTCCGTGCTGGCTTTGGCGTCCGTTAAGTTTTTGGTGCGTTGATCCAAACTGTCTTTATGTTGCGTCATTTGCGCTTTAAGTCGGCCCAATACATCTTCAAGCCAACGTGTGCAATTTTTTTCGGTTTGCTCAAATATTTTTTGTGTTTGTGTACCCAAACCTAAGAAAAATTTGCGAATTAAGAAATGCTTTTCGGTAAGCACATTCACAGGGTCAGCGCAAAAATCATCGGTAATTTTTTCTAGAGCTTTCATGTTGCTCATAAACTCTGACAAATCAAGTTCAGGTGGCGTAAACACGTCAAAGCCATGTCTGGATTGAAAAACGCCATAAATATTATCCGCTAGCTTTTTAATGTCTTTGCCTTCTTTAGTCACGCCAGCAGCCAAATTATTCGCCTGTTTCATCAAGTTGCGCATGCCTTTGTTTAAGCCGACCGTAGTCCAACTGTCGCCCATGGCTTGGCGACCTTTGGCTAGCGAAGTATCTAAATACGCCATGCTTAAATGGCGCAATAATTTTTTGCCAAGATGGCTAATTTTGTCATTGGCTTGATTAAAAGTGGGAATCGACGCCTCGTAACGCTTTCTATCCTCGACCACTTTGGCCAAAAGGTCTTTGGAAGCATCTATATTTTGGCCGCGCAAAGAGCGTAATTCAATCACTTGCTCGCGTAAGCTAATTAGTCGCCCTTGCACCAGTTTGCGCGAGTTTTTAATCATCTCAGAACATTCGCTAGCCACGGTTCTGCCCAAAATTTCGTGTTTAGCCTGAATAATCTGGTTGCCCAGTGTGGTTTCTAATTCAATAATGCCGCTTTGTTCTAGCAGAGTTTGATTCTTTTTAATTTTGGCGACTAAAGCTTTTTGCGCCGAAATCGCAAACACACTTTCTGGCGAAATACCGAGTTGATGCGCGGTGATATTGACTTGTTTTTCAATCTCATTCGCCACATCCTGTTTAGACTTCATTTCATCCCACAGCATGTCAATTTTGTTGAGCAGCACCAATTTATATTTGGCGCGGCCTTTAATAAAATCGTTCCAAATTTGCATGTCCGACTGCGTAATACCCGTATCGGTCGCGGTTAAAAACAGCACCGCATGCGCGTTGGGGATAATGTTCAGCGTCAATTCAGGCTCGGCTCCCAGCGTATTCAGACCAGGCGTATCGATGACCACTAAGCCGCTTTTTAAGAGCGGATGTGGGTAATTAATAATGGCGTGGCGCCACACGGGAATCTTCAGCAAGCCTTGCGTTTCCAGCTCGTGAATCATACCAATATCTTGCGGGTTAAATAAACCAAACTCTTCTGCTTCGACTTGTGACACTTCTTTTTGATCGATCAGTTTGCGCAGCGTTTCTTTCATTTCTTCTGGCGAATCTACGTTCAGCCGGAACTTTTTCCATGCGTTGGGCGTGGTTTTTAAGTAGGTCAGCGTGTCGTCGCTCACGCGTGTTTCAATTGGTAGCAATTTAATCGAAGGCTCTTCGCGCGCATCCCAAAAAATCTCGGTCGGGCACATGGTGGTGCGGCCAGGCTCGCTTGGCAGCAAGCGCTGGTTGAAATCCGCAAAAAATAAAGCGTTGATGGTTTCAGTTTTTCCACGCGAAAATTCCGCTAAAAATGCCATCACCAGCTGGTCGCGTTTCAACATTTCTAGCACATCATACAAGCGCAGCTCTTGAATCGCATCCGAATGCTCACTTTTAGAGAGCCAATCGCGATAATTGGTGATCACTTGGGTAAGGCTGCTACGCCATTCCTGGTATTCGTTGACTTTGGATTGTAGGGTGTCGCTCATATAGGCATCTTAAGTTTTAAAAAAGTGATAATAATTGTGATTCTAAAGTTTTTATCACGGAAACATTCAGCATTTGCAAAAAAATCAGCGCAACGATGGGAGAAAAATCGATGCCGCTGGCCATTGGTAGAAAGCGCTGAATCGGCGCCAATATTGGTCTAGTGAGGCTGTCTAGCACAGCTGCAATGGGTGTGTGCGGGTTTACCCAGCTTAAAATAACTTGCAGCATAATGGCGTAAAAAAACACATCTAAACTTGTGCGCAACACGCCCAGAAAGCTCATGCCTATTAGGCCTGCCCATACCGATTCGCCTGCGACGCTGAGCGGAAAATCGCGTAGCCAAACTAAGCTAAGTTGCAATAAAAATTGTGCAAGAAGTGCTAAAAATAGGGTGGATAAATCTAGCTTGCCCCAACTTGGAATGATTTTGCGCACAGGCTTTACCGCAAAATCGGTGAGCGAAATCACCATGTATGCCAGCGGATTGTTGAAAGGTGTTCTGAACAATTGCATGAAAAAACGCAATAAAAACAACATGGTGAGCAAATTAAAAACGGTGACAAGCAAGAAATGAAGCGCGCTAGCAAACATTTAAACGCTCCCCAATTCATCGCGCCCTAGTTCTATCCCTAGGGTCTTAGCGCGCTCGCAGGCTTTTTGCGCAGCTAATACAATCGCTTGTTTTACTTTTGAGCTTTCTAAACTCAGTAAGCCTTGTTCCGTCGTGCCGCCTTTTGAAGTCACTTGTTCGCGCAATGTGGCAATTGGCGTATCGCTGACATCGGCTAATAAACTCGCGCCTTTAAAGGTGGCGATGCTGAGTTGCTTGGCTTGGAGTTCGCTCAAACCTAGCGCCAGTGCGGCTTCTTGTAAAGCTTCGATTAAATAAAACACGTAAGCTGGGCCGCTGCCAGAAATGGCGGTAATGACATCCAATTTTTCTTCAGAATCTAACCACAAAGTGCTGCCCGCGGCGCCTAGTATTACATCAGCTTGTGCGATTTGCGTTTTGCTTACATTGGGCATGGCGTATAAACCGGTGACGCCAGCCTGTATTTGCGCCGGCGTGTTGGGCATGGCGCGAATAATTGTTGTGTAATTGCCCAGCCAGCGCGACAAATCGGTCAATCGAATGCCTGCGGCGATGGAAATGATGAGTTGATTTTTGAGTAGTGGTGCGAGTGTTTTGGCGAGTTGCGGCAATTGTTGTGGTTTTATTGCCAACACAATCACGTCGCAGTTTTTTATTTCATTAATTTCGGCTGAAGTCTTGATGTCAAAGGCATGTTCGAGAGCCATGCGCTTATTGGCTTCCAGCTCGATGACTGTGATGTCGCGCATGGCAAAATTTTGGCTTAAGCCATTTTTATTCTTTAGGCCAGCAATCAGTGCCTGTGCCATGTTGCCGCCGCCAATAAAACCTAATTTCATGTGTTGTTTCTCATAAAGAATGTTTAAGTTCGTGCACCAAAAATCGCAGAACCAATACGTACGATAGTAGCACCTTCGTGTATCGCCGCAACGTAATCATCCGACATGCCGATGGATAAAGTATCCAGTTTAAAGCCTTGCTGTTGCAGATTTTTAAAGGCATTGGCGACTATTTTAAATTGCGTGCGCTGTTTTGCAAACTCTTTTGTAGGCGCGGGAATTGCCATAATACCGCGTAATTTAAGGTTTGGCATCGCAGCAATGGCCTTTGCAAGCATGGCCTGCGAGGCAATATCCACGCCACTCTTGGAGCCTTCTTCACTACTATTAATTTGAATGCAAACATTAAGTGGCGCAAGTGATGTTGGCCGCGCGTCGTTTAAACGCTGCGCGATTTTGAGCCTATCCACCGAATGTACCCAGTCAAAATGTTGTGCGATGAGTTGCGTTTTATTGCTTTGAATCGGCCCGATAAAATGCCACTCAATCGCCAAGTCTTTCAGTAATTCCTGTTTGCTTATGGCCTCTTGTACGTAGTTTTCGCCAAACGCGCGCTGACCCGCCAAATATGCCGCGCGTAGCTTTTCCGCAGGTTGTGCTTTGCTCACCACGAGTAGCGTAATTGCATCAGTTCGATTCGCCGCCTGTTTTGCATGCGCAATATTTGCTTGAATTGCTTGCAAGGAATCGTAAATTGTGTCCATAATTCAATTATCTAAACAATAAACCTTATGTGGTTTATTACAAGTTGGCTTAACGAACTTATTATAGCAGGAGCTGCTCGTGGATATTTCAGATTTACTCGCCTTTTCGGTTAAGAATAAAGCATCCGATTTACACCTTTCCGCAGGCTTGCCGCCGATGATACGTGTGCACGGTGATATACGTAAAATTAACGTGCCGACCATGGATCATACGCAAGTGCACGACATGGTGTATGACATCATGAACGATGGTCAGCGCAAAGTGTACGAAGAAACGCTGGAATGCGATTTCTCGTTCGAAATCCCAAATTTAGCGCGCTTTCGGGTTAATGCGTTTAACCACAATCGCGGCTCTGGCGCGGTATTTCGGACTATTCCTTCTAAAATTCTAACGCTAGAAGAACTGAATTGCCCACCGATTTTTAAAGAGATTTGCAATACGCCGCGCGGCATTGTACTGGTCACAGGGCCAACGGGCTCGGGTAAATCGACCACATTGGCGGCGATGGTGGATTATATTAACGAAAACGAAATGGGGCACATCTTAACGGTGGAAGACCCGATTGAATTTGTGCATCAATCCAAAAAATGCTTGATTAACCAACGTGAAGTCGGCCCGCATACTTTGTCATTCCAAAACGCCCTACGGTCTGCATTGCGTGAGGATCCTGATGTGATTTTGGTGGGCGAGATGCGCGACCTTGAGACGATTCGATTGGCATTGAGCGCCGCAGAAACAGGCCATTTGGTGTTCGGCACGCTGCACACCAGCTCGGCCGCGAAAACCGTTGACCGTATTGTCGATGTGTTCCCCGCAGCGGAAAAAGAAATGGTGCGTTCGATGTTGTCAGAATCGTTGCGTTCTGTGATTTCGCAAACACTTTGTAAAACCAAAGATGAGCAAGGCCGCGTGGCTGCGCACGAAATTATGATTGGCACGCCAGCGATTCGTAACTTGATTCGCGAAAATAAAGTGGCGCAAATGTACTCGGCGATTCAAACTGGGCAAAACATTGGCATGCAGACGCTGGATCAAAACTTGCAAGATTTGGTGCGCCGTAATGTGATTTCTGCCAATGAAGCGCGCGGTAAAGCGGCCAATAAAGATTCGATCGTGGGTTAAAGAGTAGGTTAAATTAATTTAAAACAGATGCTCCAGGAGCCGCATGGATATTGGCTTGCAGAACATGTTTTTAAATATAAATAGTTAGGATGATGTGATGGAAAAAGGCCAAGCCGAAAAGTTTGTATTTGATTTGCTGCGATTGATGATCGGAAAAAAAGCGTCCGATATGTTTATCACGGCAGGTTTCCCGCCAGCCATGAAGATTGATGGTAAAATGACGCCCATCAGCTCACAAGTACTTTCTGCGCAGCAATCGCGCGAAATTGCACGCTCGATTATGAATGATAAGCAAACCGCCGAGTTTGATGCGACGAATGAGTGTAATTTTGCCATTGGCATTCCTGGTGTGGCGCGTTTTCGCGTCAATGCTTTTATTCAGCGCGGCTCTGTGGGTTTGGTGTTTCGTACCATCACTACAAAAATTCCAAAATTTGAAGATTTAGGCTTACCAGAAGTGCTTAAAGATATTGCAATGACTAAACGTGGCTTGGTGATTTTTGTCGGCGGAACCGGATCGGGTAAATCGACCTCGCTGGCGGCGATGGTGGGCTACCGCAACCAAAATAGCTACGGCCATATTATTACCATTGAAGACCCAGTGGAATTTGTGCACGACCACATCAATTGCATTATTACGCAGCGTGAAGTGGGCGTGGATACGGATGGTTGGGGCATTGCGCTTAAAAACACCCTGCGCCAAGCACCCGATGTAATTTTGATTGGCGAAATTCGCGATCGTGAGACCATGGATTACGCGATTGCGTTTGCTGAGACAGGCCATTTATGTTTGGCAACTTTGCACGCTAATAGCACCAATCAAGCGCTGGATCGTATTATTAACTTCTTCCCAGAAGAGCGTCGCCACCAATTACTGATGGATTTATCGCTGAACACGCGTGCGTTTATTTCGCAACGGCTAATTCCGAAATCAGATGGTATTGGCCGCGCCGCTGCGATTGAGATTATGATTAATTCGCCTTTGATTTCAGATTTAATTTTCAAAGGTGACGTGCACGAAATTAAGGAAATTATTGGGCGTTCACGCGAACTTGGCATGCAAACTTTCGACCAAGCTTTGTTTGATTTGCATGAATCTGGCGACATTAGCTACGAAGAAGCCTTGCGTAATGCCGACTCTGTGAATGATATTCGCTTGAAAATTAAACTAGAAGGTAAAGCCGCGCACGATAGAGATAATTCTTCTAGTTTGGATCATTTAGGCATGGTTTAGTACATGGTTTAAAAAGCTAACCCGAGAAGTTAGTCAGAAGTAAAAAAAGCCGACTTAAAAGTCGGCTTTTTTGTTATAGCTTAAACATTCTAAGTTTAATTACTCTACAGATACCTCAACGCGTCTTGCTTCGGCCAAATCACCGCCACCATCGACGTTTTCAGGTTTACGCAACTCGATTCTCATGACATCAATACCTGCTGTAATAAGCGCCGCATGTGCTGCTTTGGCGCGGTTATAGGCAAGGTCTTCGTTCACCTTTTGGTTGCCACGCGGATCGTGAAAACCTGAAATTACTGCTTTAGAGGCAGGGTTTGCATTGAGCCACTCGATAACGGGTGCTAAAGTTGCATCTGCATCTGCCTGCAAGGCAGTTTTGCCCGTATCAAAGTAGAGTTTAGCCGCGGGTGGCGGCATCACTGCTGCAGGCTCTGCAGCTTTTACTAGCAATTGATTATCCACAGTTACCGCAGAGCCAAAGAACGCCTGTGCATCTGCGCCTTTTTGCGTTTTGGCGGCTTCAGAATCGACCGTGCCTCTAAGTACCACGTTTTTATCGTCGCCCTGTGCTTGCAAATCATCGCCACCTGCTAACAGTGCTTTTAATGCGTCAGATTGGCTAAACCAGCCAACATTGGCACTATCACCATTGCTAGTGAAATCATTGGCTGTGGCAGTAAAACCAAACGCTTCAGCCTCGGTAGCAGGCGCTATTGGCATTGCGCCTTCAACTGGGGCTGCGGCTTCGCCAGAAGCGCCACAGCACGCGCCCGATGGGCCGCGGCCTGTCAGCAACATCAACAGCAATATTAAGGCGAGAATGAGCGCAACTATCCAGCTCCAGCGGTTATAGCTTGATTGATTGTTATGCATATTAGTCACCTTTTATTTTTTAAGGCCAGCAGAAAGTTTGTCTTGCAACTTTTTAAGCTCCGCCCATTTGTTATTAGCTGCTAATGCCGCTTGCTGCGCCCAAGTGCCTGGATTGGCAATGCGGAAGCGAGAGCCGCCGTCATCTAGAATTTTGCGCATTTGTGGAACAGTTGCAGCAGCTAGCTGAGTAAAGGTTTTAATGCCCGCATTGTTGAATAGCTCATTAATTTTTGGGCCTATGCCTTCTACAACAGTCAGATCATTTGCATTTTTAATGGCAAAGCCCGCTTTTTTCGCTGCGGCTAAGTCAATGGTAGCTGCAACTGGTGCTGCGGCTTTCGGCGCTGCTGCTGGCGCTGCAGGTGCAGCTTTTGCCACTGGTGCAGCAGGCACGTCGGCTAGTTTGGCAGGTGCGGCAGTGTGCGTGGTGTTACCGCTACTTGGAGGTGCTTTACAGCAACATTTGCACAACCAGCGATTAAGTAACCAGCCCAGCAATGTACCCGCTAGAAACCACCAAAAACAACATCCTAAAGAACTTAAAAGTGAACTCATTTTTACTCCCCAATAATAATGTCTAACCGAAAATTGATACTACAAAACTAAATGATACAGCCACGAGAAAAGTAACTATCTGCGCCTTTAGCGCACACGTCAAGTATTTAGGACTTTAACCGATGTAAATTTTAGTTAATTTGGTAGACAATTTGCCCATGTAGCAATGTGGTTTGCACTCGGCCATGCATTGCTAAACCTAAAAATGGCGTGTTTTTGCCATGACTTTTAAGCTGGCTGGTAGTTACTGTCCATTCTAATGTTGGGTTGAAAATTGCAATATCCGCATCCGCATTGAGGTTTAAATTTCCGCCAGCAATAGCTAATATACTGGCTGGTAGGGCAGTGATTTTTGCAACCGCGTCAAACATACTGGCTTTGTTATCCGCCGCCCATTTCAGCGTCAAAGGTAGCAGCAATTCTAGGCAGCTCGCGCCTGCTTCGGCTTCAGTAAACGGCAACAGTTTTGCGTCGTCATCGACGGGCGTGTGGTCGCTGCAAATTGCATCAATAGCGCCATCTTTTAAACCTTGGCATAATGCGTTTTTATCGCGCATGCTGCGTAGTGGCGGCTTCAGGTTGGTGTGTGCGTTGAAGTAACCAATGTCCATATCGGTTAAATGACAATGCTGCGCGCTCACGTCCGCCGTCACTTGAATCCCCATTTTTTTGGCTTGCCGCACCAAATCCACACCTTCAGCCGTGGATAATCGACATAAATGAATACGCGTTTTGGTTTCATGCGCGATGCGTAAAATGCTGGCAATCGCCAAACCTTCAGCCGCTGCTGGTATGCCTTTTAAGCCCAAGCGGCTGGCAATTTCGCCATCGTGCGCCACGCCATCTTTAGCCAAATAATAGTCTTCGGCACGTAAAAAAATGGTGTAGCCAAACGTCGTGGCGTACTCAAAAGCGCGCCACAACACTTGCGTGTCGGTCATCGCTACATCGGCTTGGCTAAAGCCCACGCAACCCGCTTCGCTAAGTGCATGCATCTCTGTTAATAGTTTGCCTTCGAGTTGGCGCGTGAGCGCGCCTAGCGGATATACATGCGCCAAATTAAGCTGCTTGGCACGGTGTTTCAGCATTTCGACTAGCCCAGGTTCGTCTAATATTGGCTGCGTATCGGGAGGACAAGCGAGGCTGGTCACCCCACCAGCGGCTGCGGCTTGCAACTCACTTGTTAGATTGGCTTTATGTGTCGAACCAGGTTCACGCAATCTTGCCGACAAATCCACAAAGCCAGGCGTGACAATTAAACCAGTCGCATCTATGGTTTGATTCGCCACAAAGTCTGTAGGCGTTTTGCCGATACCGACAATTTTTCCAGCTGCAATAAACACATCTTGTTGTTTATCGATGTTATTTTTTGGGTCAATCAAATGACCGTTTCTAATGTGAATTTTCAAATAGCACCTCCAGAAGCCGCATGGATATTGGGCTGCAGACCTGCTATTTTAGCGTAAATTTTCATGCATTTCCTCCGCCACGAAGTCCGCCAGCGCTAGCGCCTGCGGACTGACCACCAGCAAGTATCGCCATTACCGCCATGCGCACTGCGATGCCGTAAGTCACTTGCGGCAAAATCACCGATTGACTGCCATCGGCGACGCTGGAATCAATCTCCACGCCGCGATTCATCGGGCCTGGGTGCATGACAATGGCATCTGGTTTTGCGTAACTTAATTTTTCTTGCGTCAGGCCAAAGGTTTTAAAATATTCCTGTGCAGACGGTAAAAGTGCGCCTGTCATGCGCTCGTTTTGTAGGCGTAGCATCATCACCACATCCACATCTTTTAGCCCAGCTTTCATGTCGTGAAACACGCGTACGCCGAGTTTTTCCACATCGGCTGGCAGTAAGGTTTTTGGTGCAATCACGCGCACTTCGGGCACGCCTAAAGTGGTCAAAGCGTGAATCTCGCTGCGTGCAACACGTGAATGTAATACGTCGCCCACCAAAGCCACGCGCAGATTATGCATATCTGGCTTGTAGCGGCGCACCGTGAATACATCTAATAGACCCTGAGTTGGGTGCGCGTGGCGACCATCGCCCGCGTTAATGACGCTGATGTTATCTGGCACATGCTGTGCAATAAAGTGCACCGCGCCACTTTGCGCGTGGCGCACCACAAACATATCGGCGTGCATGGCGATTAAATTATTCACCGTGTCTAAAATCGTCTCACCTTTTGATTGCGATGATGTGCCAACATTCAAGTTAATCACGTCGGCAGAAAGGCGCTTGGCGGCAATTTCAAATGTTGTGCGCGTGCGCGTACTGTTTTCGAAGAAAATATTGCACACGGTTTTACCGCGTAGCAGTGGCACCTTTTTGATGTCGCGTTCAGCTACGCCGACAAAGGATTCGGCAGTATCCAAAATCTGCGTGAGGATTTTTTGCGGCAAACCTTCGATGGTTAAAAGGTGTTTTAATTTGCCGTCAGCGTCGAGTTGCGGGTTATGCATCGGCGGCCTCCAAAGCTAGGCGCAGCTTGCCTCTGGTATCTTGCGAAAGTTGTAAATTTTGCTTTGGTTTCAGCAAAATTTCTGCACCGATAATATTGGGAAAAATCGGTAACTCCGCGCCTCCACGATTGATTAGCACCGCCAATGTAATGCTGGCAGGGCGGCCATAATCAAACAATTCGTTCATGGCAGCCCGCGTGGTGCGGCCAGTGTAAAAAATATCATCAATTAAAATAATATGTTTGTCGGTGACATCAAATGCGATATCGGAAGGCTTAGGCTCAGCTTTTAAGCCACGCTCGGCGTAATCGTCGCGGTACAAGGCGGCGTCTAACATGCCGTGTGGAATGTCTTTGCCGATGGATTTTAAAATACGCTGCATCATCCACACGCCACCGCTGTGGATGCCGACCAGTGCGCTATTTGGTTGCAACGCGGCTTGTATTTTAGCGGTAATTTCGCTCAGTAATACTTCAGGATCGGGTAATTGCATATTATGAATTTGGAAGTCCATCGAAATAAGATTGTAATATGCTTTGCGCGGCAACCGCATCCAGCATAGCTTTTTGTTTAATGCCTTTAACGCCAGCTTGGTTCAAATTTTGTGTGGCATCTGCTGAACTTAAACGTTCGTCTATCATCACTACTGGCAAATTGAAACGACCTTCTAGCCGCTGCGCAAATTTTTTCGCCAAGCCTGTCATTGTGTGTGATTCTCCATCCATGTGCATGGGCAAACCCACCACTAACAGGGCGGGACGCCACTCGTGGATGAGTGCGCCAATTTGCGTAAATTTAGCTTCGTTCTCTTCGCTATTAATTGTGGTGAGCGGATGCGCGACTTTGAGCATGGTTTCACCAGTGGCCACACCGATGCGCCTTTCGCCAAAATCGAACGCCAGTAGCGTGCCAGTGATGTCGGGATAGCTGCGTTCTAAAATCGGCAAATGACTCTGGTTAAGCATGGCCTGCCACCTCCGATAAATTGGCTAAGTTCAAGCCCATCAAGCGCATGGCCAAATCAAATTTATCTGCATTATCTGCGTCAAAAATCAATTTGTGAATTTGTTGCAGATCAGCTGTTTCTAAGCTTAGCCAGGCGTTTTGCGAGACTTCATTTTCAAGCTGACCTGCCGTCCAGCCCGCATAGCCTAAGGCGATGAGCATTTTGAGCGGGCCATTTTCTTCGGCCGAGGCCTCTAAAATATCTTTGGAAGTAGTGAGCGCCACGGCGTGATTGACGACGATGGTGGAATCGTATTCTGCGTTTGGTTCGTGCAAAATAAAGCCGCGCTCAATTTGCACTGGGCCGCCAAAATGCACGGCTTTATTCAGTAGCGGGGCAGATTCTGTTTCAAGCTTGATTTGTTTGAGCAAGTTGGCAACGCTGATATCCGCGCTGCGGTTGATGATGATGCCCATAGCGCCATCTTGGTTGTGCGTGCAAATGTAGGTGACGGTTTTAGAAAAATAGGGATCTGTCATGGCGGGCATCGCGATGAGAAACTGACCTGTAAGATTCATATTTTCCAATGATCGCTATTTTAGCACAAACTAATTCGCTTCTAAATAGCCCGTAATTTCTAAGCCAAAGCCGTCCATGCTCGGCATTTTGCGCGGCGTCGCCATTAAGCGCATTTTACGCACACCTAAATCCAGCAAAATTTGCGAGCCAATGCCATACGTACGCAGCTCTTGGTTAGTGCGAATCGGCTCATCCGCACCTCGAATCCGCGCGATTAAATCGTCGCCAGATTCGCTATGATTTAATAAAACAACCACACCAGAAGGCGCGCTGGATATAGCTTGCAGCGCATCGATTAAACTCCAGCTATGCGTGCGGCTGCTGCTATCGAGCAAATCGAACACAGAAAGCGGCTCGTGAACTCTGACTAATGTTTCTTGCTCGGCGCTCGGCGTGCCTTTTACCAGCGCCAAATGCGTTTCATTAGTAATTTTATCGCGATAAGCCACTAAACGCATGCTGCCATACGAGGTAATAACCATGCGGTCTGCAGCCCGCTCAATTAATTTTTCGTTTTCACTGCGATAACTAATTAAATCGGCAATGGTGCCAATTTTAATGTTGTGTTGTTGCGCGATTTCGACCAAATCGGGCAAACGCGCCATTTCGCCATCGTCTTTTAAAATCTCGCAAATCACAGATGCAGGCTCGCAGCCAGCTAAAGTTGCCAAGTCGCTGCCTGCTTCGGTGTGGCCAGCGCGCACCAATACGCCGCCATTTTGCGCGGCGAGCGGAAACACATGGCCAGGGCTGACAATATCTGCTGCGTGCGCGTTTTTGGCAACAGCAGCTTTGATTGTGGTCGCACGGTCAGCCGCTGAAATGCCAGTGGTGACACCAGTTGCAGCTTCAATTGATACAGTAAAATTAGTGCCTAAACGCGAATCATTTTTCTCCACCATTTGCGGCAAATCGAGCTGTTTGCAGCGTGCCTCGGTGAGTGTGAGGCAAATTAAGCCGCGACCAAATTTGGCCATAAAATTGATGTGCTCAGCTGTTGCAAATTCGGCAGCAATGACGAAATCCCCTTCATTTTCACGACCTTCGTCATCTACCAGAATCACCATTTTGCCCGCTTTAATGTCGGCAACAATGTCAGTAATTGGGCTAATCGATTTAAGCGGCATTAAGTTTTATTCCATTCAGTCATGCGCTCTACATAACGCGCGATTTGGTCAATCTCAATATTGACGCGGCTGCCAGCGCTTAAATGGTTAAGTGTGGTGTTTTCTAAAGTATGCGGAATAATGTTCATGCTAAAAATATCTTGCTCAATTGTATTCACGGTTAAACTCACGCCATCCAAGCAAATCGAGCCTTTTTTGGCGATGTATTTTGAAATAGCATGCGGCGCGCGCACCGCCAGTAGCCAGCAATCGCCTAAGTTAGTAAATTGCGTTACTTTACCCACGCCATCGACATGACCACTCACCAAATGCCCGCCCAGCCTATCGTTCAGGCGCAAAGCTTTTTCTAAATTCACCGCATTTTTATTATCCAAGCCCGCAGTCGCGCTCAGTGTTTCTTTCGAAACATGCGCTTCAAAATGCGTGTTGTTAAGCTGTGCAACCGTTAAACACACGCCATTCACTGCAATGCTATCGCCCGCGATGACATCATCTAAATTGGCGGCGCGGATTGAAAGCTTCAAATCATCGCCCTGCGGCGTGATGGCATCGATGTGGCCAATTGATTGAATAATTCCTGTAAACATATGCGTAATCTAGTGTAATGGCGCTTTAACCCACACGGGCTATTGTGTTTGTAAGCGAATGTAGGGTATTTTAGCAGGTGTCAATGAAGTTGCAGTCAAGAATTTAACTATCAGCACTATTCTTAGTAAATCTAATAAATAAAAAATGTTGGCATGTATGTTGCAAAAGTGAACATGTCATTCACTTTTATTGAGCAGGTACTAAAAATGTTAGCGACAGTAAAACATAAAATCCAGGCGATTTTTTATTCTCAAGATGCGCAAAAAAATCTTGGGTGGATGGACACGCTCACCGAAATGGACGAGCTAGATGCGCTAAAAGAAATCACTTCTCAGCTGGTAAAAATTCAATTTACTGAAAATAATATTTTAGAGCGCCGTATAGATTTGGTGCTGGAGATCGACAGAAAAACCTACCGGCACGCCAAAAAAATAACACACAAGTACTTAACTACATTGAGATTAAGTAGAGAAGTGGAAGCTGATATTTACAACACAGTCTATTTATATCAGCGTCAACTTTATGTCGCGTATACCCAATTTTTAGATTATTACCAAGCGCAAAATAAAATAGTTTTGGATGATGCAAAAATGAATTTAATTTTAGCGCGTCACTTAAATGCAACTTTTGCAGCGGCCAAATGGCGCTATTTTGATGACCAGCCTGCGCCAATTGGCACTTGGACAAATGTTTGTAAAGTCATCAAATGTGCTGAAAATTTGTCAATAATGAATGCCAACCTATTTTTGTATGACTTTCAAACAAAGGAAACCAGCCTTGCGACCATATTAAAACAAGGCTTTATGATGGATACCTTGCATAAAGGTAGTTATAGCCGTCTGCAAGTTCAAATGATTGAGCAAATTCTTAAAATTTGGGCGACCAATCCATTAATTACGGTGAAGCACAAGCAAGATAAATATCAATTTTTTATTAATATTGAATCGGACAAAGGCCCAGAGCGCATTCGCGCCGTTGAAAAATTTGCTGATTATCGCTTTTGGAAAACCACGCGCTTAGTCGATAAGATAGAAGCTTATTTATGCGCGGTGGACACACAAAAACCATTGCAGTCGTTTGGTTTAGAGAAAATGGCCTCTAGAGAAGTAATCGTGAAGTTGTTTAAAAAATTGCGCGTGGATTGGTGCGTAGAAGGTTACGAGCGCCAACGCAGAAGTGAACCTAGAAATAAGCGCAACAAACTGATTAATGTGAGCTATGGCTTAGAAGATATTTGCCGCCGCTTAAATGCCGCAAAACCTAAGTTAATCATAGAGCCTATGCAAAAACCAGAGCCACAAAAAGATGATGGCTTGTACGACTTTGAAATGCGCGTAGCTACGCAACACGTTCAGCAACAGGCGCCTCAAGTTTTTAACCCGAGTCAAAATAAGCTGGGTAGCGAAAATTGGTGGCTGGTGGATGAAAGCGCGCGTGGTTTTGGTGTGGATTTAGGCAAAACTTATAGCAGCTGGATAGAAACTGGCAAGCTGATTGGCTATACCTCGGCAGATGATAAAGATTTATTTGTGATTGCTGAAATTAAAAGTATACGCAAACAAGCTAATGGCACTTATCGCGCTGGGTTAGAAGTGCTTGGTACACACGGCAGCTCGGTTAAGGTTGGACGCATGGATCAAAATAATTTTTCAGAAGCATTAACTGGCTATTTTGTGGATGACGCAGACGCTAACGCGAGTCAGTTTAATACTTATTCTGGCGTACTGTTAGGTGGTTTAGATGATAGAAAATCTAATCGAGTATCGTTAATTATGCCTAGAAGCGAATATAAACGCGGCAATAAATTTAAAATTAACATTGCCGGCAACGACGAGGTGCTGGAGATGGGCGTGCCGCTGATGAAGCAGCGCGAATGGGTACGCGTGGCCATTTAAATTTAGCTTCTGTCAATTTAAGCATTAAATTTTTCTAGCTTGGTTAGAATCTTAGCTGCATAAAACTGCTAAGATTCTGCTATGTCAATATTTTCCAATTTGCCGTTTGAGCTGTTTGTCGGCATGCGCTATTTACGCGCAAAACGCAAAAATCACTTTAGTACGTTCATTTCTATCACTAGCATGGTCGGCATTGCGCTTGGCGTGGCGGTACTTATTATCGTGCTTTCGGTGATGAACGGCTTTGGCACTGAACTGCGAAATCGCATTTTAGGCGTGGCTTCGCATCTGCAAATTACGCAGGGTGATAACACGCTCTCAAACTGGCAGCAGGTGGTGGCTGGCATTGATGGCACGCCGCATGTGCTGGCGGCCGCACCTTTTGTGATGGGGCAGGGCATGCTGTCGTTTAATTCGGCTGCACAAGGCACGCTGGTGCGCGGCATTGTGCCTGAGGATGAGATTAAAGTGGCTGAATTTGCTGATAAAATGAAAGTTGGCAAACTGGACGACCTGCGCGCAGGCGAATTCAACATTATTTTAGGCGCAGATTTGGCCTACGCTTTGGGCGCAACGGTAGGCGAAAAAGTCGTGCTCATGTCACCATCGGGCCAAGCGACGCCAGTCGGCACCATGCCGCGCATGAAGCAATTTAAGCTCGTTGGCTTGTTCGAAATGGGCTACCAAAATTACGATTCTGGCCTAGCGCTCGTTCACATGGAAGATGCCGCCAAATTGTATCGTATGGGCGACAAAATCACTGGTTTGCGCATCAAGTTAGATGACCCATTTTTAACGCCAGAAGTCGCGCCAGCTATCGCTGCCAAGCTCGCTAGCCAAGGCAATTATTACATTAGCGATTGGGTGCAAGAAAATCCGAATTTTTTCGCTGCGCTTAAAATGGAAAAACGCATCATGTCGATTATTATGGTGCTGGTGGTGGCGGTGGCCGCGTTCAATATCGTTTCCACGCTCATTATGGCGGTTATCGATAAGCGCGCCGACATTGCAATTATGCGCACTTTTGGCGCCAGCCCGCGCAGCATTATGCGCATTTTTATCATTCAAGGCGCGCTCATCGGCATCATCGGCACTTTACTGGGAGTCGCGCTGGGCTTGCTAATTGCGCTTAATATAGGCGTGATTGTGCCGTTTATTGAGAACCTATTTCACGTACAATTTTTGGCTAAAGATGTCTATTATATTAGCGAAGTGCCGTCGCAAGTGCTGTGGTCGGACGTGCTGGCGATTACGCTCACTTCGATTATTTTAAGCTTGCTGGCGACACTTTACCCAAGCTACAAAGCCTCGCAAATCAATCCAGCGGAGGCCTTGCGCTATGAGTAGCATTATTCAATGCAAAAACCTGTGCAAAACCTATTCTGGCTTAGATGTCGCCGTGCTAAACGGTATCGATTTGAATATCAACAAAGGTGAGCAAATCGCCATTGTCGGTGAATCTGGTTCGGGCAAAAGTACCTTGTTACATTTACTCGGCGGCTTGGATGCGCCTAGCAGCGGAAATGTTGAGCTGGCGGGCAAAAATTTGAGCCAAATGTCGGAAGCCGAAAAAGGTCTGCTGCGCAATCAAACCTTGGGTTTTGTCTATCAATTTCATCATTTATTACCAGAATTCACCGCCATCGAAAACGTCGCCATGCCGCTGTTGATTCGTCGGTTACCTCGCGAAACGGCGCTGGAAAGCGCAAAAAAAATGCTTACAAAAGTAGGTTTATCGCATCGCTTTGAACACATGCCAAGTGAGCTTTCTGGCGGCGAGCGGCAGCGTGCGGCGTTGGCGCGCGCGCTGGTTTCTCGGCCAGAATGCGTGCTGGCGGATGAGCCCACTGGCAATTTGGATCGCGTGACTGCCAACCAAGTATTTGATTTATTGTTGGAAATTAACGAAGAGCAAAATACCAGCTTGGTCGTTGTCACGCACGATTTGGGTTTGGCGGCAAAAATGCAACGGCAATATCGGCTACAAGACGGCAAACTTATTTCGTTTGGCTAAATGATAGTCGCAGTACCCAAATGATTATTTTTGCATTGGGTTTTGTATTTGGCGCTTTTTTGTTGCAACAACAAGCCCATTTACCTGATGTTGCATATACTCTGGGATCCGCATGGATATTAGGCTGCAGCCTAGTTATTTTTATTCGATTTAAACATCATTTAGTAAAAAAATTAAGTCTTTTTGTGCTTGCAGGGTTGCTGGGTTTTCTCTGGGCGGCGACTTTTGCAACGCTACGATTAAGTGATGAATTGCCGCAAGATTGGCAACAGAAAAATGTGGAAATTATAGGCGTGATGGCGAGTTTGCCAGAAGTCACTGAGCACGGCGAGCGTTTTAGGTTTGATGTTGAAAAGGTTTTAACAAAAGATGCACTAAATTCACCAAAAATCCCACAGCATATTTCGCTCAATTATTATCGAGAAGTTGAATCTACCAAACCAGAAAACGCGTCCAACCTGACTAGCCACTTTCACGCGGGCGAGCGCTGGCAATTCACTGTGCGCCTCAAGCGCCCGCACAGCACTTATAATCCGCACGGTTTCGATTTTGAAGCTTGGGCGCTGGCGGAAAATATACGCGCCACGGGCGCCATTCGCAACAAAAGTGGTTATAAAAAACTCACCAATTTTGTGTGGAAACCCAGTTATGTAATTGAACAAGCGCGCGAAAAAATTGGCAATAAAATCTCTCAAACCCTAGAAAATAAGCTATATGCAGGCGTGATTCGCGCATTGGTAGTGGGCGACGATAGTCAAATTTCGCAAGCGCAATGGGACGTGTTTTTTAAAACTGGAGTTGGACATTTGGTGTCGATTTCTGGTTTGCACATTACCATGTTGGCGGGTTTGGCTTTTTCATTGGTTGCGTTTAGTTGGCGGCGAATACCCAGTTTAGTGATGCGCTTGCCGACGCGCAAAGCAGCGACAATTGCGGGTGTGCTGGTCGCGCTTATGTATGCTGCTTTGGCGGGCTGGTCGGTGCCCACGCAGCGCACTGTTTTTATGTTACTAACATTTGCCACCGCGCTTTTGTTGGCGCGCAATTTGGCCGTTTCGCGCGTGCTGGCCATCGCCTTAATCGTGGTAGTTTTGTTCGATCCGTGGGCCGTCATCGCGCCAGGTTTTTGGCTATCGTTTGGCGCAGTTGCGCTGATTGCCTACGTCACAGTCAACAGATTAAAAGCCGCGCATTGGTTTAAAACCGCCATTAACACGCAATGGGCGATTACTTTGGGCTTGCTGCCGCCGCTCATTTTCATGTTCGGGCAAACCTCCGTCGTTTCGCCGCTCGCTAATGCATTTGCCATTCCCATTATTTCGCTTTTGGTTGTGCCGTTGGCGATTTTTGGTAGCTTGCTCAATCTCAATTTTGTGTTGCAAGCCTCTCATTTTATTTTAGAAATTTGCATGCACGGTCTCAATTATTTGGCGAATTTACCCACTTGGCAACAAGCCTCCCCGCCAATGTGGACAATGTTGGTGGCGATGTTAGGTATGTTGTGGCTTTTGTTGCCGCGAGGTTTTCCGCAGCGTTGGTTGGGCATCATTTTATTGTTGCCACTATTTTTTGTAGAAGTTGAAAAACCCAAAATTGGCGAAATGCGCGTGGCTGTTTTGGATGTTGGACAGGGGTTGGCGGTGGTGATTCAAACTAGAAATCACACCTTACTTTACGATGCAGGTTCGCGCTATTCGGCGCAATCGGATGCGGGTAGCAAAATTGTGGTGCCGTATTTGCGCGGCGAAGGTGTGAAGAAACTAGACGGGTTTATCGTGAGCCACGACGACATCGACCATAGCGGTGGCGCAGCTTCTGTGCTAGCACTTGTGCCAGTGAACTGGCTAGCGAGCTCGTTCGATTTGCTGAACGAAATGAAACCTAAAAAATCCATAAAATGCTTCTCAGGCCAGTATTGGCGCTGGGATAACGTACATTTTGAAGTGCTACACCCAAGTTTAGAAAGTTACGAAAACGCCGAAATAAAAGACAATAACCGCAGTTGCGTGGTGAAAGTGACCAGCCAATTTGGCAGCATTTTACTCACGGGAGACATTGAAAAAGAAGCCGAAAGTTTACTTTTAGAGCATGCCCTGCAACCACAAGGGCTGTCCCCGCAGAATATACCGGCTAAAGCTGGCTATTCATACGTGAAACCCAATATCCATGGGGGTGATGGCGATTCTGTTTTAAATAATAAAGGCTTAGAAAAAGATTATTTACTTAAAAGTGATGTGCTAATTGCGCCACACCATGGCAGCAAAACTTCCTCTACCGTGGAATTTGTACAAGCGGTTGGTGCAAAACAGATTATTTTTACTGTCGGCTACTTGAATCGTTTTAAACATCCTAAGCCATTGATTGAAAAACGTTTTGAGGAAAGTGGCGCGTTTACGTATCGCTCTGATTATCAAGGTGCAGTTTTGATAGATTTCAAAAAGAATAATCCTATAAAAATGACGGCTTGGCGCCAAAGCCAGCCACGCTATTGGCATGATAGCTATTAATCAAAATCTTGGCATAAAGAAACTTGCCGAAATGCGCGCTTCCAGCTAAAGTAACGGAAGTTTTGAAATCTTAAGGAGTGTCGCTGTGTGGGAAATTATTCAGGCCGCTGGCTGGCCAATTTGGCCGCTTATCATTGCATCTATTATCGCGCTGGCGATTATTGGTGAGCGTTATTGGGCTTTGCGCAGCGAGGTGGTCGCGCCTACAAATTTGTTGCCAGAAGTGCAGAAGTGGCTGGGGCAGGGCGGCGTGACGAAAGAAACCTTGAATAAATTGGAACAGCATTCAGCATTAGGTCAAATTTTTGCGAGTGCATTATCAAACGCAAAAAATTCGCGTGAAGTGACTAAAGAAGCGATTGAAGAAACAGGTCGCGCCGTTGCGCACAAATTAGAGCGTTATTTGCCGATATTAGGCACTATCGCCACAGTGGCGCCGTTATTGGGCTTGCTGGGCACGGTCATCGGCATGGTGGAGCTGTTCGGCTCGTTTACCAATAGTGGCCACGATGTAGCGCAATTTGCGCGCGGCATTTCTGTGGCGCTTTATAACACCGCAGCGGGTATTGTGGTGGCGGTGCCAGCCATGATTGCCTATCGCTATTTCCGCAGTAAAGTGGACGATTTGCTCGTAGATATGGAGCAACAAGCCATCAAGCTCGTAGAAATATTACACGGTCAGAGAAATTAATTATGAATTTTCAACGCGGCAGACGGCACGAAGAGCTCGAGATGAATCTCGTGCCTTTAATCGATGTGTTATTGGTGATAATTATTTTCTTGGTGGTTAGCGCGACTTTTTCGCGCACCAGCGAATTGCAAATCAATTTGCCGACCGCTGAAGCTAATGCACCAGAAGATAAGCCATTGGTGATTACAGTTGAAGTGGATGCGACTGGGCATTATATGGTCAACGGCAACGCGGTAGATGGCGCGAGTGTAGAAGGTATTGCTTCGGCGCTCACCAAGGCTGGCGGCAATGGTAAAGAGCCAACTATAGTGATTAATGCCGATGCGAAATCGACGCATCAAAGCGTAGTGAACGTGATGGAAGCCGCGCGGCAAGCCAATTACACGCATATTACTTTCGCTACACAGATTGGCGCCGAATAGTATTGAGTTTTTTCTCTCAGTATTCGACTGTCAGAATTTAAACCTAAATTAATGTCGAAATCCTCCCGCAATAAAGACAAAACACCACATATCGCCAACGCAAAAATGTTGTATATGCGTTTGTTTCGCTATGCTTGGCAGCACAAAGTTTTTTTCGCCATTAGCATTATTTCAATTGCTATTTTGGCTGCCAGCAATACGGCTTTTTTAGCGCTGATTAAGCAGGTCACGGACGAAGGTTTCGTGAATAAATCCCCCGACAAAGTGGTGCTCTTGCCGCTTATGTTGTTTGGGCTGATGGTTCTGCGTGGCTTGGCTAGCTTCACTTCCACCTATGGTATGCGTTATGTGGCGCGCCACGTGGTAGCCACTTTGCGGCAAGAAGCGTTTGCGCGTTTGATGCAACTCCCTGTCACTTTTTTCGATGCAAATTCCGCTGGCATGATGACTTCAAAGCTCACTTTTGATGCTGAGCGTTTATCCATTGTTACCACGCGCGTGGCCATGAATGTGGTGCGTGACGTGCTGACTGTAGTCGGCATGGTGTGTTATATGCTTTATTTAGATTGGAAACTCACTTTAATTTTTGCCCTAGTCGCGCCAATAATGGGTTTGTATTTACGCAGGATGACGCCCAAATTGCGCGCCAGTGCCAAGCAAGTACAAGGCACCGTGGGCGAGATGACCAAGGCGGCGGAAGAGGCGATTTCTGGGCAGCGTATTGTGAAAATTTTTGGGGCGACCGATTACGAATACGACCGCTTTTCTAAAATTGTGCTTAAAAATCGTGCAGTAGAAATGAAGCTCACGCGCATTTCAGGCTTTAATAGTTTAGTGGTGGAAATTCTTGCCGCAGTCGCGCTGGGCCTCATTGTGTATTACTCAGTTGGGCATTTTACCGCGGGCGAATTCGCGGCATTTGTCGGCGCATTGCTGATGATGATTTCGCCGATTAAGCATCTCACTGCGGCGAATGAAGATATACAAATTGGCTTGGCCGCCGCACAAAGCGTGTTTGAAGTCATCGACACGTCTGCCGAAATTAACGAAGGCGAAAAGCAAATTGCGCGCTCAAGTGGCGAAATTGAATTTAAAAACGTGAGTTTACGTTATGAAAATGCCAAAAAACCTGCACTCAACAATTTAAGTTTTACTATTCAGCCAGGCGAAAAGTTGGCACTGGTGGGGCGTTCTGGCGGTGGTAAAACTACGCTGATGAATTTGCTGCCGCGGTTTTACGAGTTGCAACAAGGTCTGGTGTTGTTGGATGGCGTGGATATTCGCTCGTTAGAATTAAAAAATCTGCGCAGTCAATTTTCGTTGGTTAGCCAAGATATTATTTTGTTTAACGACACGGTTTTTAACAATATTGCTTACGGTACACTGAGAGATGCGACTGAGGCAGAAGTGATTGAGGCCGCCAAGGCTGCACATGCTTGGGAATTTATTTCGCAGCTGCCAGAAGGTCTGCAAAATGAAATTGGCGATCGCGGCGTGCGCCTTTCTGGTGGCCAGCGTCAGCGCATTGCCATTGCCCGCGCTATTCTTAAAAATGCGCCAATTTTATTGCTGGACGAAGCCACCAGCGCGCTAGATACAGAATCGGAGCAGCACGTGCAAGCGGCGTTGGATACACTGATGCAAAACCGCACTAGCATTGTGATTGCGCATCGTTTAAGCACCATCGAAAACGCCGATAGAATTTTGGTGATGGATCAAGGCGAGATTGTCGAATCAGGCACGCATCAGTCGCTTATCAAAAAGAATGGCTACTATACAAAACTTTATCAAAAAGAGTTCGACTAGTGTTCTTGCCAAAACATAGGCTTTCGTGAAATATTTTATCCAAAATGCTTGGGTGAAAAAAGGTGCAATTTTTTACCTCATTTTAGTGCCGCTATCATGGCTGTTTGCGGCCATTGTAGGGCTTAGGCGTTGGGCTTATCGCGCTGGTGTGTTGAAATCCTACGCGTTGCCCGTGCCAGTGATTGTGGTCGGCAATATCAATGTGGGCGGCAGCGGAAAAACGCCCGTGGTGATTTGGCTGGTGAATCAGTTAAAGCAACAAGGTTACAAACCTGCGGTGATAAGCCGTGGCTATGGCGGCAGTGCAACGCAGGCAACCAGCGTTATGCCAGCTAGTTTGCCGAGCATTGTGGGCGATGAGCCAGTGCTAATCGCCAGCCGCAGCGCTTGCCCAGTGTGGGTGGGCGCAGATCGCGTGGATGCCGCAACGGAGTTGCTAAAAGCACATCCAGAATGTAATGTGATTATTAGCGATGATGGTTTGCAGCATTATCGTTTAAAGCGCGATTTCGAGATTGCAATCGTTGATAATGCAGGCCTGCAGACCGCATGCCTATTGCCTGCTGGGCCATTGCGTGAGCCTCTTGAACGATTAAACACAGTCGATGCGATTGTCTGTAATGGTGAAAAGACGATAGCAAATGCTTATCAAATGCAGCTGGTCGGCGAGCAATTTTATAATCTCACAGATAAAAGTTTAACCGCAACAGCGGCCGATTTTAAACAAAAAAAAGTAACCGCTATCGCCGGCATTGGTAAGCCAGAGCGGTTTTTTGAGCATTTGCGTCATTTAGAGCTTAGCTTTGCCAGCATTGGTTTTGCTGATCATTATGCATATTCCGCGCAAGATTTAGCCAATATTGATTGCGATGCGATTATCATGACGGAAAAAGATGCCGTAAAATGTAAATTATTCGCGCGCAAAAATTGCTGGGTATTGCCAGTAGAAGTCAATATTGATGCGGGTTTGATGGCATCTGTTTTAAGTAAATTAGCAAAAAAGTAAGGAATTATAATGGATTCAAAACTACTTCAAATTTTGGTCTGCCCAGTCACCAAAGGGCCGCTCATCTACGATAAAAAAGCCAACGAGTTGATTTCAAAATCGGCGCGGCTGGCGTATCCAATTCGCGATGGCATTCCTGTGATGTTAGAAGACGAAGCGCGTAAATTATCAGAAAAAGAGTATGCGCGAGATGAAAAAGGCGACTAAATGACGTTCAAAGTCGTTATTCCTGCCAGATATGCGAGTTCAAGGTTGTCTGGAAAACCGCTATTAGACATCGCTGGAAAACCAATGGTGGTACGAGTTGCAGAGCAGGCCGTCAAAAGCGGCGCAAGCGAAATTGTGATTGCGACGGATTTTGAAAAAATCATGCAAGCAGCGGCGGAGTACAATATCAAAGCTGTGATGACGCGTGTTGATCATGCTTCTGGCACAGATAGAATTGCCGAAGTTGCACAAAAATTGGGCTGGAATGACGATGAAATTGTGGTGAACGTGCAAGGTGACGAGCCCTTAATCGACCCAACATTAATCAAAGAAGTCGCTGCACATTTGGCTAAGAGTAAAGATGCGGTGATGGCAACCGCTTGCCATGCCATTCATGATGAAGCCAATATGATAAACACGAATGTCGTCAAAGTGGTGATGGATGCTAACGGCAACGCGCTGTATTTTAGCCGCGCGCCCATTCCTTACCCGCGTGACGAAATATACAAAAAAAATATCGAGGCGCATCGCCACATTGGCATTTATGCATATCGTGTGGGTTTTTTGAAAAAGTATGCAACCTTAACACCTGCGCCGCTTGAAAAGATTGAAAGTTTAGAGCAGTTGCGTGTGCTGCATCACGGTTTTAAAATTGGTGTGGCAATCACACAACATGCACCTGCCAGTGGCGTGGATACGCAAGAAGATTTAGATTACGTGCGTAGCGTTTGGAAAGACAGGTAGTTAGCAGTGTTGGGGTTCATAAATAGCATTCACCCCAACCTACGAGCTAAAGCTAACGTTTGACATAAGGGACGCGCTTTAGCCTAGGCTTAGGCTTAGAAGGTCTATTGTGTGCATGTGCCAGACCTTAAGCTATTAGATATATCACCATACGTGATATTGCCTCTTACCATTTTCATTTTGACTTTATCAATTACTAAACCAAATAGACCTACATCATTTTGTTTTGGTGACTCTGTGCCTTCGCTGGAGAATGAGCGGGCAAGTACCACACCATATTTGTTATTTTCCAATACTTTATATTCCTCTGGAAATTTCCCATCGATGGTAGCAGTCGTTCCATTGATTTTTATTTTTAGAATTACTGGGTCACCATTAGTATAGTTCGGGTACGAACATATGTACTGCTCAGCCATTGTGATACTAGGCAGCAACAAAATTAAAATTAGTATAAATCTCATATTTGCCCTTTTGCTTCTAACGTAAATTAGACCCAAAAAAAGAACTTAATTTTTTAATTGGGCAGGTTGCTTAAACCGCCGACTCACCCGTTTCACCAGTTCTAATTCTCACCACTTGCTCAATGCCACTCACAAAAATCTTACCATCGCCAATTTTGCCAGTATGTGCAGATTTGATAATGGCTTCCATGGCGGCTTCTACCATTTCATCGGTAACCACTAGCTCAATTTTAATTTTAGGTAAAAAATCCACCACGTATTCCGCGCCGCGATAAAGTTCGGTATGGCCTTTTTGGCGACCAAAACCTTTTACTTCAGTCACTGTGAGGCCGTTCACGCCTATTTCACTTAATGCTTCGCGCACTTCGTCTAACTTAAATGGTTTAATCACAGCTTCAATTTTTTTCATGCTAGCTCCCAAATATTTTAGTTAAATTTTAACTTACATGTTATCGGATAACGCCTATCTTTACCAAATCCTCTTTGCGTAATTCTAACCCCAACTGGCGCTTGTCGGCGTTTATATTCGTTGTGGTCAATCAAATTAGTCACGCGGCTCACATCTTTTTCGCTAAATCCAAGCTTGATGATTTTATCGCGACTTAAATCTTCTTCCACATAAGCCTGCATAATGGCATCTAAAATTTCGTAAGGCGGCAAGCTGTCTTGGTCGGTTTGGTTGGCACGCAGCTCGGCGCTGGGCGCACGGGTGATGATGCGCTCAGGTATCACTTTTGAAAGCGAATTTCGATATTCTGCAAGTTTATACACTAAAGTTTTTGGCACATCTTTCAACAGTGAGAATCCGCCTGCCATGTCGCCATACAGCGTGCTGTAGCCCACGGCCATTTCAGATTTATTGCCAGTGGTGAGCACAATGCTGCCAAATTTGTTCGAAAGCGCCATCAGCAACATGCCGCGAATACGCGCTTGCAGGTTTTCTTCTGCGGTATTAAAAGGTAAATCGCCAAATTCTGGTGCAAGTGTTTCGCGGAACAGTTCGAACAAAGCTCCAATAGGTAGCTGACTATATTTAACGCCGACTAGATTAGCCATTTCTATCGCGTCATCCACACTCATGCTGGCGGTAAATTCGGATGACATCATCACCACTTTGACGCGTTCTTTGCCGAGCGCATCCACGGCGATTGCCAAGGTGAGGGCGGAATCGATGCCGCCCGAAAGCCCTAACACCACGCTGGGAAAGCCATTTTTATTGACGTAATCTGCCAAGCCCAATTTAAGCGCGTTGTAAACGGCTGCTTCTAAGCTCAGTTTTGGTGAAATAAAGGCTCTGGAAGGCGCATGGTTATTGGTCTGCA
>JANOWN010000054.1:0-5047 GCA_031417915.1 Methylotenera sp.
CGCCGCGCGCTGGGCATAGAGATTGAGCAGTTCAGCTGCGGTATCGCGAATTTGCTTCAGTGCTTTTTTCTTGGCTTTTTCCCACTGACCAGAGCCTAAACGATGCAGCGGCGCACTTTCTGGCGGACCGCCCGAATAACGTGAAATTAAAAATAACTGCGAGACTGGTACGTATAATTTATCGTCACCAAAATATTCCAGCAGCAAAAATTCGGTTTCGCCTTCGCCAAAATCTAAATTCACCAAGCCTTTGTAGCGCCCCACGCCGTGTTGCTCGTGCACGACAGGATCTGAAAAGTGCAGCTCGGATAAATCTTTGAGCATGCCCTCTGTGTTTCGTGCTTTTTCCTTCTCGCGACGGCGCTGCTGGCGCACAGTGCCAGAGTAAAGCTCGGATTCGGTGATAACGACAATTTTGTCATCTGTAAAACCACTGTGTAGTGACGAGACGCCCAGCATTAATCGCTCTTGGCTGTTCTCGAACTCCGCCCAAGTTTCGCAAGTGCTAATGGCTAAGCCATGTTCGGCAAATAACTGCGCCATCGTTTCGCGGCGGCCTAAACTTTCTGCCGTGATTAAAATTCTTTGTTTTTTAGATTCTCCAGAATCCGCATGGATAAAGGCTTGCAGCTTATGCAATGGTTGCTCTGCGCGCCGCTCTATATCGAGTGCGGGTAACATTTCGCCTGCTTCATGCGTTAATGTTAGCGTGACGAAAGCTTGCGTTTGTGCGAAAAAATCTTCGGTTTTTATCAGCAATATTTCAGGTTTTAAAATCGGGCGTTCAGCATCATGCGCCAATAATCGGTAGCGAGAATTCGCTTCTGTCCAAAACTGTTGTGCGGCCTTGTCCACATTACCGTGTAAACAAATATTGGCACTTGGTGACAAGTAATCTAAAAAGCTTGCGGTCGCGTCAAAAAACAACGGTAAATACCATTCAATACCGCCACTGGCGACACCTTTGCTGACGTTTTTGTAGATAGTCGCGCGTTGCGGATCGCCTTCAAATTGTTCACGAAAATTGCTTCTAAATTTAGCAATGCCCGCCTCATCAAGCGGGAACTCGCGCGCAGGCAGCAAGCGTATCTCGGGAACTGGATAAAGACTGCGCTGGGTATCAATATCGAAGGTGCGAATAGTTTCAATTTCATCGCCAAAAAGATCAATTCTATAAGGCAACACGCTGCCCATAGGGAACAAATCGACCAAGCCACCGCGCACACTAAATTCACCAGGTGAAATGACTTGGCTGACGTGGTGATAGCCCGCCTGCGCACATTGATTTCGCAGCGCATCTAGGTTTAAATTCTGACCTTTTTTAAGCATAAAAGTATGCGCAGATAAAAATGCAATCGACGGCAACCTCAATAAAGCCGTGGCGATTGGCACAATCATCACATCGCAAACATTTTGGCTGATTTGGTACAAAGTCGCGAGCCGCTCAGAGATTAAATCGGGATGCGGCGAGAACACATCGTAAGGCAGCGTCTCCCAATCAGGCAACAAATTTACCCGTAAATCTGGCGAAAAATAAGGGATTTCTTCCAGCAAACGTTGCGCTTCAAACGCAGTTGACGTAATTACAACAAGTGGAGATTTTGTTGTTTTTAAACTACATGAAAGTGTTGCAAGAGATAAGCTATCTAAGCCATTGGCAGGATAAGAAAAACGACTTTTTTTGCCCGTTGCGGGTGCTATTAACTGCATAAATGAGTGTGAAAATGACTTGGTTTAGGGTGTAGATTTGCCTATTATAACCGTAAGAAGGTCGCAACAATTAAGCGAATTTCTTTCACAATAAAAATAAAAGCTTGGGAGATTAGCACCATGAACGATAAACCAATGAATGATAAACAGGCCGTTGCAATTCATGCTGCAAAATACGTGAAAAACGGCATGCTGGTTGGCTTAGGCACTGGTTCTACCGCCAATTATTTCATCGAAGAGCTGGCACGCCGCCAAGCGGATGAAAACCTTAAAGTGACGACGATTGCCAGCTCAAATATCAGCATGATTAAGGCGCAAAGTTTGGGTTTAAATGTAATTTCGCTCACACAAGTTTCTGGGATTGATTTGTATGTGGATGGCGCCGATGAAATCACCCCAGATATGACGCTGCTAAAGGGTCGCGGCTACGATTTAGTGCTAGAAAAACTGCTGGCGAAAGCCGCAAAACAGTTTGTAGTGGTCGCAGATAAAAGCAAATTGGTAGATCGCATCGGTACCAATTACGCGATTCCTATTGAAGTGATGCCGATGGCGTGGAAAGCCGTAAAGCGCAGTTTAGAAGCGGCTGGCGGCGTAGGAGATTTGCGTCAGAATGCTGCCAAGGATGGCTTATCTATTAGCTCGCATGGCAGCCTTATTTTGGATATGGCATTTGACAAATCGATTTCTGAAGAATCACTCAATCAGCTCATCAACAACACGCCTGGCGTGGTTGAGCATGGTATTTTTCGCGGCCTAACTAGCGTGGTATTGATTGCTGGCGATGGAAAAGTTGAAGAGCGCTGGAAATAAATCGGCTTTTTAAAGGTTAATTTTTGTATAAATTCCCCCATATTTTTCTGTTATTTTCACTGGTATTTGTGAGCTGCGATAAGCCATCCGCGCCACCTGCTAGACCCGCACCAGTAGTAGAAAAAGCTAAAGTCATCACCTTTGTGACCATGAACAGCCCCAACACCTATTATGTGAACGATAGCAACGAATTTGCTGGGCTTGAATATGATTTGGTTAAGTTATTTATTAAAGAACTCAATGACGGCACACAATTAAAACTGATTGTTAGCAACCATATCGACCAGATTTTGCCAGCGGTGTTAAATGGAAAAGCCGACATTGCAGCGGCCGATATTACCGTGACCGAGGCGCGCAAAAAACGCATTAGTTTCACTATTCCATATCAAGATGTACAGCAACAAGTGGTTTACAACAAAGCGACAAACAAAAAACCGCCAAAAAATCTGAAAGATTTAGTCGGCCTGCATATCGTCGTGCCAACAGGCACAAGCTTTGTAGAGCGATTAACCAAGTTGCGCGAACACGAGCCAGGCCTTGCTTGGGAAGAGCGAGATAACGCGAACTCTGAAAAACTACTCACCGAAGTCGCTAATGGTGAAATTGAATTTACTATTGCGGATAGCCATTTAATTTCTATTTTACAGAACTATTATCCGAATTTGGGCGTGGCTTTTGCCGTGGGTGAGCCAGAAAAAATCGCCTGGGCGCTTTCTAAAGACTCTGACCCAAAACTACTTGAAAAAGCCAACGCGTTTTTTACCAAAATTAAAAATGATGGCACGCTGCGAAATTTGGTTGATCGCTATCATGGCAATGCAAAACGCCTTAACCCATTGGATGTAAAGACTTTTTTAGTAAAAAGCAATACGCTTCTGCCTAAATACAAACGTCTTTTTCAGCAAGCGCAAGAAATCACCAGTATTGATTGGCGCTTGTTGGCGGCGATTAGTTACCAAGAATCGCATTGGGACACATTTAACACTTCGCCCACCAATGTGCGCGGGCTGATGATGCTGACGGAATCAACCGCTGACCGCATGGGCGTTACAGATAGGCTAGATCCTAAGCAAAGCATTCCTGCAGGCGCAAAGTACATCAATTTGATGGTAGATACGATTCCTGATCGCGTTCCTCAGCCTGACCGTATTTATATGGCCTTGGCCTCGTACAATATTGGCTATGCGCATGTGGAAGATGCGCGGGTGCTGGCGCAACGTTTGAAGCTCAACCCCAATAGCTGGGCCGACGTGAAAAAAACGCTGGTGATGTTGAATAATCCTAGTTATTACGTGAATGCTAGATATGGCTATTGCAACTGTGGCCAACCAGTGATTTTTGTGGAATCCATACGTAGCTATCACAGTATTTTACTGCGCTACCAAGCTAGCCACAATCCTGAGCAAAATGACTTTAAAATTGCTGGCGAGCGACAAATATTGGCTGCGAATAATTAATTCTAGTTTCAAAACTAATTGGCCTGCAACCCAATATCCATGCGGTCTGCAGGCTAGCTGTTTTTGAAGTAATTTAAGAACTGCTGAGCTTTTGCAGCCCATTCATATAAGGCTGCAACACTTTCGGAATCGTCACGCTGCCATCGGCGTTTTGGTAATTCTCTAACACCGCTACCAGTGTGCGCCCTACTGCAAGCCCCGAGCCATTTAACGTATGCACAAACTCGGTTTTGCCTGCTTCGTTTCTAAAACGCGCTTGTAATCTGCGGGCTTGAAACGCCTCGCAATTGCTCACGCTAGAAATTTCTCGGTAGGTATTTTGTGCAGGCAGCCAGACTTCTAAATCGTAGGTTTTCGCCGCGCCAAAACCCATATCACCCGTGCAAAGTGAAACCACGCGATACGGTAATTCCAATGCTTTCAAAATGTTCTCGGCGTGGCCAACCATCTCTTCCAGCGCCGCGTAGCTGGTTTCTGGATGCACAATTTGCACCATCTCGACCTTGTCGAACTGGTGCTGACGGATCATGCCTTTGGTATCTTTACCATAACTGCCCGCCTCACTTCTAAAACACGGCGTATGTGCTGTCAGCTTAATTGGCAAGCTTTCCAGCGGCACGATTTCATCGCGCACAGTATTGGTGAGAGTGACTTCGGAAGTTGGGATTAAATAAAACCCTTTACTTGCCTGCTTAATTACATCTATGCTGTTTTGCTCATTACCAGACGAAATATATGCAGATTTAGTTAACGTTACGGGTCGAATATCAATCTTAAATAAATCTTCTTCAAATTTTGGCAATTGACCTGTACCAGTCAGCGTTTCCGCATTCACCAAATATGGCGTGTAGCATTCCTCATAGCCATGTTGCTCGGTTTGTGTATCCAACATAAACTGCGAAAGCGCGCGGTGCAGCTTGGCGATGCCGCCGCGCATAAAAGTAAAACGCGTGCCAGATAATTTAATACCCGTATCAAAATCTAGCCCCAAAGGCGTACCGACGTCAGTATGGTCAAGAATTGCAAAATCAAACGTGCGAGGTGTGCCAACTTTACGCACTTCTACG
>JANOWN010000055.1:0-4076 GCA_031417915.1 Methylotenera sp.
CCACCCCTTCCCATCTCGAACAGGGCCGTGAAACGAACCAGCGCCAATGATAGTATGCTTTTTGCATGCGAAAGTAGGTCACTGCCAAGCTCTTATTTATACAACAAAACCCTCCATGTGAGGGTTTTATTGTTTGTACGGTCTGGTAATTAAAACCAAGCAAAAACAATTAACATTGAATGTTGCCAGAAGCCGCATGGATATTGGCTTGCAGGGCAGGTATTTTTAGTGATGTAAATAAGCTAATTTAGCACTAATTCATATTAGCCCAATCAGGCTATTGCGTGCAGCGTGCTACATGACTAGCATACGGTGTATATTAAAGCACTTGTAGTATAGATTTTAAGGTGCCAATTTAGATGCTAAAGTGAGTTGGGCAAACTGGGAAAATCATTAGGTGAATGATACGCAAGTAATCAGAGATAGTACCAGCAAAACGGAAGTTCGTTCAAAAACGATAGCGCTCATGCGGCTTGCGTTGGCTGTGTTTGCTTTACTTTTCTTCACACTACATATCTCTAGCAGCATCAGCCCAGTTGCAGGGGGCTACATTTTCTTATTAGCACTATATTGCGCTTATGCGGCATTGCACTGTGCTTATCCCGATGGCATGCATAAAATTGTGCCATCAGCATGGCTGCATTGGATAGATTTAGCTTGTTACGCCGTTATTATTTACTTTAGCGGCGGTTTGGGTAGTCCATTATTTTCATTTTTTTTCTTTGCTATTCTTGTGGCCTCGTTTCGTTACGGGTTTAGAGAGGGCTTCAAAGTTACCGTTGCCTGTGTTTTTCTATCAATATTAACTTACTTTTTCCCACTCACGCCAGTCGCACAAAACACGCTATATCCAGCACTGATGTACAAAGCATCGTTGTTGATATTAGGCTATTTTATCGCCAGCTGGGGTGGTTTGGTTGTGCAGCAAAAGCGTCAACTAAAGCTATTGAGCGAGATAAATTGCATGCCAGATCCGCGCTTAAGTGCGGAGCAATTAATGGGCAATTCGCTGGAAAGCATTCGCGAGTTTTACGGCGCGGATGCTTGTATTGCTGTGATGAAAATGCCAGAAGGCAGTTATATCATATTTAAAGTGGCGAACGACCATGAAAAGCCTATGCTACTTGGGCAATTGTTAGACGAAGGCATTGCGGCACACTTGCTGGCAATTCCGCCGCAATGGTCGATTTGCTATGCCAGCGAAACCGAATGGTATGTGCCCTCTTTGCCCATGTATAAGCCGAGAGCGGAATCGCCCAACACTAAAACCAATTATGGCGAAGCAATTTCTCAATTGTTAGAGGTGGATGCTTTCGCCAGCACACCGCTGCGCCTGCACGGGCAAGACATCGGCCGAATTTATCTCACCAACTGCAAAGAACCCTTAGACTTCGCAGATATGATTTTTTTACAACAATTAGTGAACCAAATTACGCCACGCATCGATAACATTCACTTGCTGGATAAAATTGCCGCCGCTGCAACTTCCGCCATGCGCCAAAAAATATCTATCGATTTGCACGACAGCACCATTCAGCCTTATATCGGGCTTAAAATAGGCCTGCAAGCCTTGCGCCGCAAAATTCCTGATGGCGAAGCGATAGCGTCAGAAGTGGATGATTTAGTGAATATGACCACTGAAAGTATCTCGGAATTGCGCCAATATGTGGGCGGCCTTAAAGAGCGCTTAGACGAGCCATTGTTACCAGCCATTTTGGAATTAGCAAAAAAATATAAACATCGACATGGCATTGAAGTGGCCGTCAATACTAACGATGAGCTAAAAGTAAGCGAGCGACTGGCGACTGAAATATATCAACTTGTCTGCGAAGGTTTAAGCAATATCAATCGCCACACCACGGCCAAGCAAGCAGCTATTAATTTATATTATCAGCAAGATCAAATTGTGATCGAAGTCATTAATCAAGCTGATAGCTCGCAAGATTTTACGCACTTTAAACCGCGTTCTATGACCGAGCGTGTGACGCACCTCGGCGGCACAGTCAGCGTTAACCACCATACAGGTGATAAAGCAGATGAAGGCAAGACGGTAGTCACTGCGGAAATACCGCTTCAATTAAAGGATAGACGTTATGCAGCACTCGCCTGAATCAGTTAAACCTATACGCATATTGTTGGTTGATGACCACAAAAGTATGCTGTGGGGGCTAGAGCGCCTGATTGAAGGCGAAAAACCTCGCATGCAGGTAGTGGGCAAAGCCAGTAATAGAATGGAAGTATTTGGGTTTTTAACCACAGAAAAACCAGATGTGATTTTGCTCGACCTTGATTTAAACGGCGAGAGCAGCCTAGACTTTCTGGAAGAATTGTTACAAAAATCGTTAGCACGCGTATTGGTGCTCACCGCCGCGCAAGATCCCGCTGTGCATCAGCGTGCGATTCTAGGCGGTGCCAGCGGCGTGGTATTAAAAAGCGAAGACGCTGACGTAATTTTACGTGCAATTCAATATGTGCATGCTGGCGAAATTTGGTTTGATCGCGCAGCGACTAGTCGCTTGCTAAGAAGCTTAAATGCTGTGCCAGCGACGACTCATGAGGCAGCTCAGCTTGGTAAGATTGCAACGCTTACGCCTAAAGAGCGACAAGTAGTTGCCGCCATGGCATTGATTCCTGGTGCACGTAACAAAGCCGTGGCAGATCGCTTGTGCATGAGTGAGCATACTTTGCGAAATCATCTGACTGGTATTTACGCTAAGCTAAAATTGGAAAATCGGCTCGAGCTGTGCATGTATGCAATTGAGCATAAGCTGCATGAGCAAAGACCAGGGCAATAATTTAGCTAAACAGTGTTTTTAACGAAGGTTTGTTTGAAAGTCTAGGCTTGTTCGAGAAGCCTCAAAAGCACAAATTCTCGCAGGACTTTTATCCTAGTTAAAAAGGGATTAAAATCCCATTTAATAGCTTCTAAAAACTGCTAATATTTATTCACGTTAACTTGCTTCTAAGGCACGCAGTGAATAATTTAGCCGCATCTCCAATCAGTTCTAGTATCCAAGTATTTTTGGTAGATGATTATCCGCCTGTGTTGTGGGGGCTTTCTAAGCTTATTCAGGGCGAGTATCCGCGTATGCAGTTAGTAGGCACAGCCAGTTCACGTAACGCTGCGATCGTTGGCATTATTCAACAGCAGCCCGATGTTATTCTGTTAGATTACGAACTTTCCAACCAAAGTAGTCTAGATTTTCTCTCACAACTGGCTGTACTTGGCCGTCATCGTATCCTTATCCTAATCGGTCAACAATACTCGCGTGAGCTTACACGCCAAGCCCTTGCGCTTGGCGCTTGCGGCGTTATCAATAAAGAATCCCCCGCAGAGTTACTAGTGCGCGCAATCGAGAGCGCACATAGCGAGGGTCGCTGGTTTCAACCAATCAATCCAAACTCCGAACGTCGCGTTTTATCAAGTCACCATTAGTCGCAAAAGCAGGACATTTGTCCTAGTGGGCTAAGCAAAATCAACTGGGTGGGCTAAGCAATGCAACCCATGAAAATAGGGATGTAAAACCCATTTCAATTGGCCTCCAAGCAATTTAGCATATCACCTAATGGTTATAGAAGTTAATGGCCAATACAAACAAACAACATAAAGTCAATTTGATCATTTAGTGCTTAGGTAAAAGTTTTTGGTTAAAAGCGGCGACTAAATATTACGTAAATAACAACAGTTTTTAGCAGCAGGTTTAAGTTTTATATGAGGAGGTGTGTGATGGAAACTTTGATTGATACTGAAAAGACAGAAAAAATTCTGAGCTACCTTCAGTACAGAATCGCACAAAAGTTTTCAGCGGGGGAGGATGTTCTCTCACTGCTACCAAGCGCAGATATTGCGACTTGCTTACACATATTAGAACAACTGGATGCAATAGCATCCACAAAGCATTTAAACCATTAACGTTTTTTTATTTTTTAGCATTATTTTACTGTCATTAATTTTTTAACTTTTATATTTAAATAGGGAGCAATACCATGGCCGCCAATTACAACACTAGCTTTAATATTAACGTAGATGACCTTCAATATATTTTGACACAAATCAAAATCGCCGAGGCGACTTC
>JANOWN010000056.1:0-16006 GCA_031417915.1 Methylotenera sp.
GTAAATGCGCTCAACATTCTCTGGCAACATGGTTTGCAGCATGCGGCACAACATGGTTTTGCCGCTGCCCACTTCACCCACCACTTTTACAATGCCCTCGCCACTGCCAATGGCGTAGATTAAGGCTTGCAGCACCGCGCCACGATTGCCGCCCGTAAAAAAAACTTCGGTATTTGGGGTGATTTTGAAAGGCGGTTCTTTTAAACCAAAGTGCGCATAATACATATTATTTTTACTAATTTTCTTCCTGCAGTTGTATGCGCGAATAAAGGGTAGTGCGGTTGATACCCAACATTTTCGCAGCCTGGCTCAAATTGCCGTGCGTAATGCGCATGGCGGCATCCACGTAGGCTTTTTCCCAGGATTTTAATACTTGATCCAAACTCACATTGGCCTCGTTTTGCAAATGTTGCACAGCGTAACTAGATAAATCACCCGTATTACTCATCGCTGGCACGCCATCCACCTCATTTTGGCGCGATAAATCGAGCTCGGCAGAAAGCTGTACTTCATTCACAGTTTGGCCTGCGTATTTTGCAATTAAGCGAATAATGATATTTCGCAACTCGCGCACATTGCCTGGGAAGTGATAACTTAGCCAGCGCGCTTTGGCGCTATCGTCCAATTTAAAGGCTTGCTGACTAGTTTCGCGCGCATAAAAAGTGTTGAAATGCTCCAGCAAAATCAGGCTATCCCCATTCAAATCGCGCAAAGGCGGCACTTTAACCGCAAAAACACCCAAGCGATGGTACAAGTCACTTCTAAAATTACCTGCACGCACCTCGGCGCGTAAATCTCGATTGGTGGCTGCCACCACGCGCGCTTTGCTTTTGCGTACCTGCGTTTCGCCCACACGCGTATATTCACCATTCTCTAGCACGCGCAATAATTTTGCCTGCATTTCTAGCGGCAATTCACCAATTTCGTCTAAGAAAAGCGTACCTTCGTTCACGTCCTCAAAATAGCCCGCATTGGCAGTAGCCGCGCCAGTAAAGGCGCCCTTGGCGTGGCCGAATAAAATAGATTCTGCCAGCATGGGCGAAATGGCTGCGCAATTAATCGACAAATAAGGTTGTTTTGCGCGCTTGCTAAAGCGATGAAAGTTGCTAGCCACGCGCTCTTTACCGCTGCCAGATTCGCCCTCAATCAACACCGGGAAAGGCGAATCGGCAAATTGCCGAATTTGCGTAATCAAAGTTTGCATCGGTAAGCTTTCGCCTATCATGCCGCCATTTTTGTCTTCTGGCTGCGCGCTCAGCTCGACGCTTTGTACTTTTAACGAATTAAGTAAAAGCTCTTTGAGTTTATCAACATCGCAAGGTTTGGGAATAAAATCGAGTGCGCCTAAAGCCAGCGCGTGCTTCACATTGACATCATCGCTTTGCCCAGAAAGCACGTGGATTTTCATAGTGGGCGAATGCGCCAGCAACTCACCAATCAGCTTAAAACCCTCGTCTGGCTTGTGCTGCATGGGTGGCAGGCCTAAATCGACCAAGGCCAATGACGGCGGCTCTTCCAGCTGGCGCAACAAACTTTTGGCCTGCGCGCGCGAATCGGCCACGCACACCTCAAAGTGTTTGCTTAATACAAAATGCAAGGTATCGGTAATCAGTGGGTCATCATCGATGATGATAAGCACCGGCCTAAGCTCAGCCATTGATTTATCCTTTTAATTTAAAACGATTATTCTTAATTTTAGAGATACTATAACCGTTATGAGGCAGGCTATCAATGGGCAAGTCTTGGGGAGGCGATTTGAAATGAAAAACTGGGGTGGCTGATGGGGCTCGAACCCACGACAACAGGAATCACAATCCTGGACTCTACCAACTGAGCTACAACCACCATTGAAACTGAATATTGGTCTGCCCGACAGGAATCGAACCTGTAACCCCCAGCTTAGAAGGCTGGTGCTCTATCCGGTTGAGCTACGGGCAGAAGAGTTACACGTTTAAAACTAAAAAGTCTGTCGAATAAACCAAGAAACTGGTCGGCGTGGAGAGATTCGAACTCCCGACATCCTGCTCCCAAAGCAGGCGCGCTACCAGACTACGCTACACGCCGAAGAGGCAGAAATATAGCGCAAACGAGGCATTTGGTCAATTCGAATATGTTAAAATGCTGTTTTATTTCACATAATGGTTTGATTTAACTGCATGACAGCACAAATTGACGCAAAGATTATTGACGGCAAAGCGATTGCCGAAAATTTACTTCAAGATATTAAAACAAAAATAGATGCACGCATCGCCGCAGGCAAACGCGCACCGTGCTTGGCGGTAATTTTGGTGGGCGCAGATCCCGCATCAGCTATTTACGTGGGCAGAAAGCGCAAAGCTTGCGAAAAAATTGGCATACGTTCCATTTCGCACGAGTTGCCCGCCAGCTTAAGCGAGACTGCATTGTTGGCGCTCATCAATAACCTCAATAACGACGATACAGTGGATGGTATTTTAGTGCAATCACCGCTACCACCACAAATTAACGAAGAGCACATCATTGAGCGCATCAGCATCGATAAAGATGTCGATGGTTTCCATCCATTTAATATCGGCCGCTTGGCGATTCGCCAGCCCACTTTGCGCTCTTGCACGCCGTTTGGCGTGATTAAAATGCTACAAGCATCCAATATCGATTTAATGGGCTTGGATGCGACGATTGTCGGCGTTTCAAATCACGTCGGGCGACCCATGGCGTTGGAGCTTTTGCTGGCTGGTTGCACCATTACCAGTTGCCATCGTCACACTAAAAACTTAAAAGAAAAAGTCCAAAATGCCGATTTAGTCGTCGTTGCCGCAGGCAAGGCTGGCTTAATTCAGGGCGATTGGATTAAAGCTGGTGCAATTGTGGTGGATATTGGCATTAACCGCTTGGCCGATGGCAGCATTTGCGGAGATGTTGATTTTAATGCCGCCAAAACACGCGCCAGTTACATTACGCCAGTACCAGGCGGCGTGGGCCCAATGACGGTAGCTACGCTGATGGAAAATACCTTGTTAGCGCTTGAATTAAAAGAAAAAAAATAGCTGAGCTTTAAGCCTAAAATTAGCTTTTGCATATCCTTTATATTAGGTGTACACTCGCGCGATTAAAAATTAATAACATTAAATTTATCTTTTTTAAGCGCAATTTTTTACATGCGCTTTTTTGGAAACAACATGGCAGAAACCCTAACTAAAACATTTACGCCTTATCAAGCAAAGCCTGATGAGGAATACATGAGCAAAAACCAACTTAAGCATTTTCGCGCTATTTTAAATGGCTGGAAATCTGATTTAAGTCACGATATTGACCGCACCGTGCACACCATGCAAGACGAAGTGACCATGTTTGCCGACCCAAACGACCGCGCCAGCCAAGAATCTGACATGACATTAGAGTTGCGCAATCGTGACCGCGAACGCAAACTCATCAAAAAAATTGATGAAACATTACGCAACATTGACGGCAACGAATACGGCTATTGCGAAGGCTGTGGCGTAGAAATTGGCCTAAAGCGTCTGGAAGCGCGCCCAACCGCCACGCTTTGCATCGATTGTAAAACGCTGGATGAGATGCGTGAAAAGCAAGTCGCTAAGTAATTAGCTGCTTAAAGTTCTAAACAAAAAGCCCGATTTCTCGGGCTTTTTTGCTTTTAATTCATTAAAAAATACTCAAAATAACTGCCCTGAGAGCCAATATCCATGTGGGCTGCATGGCAGGTGAATTATGCCGTAAAATTATTGTTTAACTATCTTAATGTTCTACCACTTCAATGATGGCGAATGATAGCTGATTTGGTTTATGGTAGATGACTTTTTAACTAACTCGAAATTAGAGAGAGGGTTAAATATAGTTGTCATTTTGGGCGTTTCTTCCAAATTACTCACAATCACCAAACCAAAATCACTACGATATTCTTCTGCTTTAGCATACTCATTTTCTGTCATTCTAAATGCGCCAGTTTTGGTACGAATACCTTTTACTTCAATCAGGTAAAATTTCTCATTATGCTGTAATTGAAAATCATAACCATCACCCAGTAGCCTAGCATCCTCTATCGTAGCATCTGCTAATTCACTAATAGTACTGTAGTTATTAAAGAAAAACAGTTCAGCCTCTTTACCTGTGGCCTGTAATTGTTTGAACTTAGATTTAATGATTGGGCTCGCGGATATTGTTTCATCAGAGTAAGCTTTAAAATTATTGGCAATATAAAGTTTGACCATGCTTGCATAATCAGACAGGTTATACGTTCCAAACAAACTGTCTATAAACTCTTTTCTATGTATATAAGCGTTACCTTTCTGCCACCAGCCTTGACGCTCATTATCAAAAAATGTCAAATAAATCCTGACGATTTTTAACAGTTCCAATAGTATCTGCCACGTTTATATCTACCATTTTTTGGTAAAACTCATTTTTACTTGAGCAGCTAAATTGCCCAATAAAATCCTTATCAAACTTCGCTAGCCCGTAGCCAATTAAATTTAGAACTTCATAGTTTTGATGTTTATTTGATGACATGCTTTTATTTTAAGCCCAATTAATAAAGTTTAATTAAAAAACTACCAATATTCAGGATCGAATGTAGTAGATTAGAAATAAATTTTGTTTTGTAAATAAGCATTTATTTTTTAATAATGCCTGCTCTGCAGCCAAATATCCATGCGACTTCTAGGGCGTCTATTTATAAACTTCACGCCTATGCGCTATGCGCACAACCAATATCACTAGTTGCTCATTTTGCACCTCATAAACAATGCGATAATCGCCAATGCGAATTCTACGCAAGCCAGTAAACTCGCCTTTAAGCACGCTACCTGCAGTCGGGTTGGTTTTTAGTTTATCAATGGCTTCAATTAAACGTGTTCTTTGCGGCGCATCTATTTTGGCCAGCGCTTTTGCCGCGCTTTGCTTAATGGTGATTGTGTACATGGTTTTGAACTAATAGTTTTAATACTAATTAAGTACGCGGCTTAATGCTGATTAAGCAATTCATGTTTGACGGTTTCCCAATCCAGCACGGCATCTGCTGGGTCGCGCAGGGCTTGCAAGGCTAAATTAAGGTCTTCAAAATCCTCTAAATAATACTCAATGGCTTGCCGCACAACCTCTGCACGCGTGCGGCGCAACTCTGTCGCCGCCGCATCTAGCGAGGTAACTAGTTCATCGGGTAATCTTGCAGTTATTTGGCTCATTGCTTACTCCTTTTGACTTCTGTTGAATGTCATAAGATGTCATTGTAGGCTTTTAACTAAATTTGTCAATTTTCAATCTACATACAAATAAAAAATTGCTCGACAGCCAATATCCATAAAGCCTGCAGGGCATATGTTTTAAATAATAATTAAACTCCTCTTGCAAGGCTTTTTAACTACTCAAGCTAACAAATATCACATGTCAGTTTTCAGTTCCTATTCACACACTTCGTAATTAATTAATGTTGTTTAAGTTGACAACAGCTATATTGTTGTTATAATTTACAACATGAAGGCGCAATTACTACTTAAACAAAGATTTGTAATGAGCGAAATTGCCTTTGCGGAAATTGTAATTTGGCAGTTGCAAGCGCCGTTAGATTGTTCAACGCACGATTTCAAATATCGGCTTGCTTATGTGGTTAATAATCAGTGTGTGCTTCGTTATGATAACGAGGCGGGCAAAGGCAACCACGTTCATATTAACCAACAAGAGATTAGCTACAATTTTGTATCAACCGAGCAATTGGTAGATGACTTTTTTGCTCATATTAAACGGATGGAGAACCAACCATGAAAACAGTCGTGCTATCAGTAGCATCTATTAGCAGCGTGGCAGACAGCGCCAAACAAGCATTTAAAGGCAAGTCGCAGGGCGAATATATCAGTTTTGCTAGCCTAGACTTGCTGTGGAAAGTGCTAGCCCCTAACCGCATGGCGATTGTAAAAGCGCTGACTGGTTGCGAGCCATTAGCCTTGCGTGAAATTGCTAGGCGCGTAGCGCGCGATGTTAAAGCCGTGCATAGCGATGTGCAAATGCTGTTAAAAGCGGGCGTGCTGGATAAAAATGAGGCAGGTAAAATTAGCTTTGGCTACGATGCTATACATGTAGATTTTATGCTGAAAGCCGCTTAAAAAATATTCAAAACAACTGCTCTGCAGACCAATACTCCAGGGCACCCTCTCTCAAACTCACTTCATGAGTTTGATTCACCTTGTATACATGGGCCTTACAGAGCAGGTATTTTAATAATAAAAAAGCGCCTCAATTGAGGCGCTTTTTTACAACTCAAGCCAACTTATTCGTCAGCTTCTACAGTTTTTTCTTCTCTCGCAGGCGCATCTATCAAGGCTTTCATGCTTAAACGCACTTTGCCTTTGTCGTCAATTTCTACCACTTTAACTTTAACAATGTCACCTTCTTTTACAAAATCACTCACCGCGTTTACACGTTGGTGTGCAATTTGCGAGATGTGTACCAAGCCATCTTTACCTGGCAGCAAGCTTACCACTGCGCCAAAATCTAGAATTTTAACGACTGGGCCTTCGTAGATTTGACCGACTTCTACATCGGCGGTAATCGCCGCAATGCGACGTTTGGCATCTTCACCTTGCTCACTAGAAGTACAGGCAATTTTAATCGTGCCATCATCAGTAATATCAATACTAGTGCCAGTTTCTTTAGTTAAGGCTTGAATCACTGCGCCGCCTTTACCAATCACATCGCGGATTTTATCTGGATTGATTTTCATGGTGATAATACGTGGCGCAAATTCCGACATTTCCACATTCGCGTTTGCCATGGCATCTTTCATAATGCCTAAAATATGCGTGCGCCCTTCTTTAGCTTGTGCCAAGGCAACTTGCATAATTTGCGAGGTAATACCGGTAATTTTAATATCCATTTGCAGCGCGGTAATGCCGTCTTCTGTACCTGCAACTTTAAAATCCATGTCGCCTAGGTGATCTTCATCACCTAAAATATCAGTGAGCACCGCAACGCGGTTGCCTTCTTTAATTAAGCCCATGGCAATACCTGCCACGTGTGCTTTCATCGGCACACCCGCGTCGATTAACGCTAAGCAGCCACCACATACAGAGGCCATTGAGCTTGAACCGTTAGATTCTGTAATCTCAGAAACTACGCGCATGGTGTAATCAAAATCTGCTTGGTCTGGTAATGCGGCGATTAACGCACGTTTTGCTAAGCGGCCATGGCCGATTTCGCGGCGTTTAGGGGTACCTACACGGCCAGTTTCACCAGTCGCGTACGGCGGCATGTTGTAATGCAACATAAAGCGGTCTGTAAACTCACCTTGTAATGCATCAATTTTTTGTTCATCGCGGCCTGTACCCAAGGTGGCAACCACCAAGGCTTGTGTTTCGCCGCGTGTAAACAGCGCTGAACCGTGCGTGCGTGGCAATACGCCAGTGCGAATGCTGATTGGACGTACTGTACGTGTATCGCGACCATCAATACGTGGCTCGCCATTTAAAATTTGGCTACGCACAGTTTTAGCTTCTAAATTAAAGAACTCGGCTTTGATTTTGTTGGCTTCTTCAGTTGAAGTTGCCTCAGTAATCAGCGTGCTCATGACACGATTTTTAATTTCGTCTAGCTTAGTTGAGCGCGCGCCTTTAGCTTTGATTTGAAACGCTGCGTTAATATCCGCTGCGGCTAAATCGGCCACTTTGGCGATAATCGCTTTATCTGGCTCTGGTGCTGTCCAATCCCAAGCATCTTTACCAGCTTCGTGCGCTAGTTCGTTAATCATTTTAATCACAGATTGCATTTGCTCGTGGCCATAAACAACGGCGCCTAGCATGATTTCTTCTGATAATTCTTTAGCTTCCGATTCCACCATCATCACAGCAGATTCAGTCGCGGCAACCACTAAATCCATTTGCGTTGTTTCAAGCTCTGTTTTGCTTGGATTAAGAATATATTCACCATCGATATAACCCACGCGCGCCGCGCCTAATGGACCGAAGAACGGGATGCCAGACAACGACATGGCGGCAGATGCGCCGATAATCGCAGGAATATCTGCATCAATTTCTGGATCTGACGACAACACTGTCGCCACCACTTGCACTTCGTTCAAAAACGCTTCTGGGAAAAGTGGGCGTAATGGACGGTCGATTAAACGACTTGTAAGCGTTTCTTTTTCTGAAGGACGGCCTTCGCGCTTGAAAAATCCACCTGGAATTTTACCAGCCGCGTAAGTTCTTTCCATGTAATCCACGGTCAGAGGGAAGAAATCTTGGCCTGCTTTTACTTCACTTTTGCTGGTAACTGCAACTAAAACAACGGTATCACCATAACTCACCATCACAGCCGCATCGGCTTGGCGAGAAATTTCACCTGTTTCAATAGTGAGCTCATGCGCACCGTATTGAATACTTTTTTTAACTTTGTTAAACATATATTTTCCTTTTATTTTCAATTGGTTGCTATTCACTGCCCAATAGCAACTGGCTCTATTTAGTGATAAATATTAAAACAAAAAAGCCGACGCATATCACCATGCAATCGGCTTTTCTTTACATTATAAAAGTGACCAAAATAATATTAAGCCAAACTTTTATAACAATTACTTACGAAGACTTAAACGACCAATCAATGTTTGATAGCGACTTACATCTTCACTTTTTAGATAATCTAACAAACGACGACGTTGACTTACCATCGCCAATAAACCGCGGCGTGAGTGGTTATCTTTTTTGTTGGCTTTAAAATGCTCTGTAAGGTAATTAATACGGTTGGTTAACAGCGCAACTTGTACTTCTGGACTGCCTGTATCGCCTTGTTTTGTTTGATATTCTGCTACCACTTTTGCGGTATCTACTGCTGTAATTGCCATCTTTTTTCCTTAAAATAATACTGATAGTTAGCGTCAATGCAAAAGCAGGGAGACTTTTAATAAAACGTTAAAAAATTAAACCGCGAATGCATTCATTTACAAATGAGCGAGCATTATAGTGTGATTGTTTGTTTAAAACAAGGTATTTGTGTAAGGCAAGCCATTAATTTGATTGAATTTTTTGAACTAATCGCTTGGGCGCAATTTTTCCGTCATCCTGCAAAAAACCTAGCCCTAAAAAATGATTATGCTCATCATAAAGACGCAAATCACTATTGGGCACCTTGCCTGCTTGCCACACTGGCTGGCCTTGCAATAAAAAATATGCAGCATCTGCGTTCAGTATAATTTTTGGCAAACTTTCAATGGCAGAATCCACAGGCAAAAGTAAGCCATCACGCGCTTCAATTGGCAAAGTTTCAAGTTGTTCGATTGACACGGCTTGTTTTAACAAATAGCCTGCAGTTTCGGTGCGTCGCAGGCCGATTAAATGCGCGCCACAGCCAAGTGCGGCGCCAATATCTTCTGCCAGCGTGCGAATGTAGGTACCTTTGCTGCAGGTGACAGTAATTTGCGCAATATCGCCTAAAAAAGTATCTAAAACGATATTTTTTATTGTAATTACCCTGGCCTGGCGGGCAATATCCACGCCACTCCTGGCGTATTCGTATAAAGGTTTACCTTCGTGCTTTAGTGCGGAATACATGGGTGGAATTTGGCTAATTTCACCTACAAATTGTTGGCAAGTTGCTTGAAACTGCGCTTTTGTAACATTAACTGGTGCGGTTGTTAAGACTTCGCCTTCGGCATCGCCTGTATTGGTCGTCACGCCCAATTTAATCGTCGCGAAGTAGGTTTTATCGGCATCGGTGACGTATTGCGCAAATTTGGTAGCCTCGCCTAAACAAATCGGTAGTAGGCCTGTGGCAAGCGGATCTAGCGTGCCAGTATGGCCAGCCTTTGCGGCCTGAAACAGCCATTTTACTTTTTGCAATGCTTGGTTGGATGAAAAACCGAGTGGTTTATCGAGTAACAAAACGCCGTTGACGTTTTTTTTTATGCGCTTGAATTGCAAGATTAGTTAAATATAATTAATCTAAATTTTTATCTGTGGCACGCGCCGCATCAATGAGTTGCGCCATTTTCATGCCAATATCGATTGATTCATCATAGACAAAATGCAGCTGCGGAACTGTTCTAAGTAACATGCGCTTGGCCACTTGTGTGCGCAAATAGCCTGCCGAATTTTCTAAGCCATTTTGAATGCTTTGCAGCGTTTTGGCATGATTGGCAATATTTGGTTTTGATTGATTTGACTTATCTTGAGTTGACTTGGCTTGAGGCGCGCTGTAAAAAATTTTAGCATGCGCCATGTCGCCAGTCACTTCAACCGCAGTAATCGTCACCATACCGATGCGCGGGTCTTTTACTTCAAACATGAGCAAGTCCGCCAACTCGCGCTGCATTTGCTCGGCAACTCTATGACTACGTGAATACTCTTTAGCCATTAGAGCGTTCTTGCTACCTCAACGACTTCATACACCTCTAGCAAATCGCCCACTTCAATATCGTTATAATTTTTAAGCGATAAACCACATTCAAAGTTGTTTTTCACTTCTTTTACGTCATCTTTAAAGCGTTTCAGCGAATCCAACTCGCCCGTGTAAATAATCACGTTATCACGCAATACGCGCACTTTGGAGTTGCGTTTAATCATGCCATCTTGCACGTAACAACCAGCAACCGCTCCGATTTTGGAGATGCGGAAGACTTCGCGAATTTCCACTGTACCAATCATGCTTTCACGTTGCTCTGGCGCCAACATGCCACCTAGTGCTGCTTTTACTTCATCGACCGCTTCGTAAATAATATTGTAGTAGCGCACATCAACGCCCAAATTATCGATGAGCTTGCGTGAGCCCGCATCAGCGCGCACGTTAAAGCCGATTAATACGGCACCAGATGCACTGGCTAAATTGACGTCAGACTCAGAAATTGCACCTACGCCAGTGTGAATAATGTTGACTTTAACTTCGCTGGTGGAAAGTTTTTGTAGCGATGTCGCCAACGCTTCGTAAGAACCTTGCACGTCTGATTTAATAATCAGATTAAGCGCTTGTACTACGCCTTCTGACATTTGATCGAACATGTTTTCGAGCTTAGCGGCTTGCTGTTTGGCCAATTTAACGTCGCGGAACTTGCCTGCGCGGAAGTTAGCAATCTCGCGTGCTTTGCGCTCATCATTGAGCACAATCACTTCTTCGCCCGCACTTGGCACATCTGATAAACCTTGAATTTCAACTGGAATTGAAGGCCCAGCTTCTTTAATATCCTTGCCAGTTTCATCTAACATGGCGCGCACACGGCCAAACGTCGTGCCCGCTAAAATCATATCGCCACGTTTCAACGTGCCAGATTGCACTAAAATAGTGGCTACTGGGCCACGGCCTTTATCAAGCCTGCCTTCAATCACCAAGCCTTTAGCTGGCGTGTTTTTAGGCGCTTGCAGCTCTAAAATTTCGGCTTGTAGCAATACCGCTTCTAGCAACTCATCAATGCCTTTGCCTGTTTTTGCAGAAACTTCGCGGAACATTACTTCGCCGCCAAAATCTTCTGGCACGACTTCTTGTGCGACCAGCTCCATTTTCACGCGCTCTGGTTGTGCGCCAGGTTTATCAATTTTATTAATCGCTACCACCATTGGCACACCTGCTGCTTTTGCATGGTGAATCGCCTCAATGGTTTGTGGCATCACGCCGTCATCAGCGGAGACCACCAAAATCACCACATCGGTGGCTTTTGCGCCGCGTGCACGCATGGCGGTAAACGCCTCGTGGCCTGGCGTATCGAGGAAAGTGACCATGCCGCGCGGTGTTTCCACGTGATATGCGCCAATGTGTTGCGTAATGCCGCCCGCCTCGCCAGAAGCCACGCGGCTGGCGCGAATGTAATCCAGCAAACTCGTTTTACCGTGATCGACGTGACCCATCACCGTTACCACTGGTGGACGTGACTCTAAAACTGCCTCAGCATGCTCAGCTTCTTCTAAGAACACATCAGGGTCATTTGGCGCGGCCGCCTTGGCGGTGTGGCCCATTTCTTCTACCAAAATAATGGCCGTTTCTTGATCCAGTACTTGGTTAATCGTCACCATCATGCCCATGCCCATCAGCACTTTAATCACTTCTGCCGCTTTAACCGACATTTTGTGCGCCAAATCGGCCACAGAAATTGTTTCAGGCACTAATACCTCATGCACAATCGCCTCGGTTGGGGCGTTAAATGCGTGTTCTTGATCGTCATCTCTGTGCGATTTGTGTTTGCCCTTGGGTGAGCGCCAGCCTTGGCCAGCAGTAATATCACCACGTGTTTTTAGGCCGCGTTTTTTGCTTTCTTTATCATTCCAATCTTTATTGGTGCCTTTGCTGCCTTTTTTAGCGTCTTTAGCGGCAGGTTTTGCAGCGCCTTCTTTAGCCACGGGCTTATGTAGTGTGCCTTCTGAGAGTTTCGCCGTTTTAGCTTTTGCAGCTTCTGCATCTGCTAATTTTTTAGCTTCCTCATCTAAACGGCGTTGCACCATTTCCTGTTTTTTACGCACATCTTCTGCTTGCATCGAAGCCAAAGTAGCATGACGTTTCGCTTCTTGCTCGCGCATAGCAATTTGTTCTGGCGTTAATACTTGTTTTTTAATCGTTGTTGATTTTGCTTCAACTGGCACAGCTATTGGTTCAACTGCTGGCACAACTACTTCAGGGATGATTGCTTCAATCACGACCTCAGCAAACACTGGCTCAACTGGCAATATTTCTTCTGCAACTGGCGCTGATATTGTTTGCTCAACTACTTCTTCATTGCGCTCCAGCACGCGCTTTTTACGCACTTCTACTTGAATCGTGCGCGCCTTGCCCATGCTGTCAGTTTTTTTAATTTCGGTATTAGATTTACGAGTGAGCGTGATTTTGCTTTTAGGCGCTTGTTCCGCGCCGTGTTCTTTGCGTAAATATTCCAGCAAAGCGGATTTATCGGCTTCTTCTAATTTATCTTCAACAGCAGATTTAACGACGCCCGCACTTTTAAGCTGCTCTAGCAGCAAGGCGGTGGGCAGCCCTAGCTCTGCGGCGAATTGTGCGACGGTTGTTTGTGCCATTTTTCTTTACCTATCTCTTCTCTTTGAGTCTTTCAACTTTTACTATTTTATACTTACTTAAACCCTGGGTTTTTATTTGAGCCCAAGGGTTTCTACTTAAACCAAGGCGCGCGCGCGGTCATAATCAATGTTTTTGCACGTTCGACATCCATATTGGTTAATTCCACCAGCTCATCCACCGCTAATTCAGCTAAATCTTCCATGGTAGGAATGCCCTTAGAAGCCAATAGGTGGGCGGTCTTATCGTCCATGCCTTCCATTGTCAACAAATCCTCGGCTGCTTCTTCTACTTTCTCTTCTTTGGCAATGGCTTCAGTTAACAAAGCTGCACGTGCGCGTGAACGAAGTTCATTAATAGTATCTTCGTCAAATGCATCAATTTCCGCCATTTCCGCAAGCGGTACGTAGGCAATTTCTTCCAGCGTGCTAAAACCTTCTTGTACTAAAATGTCCGCCACTTCTTCGTCCACATCGAGTTTTTCCATGAATAACTGGCTCACGTTCGAGTATTCGGTTTGATTTTTTTCAGCCGCTTGCTCTTCGGTTAAAATGTTCAAAGTCCAGCCCGTTAATTCTGAAGCCAAGCGCACGTTTTGGCCACTACGGCCAATTGCCAAGGCTAATTGTTCTTCGTTCACTACCACGTCCATACTGTGCGCATCTTCGTCCACAACGATAGAAGAAACCTCAGCGGGCGCCATCGCATTAATCACAAACTGCGCAGGCTCCATGCTCCACAACACAATATCCACGCGCTCGCCAGCCAACTCGCCAGTTACCGCTTGCACGCGCGAACCGCGCATACCCACGCAGGTACCCACTGGGTCTAGGCGTTGATCGTTGGTTTTAACCGCAATTTTAGAGCGCAAACCAGGGTCGCGCGCGGCGGCTTTAATTTCTAGCAAGCCTTCTTCGATTTCTGGCACTTCTAACTCAAACAAACGCTGTAAAAATTCTGGTGCAATGCGCGACAAAATCAGTTGCGGGCCACGGCCACTGCGCTCAATGCGTGATAGATAAGCACGCACGCGATCGCCCACACGTAAATTCTCTTTCGGAATCATAGACTCGCGCGGCAATAAACACTCCAAACGGCCAACCTCAATCAGTGCATTGCCTTTTTCCATGCGCTTAATTACGCCCGTAACCAAGCTTTCGTTCCGCGCTAAAAAGTCTTCTAAAATTTGCTCGCGCTCTGCTTCGCGCACTTTTTGCAAAATGACTTGTTTGGCAGCTTGCGCGCCAATGCGGCCAAATTCAATGCTTTCTAGCGGCTCTTCGTAGAAATCACCAATGGCGCGGCCTTTGGCATGCTCGCTCTCTTCGTCGAACTGAAATGCTGAGTTTTCCAACAAATCGTATTCCACATATTGCCAGCGGCGGAAGGTTGCGTATTCGCCGCTTTCGCGATTTATCGACACGCGAATATCTGCATCGTCATGATGTTTTTTCTTGGTTGCAGAGGCTAAAGCCAACTCCAACGCAGTAAAAATAACCTCTTTGCTCACGTTTTTTTCGTGGGCTAAGGCGTCAACCAATAACAAAATTTCACGACTCATTGCAATCTCCAACTATCAATATATTCTAATTTATTAAATTTTTTATTGCTCAAAAAGCTGCGCTGCCTAAAATACGGGGCTTAGCCGCGCTTTATCAATATTACTCATTTCCAATTTGTAGATAACGCCATCGCATTCCATCAACACATTGCCTGCTTCTACGCCTTTTAAAATGCCTAAAAAGGTCTTGCGTGGTAGCGTAGTATCTACTGCCGTTGCGCTCTCATCTTTAATGCCTACACGCAATTTAAGCTGCGCGCGTTCACCTGCAAAACGCACAAAATCTTTTTCTTTTTTCAATACCCGATCCATGCCAGCGGATGAAATCTCCAGCCTGTCGTATTCAATCTCGTGATCCACCGTCAACACATTGCCCAATTGGTTGCTCACCAACACGCAATCGTCAATATTCACGCTATCTTTAATGTCTGCTGGGTTCAGTTTATCGATAAACACGCGCAACAACTTCCCTCGATTCGAAATCTCGAGATCAACCAGCTCATACCCAAGCTGCGTCACCGTTTTATCAATTAAGCCATGCAAATCTTGCATTACCTGTAATCCCCACCGCTTACATACCCTGCAGAAACAAAAAATGGGCACAAAGCCCATTCAAATTATGCATGCATTATACCAATAAATTCAAGCAATTGGAATGCACACAAACTGCATCATTTAGTTAAAAACTATTTATTAAAACACCTGCCCTGCAAGCCAATATCCATGCGGGTGCTGGCGGCAGAAATTATCGTGGTTTTATAATCAAAAACATTAATTACAACGGCTGAGTTGGTCGGAGTCTTTGCCACGGCTAAGGTCGTCACTACGGCCACCAAAAGACAAATCATCTGAAGATTTTCCGCGCTCAAGATACTCGTTATTTTTGCTAAAATTTAGATTATCGTTGGATGCACTACGTACCAAATCGTCGCTTTTATTGCCATGCGCCAATAGTGCGTCTTCTTTCCCACGTGCTAGTTCGTCATCATGCTTACCGCGCATTAAAGAGTCAGCCTCTTTACCGCGATTTAACGAATCGGTTTTTTTACCATATGCCAAATCATCACTACGTTTGCCAGGTGAGAGTTCATCGGTTTTTTTACCGTAAGCCAATGACGCAGTATCTGCGCCGCGCGTTAGATTTTCTTGCAGGCAAGCAGAGAGTTTATTGGTGCAATTGCAGCTATTTTCATCCGCCTGTATTTCTATAGACATGCAAAACAAGCCAATACCAAGGCAAAAAATTAATTTTTTCATCATTGTGTTTCCGTAACGTTAGATTCACTATACAGCGCGTTTTTACAAAAAACAAGACTTTTTCCTTTAAAACCAATGCCGTACAAACAATAAAACCCTCACATGGAGGGTTTTGTTGTATAAATAAGAGCTTGGCAGTGACCTACTTTCGCATGCAAAAAGCATACTATCATTGGCGCTGGTTCGTTTCACGGCCCTGTTCGAGATGGGAAGGGGTGG
>JANOWN010000057.1:0-15322 GCA_031417915.1 Methylotenera sp.
AAGAAAAATGGCATTAGATGCGAATATGACTTGAGAAATGAGAAGATTACCTATAAAATACGCGAACATTCGATGCAGAAAATGCCTTATTTGCTAGTAGCAGGTGAGCGTGAAATGCAAGCAGGACAAGTGGCCGTGCGTACCAGAAAAGGTGAAGACCTAGGTTCTATGCCGATTGCAGAGCTAATCGCTCGCTTAAAAGCAGAAGTTGAAACTAAGGTTTAAGCTGATTTTTCTGTTGTAGCGCGGTTATTTTATTTTAAGAGATTAGGAGTCAGCAATAGCACAGGATAAAGATACACGAATCAACGGCGACATTACCGCAGCCGAGGTTCGTTTGGTAGGCATAGAGGGCGAACCGCTTGGCATTGTAAGTTTGCGAGAAGCTTTTGCAAAAGCCGAAGAAGCTGATATTGATTTGGTTGAAATTGCGCCAAATGCTGTGCCACCAGTGTGCAGATTGATGGATTATGGTAAGTTTAAATACGCAGAAAGTAAGCGTATGCATGAGCAAAAACTCAAGCAAAAACAAGTGGTTATTAAAGAAATTAAGTTTCGCCCAGGTACTGATGATGGCGATTACAATATTAAAGTACGCAACATCATCCGCTTTTTGGGTGAGGGCGATAAAGCTAAAATTACGTTGCGTTTTAGAGGCCGCGAGATTACGCACCAAGAGTTTGGGCTAGCCTTACTAAAACGCGTAGAAGCAGATTTGCAAGAACATGCAGTGGTCGAGCAGTTTCCTAAAATGGAAGGCCGCCAAATGGTGATGGTGCTAGCGCCTAAGAAGATAGAAAAAGTAGTAGCTAAAGCGCCAAAAGAAAAAGTAGCAAAACCTGTTGAAAAGACAGAAGTAGCAGCAACAGAATAGTTTTAATTATAAAATTTTACCCTGAGCGATACGGCTTAAACGGCATGCCTAAGCGTTCTCAACTAGTCTCTAAAGGAGAAAAAAATGCCAAAAATGAAAACAAAGAGCAGCGCCAAAAAGCGCTTTAAGTTCTTAGGAAATGGCAAAGTGAAGCGTACGCATTCACATTTACGCCATATTTTAACGAAGAAAACTACCAAGCAAAAACGTAAATTACGTGGCACTTCTATCATCTCACCAACTGACGTCAAACGCGTTCGCGCAATGATGCCAACACGATAAGGAGACCGATATGCCTAGAGTAAAACGTGGTGTCATTGCTCGCGCAAGACACAAAAAAGTATTAAACGCCGCCAAGGGTTATCGCGGTCGTCGTAAAAACGTTTACCGCGTTGCCAAGCAGGCGGTAATGAAAGCAGGTCAATACCAATACCGTGATCGCCGTCAGAAAAAACGTCAATTCCGCACTTTGTGGATTGCACGTATTAACGCGGGTGCACGCGAGTTAGGGTTGACATACAGCCGTTTCATGAATGGCCTTAAAAAGGCTTCAATTGAGCTGGATCGTAAAGTATTAGCGGACATGGCGGTGTTTGATAAAGCTGCCTTTGCTAAATTGGTTGAGACAGCAAAAGCAGGTTTGGCCGCTTAAGCTGATTTGAGTTACAAGCAAATAAAAAAAGAGGCTATGGCCTCTTTTTTTATTTGTTGAAGAAATAAAACACAGTTTTTTATTGATAATCAAACAGTTAAACATCAACAAACGTATCAGTTTCAGTTAAAATAACGCATGGCTAACTTAGAACATTTAATTTCAGAATCGCAAATCGACTTTAGTGCATGTGGTGATATGCCAAGTTTAGAAAACGCTAAGGCAAAATATCTAGGCAAAACAGGCGCGCTAACAGATGCACTTAAAGGCTTGGGCAAGCTATCAAATGAAGAGAGGCCTGCCGCAGGCGCCGCAATTAATGTGGTGAAGCAAGCAATTGAAGCGGCATTAAATGCGCGGCGCGAAGCGATTTTAGATGGTGCACTGGCATTGCAATTGGCGCAGGAATCGATTGATGTAACGCTACCAGCCCGTGCGCAATCGCAAGGCGGTTTGCATCCAGTGACGCTTACTTTGCAACGCATTGAACAACTCTTTCACTCAATTGGTTTCGATGTGGCTACAGGCCCTGAAATCGAGACTGATTTTTACAATTTTACCGCACTGAATATTCCAGAAAACCATCCTGCACGTGCCATGCACGATACGTTTTATGTGGATGAGCAGAATGTTTTACGCACGCATACTTCCCCCGTGCAGATTCATTATATGGAGAACGTTTTAAAAAATAACAAGCAACCACCACTTAAGATTATCGCGCCAGGCCGTGTTTACCGCGTGGATTCTGACGCCACCCATTCGCCGATGTTTCACCAAGTAGAAGGTTTATGGGTGGATGAAAACATCAGCTTTGCGAATTTAAAAGGCGTAGTGCAAGATTTTCTACAAAAATTCTTTGAGCGCGATGATTTAACCGTAAGATTTAGGCCTTCATTTTTCCCCTTCACCGAGCCTTCAGCCGAGATGGATATGAGCTGGAACGGCGGCTGGCTGGAGATTGGCGGTTGCGGCATGGTGCACCCAGAAGTGTTTAAACACGTGAATGTAAACAGTGAAAAATATCGCGGCTTTGCCTTTGGTTTAGGTGTAGAGCGCCTTGCCATGTTGCGTTATGGTGTAAACGATTTGCGCCACTTTTTTAATAATGATTTGCGCTTTTTGCAGCAATTTAACAAATAAATAATTAGAACTTATAAGTTTAAAATCCTATGCAATTTTCAGAAAACTGGTTACGTACTTTCGTAAATCCAAACTTAAACTCGGCTGAGTTAAGCCACGCACTCACAATGGCGGGGTTGGAGGTAGAAGATGAGCAGTCAGCTGGTGCGGCATTCACCAATGTGGTGATTGGCGAAATTATAGAGGCTGCAAAACACCCAGATGCTGACCGCTTGCAAGTGTGCAAAGTGAATGTTGGCAAGCAGGTTTTAAATATTGTGTGCGGCGCACCTAATGCACGCGTTGGCATCAAAGTGCCTTGTGCGCTAGTAGGGGCGGCCTTACCAGGCATTGCCATTAAACAAGCCCAAGTGCGTGGGGTAGATTCGTTTGGCATGTTGTGCTCAAGTAAAGAATTAGGCTTATCAGCCGAGGCCGCTGGTTTGTTAGAGCTGCCAAGCGACGCGCCAATTGGCACTGATATTCGCGACTATTTGAGTTTAAACGATAATTTGCTCACACTAAAACTGACGCCAAACCGTACCGATTGTTTGAGTATTTTAGGTATTGCGCGCGATGTAGCGGCCATTACCGGTGCCACTTTACAATTGCCTCGAAATCCAACTACAAAAATAGAATCTACCCGCACCATGGCAGTATTGGTGAATGCGCCAGACGCATGCCCAGCGTATTTTGGCCGCCCGATTGAGCATGTAAACGCGCAAGCAAAAACGCCAGATTGGATGATTCGTAACTTAGAGCGCAGCGGCGTGCATAGCATTAGCGCCATTGTCGATATTACCAATTATGTGTTGCTGGAGCTGGGACAGCCGATGCACACCTTTGATTTAGCCAAGTTGGGCGACCATATTGAGGTGCGCTTTGCCAAAGCAGACGAAACTTTGAAACTGCTAAATGATACCGAAGTAAAACTTAAAGCCGATGATTTAGTGATTGCTAGTAATGGTGGTGCGATTGCGCTGGCAGGCATTATGGGCGGCGAGCCGACTTCGGTGACTGATGCTACAACAGATATATTTTTAGAAAGTGCTTTTTTCACGCCAGATGCGATTGCTGGTAAGGCGCGCCGATTGGATCTTAGCACAGATTCATCCTACCGTTTTGAGCGCGGCGTAGATTTTGGTAATACGATGTCTGCACTCGAGCGTGCCACCGCGCTGATTTTAGAGATTTGTGGTGGTAAAGCAGGCAATATTACGCAAGCAGTCACTATCTTGCCAGCACGTAGCACGGTGAACTTGCGTTATTCGCGTTTGCTTTCGGTGCTAGGTATTATGATTGAAAAACAAACTGTTGGTAAGTTATTGAAACAATTGGGGTTTGAATTTACTGAAACGGCAGAGGGTTTTGTAGTACAAGCGCCCAGTTACAGGTTCGACATTGCCCGCGAAGAAGATTTGATTGAGGAAATTGCGCGCTTGCATGGTTACGATAAAATTGAAGCGATTGCGCCAATTGCAAATTTAAGTATTTTAGATGCGCCAGAAGCCTCATGGAATAAGGCTGCCATGGCAGCTATTTTAACCAACCAAGGCTATCAGGAGGTAGTCACTTACAGCTTTGTGGACGAAAGCTGGGAGCGCGATTTGATGGGCAACGCAAATCCAATCAAGCTAAAAAATCCCATTGCCAGCAATTTGAGCGTGATGCGCAGCGGCTTATGGGGCGGGCTTTTGGATGCGCTAAGCTACAATTTAAACCGCAAACAAGAACGCGCCATGTTGTTTGAAATCGGTGCCAGTTATTTTGCAGATAAGAAAAACTATAAAGAAGAAACGCAAATTTCGGGCTTATGCTATGGAGCTTTCCAGCCTGAGCAATGGGGCGAAGGCGCACGCGACGTAGATTTTTACGACGTAAAAGCGACAGTCGATGCGCTGACAAAAAATCAAGCAGAGTATCGCCAGGAAGCTCATTTTGCCTTGCATCCAGGCCAATCTGCGCGCGTTTATTTGCACAATAAACCAATCGGCTGGCTGGGTAAATTGCACCCAAAATGGCAGCAGCAATATAGCTTACCAAAAAATACGGTGTTGTTTGAGTTGCAAGTTGAAAGTTTATTGCAAAGCAAAGTGACTAAATATCAAGAAGTGCCTAAATTTTTGCCCGTGCGGCGCGATATTGCCGTCGTAGTAGATGTCGATTTACCCGTTCAGGCTATTGTCAATGCCGTAAATTCTGCTAGGATTCCTCTGGTGCAACAAATACAACTCTTTGATATATATCAAGGAAAAGGTATCGCAGAAAACAAAAAAAGCCTTGCATTTCTTGTACTTATGCAAGATACTCATAAAACTCTGTTGGATATTGAAGCAGAAACTGCAATTGCCGAACTGCTTAAATTGTTAGAGAAAAAATTCGGCGCATCGTTACGCAATTAAGATAATTTAGAATAAGTATTAAAGCTCAGGGGATATGCATGACACTAACAAAGGCTGATTTGGCCGATTTATTATTTGAGCAAGTTGGCTTAAATAAGCGCGAGGCAAAAGACATGGTTGAAGCGTTTTTTGAAGAAGTGCGCAGCTCGTTGGAAACAGGTGATAGCGTGAAACTTTCGGGTTTTGGCAATTTTGAATTGCGTAAAAAATCTGAGCGTCCAGGCCGCAACCCAAAAACTGGCGAAGAAATACCAATCACAGCGCGTCGCGTGGTCACTTTTCACGCTAGCCAAAAATTAAAAAGCAAAGTAGAAGAGCATTACGCTCAATAAGCTCAATTGATGCTAGATCCAAATGCAAAAATGCAATTGCCACCTATCCCCGCCAAACGGTACTTTACCATTGGTGAGGTCAGTGATCTGTGCGGCGTAAAGCCGCATGTATTGCGCTATTGGGAGCAAGAGTTTACCCAGCTTAAGCCAGTAAAGCGTCGCGGCAATCGCCGTTATTACCAGCATCACGAAGTGTTATTGATTCGCAAAATCCGCGAACTACTTTACGAGCAAGGCTTTACCATTAGTGGGGCGCGTAACCGTTTAGATGGCGCAGAAGAGAAAATAGAAACAACAATTATCCCGCCTCAAACATTGAACATGCAAGCAGAATCAGCCAATGATTTTGATTTCTATACGTTCAAAAGCGAATTGCGCGAAGTTATTCAGCTGCTCCGCGCTTAAACTCCAGCCCTGTTTCCGCAATATATATTTTAAAGCGCCAAGTCATCACTTGGCGCTTTTTCATTTATAATGCTCACTCGTTGCAAGCAATAGCAGCGCGGTTCGGGGCATAGCGCAGCCTGGTAGCGTACATGCCTGGGGGGCATGGGGTCGCAAGTTCGAATCTTGCTGTCCCGACCAATTCAATATCCTAATGAGATGCTAATGCGAGCTGCATATCGATTGCGCGCTGTTTTTCGCGTCGGCGCATGGCGATGTTATTGATAATAATTACGATGGTCACAGTGAGAATAAACAAAGTACCCAAGGCATTGATTTCTGGGTTGAGCCCTATGCGCGTGCGTGAAAATATCACTAATGGTAGTGTGGATGAGCCAGGTCCAGATAGAAATGCAGAAATCACCACATTGTCGATAGAAATGGTAAATGACAATAGCCAGCCAGAAATCAGTGCCTGAGAAATCAAGGGCAGCGTAATTTCAAAAAATGCCTTTAGCGGCGGCGCGCCTAGATCCTGTGCGGCTTCCAGCAAGGACTTATCCATCTCAGAAAGGCGCGATTGCACCGTTATGGTGACATAAGCAATGCAAGTAATGGTATGACCAATCCATATAGTGAAAAAGCCTCTATCTTCAGGCCAGCCCAGTATTTGCTGCATATTCACAAACAACAGTAGCAGCGAAATGCCTAATATCACCTCTGGCAACACAATGGGTGCGTTGAGCATGCCCATAAACAGGGTAAAACCGCGAAAACGCCCGTAGCGCGCCAGCACCATGGCTGCCCAAGTACCAAGTATTACCGCTGCAAACGCGGTCGCAACCGCAATTTTCAAGCTAAACCAGGCGGCGTCCAGAAGCTCTTCATCGGAAGTTAATGCGCTGTACCACTTAAACGAAAATCCGCTCCACACGCTGGCGAGCTTGGACTCGTTAAATGAATAAACAATGACCACCAGCAATGGCAAGTACAAAAATAGAAATACCAGCCACAACACCACATTGGAAAGCTGACTGTGTGGTTTACTCATATTTTTCTTCCATAGCTTGTACCTGCGTGCGCTGGAATATGGCAATGGGCAGCAATAGCAGCAGAATCATGATGCAGGCGGTAGCGGAGGCAGTCGTCCAATCGGTGTTGGCGAAAAAGTCGTCCCACATGACGCGGCCTATCATCACGGAATCGGAGCCGCCGAGCAGTTCTGGAATCACGTATTCGCCCACGGCGGGGATAAATACCAGCAAACTGCCTGCAATCACACCCCTCATGGAAAGTGGTAACGTAATATCGCGAAACGCTTTCCATGGCTTAGCACCTAGGTCGTGAGCGGCTTCTAACAAAGTTAAATCCATTTTAACCATGTGCGCATAAAGTGGCAGAATCAGGTAAGGTAGGTAGGAATACACCATGCCAATATACATGCCCCAATTATTGTGATATAGCCTTAAAGGTTCATCAATCAAATGTACAGAGAGTAAAAAATTATTGAGCAAGCCATTGTCTTTCAGTATGCCTATCCAAGCGTAAACTCGTATCAAATACGAAGTCCAAAATGGTAACATGATTAACATCAATAGCTCGTTGCGCCATTTTTCTTTGCGTGCGATGAAATAAGCTGTTGGGTAACCTATTAGCAAACAAATCAAAGTGGTGTTGAATGCGACGATAAGGGAATCCAAATAAGACTGAATGTACAAGCTATCCGTCAGCACCGCGCGGTAGTGCTCAAAATTCAGCTTGAGTATCCAAAACCCATCTTGAATTTGCAGCAGATCAGTGTACGGTGGAATTTTAGTGGCTTGGTCGGCAAAACTAATTTTAATGACAGCAATAAACGGCAACATAAAAAATAGCAGCAAAAAGCCATACGGAACTGCAATCGCTAAAGTACGACCAGAAGGGGTGATTTTTTGCAGCAATAGTTTGATTGCGTTATTCATTTACTGACAACCTATCTACTGCCCAAGCACCACGCAGCTCATGGGTTCCCAGCTTAAATACACCGTTTCATCGTAATCTGGCACACTTTCCATGCGTTGCGTCACTAAGCGTGAAACGCTGGCCACGATAAGTTTTCCGCTGTTTAAACGCACATAAAATAAGGAATAACTACCCATGTAGGCAATCTGTTCAACCATGCCAGTGGCCACATTATGTGGTTTATCTGGAACCTGATAGCTGATGGCAATTTGTTCGGGGCGTATGGAAATACACAACGGCTTACCCGCGTTGCCGTTAATGCTATGTAGCAATTGCAATGGGAATTCCAGTGCTGGAGACAGCATCAGATTGCTGTCATCATTAGCTAAGCTACCCTCAAACATATTGGTCGAGCCTATAAACTCGGCAGAAAACCGGCTGTTGGGAAACTCGTACACTTCGCTTGGTGTGCCGATTTGCACCAACTTGCCCTCAGTCATCACGGCAAGGCGATCAGCCATGGTCATAGCTTCATCTTGGTCGTGCGTCACCATCACGCAGGTCACACCTACTTTGCATAGAATATTACCTAGTTCAAACTGGGTTTGTTGGCGGATTTTTTTATCCAAGGCCGACATTGGTTCATCTAGCAGCAATAATTTGGGACGCTTCACTAAACTCCGCGCTAAGGCTACGCGCTGTTGCTGTCCGCCAGAGAGCTGGTGCGGTTTGCGCAGTTTGTAAGCTTGCATTTGAACCAGTTCCAGCACTGCATCTACACGCTCTTTAATTTCTTGCTTAGGCAGACCTTCTTGTTTTAAGCCATAAGCCACATTATTTTCCACCGTCATATGCGGAAACAAAGCGTAAGATTGAAACATCATGTTCACTGGACGACGAAACGGTGGAGATTTCGCTAGGTCTTCGCCGTCTATCAAAATGCGGCCGCTAGTTGGGGTTTCCAACCCGGCCATCATGCGTAACAGTGTGGATTTTCCGCAGCCAGAACTGCCTAATAGGGCGAATAGTTCGTGTTTACGGATGGATAAACTGACTTGATCGACTGCGGTAGTATCGCCAAATTTCTTAACAACATCAATCAGTTGAATGAAACCCTCTTGACCTATTTGATCCGATGATTTTGCTACCTTGGCTGATATAGTGTCCATTTTTAATTATTCCAAGAAGGTAGTCACTATATTAGTTTATGTGTCGCGTTGCTTCAAATATCGCTGCACAAATTCATACACAAAAATATCCTTATCGGCCAAAGTGCCGTAGCTAAAGGCGCGCGAGGCCACACCTTTTTGCACGCGCTCGCACACGGCAAAATCCTGCTTTGCAACCAGTTCATTAAAATCCACCACTGGGCTTGGGTCAAAATCCACTTTTTCCATATCAACCGCATTAAACAAATAGGTGTCGATAACTCTTGTTTGCATAGAGCTAATCGGCAGTAATTGAATCACCATCACGCCAGTGGCGCCGATATCTAAGGTGACATTGGGAGGAATCGCGCCGCCGTAAATGGAGTTGGCTTCTAATTCGGTCATACAGGGATTCACCGATAAGTTTGATTTGCCTTTTGCGGTATAGCCCGTACCACCTGGCGGTAAGCTTACGCCACCGTCATCGCGTCCTTCTTCTATTACCCAGCCCGTTTGGTAGGTTTCGATCGTTTCTACTAGTTCTGGGTGAACTCCAGGACAGTGCAAACATTCCAGATAGTTTTCCATGACAATTTTCCAATTGGCATTGATGATATTTTCAACGCAAAAACCGATGCGCAGCTTATCCAATTTAAAACGCTCAAAACGCAAAGGCTCATCAAAATGCTCGGCGAGTGATTCGCGTAAAGCAACGGGTTTTTTATCACTCAGATTAACAAACACAAAACCTTGCCACACATCCACATGCACAGGCCATAGTGAAAGCTTGCTGCGGTCTAGCTCATTTTCTTCGATGCGTGGCGTGGCAATGAGTGCGCCCTGATGGTTGTAGCACCAGCTGTGGTAAGGACACGCGATGGCGCCTTTGCTGTGCCCAGCTGTTTCATCGCATAAACGTGAGCCGCGATGACGGCAGACATTGTAGTGGGCTTGCAATAAGCCATCGTCATTGCGCATGATAATAACGCTTTCGCCCGCAACATCAATGGTAAACCACTGACCTGTTACTGCTGCTTGCTCTTCTCGCCCAGCATAATACCAAGATTTAAAAAATATGTTTTGGCGCTCTAATTCAAACACTGCTGAATCGATATAGTCACGGCCTGGCAGTGTATGTTTTGTATTTTGCATCATAAAACTCAGCTGAATTTATTTACCAGCTTTGAATTGCAAGAATAGTTTGTTTTGCATTTTTAACTGGGTAGGATTCAGTGTTTCAAATACAAATGATTCGTTAACCTCAGCCTCGCTTGGGTAAATCGCCTTGTCATTTAAAATTTCAGGTTTCACCAAATTAGAAGGCACAGAGGTTGCATAAGTCGCTTCGTTACTAAATGCGGCGGCGATTTCTGGGCGCAATTGATAATTGATGAATTTATAAGCATTTTCTTTATTCGGTGCATCTTTTGGAATGCCCATCATGGTCATCCAAATACCCGTTTGTTTTTTCGGCGTTACATAAATCACTTCAAATGGTTTTTTTGCTTCCTTAGCGCCACGGACTGAAAACGCGCCATCACCGCTCCAGCCTTGGGCTACACATGCATCGCCACCAATAATATCGGTGCGCATGGTGGTAGAAGTGAATTGTGTAATGTAAGGGCGTACTTTTTTGAGCAATTGGTAGGCGTCTTGATAATCTTTTGGCACATTGCTGTTGGGGTTTCGACCCATATAAGCTAATGTTGTCGCAAATACATCGTTAGGAGAATCCAGCATGGATACACCACATTTGCTGAGTTTGCTGACCACTGCTGGATTATAGAGCACGTCCCAACTGTCGATTTTGTAGTCTTTACCCATAATTGCGCGCACTTTTGCGACATTGACAATGACGCCAGTGGTGCCCCAAGTATAAATTACACCATAAGGTGTGTTGGCTTTGGTTTGCAAAGATTGGCTAATTTTTGCAGCATTGGGAATTTTTGACATGTCCAATTTTTCATAAACGCCTGCCTCAATTTGCTTGTGCATGAAGTTGATAGAAGGGAAGACCACGTCGTAGCCGCTTCTGCCGCTTAGTAGTTTGGTTTGCAAAGTGTCGTCGCTATCTAGCGTGTCGTACTTCACTTTCACTTTCACTTCTTTTTGAAATTTTGCCACCGTATCAGCGCCTATCAGTTCTGACCAATTCAGCACATTCAATTTATCCGTCGCAGAGAATGCGAGCGGCATATTTGTTATCCACAGTGTTGTTGCCGCCATTGCTAAATACTTTAACTTCATGGTGTTTCTCCTAGAAATAAAATAATTAAAAATTAAAATCGGTGCGTTTTGATGATCGGTTTTTGCATGTAGGCGCTTGCCACTAAGTGCACAAATTGGTACACAGACTCTTCTTCTGTTGATAATATGCCAGGTACAAATCGCTCAGAAGCTAATCCACGCTGTACCGATTCTACTGCGCCCCAATCTTCTTTGTTGGTTGCATCCCAAAAGTTTACCGCAAAACTGGGGTCAAAATTAGGTTTTGCCACTGCTTGTGGCGCAAATAACCATTGGCATTCCACATAAGTTTTTGTCGGTGAAATTGGTTCCAAGCGATGCGTCATCACAAAATCTGGATGCAAGCTAATGAGAAAGTTGGGAAAAAGCGTGATGTAGTGAATTTCACGGCGCTGCGCTTCAGTTAGTGTTGTAAAGGCTTCAACCGTCGATTTTCCGTCGAAGCTCATGGTGTCGGCATGGTCAGCCAAGGTCTGCCAGCCACCTGTAAACAAGCCTTTTTCGCCAGTGTAGATACCGCCTGATTCTGGGGGAGAAACTTCGCATAAAGCGGGGTGTATCATGCTACAGTGATAGCATTCGTGGTAATTCTCAATCGCCACCTTCCAATTGGCTTGTAGTTCGTAGTCGTGGCTTGCGCCAATTACTAGGTGTTCACAGTGCCAATTTTTGACTAGTGCATCTAAACTACCAATATATTCACTAAACGGCGCGGCATTGCTGGAAAAGTTTAAAAATAACCAGCCGCCCCATTCAGTTGAGCGAATTGGCAATAAGCCGAGTTCTTCTGGCACGGCATTTTTAATATTATCCATTTCGCGAGCGTGAAAAAAACTGCCATCTAATTCGTAGCACCAAGCGTGATACGGACACACGATTTTTTCTTGATTTTTCTGGGTGCCGCAGGCCAGGAGCTCGTGTCCACGATGTCGGCAGATATTCTCAAACACATGCAGTTGATTATTATCGTCGCGTGTCAGCAACACACCACGATTGCGTACCAGAATGGCTGCTTGCGAGTTGGGCTCATTTAGAATAGAGCTACGGCCAGCGCAGACCCAACCAGCTTCGAGCAGATATTTACGCTCCCAATCGAGTACTGCATCGTCTACATACGCCGCGCGTGGCAGCATGCGTGATTCGCCAAATGGTTTCAAGCTTTCCGCCAGCGCATCCAGAGGCAATGGCACTGCTTGTGTTTTGTGGATTTCAATTGTGTTTGTCGTGCCCATATTAAATGCTCCAGTTTTTTAATGCTCGGCAGCGTTTTCCCTATATTGCCATATCGCAAACACCGCACCTGCAGGGTCTGCCAGCACACTAGACCAACCGTAATCACCAAACTCGGCGATTTCTTCCACAGTCGTCGCGCCTAAGGTTTTTGCCTTTACTACAGATGCTTTTATGTCATTCACGCGAATGTAGGTGAGCCAATAGGGTCGCCCGCCTGCAGGGATGCCGAAAAAGCCAATGTTGGGTCCCTCAGCCGATTTAACGACCTGGTAAGGCGCACTGTCAGGCACTGGCATGGCTTCTGTCTGCCAATCAAATAAACTGGTGTAAAATTTTTCGCCTTTTGCCGCGTTGGCGCTAAGGTGTTCAATGTGAATCACTGGATTAGCCATATTGTTTTCCTTTAAGTGTAAATGCTGCTGGTTGTTTTATGTTGTTTACCGCGTATATCTTTCAAAATTTCGCGTGCTGCGTTGCGGCCAGGGATGCCAGTAACGCCACCGCCTGGATGTGTGCCAGAGCCACATAGATACAAGTTAGGCACGGGCGTGCGGTAATCCGCGTAACCTGGCACGGGTCGCATCGAGAAAATTTGATCGATATGCAGCGAGCCGTGAAAAATATCGCCACCCGTTAAGCCAAATTTTTGCTCTAAATCTTTAGGCGTTAACACTTGGCGCGCAATGATAGATTTTGCAAAATTCGGCGCGTATTGCGTCATAGTTTTTACTACTGCATCGGCCGCTTTTTCGCGGCAATCGTCCCAATCGCGACCATCAGACAAGGTTTGATGAAAATGCTGGCAGAATAGGCTCGCGACGTGCTGACCTTTTGGTGCAAGCGTCGGATCAACTGTCGAAGAAATCCACATTTCAATGGCAGGATTTTTTGACCAACCGCCTTTTTTAGCGTCGTCATAGGCATCTTCTAGATATTGAATCGAGGGCGCAATCACCACTGAACTGCCATGATGCGCGCCCTGTGTTTTGCCTGGCAAACAAGTAAAATCAGGCAATTCAGATAACGCTACATTCATGCGTAAAGTGGCGGAATGGCTACGATAGCGTGCAACGGTGTTTTTGAATTCTTCAGGCAGTAATTCAGGCGCAACGAGTTTTTCGTAAAGTACTTTTGGTGTGGTGTTGGCGATGACGCGCGTCGCCTCAATTTCACGACCATCTTTTAGCACTATGCCGCATGCAACTCCGCCACGTGTTTTTATTTCAGCTACTGGTGCATTCACTTCGATAACCACGCCATGTGCTTTTGCTACTTTTGCGATAGCTTCGCTGACTGCCCCCATACCGCCAATCGCATGCCCCCAAGTGCCTTTTTCGGAATTGGTTTGGCCAAAGCTATGGTGCAAAATTACGTAGGCGCTACCAGGGGCGTTAACACTTTGAAAGTTGCCGACAGACGCTAAATAAGCGTAGGCGCCGCGAATGGCATCACCCTTAAAATATTGGCTGATAAATTCCGCGGCTGACATGGTCATGAGTCTTGCCAATGTGGCTTGCGCGCGTGGCGAAAAATGCCGCATTTGTAAACCTGCGCCAATCGCAGAAAATATATCACTGTAACCACCGCCCAAATTAGGCGGCGTGCGATCCATCAATTCGCTGACCGCGCCTACAACTTCTTTCAAATCGGCATCCATCTGGATATAGCCAGCGCCATCACCTGGCGTAAAAGCATCTAGCTGCCTAATGTAGTCATCATCTTTATCGACTTCGTTGAGCAAATATCGACCATCTGTCAGCGGTAAGAAATCATTGGCAGGGCGTTTGACAATTGTTAAGCCCGCTTCTACCAGGCCCAATTCTGCGACTACTTTTGGACTTAGCAGACCGACTAAATAAGAGGCGACCGAGTTTTTGAATCCGGGGTGAAATTCTTCTGTGACTGCTGCGCCACCTATTATGCCGCGCGCCTCGTAAACGCCGACTTTTAAGCCTTTTTTGGCCAAATACGCCGCGGTAGTGAGCCCATTATGGCCGGCACCAACAATCACGACATCAAATTTTAGGGACATTTTTTACACTCTGATTTAAAAATAAATGAATTTATAACTAGCTGTACGTACAGACAGTATAATTGTGTTATATAATTACTGTCAACTAAAAATTTAAGTAGGCAATTTAAATGTTAAAAAAAGTTGATGATTTAAGAATCAAACGTGGCGAAGATACGCGCCGCAGCTTGATTCAAGCTACGATTAGTGCAGTGGCGCAAAATGGTTTATCAGGAACCACGCTCAATGTGGTGGCTGAGCTCGCAGGTGTTTCGCGTGCTTTGGTCGGCTTTCACTTTTCGTCAAAAGAGCTTTTGCTGGAAGCCGCCTTAGAAGATGCGTTGACTACCTACGATAAAAGCCTTAAGGAAAAACTCGTGAGTGCCGAGAGCAATCCGCTTGCACAAATTAGTGCCTATTTAGACCACGATATGCGCTTTGCGGCTACCCATAACGAGCTATTGTCCTTATGGTTTGCGGCCTGGGGCGAGGTGCGCGTTACCAATAAATACCGTCTAAGTTTATTGCCGATAGACCATGACTATCGTGACGAGCTCGCCAATCATCTGGCCAAAATTTTAAACGATAAAAAAGAAGCAAAACGGCGTGCCACCATGCTGGATAGCTTTATCTACGGCGTTTGGCTGGAATGTCATATCGACCTGGAAAGCTACGATTTAAACGAATGCCTGCGCATAGCCGAGAGTTTGATACAGCTTGTCACAAAATCTTAAGCATTTTGGATAGACGAAAGCTATTTTATAGGGCGTTTTACACCAAAGCTTTCGGTGATTCTGTCTAGCATAATCGCCAGCAATACCACGCCTAAGCCGCTCTCAAAGCCTAGCCCAATATCCAAGCGCGAGATACTCGCCAGCACGTCATTGCCCAAGCCGCCAGCACCCACCATGGAGGCGATAATCACCATGGATAGCGCCATCATAATGGTTTGATTGATGCCCGCAAATAAGTTGGCCAT
>JANOWN010000058.1:0-2817 GCA_031417915.1 Methylotenera sp.
CTTGAGCAAGCTAATGGAAAACTGGCGATTTTATCGTTTATTAAGCCCGACCCAACAGGCTATGGTCGCATTGTGCGTGGCACACAAAACAGTGTGGTCGCGATAGTGGAACATAAAGATGCCAGCGATGCGCAGCGCCAAATTGACGAAGTGAATACGGGCATTATGGCCATGCCCAATAAATATTTAAAACAATGGCTGCTCCGTTTGCAAAACCGCAATGCGCAAAATGAGTATTATTTAACCGATATTGTCAGCTTTGCCGTGCTAGACGATGTGCAGGTAACTGCAGAAATTACCAGCGATGAATATGCAGTGACTGGCATTAATTCTAAGCTAGATTTAAGCTTGATAGAGGGCGAATATCAACACAGATACGCAAAAAAATTGATGAATGCAGGCGTGACGTTGCGCGACCCTTACAGAACCGATGTGCGTGGTAATTTGCAATGTGGAACAGATGTAGAAATTGACGTTGGTTGTGTATTTGAAGGCAATGTAAACATTGGCGATAACGTAAAAATTGGTGCCTATTGCGTCATTAAAAACGCCAGCATCAAAGCTAATACGCAAATACTGCCTTTTACACACATAGATGACGCCGAAATTGGCGCCAATAGCCGCATTGGGCCATATGCAAGGCTGCGCCCGGGCACTATTCTACAAGCCGATACGCATGTGGGTAATTTTGTGGAGCTTAAAAATGCTACGGTGGATACTGGCAGTAAAATCAATCACTTAAGTTATGTCGGCGATGCGGTTATTGGCAAAAATGTTAATGTAGGCGCAGGCACCATTACTTGCAATTACGATGGCGCCAATAAGTTTAAAACCGTGATTGAAGATGGTGCATTTATTGGATCAGATACGCAATTGATTGCACCTGTAACGGTAGGCATAAACGCGACGATTGCAGCTGGCTCCACCATTACCAAAGACGTGCCTGCGGGCGGCTTAACCGTATGTCGCGCGAAAGAGCAAAAAACATACGCAAGCTGGCAACGACCAGTTAAGATAAAAAAATAACACACCCGTCATTCCCGCATACGACTTTTAAAGTGCTTTAGCACTTAGAAAATCGGAGTACCCTTGTGGTGCGCAGGCGAGAATCCATTTTGAACTTAAAATGTCATTGGATTCTTCGCATCGCTCAGAATGACGGGGTTGGATAAGTTAGTAAAATAATTTAGAAAGTAAATTTATGTGTGGAATTGTCGGCGCAGTCGCCAGTAGAAACGTGGTTTCAACCTTAATCGAAGGCTTAAGCCGCTTGGAGTATCGCGGTTACGATTCTGCAGGCGTGGCGGTGCTCAATAGCAATGGTATCGAGCGCGTGCGCGCAGTTGGCCGCGTTGCGGCGATGACAGAAAAAGCGCAAGAAGCAAAACTAACGGGATTAGTTGGCATCGGTCATACGCGCTGGGCGACGCATGGCGGCGTCACAGAAAGCAATGCGCATCCTCACGTTTCAAAAGGTGAAATTGCCGTGGTGCACAACGGCATTATCGAAAACCATGATGAGCAACGTGATAGATTAAAAAAACTCGGTTACGAATTTACCTCGCAAACCGATACCGAAGTGATTGCGCATTTAATCCACTATTACCACAAAGATTTAAGCTTGCTAGCCGCTACCCAAAAAGCAGTGAGTGAGCTGATAGGTGCGTTTGCGATTGCTGTTATTTCAGTAAAAGAGCCCGAGCATATGATTACAGCACGCCTGGGATGCCCGTTGTTATTGGGTCTTGGCGAGGGTGAAAATTTTATCGCATCCGATGTTTCTGCCGTTTTATCTGTGACCCGTAAAGTTATTTATTTAGAAGATGGCGATGTGGCGGATATTCGGCGTGATGGCGTGACCATTTACGGTAAAGATGGCGTAGAAGTGCAACGTAAAATCCACATGAGCGATGTCTCGCTGGCCAGTTTAGAGCTTGGCCCTTACGCGCACTTTATGCAAAAAGAGATTCACGAGCAACCACGCGCGCTTAACGACACTATTGAAGCGCTGATAGACGATAACAAGTTCTCCTCTGCCCTGTTTGGCAAAGATGCCAATGAAGTATTTAGCCAAACTGAGTGCATTTTAATCCTCGCCGCAGGCACCAGCTATTACGCGGCGCTTACTGCAAAATACTGGTTAGAATCAATCGCAAAAATACCCACCAATGTCGAAATCGCCAGTGAATATCGCTATAGGCAATCGGTGCCGAATCCTAAGCAGCTTATTGTGACTATTTCGCAATCGGGCGAAACGCTAGATACTATGGAAGCGCTAAAACACGCTAAATCGCTCGGCCAACATTTAACTTTGGCGATTTGCAATGTGCAAGAGAGCGCCATTCCGCGTGCTTCGCAGCTGGTTTTTTATACCCGCGCTGGCGCAGAAATCGGTGTGGCTTCCACCAAAGCCTTCACCACCCAATTAGTCGCATTATTTACTTTGGCGGCTACGTTGGCAAAACATCGTGGCTTATTAACTGTGGCGCAAGAGCAAGAGCATTTGGCCGCTTTGCGCCAATTGGCGGGCAGCGTGCAATTTGCACTTAATTTAGAGCCGCAAATTCGCGAATGGGCTAAACGCTTTGCCGATAAAGAGCATGCGCTATTTTTAGGCCGCGGCGTGCACTACCCGATTGCGCTAGAAGGTGCGCTTAAGCTTAAAGAGATATCTTATATTCATGCCGAGGCTTACCCTGCAGGTGAACTTAAACACGGCCCGCTAGCGTTGGTAGATAACAACATGCCAGTGGTGGTGATTGCGCCAAATGATGCGCTACTCGAAAAAGTAAAATCCAACATGCAAGAAGTGCGTGC
>JANOWN010000059.1:0-17087 GCA_031417915.1 Methylotenera sp.
GCAAAAAATCGCCGAACAGCGCGATTTGCTGACGCGCATTCGCAGCCAACAAGCGGTTGCGAGCATTGAACGGGAAATTGCTGGGCTAGAAAAACAACTAAAAAAAGCAGAAGAAGAGTCAACTAAATATCAAGGCCAAACCACCAGCATGATGGGCTTAGAAAAACCCTTATTTCGACTTAAAAACCCAGGCATTATTTCGATTCCACTGGGCTTTTTAATGGTGATTTTGTTCTCACTTTTAACCCGCGATAAACGCGCCGAAGAGCTATGGGAAGAACTCTATGTGCGGCAGAATACGGGCTTGCATGTGGAAGATGTTTCGCATTAATTAAAATTAATTGCGCCAGCTCTTGCTATTTATTATCATACGGACAGAGATAGCCTAACATCAGGATTTAAAAAGAAAATATGCTAAAAGTTATTTGGAACGATCCTGTTTGGAGCAAAGTAATTGCAGGCGGTATTCTCGCAGCGGCGGCAGTTCTGCTAACCTACTTTCTGAATTGGTGGCCTTTTATTTGGTCTAAGTTGCTGTACATAATTGGTGCTATTTGGAAACTAATTACTTACTCTGTAAACATTCCTGCTGGCGCGATTCTGTGCTTTTTCTTGATAGTCATTTGGTTGTTGTCTAGAGAAAAGACTGTAGCAAATAATATCATTACTACAAATCTACGTCAGGCGACAGTACTGTATCCGACTGCCGCCAAAATTGAAGCTCCTTTAGCACCCGCAAAGCCTCAGTTTTCTACTAACGAGGAATTAGTAATTAAAATACTAGGTGCAGCTGATGGTAAATGGATGGGAATATACGAAATTGCAACAAGTCTCGAACTGTCGCACTTGGTCACAGAGCAGGCAGTTGAAAGACTATTCCATTTGAATTTTCTTATAGATTCTCTGAACTATTTAACGGGAAGAAGTTTTCGCCTCAGCTCGAAAGGGCGCGACTATGCAATTGAACATAATTACGTTAATTAAAATTTTATTTATGTATTTTTCGCCCACTTTCCATAACCCTTAAACTGCTGAAACACTTCGCGCATCTCAGCTTCACTTAGTAATGGCGGATTAGCATCTAACTGCAAAATGCGCCAATATTGCTCACACAAGTTTTCTACTTCTACCGTCACTGCCAAGGCATCTTCTAAATCACGCCCCAGCGCTATCATGCCGTGGTTCGCCAGCAGACAGGCTTTGCGATCTTGTAATGCGCTAAGCGCGTTATCTGACAAAGCTTGCGAGCCAAACAAGGCATAAGGCGCACAACGAATGGTGTCACCGCCCACCACCGCTATCATGTAGTGAAATGGGGGAATATCTTTATGTAAGCAGGCTAAGGTCGTTGCAAACATGCTATGCGTATGCACCACCGCGTTGACTTCTAAACGGCTGGCTAAAATATCGCGATGAAAACGCCATTCGCTTGAGGGGATTTTGCCATCTTCAAAACTGCCGTCGAACTGCATACGCACCATGCTGGCTGGCGTCATTTCTTCTACGCTCATGCCAGATGGCGTGACTAAAAAACCATTTTCATAACGCACGCTACAATTGCCTGCAGTGCCTTTATTGAGGCCGAGTTCAGCTAGTTTTTGGGTGGTTTTTAATAATTGTTCAGATAAGTTTTTCATAATAAATAACCACTTACTTTCCACACTGTCATTCTGAGCGTAGCGAAGAATCCAGTCAATGTGGCAAAGTTGCTTGGATTCTTCGCTACGCTCAGAATGACGGTTGTTAAGTTTTTACATTGAGCTCTATTTTTCGACCAAAACACATGCCCTGCAACCGTAAAGGTTGTCCTCGCAGAATATACCAGCTGAAGCTGGTATATTCACGCCTGAAACCCGCATGGATACTGGGCTGCAGAGCATATTTATTTAATACTTTTTAGCGCATTTGGCGCAAATACGCCTTTTTCTGTAATGATTCCCGTCACCAATCTGGCAGGCGTCACGTCAAACGCAGGGTTAGCGGTTTGGCTTTCATGCGGAATCACACGCACCGCTAGTAAGTTGCCATCTGCGCTTAAACCTTGTAGATACGCCACTTCATCGCCATGCCGATGTTCAATTTCAATGTCTTTTTGATTTGAAATGTCCCAATCAATGGTCGGCGATGGCACGGCGGCATAAAATGGGATGTTGTTATCGAACGCAGCCAGCGCTTTTAAATAAGTGCCGATTTTGTTGCATACGTCGCCATTTGCCGTCACGCGATCCGCACCCACAATCACCAACTCTACTTGATTATTTTGAATTAAATGGCCTGCTGCGTTATCAGTGATAACCGTATGCGGAATGCCGTGTTGCGCCAGCTCCCAAGCGGTTAAAAATGCGCCTTGATTGCGCGGACGCGTTTCGCTGACATACACATGCACATTCAAACCAGCATCGTGCGCGGCGAAAATGGGCGATAAGGCCGTACCAAAATCGACGGTAGCCAGCCAACCTGCATTGCAATGCGTCATGATATTGAATTGCGTATTTTGATATAAACTTTTAATCAAAGCCAAACCGTGCTGACCAATGAGTTGGTTCTGCGCAACATCTTCCTCAGCAATTTTTGCAGCTTCTTTCCATGCCGTCATATTGCGCGCTTTATTCGGCTTGGCCTGCAAGCAAGCATTCATGCGGCTTACAGCCCATGCCAAATTAACTGCAGTTGGTCGCGTGGCGATTAATGTTGCACTTGCATGTGCCAAACTTTCATCCGAGTCGTCATACAGCATTGCCAGCGCAATGCCATACGCCGCCGCCACGCCGATTAAAGGCGCGCCACGCACTTGCATACTTTTAATCGCATGCGCCATTTGCTCCAAATTGTGGATTTTGGCGATTTCGAACGCAAACGGCAACTTGGTTTGGTCGATAATTTCGACAAACTTGCAACGCGCATCTGGCCAAATAGTGCGATGGTGTTGGTTGGCAACTTTCATGCCCGTTTTGCGATTTTCATATGAATTTTAGTTATCATTTTCATGCCAATTATTTTAAAAAATTCTAAATAAATTTAATTAAAAAGCTTGCATTTTTATGCGTTCTATTTTTTGGGTTTTTCCATCCACAAAATCTGTGGATAACTTTGTGGATTACTGTGTCTTAAAACCGTAACAGTGCATTTTTAAAGGCTTTTTTCAAAAAGTTCATTTTTTAATCTACTTTTTTTACTATATAAATCAATAACTTATAGTATGCCCTTGGTTTAATAAGGTTTTTTTGCACTTGTTAATGTAAAGCTTCAAGTGGTGTGTATAAAGTACTTAAGTTTGGCAAAATAGTAAGCGCATTTTTGCCTGTAGTTTCAATGATTTGCGCCACTTCTACGCCTCTTAAATCAGCCAAAATTTGCGCAATTTCCATGAGTTCCGCGGGGCTATTTCTGCCCTTGGTGCCAAGCCATGCTGGTGGAATATCGGGTGAATCAGTTTCTAAAACGATGCTTTCCAGCGGCAAAGTTTTAGCTAATTCTCTAATTTTGAGCGCGCGCGGGTAGGTCATCGCGCCGCCAAAGCCCAATTTGAAGCCGAGTTTAATAAACGCATCCGCCTGTTGTGCGCTACCGTTAAACGCGTGTGCGATGCCGCCTATCACCTTGTGTTTACGCAAATGCTTCAACACATCATCCACCGCGCGCCGCACATGCAAAACTACTGGCAAATTGAATGTTTGCGCGATTTTTAACTGCTCTGCAAAAAAATATTCCTGTGTTTCGCGATTTTGCTGAGTGACAAAAAAATCTAAACCAATTTCGCCGACTGCGACTAGCTTTTGGCTAGATAATTGTTCTACGATGAGTTTTTTAAGTAAGGTTAAATCACTCGGATGCGCGTTATCGACATACATCGGATGAATACCCAGTGCAAACTTGCAATTTGAATATTGATGAGATAAATCAATCACTTGCTGAAAATTTGCGCGCTCAACTGCGGGGATAACAATTGCGCCAACGCCTTGATTTAACGCGGCTTGCGCCACTTCTGCCCTGTCTGCGTCAAATTCCGCAGCGTCTAAGTGGCAGTGCGTATCGATTAACATGACGGTTTTGCGCGCAGCCGAATATCCGCACCGATTTGGCGAATATCCAAAATTTGCAAATTGATGGCTTGGGTCATTTGCGTAAGTTCTGGCATGGCGAACATGCTTTTTGCCGAACCGCCCAAGAGTTTTGGCGCGTAATAAATTAACAGCTCGTCAATGAGGTTTTGCGCCAACAGCGCGCCGTTGAGGCCTTCTCCGCCCTCGACTAGCACTTCGTTGATTTCGCGGCTGGCAAGGTGGCTTAGCAGCGTTTTTAGGCATACTTTTCCAGCCTCATTCGGAATACAAAGCAACTCGGCGCCCACAGCTAATAATTGCGCTTGTTTTTTCTGGCTAGCCTTTGCAAAAGCTATCAGCACGTTGCCGCATGATTTATTTTCGGAACGTAATATTTTTGCGTTCGGCGGCGTTTTTAACGCGCTATCGACAATAACGCGCATAGGCTGCAAGCTAATATCCATGCAGGTTGAAGGCATGCTCTTTAAAATTTCGTATCGCACATTCATACTTGGATTATCCGCCAACACCGTGCCCGCGCCAGTGAGAATGGCGCACGAACGCGCGCGCCAATGTTGCACATCCGCTCTCGCCGCTTCACTGGTAATCCATTGGCTAACACCGTTTTTGAGCGCGGTTTTGCCATCTAAACTGGCGGCAATTTTGCTGCGCACGAATGGAGAGTTTTTAGTCATGCGCGAGATAAAACCGGGGTTAAGCGCCTCTGCTTGCGCTTGCATTAAGCCAGTCGCGGTTTCAATATTGTGTGCTTGCAAATGCGCTAAACCGCTACCCGCAACTTGCGGATTTGGGTCTTGCATGGCGGCAATCACTTTTGAAATTCCTACATCGATAATGGCCTGCGAGCAAGGCGGCGTGCGGCCTGTGTGGCTGCATGGTTCTAGCGTGACATATAAAGTTGCGCCTTTAGCGACATTGCCAGCTTGGCGTAATGCAAACACTTCAGCATGCGGCTCACCCGCTTTTAAATGCGCGCCTTCGCCAACTATTTTGCCGTCTTTCACAATCACGCAGCCCACGCGCGGATTGGGTTGCGTGGTATATAAACCCTGCTCTGCCAGCTGCAAAGCGCGTGTCATATAGCTGTGGTCGTTGGCGCTAAATGCCATATGGTTTATAGGTCGCGAATGACATCGTGAAAATCATCCACATCGGAAAAACTGCGATACACCGATGCAAAGCGAATATAAGCGACTTTATCCATCACTTTCAACTCCTGCATCACGCTTTCGCCCAACACGCGGGCGGGGATTTCGCGCTCACCAAGGCTTAGCATTTTTTGCACAATATGGTCGAGTGCGCGATCGACATATTCCGTCGGCACCGGGCGCTTGTGCAGCGCGCGCGTAAACGATAAGCGCAACTTTTCGCGACTGAACTCCTCACGCGTGCCATTGGTTTTAACCACTTGCGGCAAGTGTAAATCAGCCGTTTCGTACGTGGTAAAACGCTTATCGCACTTGCCACATTTACGCCGACGGCGAATTGAATCGCCTTCGTCATTCACTCTAGAATCAATGACTTGGGTATCGGCGTCGCCGCAGAAAGGACATTTCATGATAAAGCCGTGAAAGGTGAAAGGCGAAACGGGAAACGAAAACCATACAGCTCACCATGCAATGCTACGCTTTTACATTTCACTTTTCTTTTTTCACTTTTCACAGATTTAGGCTACGTAAACAGGGAAGCGAGCAGTGAGCGCATGTACCTTGGCTTTGGTCGCCGCAATCACGGTTTCACTGGTCGGATTATCCAACACGTCGGCGATTAGATTGGCGACGATTATCGCTTCGGCTTCTTTAAAGCCACGCGTAGTAATGGCTGGTGAGCCAATACGAATGCCAGAAGTGACAAACGGGCTTTCTGGGTCGTTTGGAATCGCGTTTTTATTCACCGTGATGTGCGCTAAGCCCAGCGCGGCATCTGCCGCTTTGCCGGTTAAGTTTTTCTGGCGCAAATCAACCATAAACATATGCGATTCTGTGCGGCCAGAAATAATGCGCAAGCCGCGTGCAGCAAGCATTTCCGCTAAAACAACCGCATTCTTAAGCACTTGGTTTTGATAGGTTTTAAACTCTGGTTGTGACGCTTCTAAAAACGCAGTCGCTTTACCTGCAATCACGTGCATCAGCGGCCCACCTTGCAGACTAGGGAACACATTTGAATTAAGTGATTTTTCAAATTCTGCCTTGGCTAAAATAATGCCGCCGCGTGGGCCACGCAAAGTTTTGTGCGTGGTAGAAGTCACGAAATCGGCATGCGGAACAGGGTTTGGGTACACGCCCGCGGCGATTAAGCCAGAATAATGCGCCATATCTACCATGAAATAAGCACCCACTTTTTTGGCGATTTCAGACATGCGCGCCCAATCAAAACGCAGCGCATACGCGCTCGCGCCGCCGATTAACAGTTTTGGCTTGGCTTCAATGGCGATTTTTTCCATTTCATCGTAATCAATTTCCTCACTTGAATTGAGACCATAAGCGACGATGTTAAACAATTTACCCGATAAATTAGCTGGCGAACCGTGCGTTAAATGCCCGCCGTGGCCAAGGTTCATGCCCATCACCGTATCGCCAGGTTTTAAAATGCTGAAATACACTGCTTGGTTGGCCTGAGAGCCAGAATGCGGCTGTACGTTGGCGTACTCCGCACCGTATAAGGCTTTCAACCTATCGATTGCTAATTGTTCCACTTGATCCACATATTCACAACCGCCATAAAAACGCTTGCCTGGGTAACCTTCGGCATATTTATTGGTGAGTTGCGAGCCTTGTGCTTCCATCACCGCAGGGCTGGTGTAATTTTCCGAAGCAATCAACTCAATATGCTGATGCTGGCGTACAACCTCAGCATCAATCATTTTTGCGAGTGCTGGATCGGCTTTATTTAAGGTGTTTGAAGTGCTGAACATGCTGTTGCTCCAAGGAGTTTCTAAACAATTGAATAGCACATTTTATCATGTGAAATTACTTATCAAACCCTAGAGGCGACAAATAGATGCCTAAAATAGACAATAGATTTGTATATTCTAAACTCGCATCAGTTTGCACCAAGTTGGTTCATGTCGCACAAATTTACCGCGTAAAACGTGTATTTGAATTTTTGTTAAAATTTAACTAATTGTATTTATTGAATAAAATACTTGGCACGCAGTTTGCTAATAATTAACTATCGCATTTCTCCAAAGTCCGATCCCTCCTCGCCCAGCCTCGCGCTGGGCTTTTTTTGCGCGCTTAACGCTGTCTTCAGTTCAACTCACCACTTGCTCGCGTTATAATAATGCACTTAACCAAATGATGAGCAAGCAATGAAGTGGACTGACAGTCAAAGAATTGCCGAAGAACTGTTCGATAAACACCCAGAAGTTGACCCAAGCACTATTCGCTTTACCGATTTAATGGCTTGGGTGTTGGCGCTGGAAGACTTTAACGACGAGCCTGAGCATTGCGGCGAGAAAATATTAGAAGCGATTCAACTGGCTTGGATTGAGGAAGTCGCATAAATGCTGACGGGCGAATATGCGGCAGCTAACACTGCATTTGTGCCATTGTTTTGGCTGTTTGTTAAGCATTTTATTTGCGACTTTCCGCTGCAGGCTAACCCATGGATGTATCGTAACAAGGGCACTTATTTGCATCCAGGCGGCATTGCGCACGCAGGCATACACGCCTTGGGCACCTTATTGGTGTTAGCGCCGTTTGTTGGCAGTGCTTCCGTGATGTACGCAGCATTTGATATGCTGGTGCACTACCATATTGATTGGGTGAAAATGAATGTGACTAAACGCTATGACCTGCAACCCAATAATAGCGAGCGCTTTTGGGTATTGTTAGGATTTGATCAATTGCTACATCACATCACTTATTTTATGATTATTTATTTCGCCTTTATTTTATAAGCTCGTATTCAATAACATGCAACCTACGCCAACCGATTTAAACCGAATCACCATTCAATCAGCATTAGCGCCTAGGTCTATCTTCAAAGCCTACGACATCCGCGGCATTGTCGGCGAAACCTTAACACCTACCATTGTTGAGGCGATTGGTCACGCGATTGGCAGTGAGGCTAGGCAACGCGCGCAAGCAGAAATTTGCATCGGTTACGATGGCCGATTATCGGGCCCAGTGCTAGCAGATGCGTTATCAGAAGGTATACGCAAAGCGGGTGTAAACGTGGTAAATTTAGGCATGGTGGCCACGCCCATGGTGTATTTTGCGGCGCATCATTTAGGTAATAATTGCGGCGTGATGGTCACAGGTAGCCATAATCCGCCTGATTATAACGGCTTAAAAATGGTGCTGGCGGGCGAGACTTTATCTAACGAGAGTATTCAAAGAATACGTCATCGCATCGAATACAAACTGTTAACCTATGGCGATGGCCTTGAGCGCAGTTACGATATTGCCCCCAACTACATCGACAAAATTAAGGCCGACATTAACCTGGCGCGACCGCTGCAAATCACCGTAGATTGCGGCAATGGCATAGCGGGTGCTTTTGCGAAAACACTGTATAACGCCATCGGCTGTCGCGTTGAAGAGCTGTTTTGCGAGGTGGATGGCCTTTTTCCTAACCATCATCCCGATCCTTCAGTACCCGAAAATTTGAGTGACTTGATTGAAGCGCTAACAACCACGCGCTCTGAGCTTGGCTTGGCGTTTGACGGTGACGGCGACCGACTAGGCGTAGTTACCAAAGAAGGTAATATTATTTATCCCGATCGTCAGTTATTATTGTTCGCCGAGGATGTACTAAGCCGCAACGCGGGCGCCACTATCATTTTTGATGTGAAATCGACACGCAACCTTGCGCCGTGGATACAAAGACTTGGCGGTAAGCCCATTATGTGGAAAACCGGTCATTCGCTGGTGAAAGCCAAAATTAAAGAAACTGACGCCGCGCTGGCTGGTGAAATGAGCGGTCACATATTTTTTAACGACAACGACATACATGGTAAGAAACGCTGGTATGGCTTTGACGATGGCTTGTATGCTGGCGCGCGCCTCTTAGAAATTTTAAGTCAGTTTCCAAACCCATCCGAAGTGCTCAACAGTCTGCCTGATAGCGTCAGCACGCCCGAACAGCACATTCAAATGCAAGAAGGCGAGCCGCACAAACTAATTGCCTTGCTGCAAAAGACCGCAAAATTTTCCGATGCAATCGAAGTTATTACTATCGACGGCTTGCGCGTGGAATACGCCGATGGCTTTGGTTTAATGCGCCCATCGAACACCACGCCAGTGATTGTGTTGCGCTTTGAGGCCAATAGCGAAGCGGCGCTCAAACGCATTCAGGCGCAGTTTCGCGATGTCATTTGGGGCGTAGCGCCGCATTTGGCGCTGCCTTTTTAATCCCCGCCTTTCTAAACATACGCAATGTCTCGCAACAATATTATTTTCGGCATCATTTGGCTCGCTTTAGCGTTTGGCATTTACGTCTTAGTCGATAATATCCAAAACCCCAACAAAGCATTTCGCTTGGGCAACGATGCGCAAAGCGTCACGCTCAAACGCGGCTTAGATGGCCACTATCGCGCTGAAGCGCTCATCAACAATCAACAAGTGGATGTGCTGGTGGATACGGGCGCAACTGGCGTGGCTATCTCGCAAAAAATTGCCGATAAACTCGGCTTAAAAAGCATTGACGCGATTCGCACCAGCACCGCCAATGGCGATAGCGTGAGTTATATGGTGCGCTTAGAATCAGTGAAAGTAGGCGGCGTTGAAGCTCAAAATGTCTCCGCCATGATATCGCCTGGGCTGGATGGCGATGTGCTACTGGGCATGAGTTATTTGGGGCGCATGGACGTGCGGCTTTATAAAAACCAAATGACCATTAAACAAGTTGAATAGCAAATAAATCGAAAAATAATCTTTTTATTTCCTGCCCTGCAGGCCAATACCCCAGGACACCCTCTCTCAAACTCGCTCCGTGAGTTTGATTCACCTTGTATCCATGCTGGTTGCAGGCTGATTATTTTAACAATCAAAAATGTGTTTATTTTAAATTTCTAAAAATATTTGTAAGTAATTTTGAGTTGAACATGACTAATGGTGGCTAGCTAGCAAACTTAAACTTTACAAACTTACTTACCAATTAAAATTATTTTTAGGAGATTTAAAATGAACTTTCAACTTAAAAAAGTAGTGCTTGCTGCTGGCATATTGTTATCTGTTTCAACCTCTGTTTATGCAGATGCAATGTTAGGCACAGGCGGTTATGCGCGCCAATTGCAAAAGATGGAAATGATGAAAATGCTGGATGCTGATGGCAACCACATGGTGACAGCAGCAGAGGCAGATTCATATTACGATAGCGTTTTCGATGCGCTTAACAAAGATGGTGACGATTCATTAGAAGCCAACGAGTGGAAAGGCCCTACTAAAAACTCAAAACTTGATTTGACTACTGGCGGTTATAGCCGTGAGTTACGTTCAATGAAAATGATGAGATTAATGGATTCTGATGGCGACCACAAAGTGACACGTGATGAATTTTTAAACCACCACCGTGCTGTTTTTTCAAAACTTGACACTTCTACTGACCAACAATTAGATGCACAAGAATGGGCTATGAAAGGCCTGCTAAGCAAATAAGTTTTAAGAAAAAACAATTGCTTCATCTGTAAAGCCAGCATTTGCTGGCTTTATTTTTTAGCTCTTTAAGTAATCACAGTTGGCTTGTTGCGCCCAGTGCGTTGTTTTAATTGAGAAATTTCTAGTGCAATTATAATCATTTCAGACAAAGCCACTTGCGCATCCAAATGGTGTTTACTTTTATCTGATTCAAACGCTTCTAAATAAATGCGCAAAGTCGCGCCCTCGGTGCCCGTGCCAGAAAGCCGAAACACAATGCGCGAGCCATCGTCAAATAAAATACGCACACCTTGCTCAGTGCTTAGCGAACCGTCAATCGGGTCAATATAACTAAAATCATCACAACTTTTTACACTGTATTTGCCAAAAACTTGGCTAGGCAAAGTTTCAAATTGCGCTTTGATATGCGCCATCACGCCATTCGCCGCATCGGTTGGAATCGACTCGTAATCGTGGCGAGAATACACATTGCGCCCATATTCCGCCCAATGCGCCATCACAACTTGCTCTACACTTTGCTTCTTAGCGGCGATGATATTCAGCCAACACAACACCGCCCATAAACCGTCTTTCTCTCGCACATGGTCGCTGCCCGTGCCAAAGCTTTCTTCACCGCACAGCGTGACTTTGCCTGCATCCATCAAGTTGCCAAAAAATTTCCAACCTGTTGGCGTTTCGAAACACGGAATATGTAATTTTTCTGCCACTCTATCCACCGCTCCGCTGGTGGGCATGCTGCGCGCAACGCCCGCCAAACCTTGCTGGTAGGCGGGTATTAGTTTTGCATTGGCGGCAATAATCGCTAAACTATCCGATGGCGTCACAAAGAAATGCTTACCCAAAATCATGTTGCGATCGCCATCACCGTCGGAAGCTGCGCCAAAATCGGGTGCATCTTTATTGTATAAAATTTCCACTAAATCGTGCGCATAAGTCAAATTTGGGTCTGGGTGCCCGCCGCCAAAGGTTTCACTCACTTCGCAATTCATTAGGCAAGACGCTGGCGCGTCTAAACGATTGATAAAAATCTCTTTCGCATACGGCCCTGTCACAGCGTGCATGGCGTCAAACTTTATGTTGAATCCAGTTTTAAATAATTTTTTAATCTCTTTAAAATCAAATATTTGAGACATTAAATCAGCGTAATCGACGACAGGGTTAATCACTTCAACCATAAAGTTTTCAATGTTGGTTTTGCCAATGACATCAATATTCACATCACCAAAATTCGCAATCTTGTATTCGCTAATGGTTTTGCTTTTTACAAAAATCGCTTCGGTAATTTTCTCTGGCGCAGGCCCACCATTCGCGGTGTTGTATTTAATGCCGAAATCTTCATCTGGCCCAGCAGGGTTGTGGCTGGCCGATAATATAATGCCACCCAGCGTTTGATATCTGCGAATAATGTGCGACGCAGCGGGTGTAGATAAAATGCCACCTTGGCCAACAATCACTTTGGTAAATCCGTTGACTGCCGCCATTTTGATGATCGTTTGAACGGCCACGCGATTATAAAAACGCCCGTCACCGCCCAGCGTTAATGTTGCGCCTTGTGGAATATCGACAGAATCAAAAATGCTCTGCACGAAATTTTCCAGATAATGCGGCTGTTGAAATACCTTCACTTTTTTACGCAAGCCAGAAGTGCCAGGCTTTTGATCTAAAAATGGCTGTGTTTTAATGGTTTGAAGTTGCATCCATCAATTATAGTGCAGAAATATGAATTATTGATGATGCCCTGCAGGCCTCATGGATATTGGTCTGCTAGCATGTAATTTTGATTAATTAAGGCCAAGTTAAATAACGTTGATATTCCCAATCGCTGACTGAGCGGCAATAATCAATCCATTCTGGCGTTTTAGTTGCTATATATTCTGCCACATAATCTTCACCCAGCGCCTTTGTGAGTGCGCCATCAGCAGCAACTGCGGCGAGCGCTTCACCCAAAGTTTGCGGCAAAGTTTTGACACGGTGGCGCTTAAATTGCGCATCGTCCCACTCGTAAATATCTTCATCTATCGGCACGGGCGGCGCCATATTTTGTTCCACGCCATCCAACATCGCTGCAATCATCGACGCCAAAGCCGCGTAGATATTGCTTGAGCCGTCAGTTAAGCGAAACTCCATGCGGCCAGCAACCGCTCTCAAAACAGTCGTGCGGTTGTTGTAACCCCATGCGATGTGCGCGGGCGCCCAAGTGGTGCCAGAAAGCGAACGGCCGATGACTAAGCGTTTATATGAATTAACGGATGGCGCATGGAAGCCCGCCAATGCTGGGCTGTGGGCTAATATGCCCGCCACACATTCGCGCCCAATTTTGGATAATCCGTGCGAATCGGTTTTGCTTTCCATCACCGCGCTTCCTTGTGCGTCGGAGAGCGATAAATGCAAGTGCAAGCCACTACCAGGGCGGTCGGCAAAGGGTTTGGGCATCAGTGAAAAAATTAATCCAGCTTCTTCAGCAATGTGGCTGGCGGCCATTTTGAACAAAATAAAACGGTCAGCCGCTTTTAGCGCGTCGCTGTAATGATAATTCAACTCATATTGCCCGCTTGCGTCTTCGTGATCGATTTGAAATACGTCGAAGCCGCACGCTGTGAGGCTAGTTTCCATGCAACGCAACACATCTCTAACCCGCGCTAATGCTTGCAAATCATAAGATGGTTTATCTTGCGCATCTTTTTCACAAGCAACTGGGCGACCATTTTCGTCTTTATTTAAGAGAAAAAATTCAGGCTCGATACCGACGTTGAGCGTCCAACCTCGCGCGTTTAATCGCTCAATTTGTTTGAGTAAAACGCGGCGTGAGCAACCAGCAAATGGCTTATTATCCACTGTTCCATTACACACAATGCGCGCGTAGCCTGGCATCCAAGGCAATGCCTGCAGCGTACTTAAATCTCCTTGGCCGTAAAACTCTGCACGCGCACCTGTGCGCGGCAGACCTGTGCCCCAAATGGAAGGTCCAGCAAAACCCGCACCTGCGCCTAAAATATCATCCAGATGCGCAAGCGGAATATATTTACCTTTGGCCGCGCCGAAAATATCCACAAACTGGGCGATAACAGTATGCACGCCAGCCGCAATCAGCTTGGTTTTGGCGGCTTCTAGTGTTTCAGTTTTAATGTTTGTATCGTCCATTTTTCAATCTATGCTTTAAGCAAAGCCTTATCTAAAATATCCAAGGCTTCGTCGAATACTGAATCCTGAATCGTCAGCGGGTACAAAAAGCGCAGCGCATTCACATACACGCCGCAGCTTAACAAAATCAGACCCTCTTCTAGCGCCGCGGCTTGCACGCGCTTCATCGCGTCGGTTGATGGTTCGCCTGTTTTTGGGTCAAAAAATTCTGCCGCAATCATTGAGCCTAAACCGCGAATTTCCTTAATCGCAGGTACATTTTTTTGCGCAGCTTTTAAGCGTTTAACCAGTTTTTCGCCCAAATAATTACTGCGAGCAACTAGTTTTTCTTCTTCCATAATATCCAGCACCGCGTGTGCGGCCGCAATCGCTAGCGGATTACCTGCATACGTGCCACCAAGCCCGCCTGGCGCGGGGCCGTCCATCACTTCGGCCTTGCCACATACGGCAGAAAGCGTCATGCCACCCGCTAAACTTTTCGCCATTACCATCACATCGGGGATGACATCATAATGTTCAGCTGCAAACATTTTACCCGTGCGGCCAAAGCCCGTTTGCACTTCGTCCAACACCAACAAAATGCCGTGTTCGTCACATTCTTTGCGTAGCGCGTGCATCAATTCTGGCGGCGCGACGTAAAAACCGCCCTCGCCTTGCACCGGTTCTATCATAATCGCGGCAATACGTTTTGGGTCAACATCGGCTTTAAATAAGGCGTGCAGGGCATTGATTGAATCTTCCACCGTAACACCGTGTAATTCCATTGGGAACGGAATGTGATACACCTCGGCAGGGAAAGGTCCGAAGCCGACTTTATATGGCACGACTTTGCCCGTGAGCGCGACCGCCATCATGGTGCGGCCGTGAAACGCGCCAGAAAACGCGATAATGCCGCTGCGGCCTGTGCTGGCGCGGGCAATTTTGATAGCGTTTTCTGCAGCTTCTGCGCCGCTGCTAAAAAAGCAGGTCTTTTTGGCATGATTGCCAGGCGTGAGTTTATTGATTCTTTCAGCAAGAGTCACGTAGCTTTCGTAAGGCAACACTTGGTAGCAAGTGTGCGTAAAACGCTCCAACTGTGCTTGAATCGCGGCGATAATTTTCGGGTGTCTGTGACCAGTATTCAGCACTGCAATGCCGCCGCCAAAGTCAATAAAACGACGACCTTCAATATCCCATACTTCAGAATTTAGCGCTTTATCAATAAAGAAATTGGCCATCACACCGATGCCGCGCGGCGTAGCGGCGAGGCGGCGATTGTGCAGGTCTGCGTTACTAAGAAGCTTGTCTGTCATTTTGTTCATCATGCTATTCCTTTGCCCAGATATGTACTAAGTCAGTCGTATCCAAGTGGTTTTTAATTCGGTATATTTTTCCAGTGCATGCAACGATTTATCGCGGCCATTGCCGCTTTGTTTAAAGCCGCCAAACGGTACGGTGATGTCGTCTTCATCATAGCTATTCACGTGCACCGTACCTGCGCGCAAGGCGCGTGCGACGCTGTGCGCTTTGCTGATATTACTTGTCCATACCGCCGCAGCGAGGCCGTAAATCGTATCATTGGCGATACGAATCGCTTCTTCTTGGGTGTCGAAAGTAATAATCGAAAGTACAGGACCAAAAATCTCTTCGGCGGCAATTGTCATGTCATTTGTGACATTATCAAAAATGGTCGGGCTGATGTAAAAGCCGCCCGTTTCTCTGCGTACACGTGCTCCACCAGCCAATAACGACGCGCCTTGCAGCTTGCCTGACTCGATGTATTTCAGTACGTTTTCCATTTGCCCACAATCCACCATCGCACCCATGCTGGTGTTGGCGTCTAATGGATTTCCAGGTTGATAATTTGGCAACTGCGCCATCAATTTTTTAATGAATGCGTCTTTGATCGAGCGCTCGACCAATAAGCGCGATGGCGCATTGCAGCTTTCGCCTTGATTGTAAAAAATCGAACCTGCGCTCGCTTCAGCAGCTTTATCAATGTCTTGGCAGTCTGCAAATACGATGTTGGGCGATTTGCCGCCCAGCTCGCACCAAGCGCGTTTTAGGTTGCTTTGCCCTGCCATCACCTGAATTTTTTTGCCCACTGCGGTCGAGCCAGTAAACGCGATGCAATCAACATCCATATGCAAGGCTAGGGGCGAGCCAGCTTCAGCACCAAAGCCTGGAATCACGTTGAGTACGCCAGCAGGAATGCCCGCCTGTAGCGCTAAATCGCCCAAACGCAAAGCCGTCAACGGTGATTTTTCCGAAGGTTTTAGCACCACGCTATTGCCAGAAGCTAGCGCTGGCGAGATTTTCCACGCCGCCATGGCAATCGGGTAGTTCCATGGCACAATCGCGCCAACCACACCAATTGGCTCGCGCGTAACCATAGCAAGCGTGTGGTCAGCCGTAGGCGCAATTTCGTCATACACTTTATCAATCGCCTCGCCAAACCAGCGCAACGTATTAGCGGCAGAAGCCACGTCCACATTAAGGCTGGCAGTAATCGGCTTGCCCATATCTAGGGTTTCTAGCAGCGCCAATTCTTCGCGATTTGCCAGAATTAAATCCGCAAAGCGAATCATGGTTTGCTTGCGCTCTTTTGGCGACAAACCCGCCCAGCGGCGGTCATTAAAGGCCGCACGCGCAGCCGTAACGGCTAAATCCACATCAGCAGATTTGCAGCTGGCTACGTCCGTGAGTTTGCGATTATCAATCGGCGAAAAACATTCGAAAGTGGCGCCATCACTCGCGTTGACACGCTTACCGTTAATAAAGGCACGGCCGTCAATTTTGACGGTTTTTGCGCGCTGCTGCCAATCAATTTTTACGTCAAAATCCATTACAAGCCCGCCATCGCGATGTATTTGATTTCCAAATACTCGTCGATGCCATGATGCGAACCTTCACGGCCAAGGCCTGATTGCTTCACGCCGCCAAACGGCGCAACTTCGTTGGAAATCATGCCTGTATTCACGCCTACCATGCCGTATTCTAGTGCTTCTGCTACTTTCCAAACGCGGCCAATATCGCGACTGTAAAAATATGAGGCTAGGCCAAATTCCGTGCGGTTCGCCATTTCTATCACTTCATCATCGGTTTTAAAGCGGAATAACGGTGCAACAGGACCAAAAGTTTCTTCTTTAAAAATAAGCGCATCAGAGGTCACACCAGATAAAACGGTTGGCTCAAAAAACGTACTTCCTAGGCTGTGGCGCTTGCCGCCTTGTATAATTTTTGCACCTTTTGCGACTGCGTCTTTAATATGACTTTCGGTTTTCTCAATGGCAGCCATATC
>JANOWN010000060.1:0-20409 GCA_031417915.1 Methylotenera sp.
GGATGCAAAAGCCACCATTGATAAAGAATTGCAACTGCCAGCAGGTTACTCGCTGGCTTGGTCTGGGCAATTTGAATACTTTGAGCGTGCCTCAAAACGTTTAAGCTATGTTGTACCAATGACGCTAGGCATTATTTTTATCTTGCTATTTTTAGCTTTTAAACGTATCACACCCGCGATACTTATTCTTGGTAGCTTGCCATTTGCTTTAGTAGGCGCAGTGTGGTTTTTATACTTTTTAGGCTATCATTTTTCCATTGCCAGTGGTGTGGGCATGATAGCTTTGTCAGGGCTGGCTGCTGAATTTGGTATTATTATGCTAGTGTATTTAGACGATGCGATTGAACGCTATCGAGCTGCTGGTAAGCTCAATAACAAAGAAGATTTATACACTGCATTAATTGAAGGTGCGGCTTTGCGTGTGCGCCCAAAGGCTATGACAGTGGCAGTGATTCTAGCTGGGTTAATCCCTATTTTAATCGGTACTGGTACAGGGTCTGAGGCAATGAGCCGTATTGCTGCACCGATGGTTGGCGGTATGCTAACTGCGCCGTTACTGTCATTATTTGTGTTGCCAGCGGCTTACATGTTATTAAAAAGAACTTACTCTCAGGAGAATAAAGCATGACTTATGTCATTGTTAAATATTTAATCACTGCCGCAGTGGTAGTGCTGGTTTCAGAATTTGCTAAAGCCAGTGATAAGCTTGGCGCTCTGTTAGCCGCACTGCCACTTGTTACTGTGCTTACGCTTGTTTGGTTGTATATTGAACAGCAGCCCGCAAGTAAAATTGCCAATCATGCTTATTACACATTTTGGTATGTTATTCCCACGCTACCCATGTTTTTGTTGTTTCCTTATTTGTTGCCTAAATTAGGTTTTTGGGTCACGTTAATCAGCTGTGTCATTTTCACATTAGTGATTTTTTATGGGTATGCCATGCTAATAAAACAGTTTGGAATTAATCTGCTTTAGACATGTGCCTGCTTAAAATGATGCTTATCTAAATGACACAGCAGCGCTGGGATATTTTTTGCAAAATCGTCGATAACTTTGGCGACATTGGCGTATGTTGGCGCTTGGCGCGACAACTACACGTGGAGCATGGTGTAGAAATCAGGCTTTGGATTGATGATTTAAGCGCTGCGCAGGCCATTATTCCTAGTTTAGATACCGAAAAAAACGTACAAATTTTCGATGAAATAAACATCACTAAATGGAATGAAAACGCAGATTTTAGCCAAGCGCGCGACGTGGTGATAGAAGCGTTCGCTTGTGGTTTGCCGCCCGTATACTTAGCGGTGATGGCGCAAAATAAATCAGCTGACTTTGAAATCAAATGGGTAAATTTAGAATACTTATCTGCTGAACCGTGGGTAGCAGATTTTCACGCAAAACCTTCGCCGCAAGCGAATGGTTTAACGCGCTGCTTTTACTTTCCAGGCTTTACGGAAGCGACGGGCGGCTTGATTCGCGAACGCAATATTGAAGTGGGGCGCGAAACCACGATTGAAAGCACGTTAAAAATCTCACTTTTTTGTTACCCAAACGCGCCAATAAAAGATTTATTATCTACCCTGCAAGCCAATATCCATAAGGTCTCTGTATATGTGCCTGAAAGTAACATTTTGCCGCAGATTGCCGATTTTTTTGCCGCAGAAACAATCGATGCGGGTGATTATTTTGCCCGCGATAATTTGCATGTGCATATTTTGCCGTTCCTCTCGCAGGTGGATTACGACCAACTTTTGCGCGATTGTGATATTAACTTTGTGCGCGGTGAAGATAGCTGGCTGCGCGCAATTTGGGCGGGCAAGCCCTTCATTTGGCAGCCTTATGTGCAAGATGAAAGCGCACACATTAAAAAGTTGGAGGCGTTTTTAGATCTTTTTTATACTAATTTAAATGAAAAAAAAGTGCTCTGTGAGGCGCATAGATATTGGTCTGCAGGGCATATGCCAAAAGACCTTTTAAATGTTTATTTGGCGCAATTACCTGCCATCAAATCTCACACCATGCAGCAATCCAAACAATTGGCAAAACAAACCGACTTAGCCGCTAAGTTGGTGAATTTTTGCAATGCTTTATGCAATCCATAGTGTTTTTACAAAGGTATAAGTCTCGCGTATAATGCGCGCTTCACAAATATTTAAAGATTTTAGCGATGAAAACAGCACAAGAACTCCGCGCCGGTAACGTGATTATGGTCGATGGCACGCCATTAGTGGTGGTAAAAGCCGAATACAACAAATCTGGCCGCAGCACCGCTGTGGTAAAAATGAAATTTAAAAACTTATTAACTGATGCGCCAAGCGAGACCATTTATGGAGCGGGCGACAAGTTTGAAATTATTGTGCTGGAGAAAAAAGAAGCGACTTACAGCTACTTTGCTGATCCAACTTATGTGTTTATGGATGCAGAATACAACCAATATGACGTGGATGCGGAGTTTATGGAAGACGCGCTGCCGTTTATTGAAGACGGCATGGCGGTAGATATTCGCTTTTATGATGGCAAAGCTATTTCTGTTGAGTTGCCAACCACTGTTGTGCGTGAAGTGGCTTATACCGAGCCAGCAGTGAAAGGTGACACATCAGGCAAAGTAATGAAGCCAGCAAAGTTGGCTTCAGGTTTTGAGATTCCAGTGCCATTGTTTGTTGCGCAAGGCGACAAAATTGAGATTGATACACGCACTGGCGAATACAGAAACCGCGTATTGAAATAAGTGGTTGAATTTATTTGAAAAAAGCGCGCTGTATTAAATACAGTGCGCTTTTTTGTTACTCAAATTTACGCCAAAAAAAATGTTTTATAAAGTGTAATTAAGCTCACGATGGAAATTAAAGTACCGACTAATATTAATAAAGTACGCGCATGAAATTTTTTGCACGCATATGCCGCAAATGGCGCTGCAAACAATCCGCCAATCACCAAACCAGCCACAATCGGCCATGGGCCTTCGCCCACTAATATGGAAAACACAATGGCGCTGGCAAAGGTGAGAAAGAATTCTGCAAAATTAACTGTGCCGATGGTTTCGCGCGGACTATGACCAGAGCCGACTAGCGTGGTTGTTACTACTGGCCCCCAACCACCGCCGCCCACAGCATCTACAAAGCCGCCAAGTAGCGCCAATTTAGCCACGTGTTTGGGTGCTTGTTTAGCTGGTTTTAACTTGCGGAAAATTTTGCTGATAATATAAATTCCCATGATTAGCAAGTAGATTGAAATGTAGGGCTTGAGTATTTTTCCATCAATGCTGGTGAGAATAAACGCACCAACAACCGCGCCAATAATGCCTGGAATCAGCAATCTTAGAAATAAAGATTTGTTCACATTACCCAGTTTTACGTGTGAAACGCCCGAAACTCCAGTGGTAAACACTTCTGCAATATGTACGCTGGCACTCGCAACCGCAGGGCTTACGCCAGTGGCTAATAAAAACGAGGTAGAAGTGATGCCGTAAGCCATGCCCAGTGCGCCATCGATTGCTTGCGCAATTAAACCAACCGCAACGGCAGTCCAAAAAATATCGCTTTGTAAAGTATCAATAATTAACTGCTGGCCACCCGCTAAGCCATTTTGCGAGAATAACTTACTAATTAAGTAAGCGGCTGAGGTTATTAACATAAAAATAGCCAACCACATGGCGATAGATAAAATTGGGTGTTTTGTATGTAAAGTCGATTGCTCTACAGGTGGAATGCCGAGCGCAGTATGCTCTGCGTTGACTGCATTATCTGTTAAATCTAAATCACGAAACTTCATTTGCTTGCTTCCATTAGCTTAGAATCTAGCAATATTACATGAGCCTTTATTTAATTAAAAAGAATATCAAATTATATAAATATAACTTTTAAGTATTTAGGAAGCAATTCATATCTAGTGCAGTAAATATGCGTACTGTGCCTTATTTAGCTTTAGTTAAACTTTTAGCATTTTTTTAATCTGCGCTTCTGCGGCAATCCAGTAATCTGCGCTACTTCCTGCAAAGTTATTACGTTCAGCTATAAAATAAGCGGCTGTTTCTACCATTTTATAACGTTCAGCAGCGCTGATTTTTGTTGAGATAGCTTTGCTGACTTTCTTTGCTGGCGCGTTTTTTGCAGTGGTTTTTTTTGCAGGTTTTTCTTTGTCAGCGACAACTGTTTTTGTTTTGCTTGCTGCTGGTTTGCTAGCCGCTTTCTTTACGGCAGGTTTTTTGGTTGCTGGTTTTTTTTCAGTAGTTTTTTTTGCGGTTGTCATGAGAAGCTCCTCTCTTTAAAGGTTCTAAATAAAAGGTCACAAAAGTTAATGCACTTACAATTGTGATGAGATTAAACTGTACCACCTACCGTCAATCCATCAATTTTAAGGGTGGGTTGGCCAACGCCAACTGGCACGCTTTGGCCTTCTTTACCGCAAGTGCCTACGCCGCTATCTAGCGCCATGTCGTTACCAATCATGGATACGCGCTTGAGTACATCTGGCCCATTACCGATTAAGGTTGCGCCTTTGACTGGATAAGTGATTTTGCCGTCTTCAATCATGTAAGCTTCGGCCGCGCTAAATACAAATTTTCCGCTGGTAATATCTACCTGCCCACCGCCAAAATTGGCCGCGTACAGGCCTTTTTTAACCGATTTAATAATCTCGGCGGGGTCTTTATCGCCGTTCATCATGTAGGTATTAGTCATGCGCGGCATGGGGATGTGAGCGTAGCTCTCTCGGCGCGCATTACCTGTAACATTCATGCCCATCAGGCGCGCGTTGAGCGAATCTTGAATATAACCGCGCAAAATACCATTTTCGATGAGCACGGTTCTGTTAGTCGGGTTGCCTTCATCGTCCATGCTCAGCGAGCCACGACGATCAACAATCGTGCCGTCATCGACAATGGTGATGCCTTTGGCCGCGACTTGTTTGCCCATCATGTTGGCAAACGCGCTGCTGCCTTTGCGGTTAAAATCACCCTCCAAGCCATGCCCAATCGCTTCGTGTAATAAAATACCAGGCCAACCAGCGCCCAATACCACTGTCATGCTGCCAGCTGGGGCAGGACGCGCATTTAGGTTTGTAATGGCTTGATGCACTGCTTTTTGTGCGTAATCTTGTAAAATTTCATCGGTAAAGTAACTATAGTCAAAACGCCCGCCGCCGCCGCTAGAGCCTTGTTCGCGTCTGCCGTCTTGCTCTGCATGTACTTGCACTGAAATACGCACCAAAGGGCGCACATCGGCCGCCGTCAGGCCATCGCTACGTGCGACCATGATCACTTCATATTCGCCTGCGATGCTCGCCATGACTTGCGTCACGCGCGGGTCAATTTTGCGCGCAAATTGTTCTAAACGTTCCAGCAATTTTACTTTTGCGTCAGCAGACAAGCTGGCGATTGGGTCTTGTGGCAGATAAAGTTGCGTTGCAGGGCGCTTAACAATACTTTTGCCTGTTTGTTCTAAACCCAGCGCAGCGATAGATTTAGTCGCGTCAGCCGCCGCTTTAAGCGCCGGCAAGTTGATGTCGTCAGAATAGGCAAAGGCGGTTCTTTCGCCGCTCACAGCGCGTACGCCAACGCCTTGGTCGATGCTAAAATTGCCCGATTTGACTTGACCTTCTTCTAAGCCCCAAGACTCAGAGCGCGAATATTGAAAATACAAATCAGCGTAATCGACTTGATGTGACATAATGCTGCCAATGATGCCCTGCAAGCCGCTTGCAGTAAGGCTTGCAGGCTTAAGTAAAACATCATTTGCGATACTAAAATGGTCGGCTTTGGTTAAATTGGGTTGTTCGATTTTCATGCTAACTTAAATTAAAATATCTCAAATGAGATACTTACTACTATACCAGCACCGCTTAAAAGCAGCGTAAGTATATTCTTGAATTGCAGTTATTAAATTGACTTAATGGTGCGGTGTTTCAGCGCTGGCAAGCTGTTGCGCAAGCTGGTCTGATAATCGCGGTTGATATTGGCGATGACCACGCCAGAGCCACGTGGCAGCCTATCTAAAATCACGCCCCAAGGGTCAACAATCATGCTATTGCCGTGCGTTTCGCGGCCAGATAAATGGTAGCCGCCTTGTGCTGGCGCAATCACGTAGCACAGATTTTCAATCGCGCGCGCGCGGATTAAGCTTTCCCAATGCGCTTTGCCAGTGGTTTCGGTAAAGGCAGATGGAATGACAATCATATCTACTTGCCCCATGGCGCGGTAAAGCTCGGGAAAGCGTAAATCGTAGCAAACCGAGAGGCCGATTTTGCCATAAGGCGTTTCGACCACCACGACAGTATCACCAGACTCGATGGTGTTTTCTTCGTGATAATGCTCGGTGCCTAAATCTAGGCCAAACAAGTGGATTTTATCGTAACGCGCGACTTGCTCACCTTTGTCGTTATACACTAAGCAGCTATTGCGCACTTTGTTAGGGTAATGGCTGACCAAAGGAATGGTTCCGCCGATAAGCCAAATCTCGAACTCACGCGCCATTTTTGAGAGAAATCGCTGAATAGGGCCCTCATTAGGTTTTTCACGTACGGCCACTTTGTCGCTTTCTTTGGCACCCATGATGCAGAAATATTCTGGCAACACCACAATTTTCGCACCTTGTTCAACTGCAATTGTAATTAGGCGCTCGGCCTCTGTGAGGTTAGACGCCACGTTTGGGCTAGAGGCCATTTGTATGCCGGCCACTCTTACCACGCCAGATGCAATGGCTTTGTTGAACGCTTTGCTGCTGGAAGCCACGTTACCAGCGGCTCTACTGTAGGGTTTTGGTGTTTTATTACGCGATGTAATTGGCATAAAATTTTCTTTTTGTTGGTATTTATACTTAAGGGCTTAGCGGCGATTTACTGCTCGGTTTTTGCGCGTTATCTTTCTCGGATTCTACCTCTACTGGCTTATCCCAAGTGCCAGTAATGGTGTATTCGCTAGAGATAATTTTGTTAAATGGGTCTTTCAGTATCTTTTGTGCAACAAAAGCAGCAGCGCCAGCAATCGGACCGCCCGCAAGCGCGGCAAGAGATAAGCTATCGCTGACATGTGGTGTAACATTCACTTTTAATTTTTGCGTTTCTGCTTTTAAGTTAGTCTCACCTTTGATGCTAGTTTCCGCTGCGGGACCGGTCATAAAAAAGTCATCACTGCGCATAATGCCATTATCAATTTTGGCGCTGGCGCTAATTTTATCAAAAGCAAACCCATCGCTGAACAAATCTCTGAAATCCAAACTCAAACGGCGCGGCAGGCTTTGCAGCGTAAGCAAGCCAAATAAACGCCCAACGCCAGGTTGCACTTTTAAAATTTGACCTTTTTTGGCTTCCAGCTTGAAGTTACCACCCAAGCTATTGGTATCAAATTCATGCGGGCTACCAGCCCATTGCAATTGGCCGATAACTTCAGCCTCGCCACCTTTTACTGTATCAGGTTGGCCAAAACGCTTGAGTGTTTTGCCGATATTATCGACATTAAGGGTAAATTTTAAATTGGTATTGGGGTTGCGTGTCCAATTATGCCAGCTACCATCGGCAGATAAAGTACTGTCTGGATTGGTGATTTTTAGCTTTTGGATAATCCAATCATCGCCAGTTTCAAAGGCATTCAGTTCCAAACTGCCTAAATTTTTATTGCCTAACTGAAAATTGTCTGCCATCACATCCAGCGCAGGATAGCCATTGGTGAGTTTGCGAAAGTCTTTTTTCTCTGCGACTTTACTAGGGTTGTTACTATTAGCTTCGCTGCTGTTAGGAATGCTTAAGTTTTTAAGCCGCGCAATAATTTTACCGCTTGAATTAACGCTGCTAGCGCTTTGCCATTCCGCGTCACCAGTAATTTCTTGGCTATCAATCACCATTTGCAAGCCAGTGGCATTGGGCTGTGCAATCAGCTTCACCGCATTTAATCTGCGGCCAAAAACGTCTAATTTTTGTATGGCAACATTGGCTTTGTTGATGGTCGTTGGCGAGGCGCTCGCTTTGTTGCCAGACTTGTTAAAAAGCGCCAACCAGTCGTTAGCGTCTAGATAATCTAACTTGCCATGTAACGATAAACCTGGCTGATTAGGGACCTCTGCAACCATATTGATGCCAATATCGCCGCGTTCGAAAGCGAGCTTGCCAGCTTGTTCAGTGCGTAATATTTTTGCAGCAACAATGTTGCCAACTTTAATGTCCACGTTGTCATTGCTTGGACTGCTTTGTTTTTTCTCAATGTTAAAAGCCATTTCTTGGCTGGCAGGCTTGTTAAATGGTGGCGGCAGTTGAATCGCCATGCCGACTAAGTTGGAGTGTAAAATAACGTCCACCAGTGGTTTTTTAATAATAATTTCGCCAGTCCAATCTGTGCTGCCTTGCATGCTGTCTATCAGCGCGTTAGAAGCTAATTTTTTGATGCCAGCATCTGCAATACGGCCATTAGCTTTGATGCGTAATATTTTATCAGCGCCAGTCACTAAGCTAAATTGCGCTGGTCCACCTAAAATTTCGGTACTGACGTTTTGAGCAGTCAGGCTATTTTCAGTAAAATTAAGCACGCCATTCAACTTGCTCAATTCTGGCAATCCAACGTCAGTGTTGGCAAAAATGGTGCCATTGCTAATTTTGTAAACCCCCTTGTATTTGGCCGCTTCTAGGTCTTGCATGGGGATTTTTAACTCTAGTGAAAGCTTACCGCTGCCTGCGGTTTTTAAGTCATCCGTAAAGCCTTGCGTGACCAATTTCACTGGGCTTTCATTGACAAACTTGATGCCATCAACAACAGGGCCTTCCACTTCGCTCACAATATGCAACATCGGCCAATCGGCGTCTAATTGCGCAATTTCCGTTTTGCTTTTAATGATTTTATTGCCAAAAATATGGCCTTTATTGGCGTTGAGTTCCATGCGTTTGCCCTCAAACAGCATGTCCATGCCCAAGCCTTCGACCACCGGCCAGCCAGTGCCATACTCAAGTAAGGTATCGCTCAGTTTGGCCGTTACTTTAAAAATACCTAGTTTTTTATCCAATTTATTTTTTTTATCTACGTATGGGAAATCTGCCAAATTGCCTTTCACTACAAGATTCACATCTTCAGCGCGCCCCGCTAAAATAGAGGTGTCTAGCCAATGTAAGGTTTCTTTGCCGAGTATAATTGGGTAGTAAAAAAGCGCGTATTTGGCATTGCCTTTGCCGAATTTTCCAACCAAATCTAAATAGCCGCCTTTGATGCCGTTCATGTCATAACTGGCGTTAACTGTGCCAGTGATGTGCTGGCTGCTGATAAAAAGCTCTTTGGCCGTGATTTTGGTTTTGTCGCCATTCATTCGCCAATTTATTTGGCCGTTTAGTTTGTCTGTAGGTATCGGCCAGCGCAAAATATCTTTTAAATCTAGCATGGCATTTTGTGTGTTTAAAATGACTTCGCCACCATCTTCATCGGCCTTGATAGTGCCGGCCAAGTTGCTAAAACCAGGGGTTTTTTCGTGCGCAGTGATGCCTAATTTTTTAAAAGTGGTGTTGATTCTGTAAGCACTTGGCTTATTAGTTTCGCCCTCAAAGCCTAGTGCAAGCGCTTGCAACTCGCCCACGGGAGAAAGCCCATTCAATTGGTTAGTCACGTTTTCTGGAAGGGTGAAGTAGGGCGAAAGCTGTTTTAATGTGGCTAAATCAAATTGGTCTAACTTAAGGTCTGCTTTTACCCAAGGTTTGCCATTTTTGCTGCTGCTTGCAAAATAGCCGCTGCCATTGTTGATGTTGAGGCCATTTTTGCTGCTGAGCTTGATGTTTTGCGCGCTGATGGTTTGCGTGTTTTTGAAGTCGCTCCAGCCAATATCACCAGTAAACTGCTTGGCAATAAACGGCGCGGCTTGCTTATTGACAGTAAGCGACAAATTGCTTAACGCGGCATGTGTTTTTACTTTTTCGATTTTAGCATCTGCAAAATCTAACGAAATTTGCGCATCGCCAGTGCCAGATTGAATAGCCACGGGATAATCTAGCCAAGGCTTCCACACTGCCAGATCGGCTTGTTTAAGCGTTAATACAAAGTCGCCATGCCAAGTATTTATTTTGCTCACATCGCGCCCTACAAAGCGCCCACTGGCTTCAATCACATGACTGGTGCCAATTGAAGGTAATGCGTTAATGCTTAATTTGTGCTGACCAAATAAGCTTTTCCAAGCGGGGTTGAGTAGCGTCAAGTTGAGTTGCTTGAGCGATAAGGGCGGCGCTTGGCGCAAATCATCCAGCCAAATGACTTGTGCGTTTTTAATGCGCACTTTAGATTGACTGAGCAGCCAATTGGGGAATTCTGGCTGACTTTTGCCAGCCAAATTAATGCCGGCTAAATAAATATCGCCATCTGCCTTGCGGCGTATGGTCAGCTCAGGTTGATTGATTACAAGCCTTGATAGGTGAGGCTGTAGCAATGGCAAGCTTAACCATGAAATTTTCGCTTGCACATCATTTAAGTGTAGCGCCGAGCGGTTTTCTGCGTCAAATACATCCACATTTTTAAGTCCAATGTGGGGCGAAAAGCCATCCCAGCTGGGCGTAATATCACCAATGGTGATTTTTTGTCCTGCGGTTTTACTGGCAAAAGCGGCAATATCGTCTTTGTATTCGTCTATATTCGGGAAAATCACAAAACGCACGATGAGCGCCACTAATACTACAATGCCCAGCAATGTCAGCAAACCATATAACAGCCAGCGGTAAAGTTTTTTTAGATGAATCAACATTAAGATTTTATTATGACTTTAATAATTGCGCCGTGCGCTGAAATTGCCGTTTATTTTACTTTAATTTAGTTGAATAACTTATTTATAAAACGTTAGTTTTCAATAGAAACTGGGCTAGATTGCTTTAGAATAACGCCTTTTGGCCAATTTGGCTGACATTTGGTTAATAAGTTCAAGTTTGATTAAGGCACTCATTGATTCAATTTAGAAATTTAACGTTGACCCGCGGCGCAAAAATATTGGTGGAGGCGGCGAGTTTTCAGCTTCACACAGGCCACAAAGTAGGCTTAATCGGCGCCAATGGCGCAGGCAAATCCAGCCTGTTTGCCTTGTTGCGCGGCGAGTTGCACCCAGAAGTTGGCGATTTAGATATGCCGCCAAACTGGGTGATTGCGCACGTGGCGCAAGAAATGACCGAGCTTAGCCAAGCCGCACTGGAATTTACGCTAGATGGCGATGCAGAGCTGCGCGAGATTGAAGCTGCGCTAATTGCCGCAGAAGCCAAGCATGAAGGTGAAAAAATCGCCGAGCTGCATCATCGGCTTGCGGATATTGAAGGTTATTCGGCCAAAGCGCGCGCTTCAGCCTTACTGGATGGCCTTGGTTTCTCGCAAGTTGATTTGGCGAGGCCTGTGAGTGATTTCTCTGGCGGCTGGCGCGTGCGTTTAAACTTGGCGCGTGCGCTGATGTGCCGCAGTGATTTATTGCTGCTGGATGAGCCGACCAACCATTTAGACTTAGATGCGGTGATTTGGCTAGAAAGCTGGCTGCGCGAGTATCGCGGCACGCTGGTGTTGATTTCGCACGATAGAGATTTTTTGGACGCAGTCATTGATAATGTGCTGCACATCGAGCAGCAGCGCATTACCTTGTATCGCGGCGGCTATAGCGATTTTGAGCGTCAACGCGCAGAGAAATTGGCGTTGCAACAAGCCATGTTTGAAAAGCAGCAACGAAAAGTTGCGCACTTGCACAGTTATATCGATCGCTTCCGCGTGCAAGCCACCAAAGCGCGCCAAGCGCAAAGCCGCATCAAGGCGCTAGAGCGCATGGAATTGATTTCTGCCGCGCATGTGGATTCGCAGTTTAACTTCGAGTTTCGCGCCCCTGTTAGCGCGCCAGATCCTCTGTTGGTGCTGGATGATGTCGACGCTGGCTACGCAGAAAAACCCATACTTAACAAAGTAAAACTTACCATTCGTCCTGGCGAGCGTATTGGTTTGCTGGGCAAAAACGGCGCGGGTAAATCCACGCTGATTAAGCTGCTGGCGGCTGAGCTTAAACCACTAAGCGGCAAACGCGTAGAAGGCAAAGATTTACGCATTGGCTATTTTGCGCAACATCAATTAGAGCAGTTACGCCCAAGTGAATCACCGCTGCAACACATGCTGCGCTTGGATTCCACCACGCGCGAGCAAGAACACATGAATTATCTTGGCGGCTTTGATTTTAAAGGCGATATGGCAAGAAGCAGCATAGAGAAATTTTCTGGCGGCGAAAAATCGCGCCTAGCTTTGGCGCTGCTCATTTGGACGCGCCCGAACCTGTTGTTACTTGACGAGCCAACCAATCACCTCGACCTTGAAATGCGCCACGCACTAACGCTGGCGCTGCAAGATTATCAAGGCGGCGTGATTTTGGTTTCGCACGATAGAGCCTTATTAAGAGCAAGCTGCGATAAATTTGTATTGGTTGCGCATGGCAAAGCGGAAGTGTTCGATGGCGATTTGGATGATTATAAAGATTGGTTAGCTTTACAAAAAAATGGGCAAAAAAGCGGCCAAAAAGTAGAAAACACCCACCCCTCGTCCCTATTGGCTTCCAGAGCAGTTAGTGCAAATAATTACACACAACAAAAACAAGAGCGACAAGCGCGTATTCTGCTGCGCCGACCATTGCTGAAAGAAACTGAACGGCTCGAAAAAAATCTCGAAAAATTTAACCAAGAAAAAGCTGGCTTAGATGCGCGCGCTGGCGAATCTAGCTTGTATGATGCTGAAAATAGGACGGAACTTGAGGCTTTGTTGAAGCGTCAATCAGAGCTTGCTGGTTTGATAGATGAAACTGAAATGCGCTGGCTGGAATTGCACGAACAGCTTGAACAATTGCCCGAAATTAATTAGGAAATTTTTATGGATTATTTAAAACGCCTTACTTTACTGCACGCCTTATGCCTTGCAGAAACTTTTGATGATGGTGATGGCAAAAAGCCTAACATTCGTTTAGACGAATATAACGCGTTGGATTCTGCGCATTATTTAGCGAGTTTCATCACCTTTAATGCGATTCAAGCGGCCGATAGACAGCCCGCGTTTGAGCATAAAAACAATTTTGATATGCTCAGTGTGTACCAAACTTATGCGCTGCTTTGCTTCGCATTTTTAACCTCGCCACTTGCACAAGAAGATATGACGCCAGATTTAACTGCCGCGCAAATCATCATCGCCAAAACGTTATTTGCGGGCTTGCCTGAGACGGAATTAATGGAAATTATTGAAAGCGGATTTAATAAATTTAAACTGATTGGCGAGGCCGAGGCCGAGCATTGGAGCGAGTTTCGTGAGAATTTAGATAAACTTAACCTGAGTTTTGTAGTTGCGGGCACCGATGACGACAGCCCGCACAGCAAAGAAGAAGTGTTGCCGCTGTTTGGGCAGATGCTCAGCCAGCTTTGTGAAGCGCTTCAAGCTTAGCTAATTTCTCTAGTCGCTAAAAATTCAATCTCGGGGTAACGTTCTTGCGCCATTTGCAGGTTCACGCGGTTTGGCGCCAAGTAAACGTATTCTTCGTTGCCATCCAAACCCACGTTAAAACCATATTTATCGGCAATCGCGCGTAAATCTGCATCGGAGCCTTTAAGCCAGCGCGCGGTGTAGCAGTCGTATGGTTCAAACACCATATCCACGCTGTATTCGTGCTCTAAACGGTGCGCGACGACTTCAAATTGCAACATGCCGACAGCGCCTAAAATAAGGTCATTGGATAAAAGCGGGCGGAAAAGTTGCGCAGCGCCTTCTTCAGCCAATTGTTTTAGGCCAATTTGTAACTGCTTCATTTTCATCGGGTTTTTAATGCGCGCGCGGCGAAAATGTTCGGGCGCAAATGACGGAATGCCTGTAAATTTCAGCGCTTCACCCTCGCTAAACGTATCGCCAACCTTAATCGTGCCGTGATTTGGTATGCCAATAATATCGCCGGAATACGCCTCATCCATGGTAGTGCGGTCTTGCGCCATAAAGGTAATGGCATTATTCACCGCCATTTGCTTGCCTGTCGCCACTTGCTTAATCTTCATGCCACGTTCAAAGCGGCCAGAACACACGCGCAAAAACGCGATACGGTCACGGTGTTTCGGGTCCATATTCGCTTGAATTTTGAACACAAAACCTGAAAATTTTGGCTCGTCTGGTGCGACTAATCTTGTGGCGGTATTACGCGCCAGTGGAGCAGGGGATAAGTCCACAACCGCATCTAATAAGCTTTGCACGCCAAAGTTGTTAATGGCAGAACCGAAAAAAACAGGCGTTTGCTTACCACCCAAAAAGCGTGCCGCGTCAAAAGTGTGCGATGCGCCGCGCACCAGCTCAATATCCACGCGCAATTCGCCTGCCACGTGGCCTAACAACTCATCTAAGCGCGGGTTATCTAGGCCTTTAATCGTCTCAGATGTACCTTTATCGGCACGTGGATCGAAAAAAGAAACGGTATCGGTATATAAATTGTAAACGCCACGAAACGACTTGCCCATGCCAATCGGCCAAGTCATCGGCGCGCATTCCATGCCGAGCGTCGTTTCAATTTCGTCTAGCAATTCAATTGGCTCGCGGCTTTCACGGTCCAGCTTGTTGATGAAGGTAATAATCGGCGTATCGCGCATGCGGCACACATTCAGCAGCTTAATGGTTTGCGCTTCCACGCCATTCACCGCGTCAATCACCATCACCGCCGAATCCACAGCGGTTAAAGTTCTATAAGTATCTTCAGAAAAGTCATCATGGCCTGGCGTATCCAGCAGGTTAATCATGTGCTCACGATAGGGAAACTGCATAACAGAGGAAGTCACCGAAATACCACGTTGTTTTTCAAGCTCCATCCAATCACTCGTCGCATGGCGTGAAGCCTTGCGCCCACGCACTTCGCCTGCCACTTGAATCGCACCGCCAAACCAGAGTAGTTTTTCAGTCAGCGTGGTTTTACCTGCATCGGGGTGCGAGATAATGGCGAAAGTGCGACGGCGGGAGATTTCAGCTTGCAGAGACATTGGTGTTGTAATCTTGGTTAATTGCGAAAGTCGCATTTTACCTGAAATATATTCAACTCCGTCATTCCCGCGTAGGCGGGAATCCATTTTGTGTTGTCATTCTGTGCTTGACACGGAATCAAGCGGCTTTGCTTTGTTTGTCGGGGGTAGCCCGACACCTAGTCACTTTCTTTTAACTGCCTGAAAAGAAAGTAACCCAAGAAAACGGCACCCTGCTGCCGCTTCATCCCTCGGCCTTAGCGCCGCATCTGGGCGGCTGCGGAACTCACCCTCTAACTACATTCGGGTTCAGACAGTCCTCGCCACTATCCATCTGCCGCTCAAGCCGAAGGCGCGTCAAAGGGGATAAATTCGGCGCGGGTTAGTCTGTAAATTCCTCATAAAATTTAGAAATGACTTTGTCATTCTTCGTCCGAATATCACAAGCATATCCATTTAATAAAAAGCCGGAGAACCAAGCTTGACGCCTGGTCACTTCGTTTTCTGGATTCCAAGTTGCGCATTGAACTTGCGCTGTTGCACATTTACTTAAGAGTGAGTGTACAGATTCGTCGACTTGAATAGAGCTACAGAAACTTTCGGCTTTGTGTTTGGCTTGTCGGTCTAAGTAATTTGGCAACAAAAAAAGTATCGATATCAACAGCACAATAGAAAATAAAAACTTTAAATTTATTTTGGTTATGCCGAAGATGTTCATTTTTAAATAATAACAAAAATATATTCTACGTAAGGTTATTTCACCACTTCCTTTAATTGCTCCAAAATCGCAGGGTTATCCAGCGTAGAAATATCCGAGGTGATTTCTTCGCCCTTAGCTAAGCTGCGTAACAGCCTGCGCATAATCTTGCCGCTGCGGGTTTTTGGTAAGTTATCTCCAAACCTAATTTCATCTGGTTTAGCAATCGGCCCAATTTCTTTGCCTACCCAATTGCGTAAATTTTCGACGATTTTTTTCGCTTCGTCTCCAGTTGGTCGTGCACCTTTTAGCACTACATAAGCCACGACTGATTCGCCTTTAATATCGTGCGGTTTGCCAACTACGGCGGCTTCTGCCACGAGTGGATTAGAGACGAGCGCGGATTCAATTTCCATGGTGCCTAGGCGGTGGCCAGATACGTTTAGCACGTCATCAATACGCCCCATAATGGTGAAGTTGCCAGTTTTGGCGTCGCGCACCGCGCCGTCGCCGGCTAAGTAAGTAGTACCGCCTAAATCGGCAGGGTAGTAGCTAGAAACATAGCGTTCGGCATCGTTATAAATGGTGCGAATCATTGATGGCCATGGTTTTTTAATCACTAGTAAGCCGCCAGTGCCCCAAGGCACGTCTTTGCCAGTCTCGTCCACCACATCAATGGCGATGCCAGGGAAGGGTAGTGTGCATGAGCCTGGAACCAGTGGCGTGGCGCCTGGTAGCGGGGTAATCACATGGCCGCCCGTTTCAGTTTGCCAGAAAGTGTCGACAATTGGACAATTTGCGGCGCCCACATTTTGGTAATACCACATCCACGCTTCTGGGTTAATCGGCTCGCCAACTGAGCCCAAAATGCGCAAGCTGCTTAGGTTTGAAGCTTTTGGATGTACTGCATCTAGCGTTTCAGAGGCTTTAATCAGGCTACGAATGGCCGTTGGCGCAGTGTAAAAAATGGTGACTTTATGCTTTTCTATCATTTGCCAAAAACGACCAGCATCGGGATAAGTCGGGATGCCTTCGAAAATAATTTGCGTCGCGCCCATCGCCAACGGGCCATAAGCCACGTACGTGTGGCCGGTAATCCAGCCCACATCCGCAGTGCACCAAAATACGTCATTATCTTTGATGTCAAATGTCCAGCGCATGGTGTTAAGCGCATGTAGCAAATAGCCTGCAGAAGAATGCTGCACGCCCTTTGGCTTGCCTGTAGAGCCGCTGGTATAAAGCAGAAAGAGCGGATGTTCCGCGTTCACCATCACGGGTTCGCAAGTATCTTTTTGGCCTGCGATTAAGTCGCTCCACCAAATATCATTTTTGCCAAAACTTACTTCTTGCCCCGTTTTTTTCAGCACAACTACTTTTTGAATAATCTCGCAACCACCCATTGTCAGCGCTTCATCGACGGCTGTTTTCAGTGGCAGTGTTTTACCGCCACGGAATTGACCATCGGCGGTAATAATTGCCGCCGCGCCTGCATCTAAAATACGCTCGTGAATACTTTTAGCTGAAAAACCGCCGAAAACTACGCTGTGAATCAAGCCTAGCCTTGCGCAGGCTTGCATGGCGACCACCGCCTCGATGCCCATTGGCAAATAAATAATCACGCGGCTGCCAAATGGCAAATTCAACGTTATGAGGCCGTTGGCGAACTGGCAAACTTGGTGATAAAGCTCTTTGTAAGTGACGTGTTTGCTGCGGCCATCGTCACCTTCGAAAATAATCGCGGTTTTATTGGGGATGGTGTTTAAGTGTTTATCGAGGCAATTGGCTGAAACATTCAGTTCACCGTCTTCAAACCACTTGTAGAAGGGCGCTTTTTCTTCATTGAGCGTTTTGGTGAAAGGTTTATGCCAAACCAATAACTCACGTGCCAGTTTGCCCCAAGTGCCTGCATAATCCGCATCAAACTCGGCGCAAATAGCCTTGTAGGAGGCCATGCCAGAAACGATAGCTTGCTTTTTAAACGCCTCAGATGGCTCAAAAACGCGATTTTCATGCAGAACTGACTCAATTGACATGCCAAAACACTCCCAAACGTACTTTTTAGTTGTAATGAATAAGGTAAGATGTTGCTAAATGTTAATCCGTAATATTACCTTAAAAATAACATGCTAGCACTTGATAAGTTAATGTCTGAAAAGCACGCCACAGCTAGTTTTGTGGCTGGAATAGTGCGCTTGGCAGAGTGCAGTTTATTTGGCGCAAGATTGCTGACCAAAGATGCGCTTTTGTTGGATGATTTGCTACAAAATCATGCAAAAACCTATTCGATTGCAGAAATGCAAGTTTTTTTAAATGCGGCACAAATAATTGATGAAATTTCACTCAAAAAAACGCTAAGGCAACTGCGGCAGCGTGTGATTTTGCGAACAATGTATCGCGATTTGAATGGTTTAGCCAATTTAGATGAAGTAGTAAAAACCACTACAAATTTAGCAGAAATCGCCTTAAATGCTGCAGTAAATCTCCATCAAACTTGGTTGCAAGCATTGCACGGCATGCCTTGTGGCAAAAGTGGCGCGCAAGAGTTTATTGTCATCGGCATGGGTAAATTGGGCGGCGCCGAGCTGAATGTATCGTCTGATATTGACTTAATTTTTGCCTATGAAGAAGAGGGCGAAACGAGTGGAAACGAAGTGATTTCCAACCAAGATTTCTTCACCAAACTCGCTAAAAAAGTCATTTCCGCCTTGGATGAAATCACCGAAGACGGTTTTGTGTTTCGCGTGGATATGCGGCTGCGGCCATTTGGCAGTGAAGGTGTTTTGGTGTCGAATTTGGACGCGCTGGAGGAATATTATCAAAACAACGGCCGCGAGTGGGAGCGTTATGCGTGGATAAAAGGCCGTGTTATTTGTCCAAATAGCACTGGCCTGCAGCCCAGTATCCATGCGCTTCTCAGGCCATTTATTTTCAGAAAATATTTAGACTTTAATGCATTAAATAGTATGCGCGATTTGAAATTGCAGATTCACCGCGACGTGACGCAAAAAGGTCAGCACGACAATATCAAGCTCGGTCGCGGTGGCATTCGCGAGATCGAATTTATCGCGCAAGTGTTTCAGCTGATTCGCGGCGGGCAAGATGTCAGCTTGCAAATTAAACCGACGTTAGAAGTGTTAAATCTATTAAAAAACAAAGGCTTGTTAACTGAAAAAACAGTAGAAGAACTGACCGCGGCTTATGTTTTTTTGCGTAATCTTGAGCACAGATTGATGTATGTGGAAGACGCGCAAACGCAAGAGTTGCCGAAAAGTGACGAGACAAAAGTGCGTATTGCTAGCGCCATGAATACGGCAAATTGGGATGAGCTTTTAAGCCAGCTAACTGCGCATAGAAAAATTGTCGCGCAACATTTTGACGCGACTTTTAACCAAGATAATCAGTCGCAAAAGCAGCAAAAAAACACGCAAGAAACTGCTATTTGGCAAGGTGTAGCTGAAAAAGAAACTGCCCTGCAAGCCTTATTGGATACGGGCTACAGCGATGCTTCTGAAACGCTTTCTAGGCTGCAAATGTTGCGTGCAAGTAATCGATATCAGCAATTGCCAGAGCTCAGTCGCCAGCGTTTTGACATGCTGATGCCGCACAGCATTGCGCAAGCTGCCACCACGCCAAACCCCGATATTACGCTGCTGCGCGTGACCGATGTGTTGGAAAGTATTTGTCGTCGCGCTAGCTATTTGGCACTGCTGGCCGAGCATACGCAAGCCATGTATTTGTTGGTGAAATTGTGCAGTAGCAGCCCGTGGCTGGCGAATTATTTGGCACAGCACCCAATTTTGCTGGATGAACTTTTAGATACGCGTACCTTGTACGCCGCGCCAGATTTCGCAGTGATGCGTGCAGAGTTGGTGGCGCGATTGAGTGAGTTTACGGGCGATATTGAGCGGCAAATGGACGTGATGCGCCATTTTAAACACGCCAACATTTTTCGTTTTGCCGCGCAAGATATTAATGGTGAATTGGCGCTAGAAACGCTTTCAGATTATTTAAGCGCTCTGGCAGATTTAATTTTAGGTGTTGCGCTCATGATTATTTGGCCAAACGTACGCGAAAAACATCTGGAAGTGCCTAAATTCTCAGTCATTGGTTACGGCAAATTGGGCAGTAAAGAGTTAGGCTACGCATCGGACTTGGACATTATTTTTCTTTATGATGACGATTCCGCCGATGCCAGTGAAGTATATGCGCGTTTTGCGCAGCGCATCAGTAGCTGGTTTAACACGCTCACTTCGGCGGGTATGTTGTACGAAACCGATTTGCAATTACGCCCAGATGGTAATAGTGGATTGTTAGTCAGTAGTATCACGGCTTTTCGTGAATATCAGCTTAATAAAGCGTGGGTGTGGGAGCATCAGGCAATCACCAGAGCTAGATTTGTAGGGGGTGATGCCAGTATTGGCAAGGCTTTTGAGGTAATTAAAATTGGAGTTTTAACGCAAGCTAGAGATACGGATAAACTAAAAACTGAAGTCATTAATATGCGTGAAAAAATGCGCGCAGCACAAACTTTTATTGCTGGCATGTTTGATATAAAACATAGTGTCGGCGGTATTATTGATGTGGAATTTTTAGTGCAATTTTTGGTGTTGGCACATGCAAATAAACACCCACAACTCACTGGCAATATCGGCAATATTGGCTTGTTAAAATTGCTCGCAAAACTCAATATTATTGAGCATGATTTGGCCGAAAAAGTGGTATTAGCGTATCGAAATTATCGCCGCATACAACACGCCTTAAAGCTGCAAGGCGCGCCG
>JANOWN010000061.1:0-7499 GCA_031417915.1 Methylotenera sp.
GCAGATTGTCAGAAGGTAGCAATCGCGTACCGATTAAGCTATCCGCCAACGGCAGAAGACTAAATTTAAAAGCAGGCCAAGTTTACGACCCCGAAAATAACCGTGTAAGCGAAGCCCGCAACCACGGCGCGCAAGGGCAGAGTGAGACAATGGACGGCACGATTAGTGATTAAATTTAAGTGGTATGCAAAAGTCAATTACTAAGCAAAAAGGAGCAGTTGTCATCTTAATGGCCTTTATCATCGGGCTAGGTGTGCTTGCATATTTGCTACATGCTTTTGACCCAGCAAGACTAAGGCTAGAACAAGATAAAAAAACTATGCAAACACTAAATGAGGCCAAACAAGCTTTGATTGCTTGGTCAGTGAGCCATCAATATACCCCTGGGCAAATGCCTTGGCCAGATAGACACCTAGACCCTTTAATATATGATGGTAGTAGTGATTGCGTGACTACAGTTTTTCAATATAGTTATCTTCTCGGACAACTACCTAGTCAGTCCGACACAAGCCCATGTTTAGACCCAAATAATGGATTAAATGTATATTTGGGCTTAAGTACTTACCCAAGTTTAGGGCAAGAGTTTCACGATGCACAAGGTAATCGACTTTGGTACGCAGTCTCAAGGAATTTGGTTCGTGATCATGCAACATCAACAAACCCAGTAATTAATCCAAATATTAGTACTTATTCATGGCTACAAGTATTAGATAGAAATGGCAACTTAGTCTCAGATCGCGTTGCCGCAGTAATTTTAGCCCCAGGCGATGCGCTTGCTGGGCAGAACAGGACTGGCGCAGCTGATGCCAGTCAGTTTCTTGATGGCTTTCAAATAGGTGCAGCAGTGTTTAATAATCGCGGCTATGCGACAGATGATGAAGATTTTATTATAGGTGACGATAGTCGTAATGTCTCGGCTACAGACCTTACATTTGTTCAACCATATAACTTTAATGATAAGTTGGTATATATCACCATTGATGAACTGATGGCTGCGCTTGAAAAGCGAGTTGGAGAGCAGGTTAGAGCTTCATTAAAAACATATAAAGATACTAATGGTTATTATCCCTATGCTGCTCATTTGGGCACATCTCTAAGTTATGTAGGCGATGGTAATTTGCAAAGTGGATTTTTGCCTATCTTTCAAAACTGTAGTTATAGTGCTATCAGCGCCACAAACAGAACCCTAAGTTGTACCCAACCAATATTTGATGCTGTTACATCTGGTATAACCACCGTTAGATTTTATTTGCCTATCGGTACATTTACCTCCAACTCTCCGACAGGTTGCACAAGACAAAGCAGCAACACGCGATGTTACTGTACGGGAGCTGGCTCTTGTTCTAACGCTACACTTACATTTAGTTGTAACACAACAACTTGTGGTGCAGTGGGTACTGGAGCAACCGGAGATATGCGCATTAGAGATGGAAAGCTTACTTTCACTACTGGTGGTTGTGTCATTAATACTCCAATTGCCCAGAATGTTTCTGGATGCCCTATTAGCAATACCAATACCAGCAGAGTTACTTGCAATTCGATAAATGGTACGGCCACTTCTTATTCTAATGTTGATATTGCACTGGATGGTTTTTTACCAGCTTGGTTTAAAACTAATCAATGGCAAAATTATGTTTACTATCGAATGACACGCCCAGCTAGCGCAACAATAACTGTTGGCAATAGAACCACAGAAGCTGCTGTGGTTGCGGTAGGGCGGTCAATTGATAGCGCACCATTTGTAGCATCTAAAGTTATTGCGCCTTTTGCGCAGACTAGGCCATCTTGTAATACATTAAATAATTATTTAGATAGTGTTGAAAATGCTGATGGGAATACAGTTTATGATGCCACTTCAACACAACGAAATGCTAGTTATAATGATCAAACATTTGTGGTGGAACCATGATAAACAATTATTTAATTAAGCGATATAAAGGCTTCACATTAGTCGAAATGGCCATTGTGTTGGTTATTTTAGGGTTTGTTTTAAGTGCACTTTTGTTACCCTTGCAAGCGCAACGTCAGCAGGTATTTCAGGCTCAAACAGCCGGTACTTTAGAAAACTCAAAACGAGCATTGCTGGGTTTTGCGCAGTCTAGAGGACGCTTGCCATGTCCAGCAACTGCGGCAAGTAATGGCGCAGAACTACCATTAGGCGGTGGAATTTGTACTCAGCAAGTTGGGTTTTTACCCGCTGCAACCTTGGGTGTTGAACCAACAGATGCACAAGGATTTGCTTTAGATGCTTGGAATAATCGAATCCGTTATGCTGTAACACAAAGTAGTTTGGCGGGGACACCAGCAACATGGGATTTCACTAGTAATATTGCGGACAATCTAGCAACGCCACTAGTCAACGAAGCTGATGGCATGAATGCAGTGGGCATAGCAAACTTAACCCCTGATTTAAGAGTTTGTAATTCAGCGACAGGCATTACAGCAATAGCATGCTCTGCAGCCCCAGAAGTAAATTATTCTATTAATAATTCTGTTGCGGTCATTTATTCAACTGGGGCTACAGGTGCGCAGGCGATAGGAGGTGCTGATGAAACAGCCAATCTGAATAATGACCCTGTCTTTGTAAATCACGACCCAACTTCAACAGTGGGCGCAGAGTTCGACCACATTGTCACGTGGATTTCACCTTATGTGCTCTATAACGCGATGATCCAATCGGGTCAGTTACACTAAACCTCTGCCATGAACGACAGCCAACTTCTTCGTTATAGCCGTCATATTCTGTTGCCGCAGATTGAATATGCAGGCCAAGAAAAGCTAGCTAAAAGCCATGCATTAATTGTTGGTGCTGGTGGGCTAGGTTCGCCAGCAGCCTTATATTTAGCGGCTTCTGGTGTAGGTAAGTTGACCATTTGCGATTTCGATAATGTCGATTTAACCAATTTACAGCGGCAGATTATTCACACCACGCAATCCGTCGGTATTAATAAAGCAGTTTCGGCGCAACAAACCATTTACGAAATTAACCCTGAAGTTTCTGTGCAAACCATTCAGCAAAAATCTTCTGAGGCTGAGTTTAAAGTATTGGCTGAAACAGCCGATGTGGTGATTGATTGTAGTGACAATTTTGCTACGCGCTATGCGCTTAACCACGTGTGTTTGGCGCTTAAAAAACCGCTGGTTTCTGGCGCGGCAGTTAATTTTGAAGGGCAAATTACAGTGTTTGATTTTAGACATGAAAATAGCCCATGTTATCACTGCCTTTTCCCCGATACTGGTAGTGACCAAGAAATGCGCTGCGCTGAGAATGGCGTATTTGCGCCACTGGTGGGCATGATAGGTACGGCGCAAGCGGCAGAAGCGCTCAAGTTAATCATGAATATTGGCGAGAGTTTGCAAGGTAGATTGTTGTTGTTGGATGCGCTGGCGATGGAATGGCGAACAATTAAACTGAGCCGCGATCCGGCTTGTAAAGTGTGTGCTTAGCTTTATTATGGTCATTGCGGGCTAGATCCGCAATTTGTTAAAGATAACCTAGATACTGAATTAAGTTCAGCATGACTGAATTATAAAACATGCCCTGGGAGGCAATATCCATGCGGTCTGCAGGGTGGCGCCAATTTAACTTATTTCCCACCTACTAAAGATTTAACTGCACCAACCAAATCACCTGGCATCACCACAATTTTGCTGTTGTCAGAGGCGGATATTTTTTGCAAGGCAGTAATGTAGCGGTCACCCAGCAAAAACGTGGCAGAGGTGTTGTTTTCTTTTACTGCCTCTGAGATAAATTTAATTGATTCGGCCGAAGCTTTTGCTGCCACCATTTGCGCCTCAGCATCTTTGCGAGCTGCTTCCAGTCTAGCTTCTGCGTTAAGTATTAGCGATTGTTTTGCGCCTTCAGCTTCGGTCACCACCGCCACGCGCTCACGCTCAGCTGCTGCTTGGCGCTCCATCGCATCTTGCATATTGCTTGATGGCTTAATGTCTTGAATTTCTACTGATTTTACCGTCAAACCCCAATCCAGTGCTTCATCGGCAATGGCGGCTTTTAGCTCCGTTTTAATGCGGTCACGCGAGGTGAGGGCGTGATTTAATTCCATGCCGCCAATAATCGAGCGTAAATTAGTTTGCACCATATTACGCATGGCCTCGCGAAAGTTTTCAATGCCGTACACCGCGCGCTCAATGTTCGAGACCTTAATAAATGCAACTGCATTTGCTAGAATCACCGCGTTATCTGCTGTAATCACTTCTTGCTGTGGTATCTCTAAAATAATATCTTTGGTGGTGACTTTGTAGCTGACGCGACTAAAAATGGGGTTAATCACATGCAGGCCAGGCGAGAGCACGCCAGCGAATTTGCCTAAGCGTTCTACCACCCATTCTTCGCCCTGCGGTACAATGCGCACGCCCTTGAAAATGGCGACAATGGCTAAAAATATGAGTACTAAGCTAAATTCGGTCATGATTTATTCCTTCAGTGTTGTTAAATTTTCACGATTCTTAACATATTGCCTTCAACCGCAGTTACCTTGGCTTCGCTACCAGCTTCAATTGTTTCATCTGAAATGGCAGGCCATTCGCGGCTGCCCATCAGGCCTTGAGTAAAGCTAATTTTTCCGCTTGCAGATGGGCTGCAAGCCACTATTACCGTGCCTGTACGGCCTATCTCCTCGCCTTGCGATTGGCCGACGCGTGAGTGCGTTTCGGTTTTTTTGTAATTAAGTTTCCATATGGCGAGTGAGCTAAATGAAAGCACAGCAAACATAACAAATTGTATGGCTTGCGGAATATTCGGAAACATCCACATTGCGATAGCTACGCTTAAGGCAGAAACGCCAAACCACAGCACATAAAAAGTACCAGTGGCCATTTCAACCGCCAATAAAATCACGCCAATCGCGCCCCAAATCCACATTCCATCAATCATGTTAGCCTCAATTCGCTCTAAAATTACTAGAATTATCTTAGCACTAATTAAAGTATTATAGAAAAATTACTGTCAGATAATTGAGATTATATTGGCTTAATTCCCTAAGTTATTCCTAGAAAAAACCGCTAAAATTAGAGTAAACTACGATTATGAGTGATTTCAAAAAAGCACTATTTTAATGGCTAATTTTTATAGACTCACTATTCCAACTGACCGCGTAGAACGCCAACAATACATTCGACGCATGTTTCCACAGGCAACAGGTTCATTTTTGGACGATAACTGGCGCGGCGGCAGGCAAGAGGCGCTTAAGCGACTGAATACGCTTGATATAGAAGCCTATAGTCGTAATCATACGTTTCTTAATGGCGCAGTTTCTAAGCTTTCACCTTATCTTCGACACGGATGCATCACCTTAAAAGAGGCTTCTGATAGCGTGCGTAGCCGCTTTGGCGCAGATTCTGCAAAATTTGTAGAAGAACTGGCTAGACGCGACTATTGGCGACATGTTTGGCACGAATTAGGCAACGGAATTTTTAGCGATATTGAAGACCCAAAAGTGGCGCTTGGCGATAAATTATTGCCGGATTTTATCCGTCAAGGCATTACTGGCCTGCCCTGTATGGATGGTTTCATTCGTGATTTAACACATGAAGGCTATGTGCATAGTCACGCACGCAAGTGGTTTGCGGCCTATGTGGTGCATTGGCTTAAGGTCGATTGGCGCGAAGCGGCTGATTGGTTCGAAAATCAATTAATTGATGGCGATAAAGGCTCTAATCATCTTTCTTGGCAGTGGGTAGCCTCGTTGTTTAGTTCAAAGCCTTACTACTTTAATAAGGAAAATTTAGCGCGCCACACAGGCGAAAAATACTGCGCAACCTGTAAAGTTAATTGCCCGTTTGATGCCAGCCCTGAGGTGCTTAACGAAAGATTATTTGGTAACACCAAGCCCGCGAAAGCCAAAACACATCGCGTGATGATGCCTGAAAGGGCGCCAATTTCGTTGCATAGGGCCATCGCCATTTATGTGCACGATGAAATGCTGTCTTCCGCACACCCTTTAATGCGCAAGCCTATGCCCAAATTTTTTGTGTTTGATGACATGCTACATGGCCGCTGGCCACTGAAGCGCCTGCAATTTTTGGCGGATTGTTTAAGCGAGCTGCAAGATGTAGAAGTATGGATTGGCGATACACGAGCGATATTGAATGAGCGCGGCGTGGGTCAAATAGTCACACAAGCCACGCCGAATATGCAATTAAAAGCATTATTAGAGCCATTTAACCCGATTTGGCAACCAGAAGTGAAATTTACCGAGGCTGAAATTAGCGATAAACGGCTAAAACGTTTTTCGCGCTACTGGGACGTGGTAAAAGCCGAATTGTTTGGTAATGGAATAAGCACATAGCCAAATTAATAGGTTTGTTTTTCTAAGCCACCCGTTTTTTGTAGGCGTTTAGTAACGCAGAACGCATGTGGTAAAATCTCGCCATATGAATACGCAAACTATCTCTCAAAAAGAACTCGCCAAATCGTTCGATCCCAAAGCCATAGAAAGCAAATGGTATGCATTTTGGGAATCAAAAGGCTATTACGCCGCTGGGTTTAGCCAACCAACAGCGTCAAATCCAGCAATCAAAGAAAATTTCTGCATTCTGTTACCACCACCCAACGTCACTGGCACGTTGCATATGGGGCATGGTTTCAACCAAACGCTAATGGACGCACTCACGCGCTATCACCGTATGCGTGGGGATAACACACTTTGGCAACCAGGCACCGACCATGCAGGTATTGCCACGCAGATTGTGGTTGAGCGTCAGTTAGATGCACAAGGTGTGTCGCGGCATGACTTAGGCCGTGAGAAGTTCCTAGAAAAAGTATGGGAATGGAAAGAATACTCAGGTGGCACTATTACTAAGCAAATGCGCCGTTTAGGCACCTCGCCCGACTGGTCGCGTGAGCGCTTCACGATGGATGAAGGTTTAAACAAAACCGTGACTGAAACCTTTGTACGCTTGTATAACGAAGGCCTGATTTATCGCGGCAAACGCTTGGTGAATTGGGACGTGAAGTTAGGCACAGCCGTTTCAGATTTAGAAGTAGTGCAGGAAGAAGAAGATGGCTTTATGTGGCACATCAACTATCCGCTTGCAGATGGTTCAGGCAATTTAACTGTTGCTACAACCCGTCCAGAAACCATGCTTGGCGACGTAGCGGTGATGGTGCATCCTGAAGATGAGCGTTACGCACACCTCATTGGCCAAAACGTAAAACTACCACTTTGCGACCGCGAAATCCCGATTATTGCAGATGATTATGTCGATAAAGAATTCGGTACTGGCGTGGTCAAAGTAACGCCTGCGCATGACTTTAATGACTATGCGGTTGGTCAGCGTCATAAATTGCCGATGATAGAGATTTTGTCATTAGCTGGTTTGGTCAATGAAAATGCGCCAGAAAAGTATCGCGGCTTAACCACCATTGCTGCTCGTAAATTAGTCGTGGCGGATTTAGAAGAAAGTAGCTATTTAGTTAAAACCGATAAACACAAACTTAAAGTGCCGCGCGGAGACCGTACAGGCGTGATTATTGAGCC
>JANOWN010000062.1:0-53360 GCA_031417915.1 Methylotenera sp.
ATGATTTCAAGAGAGCCTGGTTCTGGCACGCGCGCGATTATGGAAAAATATCTTTCTGAACACAATATTGCGCCGATTGTCAGCATGCAAATGTCGAGTAACGAGACGATTAAACAAGCGGTGATGGCGAATTTAGGCATCTCGTTCATGTCTCTGCATACCATTGGCAGCGAGCTTGCCAATAAGCAAATCGCCATATTAGATATTCAGAATACGCCCATTATTCGCACTTGGCATGTGGTTGCGCTAACTAAACGCAATGCAAGCCAAGCGGCAGAAGCTTTTAGATATTTTGTCTTAGAAAAAGGTGGGGAAATTTTAACGAAAATGTTTGCGGACGTTTAAAATGTGTAAATTATAATGCTAGCTAAAATTTATTAAGGGCAACCCATGCAATCTACCATCGGTTTTTTTAAACGCTTCCCTTTTGCCGTGCTGCTTTGCGTGCAGTTATTAAGCGTTTTGTCTTATGGGTTTATGACAGACTCTAAAACCAGCCATCTTATTTTTAATAGTTTAGGTTTAATTGTACCCATTTTGGCAGTTTGGACGGTTTATCGATCACCCGCGACCAACTGGATTGGCTTTGTATTAGTTACAGCCTCTATCAGCACCTCGCTACTCGCTATATTCGGTGGGCAAGCGCAGCTTTTAATTTGGTCACACGCATTCGAGAGTTTGCTATATTTTTACGCCGCCATTAGCTTGGTGATGTATATGTTTGAAGATGATGTTGTGACTTTGGATGAGCTTTACGCGGCGGCGGCCACGTTTACCCTGCTAGTATGGGGCTTTGCTCTGATTTACTCAGTGTGCCAGCAAATTTACCCCAATAGCATCACAGGCGGCGCTTCTGCTACACAATTACGCAGCTGGATAGAATTGTTATTTTTTAGTTTTAGCGTGCAGTCTGGCACGGGTTTGAGCGACTTATTACCCGTCAGCCCACAATCGCGCGCCATCTCTTCCATCCAAATGTTCAGCGGCGTGATGTACATTACCATTGTGATTTCGCACTTGGTCGGCTTAGCCGCGAATAAAAAATAAGTCGGGCTTGCTACCAGTAAAAAAACACAATAGTTAAATTTTCTTTAATTTAGCTTAAATTACTTTAAAACACATACTCTGAAAACCAATATCCATGGGGATTACAGAGCATATACTTTACTGTTTTGGTAACGCGTAAACCAATACGGCATCGCCTTGTTTGTAGCCAAATATTGAATTGCCACCACTGGCTACCGCAATATACTGTACGCCATCAATGGTGTAAGTAATGGGTGGCGCATTGACGCCAAACTCTGATTTTGTTTGCCATAGCATTTCGCCCGTTTGGCTGTTATAAGCATTAAAGTTGCCATCGCCTTCACCTGTAAATAAGACGCCGCCTGCGGTGGCGAGCACGCCACCAATTAAGGGTTGCGCGGTTTTATTTTGCCAGGCAATTTTGCCAGTGGTTAAATCGATGCTTGATAATAAGCCCCAACGCGGATCTTTTGTCGGCTCACTGGCAGCATAGCGAATAGCAGGCTTGCCATCAGCTGCGGGTGTTTCATGCAGCGTATATTTAATTGGTGCATGAATAGCTGCAATAAATACACGCTGATTTTGCTCGTCTACACTCACAGGCGACCAATTAGAGCCCCCTAAAATGCCCGGGTAAACCACGATGCCTTCAAATGTGGCTTTTTTAAACATGTTTTGCTGTGGCACAAACGCATCTGATTTTTTTAGTAATTTTCCTGTTGCGCGATCATGGATATAAAACCAACCTGTTTTACTTGCTTGGCCAACTGCTGCAATGCTTTTGCCGTTTAAATTGTAGTTAAATAAAACAGGTGGGCTAGCTAAATCATAACCCCATAAATCGTGTGGTACTTGTTGATAATGCCATTTGCGCTGACCTGTGTTCACATCTAATGCAACCAGCGAGACTGTATACAGGTTATCACCAGGCCGTGAAATATCGTTCATTTGCGGACTGGGGTTGCCAGTACCAAAATAGAGCGTATCAGATGCGGCATCAATCGCAGGTGTACTCCACGCTGAACCGCCGCCAAAGCGTGCAGAATCCGCATATTTTGCAACATCAGTTTTTTCGCCAGCAACATCACGGTTAAATGTCACACCATCTTCTGTTGTTTCAGCAAATTGCCCTTCCCAGCCTTTGTCAGGAATAGTGTCAAACTGCCAAACGCGTTTGCCGTTATTCACATCATAAGCCGCTAAGAAACCTGGGCGACCAAAGCGGCCTGCAACGCCAATGACCGCGCCTAAAGGCGCATCTGCGGTGGGGTTGTCGATATGTAAGCCATAGCCAACGCCAGTAATGCCCACAATCACTTTGCCTTTATAAACGACTGGTGCCATGGCAATACCAATGCCAGTACCGCCAGTGACTTTGCGTGCGCTATTTGGATCATCTTTATTGAGTGCATCTTGGCCTTCGGTCGTAATTGCACCTTCTACCACGTCAATATCCCACTCTTTTGCGCCCGTTTTAGCATTTAATGCAATTAAACGCGCATCTACCGTGCCAATAAATACACGACCTTCAGACACTGCCACGCCTCTGTTGGCTGGACCGCAGCACATTTTCCAATCTGGGCGCTTATCGTGATTGTAGCGCCACAGCTCTTTACCCGTTTTAGCATCTAGCGCTACTACGTGGTTAAACGGCAGCGACAAATACATAATGCCATTTTGCACAATCGGCGTCGTTTGAAAGCTACCCACAACACCACTTTTATAAGCCCAATTTAAGGCTAAATCCTTTACATTTTTAGTGTTAATTTGCGTGGCTGGGGAAAAACGCTGGCTAGTGTAATCGCGTCCAAAGCTAGGCCAATCTTGAAAAGATTGTACTTTTGTAGATTGTGTTGCGGCGCAGCCCTGTATTAACAAAGGTAATAATAAAGCAGCATTAGCTAGGATAATCTTTAAAGTTTGAGTTTGCATTTTAATGGCCCAGTTAATCATAAAAATATTCATTCTTGTATACAGAGTAGTATACATGACGTAACAATCAACATTCAATAAAAAACTCAATCAAAATGCCCAATAAAAAAATATGAAATAGTTGAATCTAAATTAAACCCCGTGACGTATAGCCAATATGCAGTGAACAATTGTTTAATTTTTATATCGTTAAGGGAACCCAATGAGTCTTACCAAACTAACACCCACATCAATAAAATTTCAAAAAGAATCTAATAATAAACAAAGTATGGCAGTTAGTTGCTGCATGGCACTTACTATTGCAGCGATATATTCAGGCAATGCGCATGCTGACAATCTACCGCATAGTAATAAATTGCTGCTAACAGGCGGCGTTTCACAAGTAGAAGGCGCCGCAGGTGGTGGCTTAACGCCATGGGCAGTGATTGGTGGTTATGGCACCAATAACGAGATTGGTGGCAGCGTTCATTACACATATGTGGATACAGACGACTACAATTTAGATACTTATGGCTTCACTGTTGGCTTGTTTGATCGGGTTGAATTTTCAGTAGCTGAGCAAAAATTCAACGTAAACGATCTGCGCGATAAAGTAGAAGCATTTTTTCCGGGTGCGATTGGTCGTAACAATTTAAAGCAAACCATTGTTGGCATTAAAGTGCGCGTGGCAGGTGAAGCTGTTTTAGATGCCGATACGTGGATGCCACAAATTGCGGTTGGCCTACAGTACAAAGATAATGATGACACTGACTTTATTAAAAGTGCTGTAGTGGGTGCAAAAAGTGACCATGGTACAGATATTTACGTTGCTGCAACAAAATTACTATTAGATAAAAACTTATTACTTAACGGTACTTTACGTTTTACTAAGGCCAATCAATTTGGTCTGTTAGGCTTTGGTGGCGATAAACACGATAGTTATCAACCCATGTTAGAACTATCTGCAGCATACTTAATACGCAAAGACTTAGCTATTGGTGCGGAATACCGCATGAAACCAAATAATTTAAGAAGCCCATTAAATGCTGCTTTAGGGCCAAATGCGATTGATTTAAAAGAAGATGACGCATTTGATATATTTGTGGCTTACGCCCCAACTAAAAACATCTCGTTGACAGCGGCCTATGTCAATTTAGGCAATATTGCGACAGTAAAACCTGTTGGTGCCGATTTCGGCAACCAGGATGGCGTTTATATCTCGGCTCAAATCGGCTTCTAAGCCAACTATATCAACACAAATAAAAGGAATGACGATGAATTTTAATATTAAAAAAGTAGCTGTTGCTGCACTTATAACTAGCAGTGCATTACTATTGGCTCAACCTGTAATGGCAGAAGCTTATGCGCAAAATCCTAATTTAGGAAATACACCGATGGAGGGTACTGAAACTTTTCAAGCATTTGGTGGTAAAGAAGGTCTTATTAAAATAATGGATGATTTTATGATTGGCTTAGTAGCAGATCCTCGTACAACCAAGTTTTTTAATAACGAAAAACAGGCCTTTATTAAAGCCATGTTAGTAGAACAAATGTGCGAATTGATGAACGGTGGCTGCAAGTACCCTGGCCGCGATATGAAAACAACACACGCCACCATGAAAGTGAATCGTGAAGGCTTTAATGCGCTGGTTGAGCAGTTTCAATTTGCCATGGATAAGCACAATGTACCCTTTAGTGCACAAAACAAGCTGCTGGCTAAATTAGCACCAATGTATCGCGACATAGAAACCACCACTGGCGATGCAGTGCCACCAAAAGCATTAGCAAATTAATTATTACTATTGTTGGTAGCCAAGTATTTTCTAACGCAAGTTTTTATAAAGAGAATATGAATTGTCTATTTAAGATTTACCCAGTTCAGAAGATATAATGATGCTTTGCAACAACTTATTAATGAGAAGCCCCGTGCTGCCAACAAGCCAATTTTTTAATGTCATTGAGGGCATGATTGAGCGTGACGAACAATCTTTGGCAGAGTTATATGACTGCACATTAGCTAAAGTGTACGGTTTAGCATTAAAAATCACACGCAGGCACGATTTAGCAGAAGAAGTTGTAGAAGATACGTATATGCAGGCTTGGCAAGAAGTATCAAAATTCGATATCGCACGTGGGCCAGTGATGGCATGGCTAATGATGATTTGCCGTTCACGGGCGATTGATGCCTTACGCCGCTTAGATCAGGCCGAATCGCATGCTGATCCTGAAAGCTTAAGTAATGATACTGGCAAAGTCAGCAGCCCGCTGGATATTTTGTTGCTGCTTGAGCGCGAATCTGACATACAAATTGCCATGATTGGTTTAAACCCTTTGCAGCGGCAATTAATATCGCTGGCTTTTTTTAAAGGTTATACCCACGAAGAAATTGCATCACAAATGCACATGCCGCTTGGTACTGTTAAATCTAACATTAAGCGGGCGCAGGATAAATTGAAAATTGCTTTAAATATGAAGGAGGATGTACGATGACTAATACCACTCAGTTACCAAAAAATAAACTGATGACAAAACCAGCGCTATCTAAAACTGGACTATCTAAAAATACACCCGTGTTAAGTGACGAAATTAACGCCGCAATTGCCAGCAAAATAATGCCGACAACACCAGCGCCAGAAGTGGCAATGCGCATTAAAAGTAAACTAATGCAGCGCGTGCAAGCCGATACACACCAATTTGTATTCGCAGCACAAGGCAGATGGAAAACAGTGCACGAAGGCGTACAAATCAAACTTTTGCATAAAGTAGGTAAAACTAAATCATTTTTAATGAAAATGGCGGCTAATGCCAACATTGCAGGGCATTTACACACACAAGATGAAGAATCTTTTGTGCTTGAAGGCGAAGTTTATATTGAAGGTATTTTATGCCACCAAGGTGATTATCATTACGCACATGCTGGCAGCAAACACCAAACAATACAAACTACAAAAGGTTGTACTTTATTGGTTAGAAGTCTTTAGATTGATTACAAGTCACTAGTTTGCTTAAGAACCTCCAGACTTGGTCAGAAACTTTCGACTCTACCTCAATCTTGGTAACAAAAAGCCCACCTATTTTATGCGCATACCTTTCCTATTGCTCTGCCTAATGACTTTGCCCTCAGTTGCTTATTCAGCAACCTACTCCGCGCCATTTTGGTTACTTGGTGGGCATTTGCAAACCATTTACGCTGCAACACTGGCAAGCACACCAGAAGTTAGTTATCGCCGCGAGCGCTGGGAACTACCCGATGGCGATTTTGTAGATGTCGATTGGGCCGACCCAACTAATACAGAACAAAACTTGCCTGCAAATTTACCTCCTGACTTACCAATAGTCGTGCTTTTTCATGGTTTAGAGGGCAACTCGCAAAGTGGCTATGCCAAGGCGCTGATGGCATCAGTTCAAGCCAGAGGTTGGCGTGGTGTGGTGATTCATTTTAGAGGATGCTCTGGCGAACCAAACCGCTTACCCCGCGTGTATTACGCGGGCGATACGCCTGAAATACAACTACTATTATCGCGTGTGCGTGAACATGCCCCACAAGCGCCTATTTATGCGACTGGTGTTTCTTTAGGCGCTAACGCACTATTAAAATGGCTTGGCGAATCAGGTGAAGAAGCCAAGTCCATCATCAACAAAGCGGTTGCTGTATCTGCCCCCATGGATTTAGCCGCGTCAGCCACTGCACTCGACACTGGCTTAAACCGTATTCTTTACACACCACGCTTCGTAGATTCTATGCGGCCAAAAGCGCTGGCCATGTTGGTGCGCTTTCCTGGCTTGCTGGATGCAGAAAAAATAAACGCTGCCAAAACAATACATGATATTGATAACGCCGTGACCGCAGTGTTGTATGGCGCTAAAGATGCTGATGACTATTATGAAAAAAATGCATCTAAACCTTGGCTAAATCGAATTCGCTTACCAACACTGATATTAAATGCAAAAAATGACCCTTTTATACCCGAAGAAACCTTACCTACTGCGACTGAAGTTTCCGAATTTGTTACTTTAGAATATCCAGAAACAGGTGGTCATGTTGGTTTTTCTGGTCGTGACAATTGGCTGCCGAACCGTTTATTAGAATTTTTTCAAGCGGAATAATTGTCAAGATAATGACAAAAAAATCAATATCGCATCTAAGAGAATAGTTTTAACGTATTGAATTAAACAACTCAACACAATGATTTAATAAAAAAGCGTCGAAACTTAAACATCGCTGCATAGTCTGTTCTAGTGCGTTAACTTATAGCGCGCAATTAAATATTATTAAATTATTTAGGTTTTCAATGTCACTAATCAACACATCATTATCATTGGCCGAAAAAGGCATCATGCCAGACAACTTTATTCGGGCTGGAATACGTAGGCTAGTGAATACCCGCCTGAGTGAGATTTCTGCTGACGACTGTGAAGCTGGCAGTAAAATTTCTGCAGATTTTATTTGCGCAATGAATCAATCCAGCATAGCTGAAGTACCCGAGCTTGCTAACGCACAACATTACGAGATACCTGCTGAATTTTTCTTTTATTGTTTAGGTGCCAATCGTAAATATAGTAGCTGTTTTTGGATGTCAGATACTAAAGATTTGGATGAGGCAGAAATACTAGCACTGAAACAATCCTGCGAACATGCCGACTTGCAAGATGGCCAGCAAATTTTGGAGCTAGGTTGCGGCTGGGGAAGTTTAAGTTTATGGATGGCCACTCACTACCCAAATGCGCAAATCACTGGGGTCTCAAACTCAAACTCACAGCGCGAATATATTATGCAATTGGCAAAGTCGCTTGGTGTGACTAATTTAACGATTATTACAGCAGATATGAATGACTTTGAAGCACCCAGCAGCTACGACCGTATTGTGTCAGTAGAGATGTTTGAACACATGCGCAATTGGCAGGTTTTATATGGGAAAGTGGCTAGCTGGTTAAAACCCAATGGCAAGTTTTTTAAGCATATTTTTGTGCACCGCAGTACGCCTTATTTGTTTGAAGTACAAGGCAAAGATGATTGGATGAGCCAATATTTTTTCAGTGGTGGCATGATGCCTAGCGATGATTTACCCACTCATTTTCAAGATGATTTAAAGCTGATTAATCGCTGGCGCTGGGATGGTACGCACTACGAAAAAACTGCCAATGCTTGGTTAGCCAATATGGACGCTAATGCTGATTTAATTACACCCATTTTAATGCAAACTTATGGTGCAAAAGATACTGAAATGTGGCGCAACCGTTGGCGTATGTTTTACATGGCTTGTGCAGAACTTTTTGGCTATAACGATGGACAAGAATGGTGGCTAGGCCATTATTTGTTTGAAAAACGCTAAATGCCAAAATCACAATTAATCATTAACTTTGTGCTGTTTCAAATTGGCTGGTTTGCTTGCGTGCTGGGCGCTGCAAAGCTAATGCCATGGTTAGGCGTGTTGGTAGTAGCCGCAATTGTAGTTTGGCACTTAAGCCAAGCAAAACAAGCGAAACCTGAACTTGTTTTGTTAGCAATCGCTTTGTTAATTGGTGGCATCTACGACCAATTAATGCTAACAAGCAACTTAATTACTTATCAATCACATGGCTGGAGCAATAGCTTGGTACCCCCATGGATACTGGCTCTGTGGGCATTGTTTGTGACCATTTTAAATGTGAGTTTGCGCTGGTTGAAAGATATTAAGTCGCGCGGCAAATGGTTGGTTGCAGTGTTATTTGGCGCGAATGGTGGTCCGCTGGCCTACATGGGAGCCGAAAAATTAGGCGCAGTGGCACTAAATAATATGCCGATAAGCTATATAGTGCTTGGAGTCGGCTGGGCGATACTCACACCCATACTGCTAGCGCTATCAGAAAAATTTGATGGTTACAACTCAAGTGGGAATCAGTCTTAAATGTTAAGCTGGACCCTTTACTTCTATAGCTTAGTAACCATTGCCGTGTTTGCATTTGCAGGTTGGCTATTTAGCTTGATGCGTAAAAATGTAACCCATGTAGATAGCATGTGGAGCCTGTTTTTTGTAATTGCAGCATTCACTACTGCTGCTGTTGTGTTGTTCTTTGAGGCTGCGCCACCTAGGCTGATATTGGTTTTAGCGTGCTTGAGCGTTTGGGCGCTTCGGCTGTGTGTTTATTTAACTTGGCGTAACTGGGGTTCCCATGAAGATTCACGCTACGTGCAAATTCGTAACAATAATCAACCGTATTTTTGGCTAAAAAGCCTTTACATCATTTTTGGTATGCAAGCAGTGCTGGCATGGATTATTTCAGCCTCACTGTATGGGGCAATCACTGCTATCACGCCTCTGAATGGCTTGGATTATGTAGGATTAGTATTGTTTATATTTGGTTTTGTATGGGAAAGTTTAGCCGACTTACAACTAAGCCGCTTTAAAGCCAATCCCAATAACAAGGGTAAAGTGCTTAATACTGGCGTGTGGCGCTATAGTCGCCATCCCAATTATTTTGGCGAATGCTGCGTGTGGTGGGGTTTTTACTTATTTGCTTTGGCTGGCGGTGCTTGGTGGGCAATTATTTCGCCGCTTTTAATGACGATATTGTTGTTAAAAGTATCGGGCGTAAGCTTGTTAGAAAGCACCATCATAGAACGCCGCCCTGCTTACGCTGACTACATACGCAGTACCAATGCGTTTATTCCTGGAGTGCCCAAAAAGTGAGAAAAGTTAAGATGAAAAAAATTATTTTATTAGCCTGCCTCATTGCCTCACCCATATTGCATGCCAAAGAATGGGTATTTGATGTGTATTTAGATAAAAGCAAAATTGGCACACACACTTTTACGTTTAATGACAACACACTGGTTTCTAAGGCAAAATTTAACGTGAAAGTACTATTTATAGAAGCTTATAAGTACGACCACATTGCTAAAGAACAATGGCAAGGCGATTGTTTAACGAGTTTAGATGCGCATACCGTTGAAAACAAAGTAACGACTGATGTTAAAGGAGATAGCTCAGCCGGTAGTTTTAATTTAATACCAGCCCGCGCTTCGCAAAAATTCTCCAGTTGTGTGATGACTTTTGCCTATTGGAATCCAAAAATATTAGAACAAAAACAATTGTTAAATCCACAAAATGCTGAGTACTTAAGCACTACTGTTGAAAAACAAGCCAATGAAACAATGATGGTAAAAGGCAAGTCAACCGAAACCACGCATTACAAATTAAAAGGTGCCTTAGAAGGTAAAAATAAACTCAATATTGAGCTGTGGTACAACCAAAATAATGATTGGGTTGCGCTTAAATCAGTTACGCCCGAAGGTTATAACATCATTTATAAACTCAAGTGAGGTTGCTAAGGTGAAATCAAGCTTTCTAAAATACATAATCTGCTCAGTTTTTTTACTCATATTGATAGGATGCGCAAGCCAAAAAATGACTGAAATTCCTCTAGTAAAGCAAGTTGATATTACCAAATTTATGGGTGATTGGTATGTGATTGCAGTGATTCCTACTGCTATCGAAACTGAAGCGTATAACCCCATTGAAAACTATAAGCTAAATGATGACGGCACTATTGCCACCACCTTTACCTTCAATAAAAGCAGCTTTGATGGCAAAGCTAAAAAATACCAACCTAAGGGATTTGTTCGCCCAGAGTCAGGTAATGCGCTGTGGGGAATGCAATTCATTTGGCCAATTAAGGCAGAGTATCGCATTGCTTATTTGGATGAGTCATACCAAACTACCATCATTGCGCGTAATGCGCGCGATTATGTTTGGTTAATGGCTCGCACGCCGCAAATAAGTGATGCTGAATACAACAAGTTGACAGCACTGATTAAAGACTGGGGTTACGACATGAGCAAATTAATCAAAGTGCCTCAACAAACACTTGCCGAGCGCAAAAAGTAAGGTTTTTTATGTTTAGCTATTTAAAATCATTATTTATTTCGTTGGCTGGCTGGCTGGATAATAGTCATTACGCTAATAATGCAAATGTAGCTGAAAATCAAATTGATTGGCCGCGGGTTATTCCTTTTGTGTGTTTACATCTGGCTTGCTTTGGAATCATTTATGTCGGTTTTAGCTGGTTTGCCTGTCTATTTGCACTGGCACTATATATTCTGCGTATGTTTGCCATCACAGCATTTTATCATCGCTATTTTGCGCATAAAGCCTTTAAGACTAGTCGTATAGGTCAGTTTATATTTGCTATATTAGGCGCCAGCGCCGTGCAGCGCGGCCCGCTATGGTGGGCATCGCACCACCGTAACCATCATGCACATTCTGATGAGATTGTAGATGCACATTCACCACATCAGCATGGTTTTTTATGGAGCCATATTGGCTGGTTTTTATCACGTGCCAATTTTTCTACCCAGCTAGAACGTGTAAAAGAACTAGCAAAATTCCCCGAGTTACGTTTTTTAGATCGCTTTGACATCGTTATACCAATTGCCCTGGGAGCAAGCATTTATGGGTTTGGTGAGCTACTAGCGTACGCGCACCCGCAGCTCAATACCAATGGCTTTCAATTATTTATTTGGGGCTTTGTATTGTCGACCGTGTTGCTTTACCACGGTACGTTTTGTGTCAATTCGCTAGCACACGTATGGGGCAAGCGCCGCTACGCCACGCGCGATCATAGTCGCAATAATGCGTTAATTGCGTTTATCACCTTGGGCGAAGGTTGGCACAATAATCACCATCATTTTCCAGGTTCAGCCAGCCAAGGTTTTTATTGGTGGGAAATTGATTTTACTTATTACGGCCTAAAAATATTGGCAGCATTAGGGATTATTTGGGATTTAAAAACAGTGCCGATTACTATTAAAAATGCACATATTAGTAAAAGCACCAACAGTTAAGCATGAAAATTGCAATTATAGGCAGCGGTATTGCTGGCAACACCCTCGCCAGCCACTTACATAAAGCCCATGACATTACTGTTTATGAGGCGAATAGCTATATAGGTGGTCACACCCACACGCATGACATTAGTATTGATGGCAAAAATTATTCAGTAGACACTGGTTTTATTGTGTTTAATGACCGCACTTATCCTGAATTTATTAGCATGTTAGAAAGCCACAAAGTTGCTTGGCAGCCCAGCCAGATGAGCTTTAGTGTGCGCTGTGAAAAGACCGGCTTTGAATATAACGGTACTACCTTAAATAGCCTGTTTGCACAGCGTAGCAACTTATTCAAGCCCAGTTTTTATCGCATGATTAGCGATATTTTGCGTTTTAATAAACAATCACTAGCGTTATTAGCAAGCGGCAGCGAAATTGCAATGGGCGATTATCTTGCACAAAATAATTATGGTCAGCGTTTTATCAATCAATATATTATCCCCATGGGGGCGGCAATTTGGTCGACCGATGCAGCGCAGATGTTACAGTTTCCTGCGCGATTTTTTGTACGATTTTTTCATCATCATGGCATGCTAAGTGTCAATAATCGGCCACAATGGCGCACTATCACTGGCGGATCAGCTAGATATGTTAAAACAATCACTGAGCCTTTTAAACATAAAATTAAACTTAATGCGCCTGTTAAAAGTGTTAAACGTCAAAAAAATCAGGTTGAAATTACATTGCAAAACGGCGATAAAGCAAAGTTTGACTATGTATTTTTTGCTTGCCACAGTGACGAAGCGCTGGCTATGTTGGGGGCAGATGCCACGCAAGCCGAATCCCAAGTTTTAGGCGCCACTCCTTACCAAAAAAATACTGTCTATTTGCATACCGATGCTAAGTTAATGCCTAAGCGCAAGCTAGCTTGGGCGGCATGGAATTATCATTTACCGTTACAGCCAAGCAATCAAGTCGCTGTTACCTACAATATGAATATTTTGCAAAATATTGATTGTGCTGAGCCTATACTTGTCACGCTAAACCATACCAATAACATCAACCCCGCCAAAATAATTAAGCGCCTGCAATACACACACCCCGTCTACACATTAGCTGGTGCGGCTGCGCAGGCACAGCATGCTGAAATTAGCGGGCATAATCGTACTGGGTTTGCAGGCGCTTATTGGTTAAATGGCTTCCATGAAGATGGCGTAAAAAGCGCACTCACCGCTTTGCAACATTTTGAGCAATTTGCAAAAAATGCATAGTCGAATCTATACAGGTTGGGTAGCGCACCAACGATTTTCACCAAAAAAACATGGCTTTCGCTACCGCGCATTTATGATGTATTTGGATTTGGATGAACTGCCAGCTTTGTTTAACGGCGCCTCATTTTGGTCGTATAACAAACCAAATATTGCCAGCTTTAAGCGTGCTGATTACTACGGTGACCCAAATAAACCGCTAAAAGATGAAATTAGTAGATTAATCAAAAATGCAACCGGCGGGGCTGCCCGCGGCCGTATTCGCTTGCTCACCAATATGCGCTATTTTGGTCATTGCTTTAATCCTGTTTCGTTTTACTATTGCTTTGAAGCGGATGGACAAACTTTGCAAGCGATTGTCACGCACATTACCAATACGCCTTGGGGTGAAGATTACGCTTATGTACATGATTACACTGATAATGACAGCCCAGAAAAAATAATAAAAAATACTAAAAATGGCGAAATTACTGCCTTCAAACTCGATAAGCAATTTCATGTATCGCCATTTATGTCCATGGATATTAATTACGATTGGGCGTTTAAACTGCAGCAAAATCAATTATTTGTTCATATGAAGAATTTTCAAGTGAGTAATTTTAAAGTGAATCAAGAAATTTTTAATGCCACCTTAAGCTTACAAGCACAAGAAATAACACCTAAAGCATTGAATTTATTGCTTATTAAATATCCATTGATGACCATAAAAGTAGTGCTAGCTATCTACTGGAATGCCTTAAAACTATGGCTCAAAGGCGTGCCTTTTTATTCACACCCTGACGCTAAACAATCTAACACCATAATATGACACAAGAAACACTTTCAACCCCACTAAAAATCAAACGTAAACCACGTGCTGCTTGGCTGCAAAAATTTGCCAAACAGCAGGTGCTAAAAAAACTAAATCTTTTAGCAACAGGTCACTTAACCTTAATTGATGGTGATGAACGCTATCAGTTTGGCAACGAATCTCGTAGAAGCAGTGATTTAAGCGCAATAATCACCGTACATGACCCACATTTTTATGGCGAAATTGCCTTCGGCGGCAGCATTGGCGCAGGTGAGGCTTATATGTTGAATTATTGGCAAGCCGACAATCTCACCAATGTGATTCGCCTGTTTGCAGTAAACCAAAACATCATGGACACATTAGAAGGCGGTTTTGAGTGGCTATCAAAGCCAGCTCTAAAAGTATTGCATTACTTAAACCGTAATACTGCTGACGGTAGTCGCAAAAATATTGCTGCCCATTACGATTTAGGCAACGATTTTTTTAAATTGTGGTTAGACCCAACCATGATGTATTCTTCGGCGATTTTTGCACCTAAAAATATTGATGACCAGCATTGCAGCTTAGAAGCCGCTTCGTACAAAAAGCTGCAGGTTATTTGCGATAAATTAGACCTTAAACCCAGCGATCATGTGGTAGAAATTGGTACTGGCTGGGGTGGGTTTGCCATTTATGCAGCCAAGCATTATGGCTGCAAGGTCACCACCACTACCATTTCACAGCAGCAATATGATGAAGCAAAAGCACGCGTCATTGCCGAGAATTTGCAAGATAAAATAACACTTTTATTAAATGATTACAGAGACTTAAAAGGACAATTTGATAAATTAGTTTCAATTGAAATGATTGAAGCTGTTGGCCACCAATTTTATGATGTTTACTTTAAAAAATGTGCCAGCTTACTTAAGCCCGATGGTTTAGCGCTGATTCAAGCAATTACCATTACTGACCAGCGTTTTGAAAGCGCAAAAAACAGTGTCGATTTTATTCAACGTTATATTTTTCCTGGCTCCAATATTCCTTCTATCACTGCCATGATGCACAGCAATAGCCAAGCAAGTGATTTAAAGCTATATGATTTAGAAGATATTGGCCCGCATTATGCAACCACCTTACGCAAGTGGCGCGAAAACTTTTTCGACAATATCCGACAAGTACGGCAATTAGGCTATTCAGAAGAGTTCATCAAAATGTGGGAATTTTACTTGTGCTATTGCGAAGGTGGTTTTGCCGAACGCGCGCTGGGTGATGTACATTTATTATTGGCCAAACCACAAAATCGTCGTTCGCCACTAATTTAACTTAGCGCTGATATAATCAGCGCATGATGCAATATTCAAATATAAAATGGATTAATAATCAACCATACTCAATTAATTTTAATGATATTTACTCTAACTCAGAAGATGGTTTAGAAGAAACTGAATACGTTTTTATTCAGCACAATCAGCTCAAACAACGCTTTGCGGTGCTCGAAAATTCTACTTTCACCATCATCGAAACTGGCTTTGGCACTGGGCTAAATTTTTTAGCGGTTGCGGCACACTGGCTAGCATTGGCGCCACCTAGCGTCATTTTGCATTACATCAGCATCGAGAAATTCCCGCTTAAATTAGAAGATTTACGTCGCGCGCACGCAACTTGGCCGCAATTTGCAAAAATTTCAGAAGAGTTATTGCAGCATTATGTCAATTTAAAAGCTGGAAATAATCAATTTAGCATGGCTGGAAGCCGCATGGATATTAGCCTGCAGGCTGATGATATTTTAGCTGCTTTACCGCAAATTTCGCAAAAAGTAGATGCTTGGCTGTTGGATGGCTTCGCGCCAGCCAAGAACGCAGAAATGTGGTCAGAGGAAGTATTTGCGCACATGGCAAGATTATCGAAAAGCAGCACGACTTTTGCCACCTTTACCAGCGCTGGCGCGGTACGCAGAGGCTTGCAGACAGCTGGCTTTGAGGTAAAAAAACACGCAGGTTTTGGCAAAAAACGTGAAATGCTATCGGGAGTTTTTACGCAATGACTTCTGCGATTGTGATTGGCGGCGGCATCGCGGGATGTAGCACCGCGCATGCATTGGCGCAGCGCGGCATAGAAGTCACGCTCATCGAACGTCATGAAAAACTCGCACAGGAAGCTTCTGGCAACCCGATTGCGGTGCTTTACCCCAAATTTTCAACCAAGCCGGATGCCTCTAGTTTATTGGCTTTACAAGGTTTCGAATTCACGCTAAATTTGCTTAAACAATTGCCAAAAAGTAAGCAATTTTTTAATACTTGCGGCATCATTCAACTGGCTTTTAACGCGCGCGAGCAAGCGCGGCAAACGGCGCTTAGCGACAATCAATATGCAAAATTAATTGATGCGAATGCAGCAACAGAAATCGCAGGTATTGCCTTAAAAACGGGTGGTTTGTTTTTTTCACAAGCGGGTTGGCTTAAACCGCAAGCCTTATGCGAGGCGCTTTGCAGCGAAGCGTTGATTACAAAAATGATTTCGACCGAAGCGCTTTCGATTGAAAAAGTTGCGGATGAATGGCGAATAAACAATATTTTTTCAGCAGATATTGTGGTGATTTGTAACGCAAATGACATTAAGCAATTTAAATATTGCCAAAGTGCGAAAATTACGCCAGTGCGCGGGCAAATCAACTTTTTTGCGGCCAATGAAATCAGCCAAAATATTAAAACTATTATTTGTAATGATCACTTTGTAAGCCCTGCGGTTGCCGGTTTGCACGCGATTGGCACCAGTTACGCGCCGCATGATATGAACCCAAATATTAGCGAAAAAGACAAGCGCGAAAATTTAAAGATGCTGCGCAAAATTTCGCCTGAAATTTACCAGAACGTTGACCTAAACTTTATGCAAAGTCGTGTCGCTTGGCGCAGCCAAACCCTAGATTACATGCCACTTGCGGGGCAGATTGTAGATGAAAATTTACTACGAAAAAATCCACCGCGCTATAACGCTAATCCTGCCGATTTGCCTTGGTTAGACGGCTTGTATATGAATGCAGGGCACGGCTCAAAAGGCATGATTACCGCGCCAATTTGTGGCGAACTGATTGCCAGTTTAGTGACCAACAGCGATTTACCAATTGAGCCAAAACTCGCATCCAAATTAAACCCCAGTCGGTTCTTGTTGCGCGAATTTGGTGCAAAGCTGTTAGCAAATTCGCTGTACAAATAGTTTAAAATGCGCCATGCAAAATGTGAATGAACTCTTAGCCAAAGCAAAACAAGATGAGCTGCAAGGCAACATCCATGAGGCCTTTAGCGCATACCAACAAGTGTTGTTACAACATCCTAACGAGCTTAGTTTGCACGCCATTTGTGGCAATTTGTGTGTGCAACTGCAGCAATTTGAAGAGGCTGCCGGTTATTTTCGGCGCATTTTAAGTGCAGATAATAAAAACCTCGGCGCGCGCAACGCCTTATGTTGCGCACTTTCCGGGCTGGGTAACCAGGCGCAAATTAACGGTAATTTTGCTCAAGCCGAAGTGTGCTTTGATGAGGCCACACAGCACCAGCCTGGTAACGCAGTTTATTGGTACAACTTGGGTAATGCGCAGCGCGAGCTAGCTAAGCCCGAAAAAGCACTTTTTAGCTTTACGCAATCGCTGAAATTTGACGCAAATGATGCCGATGCACACAATAATTTAGGGAATGTGCAACGCGAGCTTGGCCAATTAGACAAGGCAATTTCCAGCTACAAAATCGCCCTGCAGCTCAACCCCAGCCTGCATCACGCACTAGCACACTTGGTACATCAAAAGCAACATATTTGCGATTGGGAAGATTTAGAAATGCAAATTACGCAGCTGCGCAACTTGGTCAAGACAGAACCGATCGCGCAGATTTCGCCGTTTGCTTTTCTCGCCATGCCAGGCACAACGTCGCAAGAACAAAAACAATGCGCCAGTAATTATGCAAATAACACTTTAAAAGCATGGCCTGTGAGCCACATGGATATTGGTTATCAGGGCATAAAAAATAGAAATTCTAAAATTAAAATTGGTTATTTTTCGGCTGATTTTAGACTGCATCCGCTGGCGTTTTTAATCACCGAACTTATCGAAAAACACGACCGAAACCAATTTATAATTTTCGCTTATTCTTATGGGAAAAATGATAAAACCCCAACGCGCAAGAGACTTGAGAAGGCGTTTGACCACTTTATAGACATTGCAAATTTGAATGATGTTGAAACTGCAAAAAAAATCCACGACGATGAAATTGATATTTTGATCGATCTAACGGGTTATACGCAAAGCAGCCGCAGTGCTATAGTCGCACTTAAACCTGCGCGTATTCACATTAACTGGCTGGGCTTTCCTTCCACTATGGGTGAAATCGTGGGCGAACTGGCTGGAAAGCCGCTATTTGATTACCTGTTGGCCGATAAAACCATTGCTCCGAATGCAGCTGATTTTAGCGAAAAGCTACTTTACTTGCCTTGCTACCAACCAAATAATAGTAATCGCCCTATTGGAAAACCTGTAAACCGCATGGATGTTGGTCTCCAGGGCATGTCTACAAACAAGGATTTTGTATTTTGTTGCTTTAACCAAACTTTTAAAATCACCGCGGAAGTATTTGCAATTTGGATGCGTTTGCTAAAACAAACGCCAAACAGCGTGCTATGGCTTTTAGAATGTAACCAATGGGCAAAAGCCAATCTGCAAGCGGCTGTTGAGCGTGCTGGCGTTAATAAAGATCGCTTAATTTTCGCACCACGCGTTCCAATCGCCGAACATTTAGCGCGCCATGTGCATGCTGATTTATTCTTAGATACGCTGCCCTACAACGCCCATACCACGGCTAGCGACGCGCTTTTTATGCGCTTGCCGCTGTTAACGATTATGGGCGACACCTTTGCCTCACGCGTGGCGGCGAGCTTGCTGCAGCGCGTGAATATGCCTGAATTAGTCACCCATTCTTTGGTGGAATACGAACAAAAAGCGCTTTATTTCGCGCAAAATCCAGATAAATTAGCGCAAATAAAGCAAAAACTCCAGCTTGAAGTTGAAAAATCCGACCTATTTAATCCCACACAATTTGCGCGAGATTTGGAGAAAAATTACTTGGATGTTTGCAAAATCTGAAACAATCAAGCCAATATAATCAACAAACTATGTAACAAACATAAAGCTTGTGATAAAGTTAGCGATAACTAGAAATTAGGGAAATTTATGGCCGCCATCGACATCACACCAGTACTCAAATTTATGACCGAAAAAGGTGGCTCTGACCTATTTTTTAGCACCGGCGCATCGATTCACATGGATGTTGAGGGTGAAACTATGCCTGTTAATAACCAAAAAATGACGCCTGGAATGGTGAAAGAGATCGCTTATTCGATTATGAGCCCCGCACAAATTACCGAATTTGAAGAAACTTTAGAGTGTAATTTTGCTATCGGGCGCAAAGATATCGGCCGTTTCCGGGTGAATATTTTCAAGCAGCGCGGCGAAGTTGGCATGGTAGTGCGCCACATTAAAACCGAGATTCCAGATTTTGAAAGCTTGGGTTTGCCGCTTATTTTGCGCGAACTTATTATGAGAAAACGTGGGCTGGTGCTAGTGGTAGGCTCAACTGGCTCTGGTAAATCGACCACGCTAGCGTCGATGATTGACTATCGCAACGCCAATGAAACAGGCCATATCGTGACGATTGAAGACCCAATTGAATTTGTGTATCAGCACAAAAAATCGGTGGTGGATCAACGCGAAGTCGGCATTGACACGCACTCGTTCGAAAGTGCTTTGAAAAACGCCATGCGCCAAGCGCCTGACGTGATTTTAATTGGCGAGGTGCGCGATATGCACGGCATGCAACAAGCGCTAACTTACGCCGAAACGGGTCATTTATGCTTGGCTACACTGCATGCAAATAATGCTAACCAAGCGCTTGAGCGCATCATTTCGTTCTTCCCAACCGAGGCCAAACATGGTTTGCTGCTTGGCGTTTCGCTGAATTTAGTGGCGGTGGTTTCGCAGCGCTTAATTCCTGGCAGGGTGCAAAAACGCGTCGCCGCGGTGGAAGTGATGATTAACACGCCTTATATTTCCGAACTCATCCAAAAACAAAAATTGGGCGAGATGAAAGAAATTATGGCCGACAACAACGATATTGGCATGAACACCTTTGACCAAGCGCTATTCAAACTATTTGCCAACGGCAAAATTGACGAAGAAAATGCGCTCACCAATGCCGATTCACGCAACGATTTGTCGCTAAAAATGCGTTTTGCGGCCGAAGGCCAAGCTGGCGGGTTTGGCTAAAACGTTTAGCTAATCTTTGTGGTTAAATGCGGCAATTAACGCTGCCGCGATAATCAAGCTGCCACCTATCCATTCATTCAAGCTCATCACCTCGTGCGCTAGGTAATACGAGGCGAATGCAGCAACCACCAACTCAAACAGAAACAACACGGAAGCGCGAATTGCGGTGAGTTGCGTCAAGCCAAACTGCACGGAAATCGTCACCATGAATAAAAATATGGCGACCAAACCCATCATCAACCAACTATCTAAACTAATTTGGTTGGGATTTGGAAAACTACTGGTTAAAAATGGCGTAAAAATCAAGGCCACGCTCATCACGCCAATCCATGTTGCAAACGATTTGGCGCGAATAGTTAAATGGCTCGATTTTCGTGTAATGATATTGGAAAAAGCAAATCCTATGCCTGCCGATAATGCGAGCCACTCTGCCGAATTTTGCGGAATTGGCCAGCGATTCGCAATATCACTAAAAGGCCCAGCCAGCATAATATATGCGCCTGCCAGAGCAATCGAAATCGACATATAGCCCACTTTGGTAATCGGTTCTTTCAGCCAAAAGCGCGCTAATAGCAGCGTCCACAGCGGCGATAGATAAAACAGCAACATGATGCGCATCACTTCGCCATCAATCACTGATATCACATAACTAATATTGGCCCAGCCCGCAGCCAAACTCAGCCAGAAAATGCTTTTTGGTTGCGCAAAAATTCCGCGCCAATGTTTGCCAAAATAGATGATGCCAATCACCAAGGCCATGCCGTAGGTGTAAAAGCTAGAAGCGGCACCAGAAACGCCTGCTTCGGCCAGCAAGCGATACGGATACCAAATAACGCCCCAAGCTGAGGCGCCAAAAAGCAGACCGAATATCGCTAATGCGTTTTTATTCACTATAATGTCACCTTATGAACCCAAATCTCAATTTGCTACAACCCTACCCGTTTCAACGCCTGCGCGAGTTATTTGCGGGCATTACGCCAAACCCTGCTTATTCTGCCATTAATTTAAGTATTGGCGAGCCTAAACACGCCACACCACAGCTGATTAAAGACGCGCTGACGCAAAATCTGGCGGGTTTGGCTACATACCCTACAACGGTTGGCAGTTTGGCGCTTAGAGGGGCTATTTCAGCGTGGATTGCGCGTCGTTACAACATCGCTGCGCCGAATCCTGAAAAGGCGATTTTACCAGTGAATGGCAGTCGCGAGGCGCTATTTGCTTTTGCGCAGGTAGTGATTGATAACACGAAGCCAAACCCTATCGTTATTTCGCCGAATCCGTTCTATCAGATTTACGAAGGTGCCGCATTTTTGGCTGGTGCGCAGCCCTACTTTTTAAATACTTCACCAGAAAATAATCACGCAATGGATTTTGCCAGTATGCCAGCTGATATTCTAGAGCGCACACAATTAGTTTATGTTTGCAGCCCTGGCAATCCATCGGGCAAAGTCATGTCGCTGGAACAATGGAAAGAGTTATTTGAATTATCCGACAAATATGGCTTTGTGATTGCCGCTGATGAATGTTATTCAGAAATTTATTTTGATGAAAAATCTTCACCATTAGGTGCCCTGCAAGCCACATCGCTATTGGGTCGCAGTCATGCTAATTTGGTCGTTTTTGCATCACTTTCTAAACGTTCCAACGTGCCTGGCATGCGCTCTGGCTTTGTGGCGGGCGATGAAAAGATTATCGAAAAGTTTACTTTGTACCGCACCTATCATGGCTGCGCGATGAGCCCGACCGTGCAAGCGGCCTCAATCGCCGCTTGGAACGACGAAGCGCATGTGATTGAAAACCGCCGACTTTACGCACAGAAATTCAATACTGTAACGCCGATGTTAGCAAAAACTTTAGAAGTAGAAATGCCTGATGCAGCATTTTATTTGTGGGCAAGAAGCAAAGAAAGCGATACAGAACTGGCAGTAAAACTTTATCGTGACTTCAATATTACCGTGTTGCCTGGCAGCTTTTTAGCACGCGAAGCACATGGGCTAAACCCAGGCAAAAACTTCATCCGCATGGCACTTGTAGCATCTTATGAAGAATGTGTAGAAGCCGCAAAACGCATGCAAAAATTATAATAAATTACATTAATAATGTAATTTAACTAATTGATTTTATATAAGTAAAAATATATTATTGCTTAATATATTTATTATTCAGCCTAACCGCCAGCGAACTTAGACCAATTAAGGCGACTCCGATAATCACTAAAGCTATCGGCCAACCAACTGTATTTGCAAAATGTTCGGCCGTGTAAAAACCAATATAGCTTAACATCGACAGTGTACCGACGATTAACAGCGCACGGCTGCGCACATGCGTGCTCAAAAATATCAACAATGCCGACAAACCAAGAAAAGCAAGCTCTAGCGGCGAGTTTTTCACCGCATCGAACACCGACCACATTAAAATTACGCCACCAACAAAGTACCAAAATGACGCGATGGCCGCATGTTTAGATTGTTGCAGCGCGTAGGCGACGCAGATAAGCGACGTGCCGATGATGAAGCCGTTGAAATTGCCGTCCCAATCCCAAATATCAAACAATGTACCCAGCCCAATTGCGCCAAACAAAACCGCGCCAAAGGCAAGCACCGTAAGGCGTTTCGCCCAAAAAGTCGCCGCTTGCTGCACAAGCATCACGCCCGCCATAAATAACAAGCCGTGGCGCGCATCGCCGCCCGATGCATATTCTTGCAGCATCACCAAAATACCCGTCGGCTGTAGCCACATGGCGCCTAAAAATAAAGGTGTAGCCGCCTTCTCGAAGCGCTTGTCAGTTAAACAGGTCAACGCCATGATAAACATCGCAAAACCTATGCCCAGCGTCACAATCACGCGTGCTGCGGAGCCGAAGTCATCCCAAAACATGCTGATGAATACGCCGATGCCTGCGAATACGAAAATGCCGCCAATATAAGCAAATAACTTAGAAAGCACACTAGAAGATGGCTTGGAAGCCAATATTGGTGCAGCCTGCAGGGCGTGCTTAATTTCATCTAAGCTAATACTATTATTCTTAGCGAGTGAAATAATGTCTTGCAGCGCTTCTTCTTTTTGCGACATGGCTTGCTCCCTATTTCTTGATAACCCAGCCGATAAATTTTAAATCCGCATAATAGTAATCGGGTTGATGTTGCGGCACTTTATAGCCAACATTGCCTTTTTTAATGCGAAAGCCACTGTTGCGGTAACCCCCACCGAATAAACCGCCTAGCAAGCCACTGCTGTTGTAATTCGGGCCTTCCAGCGTATAACCATCGGGAGATGTGAGTGAAATATCAAGCGTCATACTTTTCGTTTCTTCCAACAGCACTTCCAAGCCATCGCTCAACTTGCTTGCATCCACCGCAATCTCACGCACCGCCTCAGTTTTGGCGTCATATGCCATCAATCTTCGCGAGCCCGAACTGTAATTATTTTTGTCATCGCTCTTTTTAGCCTTCACCATCAATTGTTGATTTTTAACATTAAAATCAAGCACATATTCAGGCTTATTTTGATAATCATATTTTGTGGTGATAAACAACATCTCATATTGCGGCGGCGTGCCGAACGATTTTGGTAGCACCGTCGCCACAAAAAATAGTGTAATCAGCAATACTGGCAACGCCAAACCAATTACCAAAACCAAGTTTTCTTTCACCCAATTTTTCATGCTTGTCCTTTAATAAATTGTTCTATTTCGCGCAATACTACGCTATTCAAGTCAGGATTCAAACAATCAATCTCCACGTTATAATCCATACTGCGCAACCATGTGAGCTGTCTTTTGGCTAATTGGCGTGTGGCAAAAATACCTCTATTGCGCAATTCAGCTGCATCGTAATCGCCACGCAAATGTTCTAAAGTTTGTCGGTAACCCACGCAACGCATCGAGGTTGAATCAGCAGTCAATTGCGGATATTTAGCGAGCAAACCTTTTACTTCTTCCACCAAACCTTGTTTTAGCATATTGTCAAAACGCGCTTCTATCCTCGCATGCAGCACTTTGCGGTCACTAGGAATTAACGCAATTTTCAACACTTTATAAGGCAAAACTTCAGAAGTTTGTTTGGCAAATAGGACAGACATGGTTTCACCCGTGATTTCATAAACCTCCAACGCGCGCTGAATGCGCTGCATATCGTTAGGCATTAAACGCGCAGCGGTTTCTGGGTCTATGCTCGCAAGCTTACTGTGCATGGCTGGCCAGCCTATTTGCGCGGCCTCTGCGTCGAGTTTAACGCGCACTTCTTGTGCAGCCTCTGGCAAACCACTTAAACCGCCCTCTAGCGACTTAAAATACAACATGGTGCCGCCTACCAATAAAGGAATTTTGCCGCGGGCGGTGATTTCCGCCATCAATCGCAAAGCATCGCTACGAAAATTGGCCGCAGAATACGCGTTAGTCGGCTCGATAATATCAATCAAATGATGCGGCGCTTTTGTTAATGTTTCCGCGTCTGGCTTGGCGGTGCCGATGTTCATATCTTTAAACACCAACGCAGAATCCACACTAATAATTTCAACAGGCTGCTTAGATTGCAACTGGGATTGCAAATAAACCGCCGCACCAGTTTTGCCGCTGGCGGTTGGGCCCATTAGGAAAATAGCTTTTGAGAATACTTTCAAATTTTTAAAATAATTACTTAATTTTCTCGTTATGAGTAGTTGTAGTTGCATGCCACATATCGTCTGAAATACCGAAACGTTGCTCAGGTGTTAGCTTCTCACAAAACAAATCAACCAGCTGGTCAACTACTGCAACAGATTTTTTTGCATTATCCAATGTCATTCTTTTTTCTAACTTTGATGGGGCATTTCCATATTCAAAGCGACTATGTTTTTGTTCGGTTATAACCTCCTCATTTATTATTTCCTCTGCTTTTGGATGAGCAATAAGATTACGGGTTTTGCATAACCAAACTAATGTTCCCCATGGCTCTTTACTGGCACTATAATCAACATCCAAATGCTCACAAATCAATTTAGCCTTAGCAATTGGGCTGCAGCTTTCAAAATCACTCCAATTAACTATAACTTTCTCTCCTACAGCATTACAAATCGCCTCGACAGCTAAAGAACTGAGGGTTATTGCTGTAAATTGCCAGTCTGACCAACCTCGTGCTTTAGTTTCTGCTTTACTAAGATTATCTTTAGCAATACGAAGTAATACATGGTGAGCTGAATAGAATCGCTCGGTTTTTACACTATAATTTTTGCCCGTCATTTGTTATTTCCCCCGCATAAACATCTTATCCAAGTCACTCATGCTTACCTGAAACCAAGTCGGGCGGCCGTGGTTACACATGCCGCTGCGTTCTGTCGCTTCCATATCGCGCAGCAAGGCGTTCATTTCGGGGATGGTGAGGCTACGATTAGCGCGCACGGCGGCGTGGCAGGCCATGGTGCCAAGCAACTCATTACGGCGCTCCGTGAGCGCACGTGAAGCCCCGTATTCGCGTAAATCTTTCAGTACGTCTCTGGCTAGTTGTACGGCATCTGCATTTTGCAGCATGGTAGGCACTGCGCGAACTGCTAATGTAGAAGGCGAAAGCACAGCAATATCAAACCCCAATTGCCGCAGATTATTCGCGCCGCTTGCGAGCTCTTCGTTAACGGTTGCCACTTCTAGCCTATCCACATTAAAACTCACAGGAATCAGCAAAGGCTGCATACTCACCGCGTTGTCATCTAACGCGTTTTTCAGTTGCTCGTACATAATGCGCTCGTGCGCGGCGTGCATATCCACCACCACCAAACCTTGCGCATTTTGCGCCAGCACGTACACGCCGTGAATCTGCGCAACGGCAAAACCTAAAGGAAATTCTTCTATTGGCGCTGCATTAGTTTGACTGCCTTCAAAATCGTCCGCATAACAAACGGGGCTAGAAAATTGACGTTCTGTAGTACTGGCAAATAGCGTTTGATAAAAATTCGGCGATTGGTTGGCTGCTAAATTAATTTGCGATTGATAAATTGGATAAGACGGATTAAATGGATTATGCGCGGCTTGGCTAGCAGTGACAGCATTTGATGCGCCTGTTGGCGTGGCCAAACTTTTATGTAAGCTGTGAAACACAAAACGATGAATGGCTTGGCCATCACGAAAGCGCACCTCGGTTTTGGCGGGGTGCACGTTTACATCCACTAAACTAGGGTCTAGCATCAAAAATAAGGCGTAAGCGGGATGGCGGTCGTGGTGCAACACATCTTGATAAGCTTGGCGGATGGCGTGACTGAGCAGTTTATCGCGCACAAAGCGGCCATTTACATATACATATTGCAAATCGCGGCTGTTGCGATTAAAAGTGGGCTTGGCGATTGCGCCCCACAATTTTAAGCCTGCCGCTTCCTCATTGACTGCTATCGATTCAGCAGAAAACTCTGCACCTAACACCTCGGTAAAGCGCTTATTTGCAGGGCTTATGGCATAACGACTAATGGCACGACCATTGTGTTGCAGCATGAAGCTAACATCGGGCCGCGACAGCGCTACCCGCTCAAATGCCGCTTCGCAATGGCCAAACTCGGTGGCTTCTTGCTTTAAAAACTTACGCCGTGCTGGTGTGTTGAAATATAAATCGTTAACTTCGACAATGGTGCCAGCATCCAACCCTGTGGGCTCTAACGGCGACATTGCGCTGCCTTCTGAGGCGATGCGCCAAGCGTGTTTGGTATTGAGTGCACGACTACTAACTTGCGTACGAGAGACTGATGCAATGCTTGCCAGCGCTTCACCACGAAAACCCAAACTGGCGACAGCTTCTAAATCTTCTAAGCTAGCGATTTTGCTGGTGGCATGGCGCGTTAAGGCCATCGCCAAGTCATCCTGCGCAATGCCGCTGCCGTTATCTGTGACTTTTAGCTGCTTAACGCCGCCCTGAATAAGTGATACTTGAATATCGCTAGCACCAGCATCCAGACTGTTTTCCAGCAATTCTTTCAACGCCGAAGCTGGACGTTCCACCACTTCGCCAGCGGCGATTTGACTGATGAGTTGATCGGGCAGAAGGCGTATTTGCATTGCATCATTTTACCTGCTTTAGTACAAAAATTTTACCACGCAACATAAATCGTACTAAACTACACTAAACTATTTGCAAGGAGTTAATGATGAAAATCGATGGCAAGTTGGTGTTAGTCACGGGCGCCTCTAGCGGCATGGGCGAAGGCATTGCGAAAGCCATGGCAAAAGCGGGCGGACGCTTAGTTTTGCTGGCAAGAAATCAAGGCGAACTTGACCGTGTAGCAGGCTTAATTAAAGCCATGGGCGGCGAAGCGCATGCTTTCTCGGTAGATTTGAAGGATGCGGACGCTGTTGCCAAAGTAGCCACGCAAATTACGCAACAGCTTGGCACGCCAGATATTCTCATCAACAATGCTGGCGCAGGCAAATGGCGTTTTGTGGATGAAACCACGCCTGCAGAAGCGGTTGAAATGATGGCGGTACCCTACTTTGCGACTTTCAATGTCACGCATGCATTTTTGCCTGCTATGCTAAAAAGAAACAGCGGTCATATCGTCAATATTAGCTCAGTGGCTTCGCGTTTTGTTTGGCCAGGCGCAACCGCTTACACCGCTGCGCGTTGGGCGGTGCGCGGCTTTACACAAGCCTTGCGAGCAGATTTGGATAACACGAATATCAACGTAACACTGTATGAATCTGCCAGTGTGAAATCGCCTTATTGGGAACACAATCCTGGCAGCGCCGAGCGTGAACCGGGCATTGCTATCATCATTCCCAAACTAAGCGTGGAAGAGGTTGGTACGGCTATAGTGCGCGGTGTAGAACGTAACAAAAAACTGATTATCACTCCACTGATGACGAAAATGATTTACTGGAACCACGTGTTTTTTCCGTGGTTGGTGCAGTGGCTATTAACTAAAACTGGTTATAAACGTAAATAGCACGCTACTCTTTGGCTACTTTGGTTTTTGCCAATGCGGGATTGCTGGCGAAATATTTTTTGATGCCGCTTAAAATGGAATCGACCAATTTATCTTGATAGGCATCGTCGTTAAGTTTTTTCTCTTCTTCTGGGTTGCTAATAAATGCTGTCTCAACCAATATCGACGGGATGTCTGGTGATTTTAGTACGGCAAACCCTGCTTGCTCAACATGGTTTTTATGTAGCTTGTTAATCTCGCCAATATGCCCGAGCACGGCTTTGCCCAATTTTAAACTGTCGTTAATGGTTGCGGCCTGCGATAAATCCAGCAGCGTTTTTGCCAGCACAGGGTCTCTGCCACCCAAACTTACGCCGCCGATTAAATCAGATTCATTTTCTTTCTTCGCCAAATAGCGCGCACTGGCACTAGTGGCACCTTTTTCGGAAAGCGCGAACACGGAAGAGCCGCGCGCAGCTTGGTTGGTAAAAGCATCAGCGTGAATCGAGATGAACAAATCCGCCTTAAATTTACGCGCTTTTACTACGCGCGTGCCCAGTGGCACAAAATAATCACCATCTCGCGTTAACATAGCGCGCATATTGGGTTCTGCGTCAATCTTCTCTTTCAGTTTTTTTGCGATTTGCAAAGTAATCACCTTTTCACGGCTACCATTGGCGCCACGCGCGCCTGGGTCCTCGCCGCCGTGGCCAGCATCAAGCGCAATGGTGATTAAACGCTCGTCATCTTTGTTTGTGGCTGGCGCTTCATCTTTTTTATCAATCGGTGGAACTTCTGGAATTGCTTCCGCAATTGGCTCTAAAACAGCCTCGTCAGGCCCGCCAATGCTAGGTGGTAGTGGCTCTATCACTGGCTTTGTGGCATCAGTTTCCGCAGATTTTTTACCGTCGCCATTTTTCTTATCAAGCATAGCCATTAATTCGTCTTGTAGCGGGTAAATATCTAACACTAATCTATGTTTATAATCGCCCGCTGGCGCCAACGCAAACAAGTTAGATTTCACCTCACCTTTTAAATCCACCGCGATACGCACCACGCCAGGCTTAAACTTGGCCACGCGCACCTGTTTGATGTAAGGGTCGCTAGACAAAATTTTGTCAGAAAGCGAAGTAAGCGCGTTGGTCAGCTCTAAATCTTCAACATCTAATACTAATCTATCGGGATTTTTTAGGATAATAAGTTGATATTTAATGGGCGCGGATGATTCGAAAGCGATGCGCGTGTATTCCTGCGCGGGCCATACGCGCGCCGCAGTGATGCTATTTGCAGCGTAACTAATTGAATTTATTAGCAATAAGCTAGAAAATAAAAGTTTAACTAAAATACTTCTAAACATTGCATCCCCAAAGCCGAACCTGCTGAAAACTGAATTTTACGTCCCGCATTTTGCAATGAAAGGCGCATATGAATATCGGGTTCAGGCAGCACGTGTGCGGCTTTTTCTGGCCATTCAATCATGCAAATACTCTGTGCATTAAAATAATCTCTAAAACCTGCAGCATCCCATTCTTCTTCACTCATGAATCTATATAAATCAAAGTGATAAAGATTATAACTAGACTTTACATTAAATTCAATGGCATAAGGTTCAACCAAAGTATAAGTCGGGCTTTTTACTTTGCCCACATGCCCCAAACCATGCAAAATCCCACGTACAAAGGTAGTTTTACCTGCGCCTAGGTCGCCATGCAGATAAATATTTAAGCCAGCTACTAAAATACTAGCAAATCGCTCGCCGCAAGCCAATGTTGCCGCTTCGTCATCCAGCTCAAGTGTAATATCATTCGCCATATGCAATTATCTAATACTAACGATTATGCTGCACTGGCGGCTGACATCAAGCACTGGGGGCGTGAATTGGGCTTTGCCGAAATTGGCATTGCCGATACAAATTTGACGAACGCGGAGGCCGAACACCAAGCGTGGATTAAAAAAGGCTTTCATGGTGACATGGATTATATGGCAAAACATGGCACAAAACGCACGCGCCCTGCCGATTTAGTACCAAATACTGTGCGCGTGATTTCTGCACGTTTAGATTATTTACCACCCAAAACCAAAGATAGCTGGCAAACCATGGAAAATGGTGAAAGAGCCTTTATTTCAAGGTATGCGCTGGGACGCGATTACCACAAAGTGATGCGGCAAAAATTGCAAAAACTATGCAATAAAATCACAGTTGAGATTGCCAATTTTGCTGATAATCAATTTGAAGGCAGAGTATTCACAGACAGCGCTCCGGTGCTAGAGGTAGCACTTGCGGAGAAAGCGGGTTTGGGCTGGCGCGGCAAGCATACTTTGCTCATCAATAAAGATCGCGGCTCTTGGTTCTTTTTGGGTGAAATTTACACCAACTTACCATTGCCGATTGACGAAAAAGCCAGCAATCACTGCGGCAGTTGCGCATCGTGCATTGAAATATGCCCTACTCGCGCTATTACTGCACCTTACGAGGTGGACGCACGGCGTTGCATATCCTACCTCACCATCGAGCTTAAAACCACCATACCCGTTGAATTTAGGCCGTTAATAGGCAACCGCGTATATGGCTGCGACGATTGCCAATTGGTGTGCCCGTGGAATAAGTTTGCAGAAATCACCCAAGAACCAGATTTTAATGTGCGAAACGGTTTGGACGACATTAGCTTAATCGAATGTTTTGGCTGGAGCGAGGCTGAGTTCAGCCAAAAAATGGCGGGTAGCGCAATTTACCGTATTGGATATGTTCAGTGGCTACGCAATATTGCCGTGGGGTTAGGCAACGCGCCAAGTTCGCCTGAGGTGATTAGCGCATTAAAAGCGCGCGAGAATGACGGCAGTGAATTGCTCAGAGAGCACGTAGAATGGGCGTTGCAGCAACATCAATAAATTACTCAATGTTATTCGGCAATTCCATTTCAGGCTCGAACACAGGATTAGGCTCTAACACAATCCCTGTGCCGTTGCTGTGTGAGTTTTCTGTACTGGTATCTAAGATGGGCGCTTCGTTGTTTGTGACGCTTGCAGCGCCAACTTCTTCAGCTTTCTCTGGGTAAATATCCAAGGCTAAGCGATGCTGGTAGCCCCCTGCAGGCTTGTATATGCTCAACTTTGGTGCGGCCGCAGTCTTTAAATCTACCACTATGCGCGTAACGCCCTGCTTAAAATTAGCCACTCGCACTTTTTTAATGTAAAAATCTTCTGGCAAAACCTTATTGGCAAGTGCTTTCAGCGATTGATTTATCGAAACGTTTTTCAAATCCAGCACAACGCGATCAGGACTTTTAAGCACCAACATGGCGTGCGGAATAACCTGGTCAGATTCAAAAGTAATGCGGGTATATTCGCTGACAGGCAATACGCTAGCAGCGATAACCGTTGCGGCGTAGCTAGATAAGTTTGCTAATAAAAAAGCGCTGGCAAACAGAAATTTAGCAAAGAAGTTGCTCACTGGCGAAACATACAAACTAATTAGGCTGGAGTCAACTTTGCCGAACTTAACATGGCAGCCCCCAACATACCTGCGGTATCATTGGCAGTGGAAATTTTAACGGTGATTTTGTCGCGCAATACGGGGATTAAATCATTATCCAATTGGTCGTTAAATCCCTTTTGCATTAAATGCCAAGCGTGGCTCATGCCGCCGCCTATCACGACATTTTCAATATCTATCACTTTCAAAATACTGGCTAAAGCTTGCGCCAAAGCGTTTGCTGTATTTTGATAGGCAAAAAGAGCATGTTTATCACCTGCATCCGCAAGTGCAGCAATTTGCGCCGCACTTTTTTTCTGCTTGGTTAATTCAAAATAAGTTGTACTCACGCCAGTTGCTGAAGCATAGGTTTCCATGCAACCTGAATTACCGCAACCGCATTGTCTTCCGTTTGATTCAACAATGATGTGCCCGATTTCCATCGCGCATCCATGTTGGCCAGCATAAAGTTTGCCGTCTAAAATAAGGCCGCCGCCCACACCTGTGCCCAAGCCAATATAGATAAGGCTTTCAGACGCATTATTTATTAAACTATATTCACCAAAAGCAGCTGCATTGGCATCATTTTCCAAAATAACAGGCAAATTAATAGTGCGCGATAATTGCGCGCTCAAATCAAAATCTTTCAAATGCGGTAAGTTGGGCGATTGCATTATTATTATTTTTGTTGGGTCAATAAAACCTGGAAAACCAACGCCAACTGTCTGAATTTGAGGATATTTTTTTACCAGCGCGTGAATTTCTGCAGATAAAATGCGGATTACTTCTGCTGGTGCAGTCTCAAAATTAAGCGCCCTGCAGGCCTCGCCAATATTGGCTTCCAGCCTTGTTTCTGCAATTAATTTTTTGCCGTCGAACACGCCAAAACGTATATTGGTGCCACCGACATCAACGCCTATAGCGAATGCCATCAAAACGCCCGATTCGACTGCTGAATGGCCTGTTTAATGCCGTCAATATGTGCTGTTGTTAGCGCATCCCAATCAAATCGCCATTGCCAATTTTTTTCAATCGTGCCAGGAATATTCATGCGATGCGCGGCATCCAAACCCAAAATATCCTGCATGGGAATAATCGCAGTATTGGCTTTTGTTTCAAATGCCAACTGAATTAAAGCTTGCGGCATATTGGGTTGTGCACTATTTAGCACGGCGTGTAAATGATTTTTTGCACTATCATCCAAAGCTTGATACCAACCCAGCGTGGTATCGTTGTCGTGCGTGCCAGTGTAAACCACACTGTTTTCCTCAATGTGTTGTGGCAAATAAGGATTTTTTTCATCGCCACCAAAGGCAAATTGCAAAATCTTCATGCCTGGCAATTGATATTTTTCGCGCAAAGCGTCCACTTCATCCGTAATAATACCCAAATCTTCTGCAATCAAGCGTAAATGCGAAAAGTGCGTTTTGATGGTTTTTAAAAGTGCATCGCCAGGAGCCAATACCCATGCGCCCTGCACGGCAGTGCTTGCAGAAGCAGGAACCTCCCACGCCGATTCTAAACCACGAAAATGATCGATACGCAGCATGTCGAACATACGATTTTGCGTGCGCATGCGCGCCAGCCACCAGCTAAACCCATTGCGCTGCATGGCGACCCAGTTGTAATGCGGGTTGCCCCAGCGCTGACCAGTTTCGCTAAAATAATCTGGCGGCACGCCCGCCACCACTTGCATGTTTTTGTTGGCATCCAACTTAAACAAATGCGGTTTTGCCCATACATCGGCACTGTCGAACGCTACGAATAGCGGAATATCGCCAAACATGGCAATACCGCGCTTGTTGGCGTAGTTTTTAAGCGCTTGCCACTGCCGAAAAAACAAAAACTGGGTGAATTTAATCACGCCAATTTGAGTCGCGTAACGTTTTTTCACCTTTGCCATCACCGCCCGCTGTTTGTTTTTATAAGCTTTTGGCCAAGTGTTCCAACTGGCGTGTTTAAATTTTTCTCGCAGCACCAAAAACAAGGCAAAATCGCCAAGCCAAGCTACATTTTCATGGCAAAACTGAACAAATTCTTGTTGTAATTTAAGATTTTTATGTCGCTTATAATTAAAATAAACCTCGCCAAGAGCCGCATTTCTATTGGCTTGCAGGCTATCGTTATTCAGTAGATTTTCTTTCACTAAAAACTCTAAATTAATAAATTTAGGATTGCCCGCATGCGCGCTTAAACATTGGTAAGGCGAGCCATCGTCGTGCGGCATATTCAAAGGTAGCGTTTGCCAAACGTGTGCGCTAATATCAGCTAAAAAATCGACAAATTTTTGTGCATCCGCACCAAAGTCACCCGCTGGCAACGAGCTGATGTGCAGTAAAACACCTGCGCGGCGGTTTTTTAAATGTGAAGTTGACGACATCGAAGTTAAGTTTCCTGACCTCTTCTCATCGTCCCGCTGAAGCCATCATTAGCCAAAGGCGGCAAATCACTCACATTGATTGGCGTTGACAATCTGGCTGGCACAGGCTGCTTTAGCAAAGTGTAAAGATTGCTTAAATTTCGCCTATACAACCTATCGAAACTGCTGGCACTGGAGGCGGGGTTGTAATCGCCCAGCCACCAAAACCAATCTGAACCTTCGCAAACTGAGAGTTGATCTTCGCAAAACTTCTGTTCCTTTGCGCTTAATTCGCCCGTTTTCAATACTTTATCGTAAGTTTTTTTCACGTCGCACAGCAAATCCCAGCCCAAATTTTTATCTTTGCTACCTATCCAGGTGCTTAAAGTGCCATATACCCAGCTTCCTGCGGCGATTTCAGGCAGGTTTCCGCAGAAAATTTTATACGAACTGCTTTCTGGCGTTTTTACCGCTTGTAAAACTTCAGATTGCGTCACCATCTCAATATTGGGATGATTGGCAAGCGCTTGATACAGCTCAGTTAAAAAGTAATGGCCGTTATAGGGGTAATATTCCCATGCGTTTTCACCATCTAAAATCACGCTCACCACAGGGTTTTCTGGCCGTTGATAAGTCGCGTGAATGTGCTCTAGCTCGCCAATAAAATCGCGCACTGCGTCGGTGGTGTGCATTTTGGCGTATTCAAAACCAATCTTGTCAGAAAGTCTATCATCTCTAAAAAAACACATGATCTCGTTTTCATTCTCACCCACCGTATAGGGCTTGTACAAATATTCATGGCGCGAAACCAACGCTTTTTTAGGATTAGATTTCTGCAAGCTATTGGTTAATACGCCCTCGCCCGAAGCTGCCCACTGCACGCCTTGTTGTGCCATCAGCAATAGACTATTCTTTGAAACAGCCCCTTCTGCAGGCCACATACCTATTGGCTCGTGGCCGAATCGATGTTGATGTGAAATTTGCGCCTGTTTAATATGCGCTATCGCGCGCGCCTCGCCACCATTGTATTGCGCATTCAACGGCAAGGTAGCACCCGGCATGGCATCCAAGGTACTATTCAAATCGAGTAGCAAAGGCAAAACGGGATGTTTGTGCGGGGTGCTAGAAATCTCAATTTGACCTTTTTGTTGCAAGGTTTTATAGCGCGGAATTAAATCGCTGATAATTTCGCCGATTAACTCAAATAAGCCCAAACGATCATCTAGATTAAAATGGCTGCCTTTTGCAACCAGCGATTGCACCAAGTTGTTGTTACGTCGAACGCTTTCTCCCATCCACGCCAAATGGTACCAAACCAACAAATCTGCTTTGTATTGAGCTGAAAAATATTGCAAATTAGTATCATCACCAGACTTGCTGGCAACTTGATATAGATTATATAAACGCTGATATTGCGCATAAGGCGCCAGCATTTTTTCGTGATGGCTTTTAAAACAACTTTCTACAATCAACTGACATTGATCTGCAGCAAGATTATTTAAACTTTTCTCTCCCAGCAAAGCCAGCAGAGGATCGCGCATTTTTTTGGCTTTAAATTGCGCTGCGTAATCTTCTAGCTGATCCAACAAAATTGGCACAAAATTAAAGCTTACACGCGCTTTCACATTTTTTTCAAGGTGATACGCCATGTCAGAATAATCCTTAATGGCATGTAGATAAGTCCAAGGCAACACATATTCTTTGGTAATAGAATCGCGGTAATCGGGCTGATGCATGTGCCAATAAAGGGAAATTAAAAGCTTGGGCGGTGTGATTGGAGTTGTCATTGGAGGCGTCATTTGCTAATTTCTTACTACTGTTGTTAATTGTCGTTAATTATTTTTTTGTACCATAGGTGACTGGCCGAAATTGATCGAGCATTTCGCGCGTGACTAATACTGTGCCTTTTTCTGAGACATAAAAACGCTTTTTATCTGCTTCAGCGTCATAGCCAATTTCCATGCCTTCTGGTACGTGTACGCCTTTATCAATCACCACATTTTTAAGTTTTACATGACGATTAATCACTGCATTTGGTAAAATGACTGCACCTTCAATATTGCTAAAACTATGCACACGTACGTTCGAAAATAACACTGAGCTAGTCACACACGAGCCGCTAATTAAACATCCGCCAGAAACCAATGAATCCGTCGCTTTACCCATTCTATCTTCATCGTTGAACACAAACTTTGCGGGTGGTAATTGTTCTTGATAGGTCCATATCGGCCATAAATTATCGTACATATTCAGCTCTGGGATCACGCGCGTAAGCTCCATATTGGCCTGCCAATAAGCATCTACCGTACCAACATCGCGCCAATAGTGAAAACCATTTCTTGCGCCAACACAACTATCTGCAAAACGGTGCGCATACACGCGCGCTTTAGAAATCAAATGAGGAATAATATCGCCACCAAAATCATGTGTTGAGTTCTCATCTTCTGCATCGCGCATCAGTTGCTTGTACAAAAAGCCCGCGTTAAACACATAAATACCCATACTTGCTAGTGCTTGTGTATTATCGCCAGGCATATGTTTTGGGTTTGCTGGTTTTTCGGCAAATTCGATAATCTTATCTTCATCATCTACCGCCATCACACCAAATCCTTTGGCCTCTTCAAGCGGAACGTTAATGCAAGCCACCGTCATATCTGCGTTATTTTTCACATGGCAAGCCAACATTTGGCCGTAATCCATTTTATAAATATGGTCACCAGCCAATATCACTACATATTCAGCTTGGCTTGCACGTAGAATATCCAGATTTTGGAAAACCGCATCTGCTGTACCTTTGTACCAATCTTCGGTATCACGCTGCTGCGACGCAGGTAACAAATCCACGTACTCATTAAATTCACCGCGCAAAAAACCCCAGCCGCGCTGTATATGGCGCATCAAGCTGTGCGATTTGTATTGCGTCACCACGCCCACACGGCGTATACCTGAATTAATGCAATTAGATAAGGGGAAATCGATAATACGAAACTTACCGCCAAATGGCACAGCTGGCTTGGCGCGATGGCTGGTTAAATCTTTTAAACGACTGCCCCGCCCGCCCGCTAAAATAAGCGCAACCGAGTTTTTAGTGAGATTGCTAATAAACCGCGTTGAATTAATATCTTTTTCCATAATCAACTTTCTGATAACGTCGTTTTTATTGTGAGCCTCACCCTTATTATATGCGCAATAAAGCGCTATAATCCATACACACACAATTATTTTGTTACATTTTATTTACATTTAAGAAATTTACTTTGTCAAAACTAATGACCACTACTAGCGAGCAGCACCAACTCAATTTAATCTTAGGGGCACAGCATCATGACCCTTTTAATTACTTAGGGTTGCACACAAAAACAAAAAAACAATTTGTTTTTCGTGCTTTTTTACCTGATGCCACCCAAGTTTGGTTAAAAGTGGGTAAAGAATGGCAGCCGCTCGAGAAAGTCCACGCAGATGGCTTATTTACTTGGCAAGGCGACAAAGCGCCTAGCGCACCTTGTTTATTAAAAATTGAGCGTAATAACGAAATAATTGAATTACATGATGTGTATTCATTTGTGCCATTTATCAGCGATGATGAACTACATTTATTTGCCGAAGGCCAGCTAAACCATGCTTACAACACGTTTGGTGCACATGTATGTGAATTACAAGGCGTTGCAGGCGTGCGCTTTGCTGTGTGGGCACCAAGTGCAGAGCGTGTGAGTGTGGTGGGTGAATTTAATCACTGGGATGGCCGTACCAACCCGATGCGTGTGCGCGGTGCCAGTGGCGTATGGGAGCTTTTTATCCCCAATCTCAACGCTGGTGATTTGTATAAATTTGAAATTCGCAACCGTAATACTGGTGCTATTTTCACCAAAATTGACCCCTACGCGCGCGAATTTGAATTGCGCCCTGGCACTGCTTCGCGCGTCACAACAACCGATAAATACAAGTGGAAAGATAAAACTTGGCTTAAAAATCGTGGAGAGCTTGATTGGCTACACGCGCCTTTTAATTGCTACGAGGTGCATTTAGGCAGTTGGCAACGTAAAGATGACAACGAATTATTAAGCTATCGTGAGCTGGCCGAAAAACTCGTGCCCTATGTGGCTGACATGGGCTATACGCATATAGAACTATTACCAATCACCGAGCATCCATTGACTGAATCATGGGGCTACCAAACCACCGGCTATTTTGGTGTCACTAATCGTTTCGGTTCGCCCGACGATTTGCGCTTTTTTGTGGATGCATGCCACCAAGCCAATATCGGTGTCATCCTCGATTGGGTGCCAGGCCATTTTCCAAAAGATGATTGGGCGCTGGCGCGCTATGACGGTAGCGCCTTATACGAGCATGAAGACCCGCGCTTGGGCGAGCATCAAGATTGGGGCACGCTGATATTTAACTATGGCCGTAACGAAGTGCGCAACTTTTTAATCGCTAATGCCTACTTTTGGTTAGAAGAGTTTCATATCGATGGCCTGCGTGTGGATGCGGTCGCCTCGATGCTTTACTTGGATTATTCACGCAAAGCGGGTGAATGGTTGCCGAATAAGTTTGGTGGCCGAGAAAACTTAGAAGTAATTGATTTTATTAAACAACTTAATACAATTGTGCATCAAGACTTTCCTGGCGCACTGACAATTGCGGAAGAATCGACCGCTTGGCCCGCCGTGTCACGCCCCGTATATTTAGGCGGCTTAGGCTTTAGTATGAAATGGAACATGGGCTGGATGAACGATAATTTGGCGTATATCGAAAATGACCCTGTGCATCGAAAATATCATCATGACAAGCTCACTTTTGGACAGCTTTATGCTTACTCAGAAAACTTCGTATTGCCGTTTTCGCACGATGAAGTGGTGCATGGCAAACATTCGCTCTTAGACAAAATGCCTGGCGATGGCTGGCAAAAATTCGCAAACTTAAGACTTTTACTCACGCTGCAAATGACCAGCCCAGGCAAAAAACTCAATTTTATGGGCAACGAAATCGCCCAAGGCCGTGAGTGGAACGTAAATAGCAGCTTGGATTGGCACTTGCTTGAAAATGACGCACACCAAGGCGTACAGCGCCTTACGCGTGATTTAAATCATCAGTATTTAAGCGTGAATTGTTTGCACGATTTAGATTTTGAGCCGCAAGGTTTTGATTGGATTGATTGCCACGATTCCGATCAATCTATTATTAGCTTCGTTAGACGCGGGCTGGATAATTCTTTTGCTATAATAGTGCTGAATTTTACGCCTGTGTTGCGGCATAATTACCGCATTGGCGTGCCAAAAAGTGGCAATTATGCAGAGATTTTTAACAGCGATGCAGCTGTGTATGGCGGTAGCAACCAAGGCAATGGTGCTGGCCTGCAAACAGAAAATGTGGCGTGGATGAACCATGCGCAATCGTTACTTATTACACTGCCACCGCTTGCGGGCTTGATAATTAAACTTACTAATTAACATTAAATAACAATAATAAATAATTGATTTATAAAGAATAAATGACATCACTTACTAATTACCCTGTTTGGAACAAGCTTTGCGCACATCAAAAAACCGTGGTGCCTTTGCACATGCGCAATTTATTTGCGGCTGACTCAAAACGCTTTGACAAATACAGCCTAAAATTTAAAGATTTGCTGCTCGACTACTCCAAGCATCGCATCACCGATGAAACGCTACCATTGCTACTTCAAATGGCGCGCGAAGCCAATATTGAAAGCTGGCGCGACAAAATGTTCGCGGGCGAAAAAATTAATATCACCGAAAATCGCGCGGTACTGCACACTGCCCTGCGCAACCGTGCCAATACGCCAGTTTACGTGGATGGCAAAGATGTGATGCCAGACGTCAACGCTGTGCTCAAACAGATGCGGAGCTTCAGCGAGCAAGTCCGTAGCGGTGATTGGAAAGGCTATTCTGGCAAGCGCATTACTGATATTGTGAATATTGGCATTGGCGGTTCTGATTTAGGCCCTGTCATGGTGTGCGACGCGCTTAAACCTTATGCGCAAGCGCATTTGAATGTGCATTTTGTGTCGAATATCGACGGCGCGCATTTGATGCGGGCGCTAGAAAAATGCCAGCCTGAAACCACGCTGTTTATTGTGGCTTCTAAAACTTTTACCACGCAAGAAACCATGACAAATGCACTCTCTGCGCGCACTTGGTTTTTAGAAAGTGCTAAAGAGACGGCGCATGTGGCCAAACATTTTGTCGCACTTTCCACCAACGCCAAAGCAGTGGCTGATTTTGGCATTGATACTAAAAACATGTTTGCGTTTTGGGATTGGGTCGGCGGTCGTTATTCGCTATGGTCTGCCATTGGCTTATCTATTGCTTTGTACGTGGGCATGGATAATTTTGAAGCGTTATTGACTGGCGCGCATGAAATGGATGTGCATTTTAAAACCACACCACTAGAACAAAATATGCCTGTGATTTTGGCTTTAATTGGCATTTGGTATAACAATTTCTTTCATGTCGATACGCATGCCATATTGCCCTACGATCAAGGCATGGCGCGCTTCCCAGCTTATTTGCAACAAGCCGATATGGAAAGCAACGGTAAATTTATTTGTCGCGAGGGTACGCGCGTGCAATATAAAACTGGCCCTGTGATTTGGGGCGAGGCTGGTACCAATGGTCAACATGCGTTTTACCAGCTTATTCACCAAGGCACGCAAATTGTACCTGCAGATTTTTTAATGCCCGTGCACAGCCATTACGCCATTGGCAAACATGGTTACGCTCACCACAAAATTTTGTTAGCTAATTTCTTGGCGCAAACGCAATCATTAATGCTTGGCAAAACCAAAGCTGAAGCACGTGTAGAGCTTGAAAAACAAGGTCTAAATGGTGAGGCATTAGAAAAATTATTGCCGCATAAAGTGTTTGAGGGCAACCGGCCTACCACCTCTATTTTATTCGATAAACTCACACCAAATACGTTGGGTAAGCTGATTGCACTTTATGAACACAAAATATTTGTGCAAGGCATGATGTGGGATATTAACAGCTACGACCAATGGGGCGTGGAATACGGCAAACAAATCGCGCAACAAATCTTACCGCAACTCACCAGCGACGAAGTGGTGAGCAACTACGACAGCTCAACCAACGGGCTAATAAATCACACCAAACAACTAAGGTAATTTAATAAACATGCCCTGGAAGCCTCATGGATATTGGGCTGCAGGGCATGTGTGTTTTAGTTGTTTTTGTTGTGATAATAAATGTATTTGTAGGGTGGGCAACTCGTTGCCCAAGCTGCAAACATTGACCACGTAGGCAAAAAATTTACCCATTACACGTGGTTTCACTAACTTGCATCTTGTGGCGCAGTCACCGATTTATATTGAATATACTCGGTCTGGTCAATCGTACCGTCGTGGTCTGCATCAGCTGCTGCAAAGGTTTTTTTATTAAATGCCTTATTTTTTGACGCTTCGTTAGGCAATACAAGGCCATTTCCAGAAGTGTCCAACCTTGAGAACTCTGCCGCTAGCGGTGTTTGCCAATCATTACTCATTGGACTACTTTCAGATTCATAACCTTCATAAGCATCTATAGCCTGAACACTCATAGTGCCTATGCCTAGTGCTACGGTCAATACTAGCGTTGTTACTTTTAATGTATAAACTTTCTTCATTGCAGTACTCCTTAAATTAATCTGTTTGTAAGTTTCTTTCTTACGCAAAAACAATATTACGCAATCAATCTTTATTATAAAATCCAATAATGGCTGATTTTTATGTAAGAAACGGACTACAAATGAATGCATTCAGCAGTTAAAAATATAAAAAAACCACATGCAAGTTGGGCATGTGGTTTTTAATTGCTTAAGCCTTTACGGGCTTTGGCCAAATAAATGGCTTAGCTTTTAATTTCTAAACTATTTCTAACTGACTTAACACCATCAATTCTCGACACAACCTGCTCAGCTTTATCTTTCATTGATTGGTTGTCAACAAAACCACTTAATATCACCTCACCTTTACGAGTCTCTACACTAATCTGCAAACTTTTTAAGTCTTTAGTCGCTAAAATCTCAGTTTTGGCTTTAGCTGTGATGACGCTGTCATCAACCACGCGACCTACAACTTTTTGCTGTGCAGCAGATTTATAATTGGCGTATTCATTTTGGTCTAGCGTGCCATCATTATCAATATCGGCTTCCACAAAGTTTTTTCTAGTGAATAATTTATCTTTACGCGCTTCTGTACGGCCAAGTACATCATTACCATTGGTATCAAGTTTTGAAAATTCAGCCGCAAGCGGTGCTTGACCCTCTTTAACTTCATCGGTATTAAACGCCATTGCGGTGATGCTATTTGCAGCAAAGGCTAAAGCGACTACTAATGTTGCTGTTTTTAAGGCATAGATTGATTTCATGAGACTGCTCCTTATGGTGATATAAAAACAAAACAAGCATTAATTAACTTGTTTCGCAGTGGAGCCATATTAAGCAGAAGTAAAACTGAACAAAATCCAACATACGCTGATTTTGTTGTAAGAAATAGACTACAGCGCTGCAACATCCAATGGTATTAATGCCCGAATCAGCACGCCCTTGTTAGGCTCGCTTAGCATCTCAAACTGTCCGCCAATCGCCAACACACGGTGTCGCATACCAGATAAGCCGTGCGTATTGCCATCTAGTGCGTTCATATCAACGCCAATACCATTATCTTCAATTTCAACTTTTAGGTATTTTTCGTCCGTTATCATGCGCACAGACACGGCAGTCGCTTTTGCATATTTATTCGCATTATTGAGTGATTCCTGCACAATACGATAGGCCACCAAGCTAATCGTCTCATTCAACTTGGTGTTTTTGTCGGGTAAATTTAAAGTGAGCTGCCATTGATTGCGCTCCGCTGCGTCTGTAATCAGCGAAGTTAGCGCTGGCCAAAACCCAAAAGTAGAGAGCATGGCAGGGTGCAGCTCTTGCACAATGTGGCGCTGATATTGAATACCTTGATCGATATAACTACTGGTTTTTTTGAGCTTATCGGTAATTTCAGTGGATATTTCATTCGGATTAGCAACATTAAGCTTTTTCATCACCCAAGCCATATCCATTTTGGTGGCGGTAAAAATAGAGCCCAGCTCATCGTGCAACTCGCGTGATAGCTTTTGCCGCTCGCGTTCTACATCAGCTTGATAATCTAAGGCTAAGCTTCTGAGCAATTTGGTTTGTTGCTGTAATTTTGCCTCATAAATATCGTTTTGGATGTTTACTTGCTGTTGCAGTGTATTTTTAACAGCAACCGCTTTAAGCAACTGCTTCATCACTAACGCCACCAACAGCAATAGTAACAAAGCACCTCCTATTAACCAGCTGCGCACAAAAGCAACACTATGCTGACCTATCTCCAAGGCTTGTTGACTGCTTAACACCAGCTGATCATCAATATAGATAACTGAAATGGATACAATCGCCAACACTGCTACCAGCATGACAATAGCCCGCCCGTCAATTAAGACAGCAAGCATTCTTTCTAACCAAGCATTAAGTTTAAGCATGTTTTGTAGGCACTTTCTTACAACAAAATCAGACTATAACTGCTGAATGTAAGTAAAACATTTCAATATAGTTCGGTTGTACGTTAATTATCAATATTCGAAAGGTATTTATCATGCTGCATTACACCGTTGTATTTTTCGTCATCGCAATCATCGCAGCTGTATTTGGCTTTGGCGGCATTGCAGCTGGCGCAACTGAAATTGCAAAAATCTTATTTTTTGTATTTTTAGCTATTACCATTATTTCATTCTTAATGGGCAGAAAAGGCTAAGCATTCATTCGGGTTGTTCTAGTTTTTATTTATTATTTAAGGAATTTATTATGTTTAATTTAGGCAAAAAAGAAGTGTTAGCTCCGCTAGCAGTAATACCAGAAGAAATGCAAGACAATGCAGTCAACATGGTAGCAAACGTTAAAAATAACGTATTAGAAGTGACTGACGATATTAAACATGCAGCAAACAAAGTAGGTAACAAAATAGAACAATCTGGCCTAGAAGCTAAGCAAGAAGCGATTAACTTGATGGATAGCTTGAAAGCTTTATTGGCAGATTACACTACTGTGAGCAAAGCTACTAATATTAAAGATCAACTGATACATAAAGCGGTAGAATTAAAAGGCGTAGTGCAAGACGAAGCTACCCAAGCTTACCAGGCTAGTAAAGAGCGCGCTGCACAAACAGTACAAGAAAAACCGCTATTAAGTTTAGCTGTGGCATTGGGTGCGGGTGTACTAGTGGGTTATATATTAGGTACTAAACAGTCCTCTAAATAATACGAGCAGTAAAAATCACCATGTGGAAATCTGCACTTAAATTATTAATTGTTTTGTTTGTGCAAAACAGAATTACGCATATCAAAAATAATCCCAGCAATAATTTAAACACGGTAAAAGAAAAAGTTGCAGTCGTGATTGAAAGTCGTGCGGCACTTTTTAAACAAAACTTTAGTGACGATTTGCAACGCATGATGAACAGTCTTTTTGGCTACTTGTTGGTGCTGCTAGCGGCAACGTGTTCTGGACTAACTGGCATGTTGTGGCTAATAGCAACCGCTTGGAACAGCCCTAATCGCAATATAATTTTAGGAACCACGATGATATTACCTCTCATTGTCAGTATCGGTATTTTTGTTTTTATACGCCACTCTTGGAAAAAAGAACCACTGTTCAGCCGTTCTATGCAACAAGTAGAAACGGATTGGTTAATATTTAGAGGTGGGTTAGATGGCACAGCAGACACTTCTGACGAAGCGAATAAGTAATTTAAGTGCTGTATATTATGTTTTAATAGTTGATTAGATTTTTAGGCCTAAGAAATAAATAGTGATGGAAAAGTCATGAAAAAGATTTTATTAGTCGATGATCATAACATTGTGCGCCAGGGCTTAAAAAACCTGATTGAATTAGAAGCTGACTTAGAAGTGACAGGTGAAGCGGCTTCAGGCGTTGAAGCGCTGAAGTTAATTCGCAGCAACAGTTATGATGTCGTTGTGCTGGATATTTCAATGCCTGATAAAAACGGCGTGGATACCCTACATGATTTAAAACATATCGCACCAAATCTGCCAGTATTGATACTCAGCGGTTACGCAGAGGCACAATATGCGCTTAATTTAATTCGCAGCGGCTGCAAAGGCTATTTGTCCAAAGATGCTGATTCAGATGAAATCATTAAAGCGATTCGAACAATTGCAACTGGTAAACGCTATATCTCCTCTGCCCTAGCCGATTTAATGACTGAGCAGCTTAGCCATCCATCAGAAAAACAATTGCATGAAGCGCTATCAGATAGAGAGTTCCAAGTCTTCTTTAAGCTAGCAGGCGGTTTAAGCCCAACTGAAATCGCAGCTGAGCTTAATATTAGCATTAAAACTGTGAGCACATATCGAACCAGAATACTCGAGAAAATGAGTCTAAAAACCAACGCAGATTTAACTTATTATGCCATTAAAAATGAGTTGATTACTTAATAGAGTCAACGCTGAAGCGCCTGTCAGCAAATGTAGGACAAAACCCGATATTAGACTATTTACCAATGTAGTAAACTCTTCAATATGATTATTAGAACCCAATGAAGAGACACCCATCATGTTAATGCCAAAACACAACCAAGTTGTAACATCTAAGTCGATGAAAGTGTTATTGGTAGAAGATTCAATATTGATACGCAACACATTGATTGAAATATTAAATAGCAATAGTAATTTAACTGTAAACGGCATGGCAGGAACGCAAAATAGCGCAATTGCATTACTTGATGAACAACAATTTGACATGCTTTTGGTGGATATTGAGCTGGCTGAAGGCAATGGTTTTGAGGTGATTCGTCATACACTAAGAGCAAATTATCCGTTTAAACCGCCAGTATTGGTTATGCTGACCAATCACGCCAACACACAATATCGAAAACTTGCCAAAGAACTAGGCGTCAATTATTTCTTCGATAAATCAATGGATTTTGACCTCGCGATTGAAACAATTGAACTTGAAGCTGAGAAATTTGCAATGACTGTACAATAATTTAAGGAATTAAAAATGTCGAGTATTGGCTTTCATGAAGACGCAGCAGATTTATGTGATGAAACAAAGGATATGCATCGTGCGATTGTTTCGCTGATGGAAGAGTTAGAAGCGGTTGATTGGTATAACCAGCGCGTAGATGCTTGCAAAGACGCCGAACTTAAGGCCCTGCTCATTCATAACCGTGACGAAGAGAAGGAACACGCTAGCATGGTAATGGAATGGATTAGACGCCATGACACGACCTTTTCTAGCTATATGCAAGAGTTTTTGTTTACTAAAAAGAAACTGGCTAAACATTAATCATTGTTATTTTTAAATAAATCTGGCATTAGATAGCACCTGCGCCCCACAAAAATTATGCTGTTGATAGCCATAATGCAGTGCCTCAACAGTGTATTAACGTGTAATTAGATTCAACTCAATTAAAGGAATATCATTATGCAAACTGAACAGATAAAAGTTACAGGAATGACTTGTGGCGGGTGTGCCAGCAATGTAACACGCGCACTGAAAGCGGTTAGTGGCGTTAATAATGTAAATGTGTCGCTACCCACTGGCGAAGCGACAGTACAATACGACGAGAAGCTTACCTCTCCTGAACAATTAAAATCAATGATAAAAGAGGCTGGTTATGGCGTAGATGCATCAAATGCTACACAGCAACCTCAAGCCAAGGGTTGTTGCGGATAAGTTGCTTTAATGACATTAGGAGCAAATATCATGAGCGTAGATAGCCCAGGCCTGCAAACGTTGAAAGACCCCATCTGCGGCATGACAGTGACAGAGCAATCTCCACATGTGTTTAATTACAAGGGTAAGCCAGTTTATTTTTGTAGTGCCGGTTGCAAAGCTAAGTATGCGGCTGATCCAGCGAAGTATGTGGGTGGAGACTCTAGCTCTGATACACCAGTTTTAGAAACAGAATCTACTCTGCCCGAACCAGCCCTTACAGGTACAATCTACACTTGTCCTATGCACCCAGAGGTTCGACAAGACCATGCTGGAGCATGCCCTAAATGCGGCATGGCTTTAGAGCCAGAAATGCCTAGTTTAGAAGATAGCGAGAGTCCTGAGCTGCTGGACTTCAAAAGACGTTTCATTTGGACGCTACCACTTACCATCATCGTTACTCTGCTGGCAATGCTGGGTCACCGTTTCCAATGGGTTGAGATGACTACGCAAAGCTGGGTAGAGCTCGTCCTATCACTGCCTATCGTGCTGTGGGCTGGCTGGCCATTTTTTGAACGCGGCGTTCAGTCAGTTATTAATCGCAGCCCCAATATGTGGACATTGATTGGCTTGGGAACTGCTGCTGCATTTGTTTACAGCGTTGTGGCGACGGTTGCACCCAATGTATTCCCTGCATCCTTTATTGCGATGGGTCGCGTAGCTGTCTACTTTGAAGCGGCAGCAGTGATTATTTCGTTAACGCTCCTCGGTCAAATTTTAGAACTCAAGGCACGTTCACAAACTTCAGCTGCAATAAAATCGTTACTCGGCTTATCACCTAAAACAGCACGCAGAATTAATGCAGATGGCCTTGAAGAAGATGTACCTATCACGCACGTACATGTAGGCGATATGTTACGCATTCGCCCAGGTGAAAAAATCCCTGTCGACGGTGTGGTGACTGAGGGTGGAAGTGCAGTGAATGAATCTATGCTGACTGGAGAGCCGATGCCAGTGACTAAAAGTATTGGTGATAAGCTCATTGGCGCAACATTAAACACCAATGGCGCACTTATCATGCGCTCAGAAAAAGTTGGGGCACAAACGGTGCTAGCGAGTATCGTACAAATGGTGACACAAGCCCAACGCTCTAAAGCACCCATGCAACGAATGGCAGACCAAGTGGCTGGCTACTTTGTGGTTACTGTCGTTAGCATCGCGCTAATCACATTCTTTGTTTGGGGTTTCTTTGGGCCCGAGCCGAGTTGGGCATTTGGTTTAATCAATGCAGTAGCTGTACTTATCATAGCCTGTCCTTGCGCACTAGGACTTGCAACACCAATGTCTATTATGGTCGCTACTGGCAAAGCTGCAACGCAAGGTATTCTATTCCGCGACGCAGCTGCCATTGAAAACTTCCGTAAAGTGGATACATTAATCGTAGACAAGACTGGCACGCTAACTGAGGGTAAGCCGCGATTTAATCTAGCCGTAGCATCGTCAGGTTACACCGAAGACGAAGTATTGCGCTTAGCAGCCAGTCTTGACCAAGGCAGTGAGCATCCATTAGCAGATGCTATTGTAAAAGCTGCACGTGAACGTAAGTTAGTCATTGATAAAGTAGATGACTTTGAGTCCAGCACTGGTATAGGCGTGCGTGGTCATGTAGATGGCAAACAATTGGCGCTTGGTAATACTGCGCTGATGACTCAGCTTAATATTCAAATTGAATCATTAAAAGTACAGGCAGAGGAATTACGTGCAACCAGCGCAAGTGTGATGTATCTAGCAGTTGATGGTCAGCCAGCAGGGTTGCTATCCGTGTCAGATCCAATTAAAGAAAGCACAGCCGAAGCATTGGCTACTTTAAAATCTTCAGGCATGCGTGTCATCATGGCGACAGGCGATGGATTGATGACTGCAAAGTCAGTGGCCGCCAAGTTAGGTATTGATGAAGTATACGGAGAAGTTAAACCTGCCGATAAATTGGCACTGGTAGATAAGTTGCAACGCGATGGCCGTATTGTGGCAATGGCAGGAGATGGTATCAACGATGCGCCTGCGCTTGCCAAAGCTGATGTAGGTGTGGCGATGGGTACTGGCACTGATGTAGCAATGAATAGCGCGCAAGTGACCCTCGTTAAAGGTGACTTGCGCGGCATTGCTCAAGCCCGCGAGATTTCTGAGCAAACCATCACCAATATGAAACAGAACTTAGGCTTTGCATTTATATATAACGCGTTAGGCGTTCCACTAGCTGCTGGTGTGCTTTATCCGTTTACAGGCTGGCTACTTTCACCCATGATTGCGGCGCTAGCGATGAGTTTGAGTTCTGTATCTGTGATTACCAATGCATTGCGTTTGAGAAAGTCTGGTCACTAAAGTAGCTTTTGATGGCAGTTGTAATAAAAATATAAAAAACTTAGTATAACTGGCTACTATTTAATAATTACAAACACCCGTTTGAACATACTCTTAATTTGAAAGCAATAGCCTAGCTGTTATCAAATATCGAATAAACCTCTAGCAACGATTTTACTTTTTTAGGAAATTATAATGGAACATCAACTACCCGATTTGCCCTATGCTAAAAATGCATTAGAACCCTATATTTCTTATGAAACTATCGAGTTTCACTATGGAAAGCACCACAAAACTTATATCACTAAATTAAATGCACTTATAAAAGGCACTGAATTTGAAAATGCCAGCCTTGAAGACACGATCAAGAAATCTACAGGTGCTATTTTTAACAATGCAGCCCAAGTGTGGAATCATACTTTTTACTGGAATGGCCTTAAACCAAACAGCAATGGCACGCCTGACGGCTTAATGGCAGATGCTATCAATGCAAAATGGGGATCTTTTGAAGAATTTAAAAAAGCTTTTACACAGTGCGCACTTGATACATTTGGTTCTGGATGGGCTTGGCTAGTGAAACGCAAAGACGGAAGCTTAGACCTAGTTTCAACCAGCAATGCTGCCACTCCTCTCACTGGCGATGCCAAACCACTGCTAACCTGTGACGTTTGGGAGCATGCTTATTATGTCGATTACCGCAATGCGCGTGCTGATTATATTGAAAAGTACTGGAATATTGTTAATTGGGACTTTGTGGCATCAAATTTCAAAGCATAATCCCACATTTGTCAGATTAATCTGACAGCATAATCGGCTATATCCTTATTCAAAAAGATGTCTTACCTGCAGATAATAACTATATGCAACACAAACGGCGTTGCAACTTATTACAAATTAGGAGACATCAAATGAACACATTAACTGCAAAAAAATTAAGTACTTTAGTAGTTTTAGCCTGTGCATTAAGCATGACCGCATGTGGCAGCATGTCCACCCGTGATAAAAGTACTGCCATAGGTGCTGGTATCGGCGCAATCGGTGGCGCAGTGCTCACTGGCGGCAGTGCGTTAGGCACAGTAGGTGGCGCTGCAGTTGGTGGAGTTATTGGTAACCAAGTAGGGAAATAGTTTATAAGTATAAAAATAGATGCCCTGCAACCCCCATGGATATTGGGCTGCAGGGCATCTATTTCCAGCTCTTTTGCTATCTTATGCTAATGCCTTTTGTCAGCGCATCCACACCAATCGCTTTCGCCATGCTCGCACCTAATCGTTTAGCAAAGCGATCCACCACGGTTTCTTGGTAGGTGTAATCGACAATTTCTTCTTGTTTAATCACCTCGCGGGCGACGTAATCTGCGCTTCCCAGCGCATCGGCAAGGCCAAGCTTAATACTTTGCTCACCGCTCCAAAATAAGCCACTAAAGGTTTCTGGGGTTTCTTTTAAGCGGCTGCCGCGACCATTGCGCACTACCGTTTTGAATTGCTCGTGAATTTCATTGAGCATGGTTTGTGCCAGCACTTTGTGCTTTTCATTTACTGGCGAAAATGGATCGAGCATGGCTTTGTTCTCGCCCGCAGTTAATAAACGGCGCTCTACACCCACTTTTTTCATCACTTCGGTAAAGCCGTAGCCATCCATCAACACGCCGATGGAGCCGACGATGCTGCCCTTATCCACATAGATTTTATCGGTCGCCACCGCAATGTAATAGCCACCAGAGGCGCAAATATCTTCCACCACGCCATACACGGGGATTTTTGGGTGCAGTTTCTTTTGGCGCACGATTTCATCGTTAATAATACCCGCCTGCACTGGGCTACCGCCTGGCGTGTTAAAGCGTAAAATGATACCTTTGGTATTGGTGCTTTCGTAAGCCTCATTCAGGCTGCTGATGAATGAATCCGCGTTCACATCACCGCCTGGCTCGATGACGCCGTTAATCTCAATTAGCGCGGCATGCGGGCCAGCGCCGCCTTTGCCGCCAAACAAACCAAGCCCTAAAATCAGCAACAAAAACAAGTAGCCGAAAGTGAGGCACTTAAAAAATATGCTCCAACGCCGTGCAGTTTGCTGCTCTTTTAAACCAGAAAGCGCCAGCTTTTCGATGGTTTGTTGTTGCCAATTGTTATTGTTTTCTTGTTCAGCCATTTCAAGGTTTCCTATTTATATGGTTTATTTATGAAGTTTATCTAGGTGAATGGTAATTTGCTGATTTTGCTCCGTTACAGGCAGCGCTTGCAAGCTTTTTCCTTTGCATGGCCCCATGATGCAATGGCCAGTATCGGGCTGATAATGCGCGCCGTGAGTGGCGCAGATAAGATAATCTTTCGCCACAGTAAAAAATTCACCTTGATTCCAATCCAACTCCACTGGTATATGCGCGCACTGGTTCACGTAGGCATGCGCTTTACCGTGATAGCGCACCACAAAACCGGTGGAAAATTCTCCCAGCATTGGCAGCGCAAAGCGCAAGCCGAGCGATTTCTCGTGCAAATCGTGACTATTAAATGTAATGGCTTTCTTATGCATGTTCCAGCAGCCACGCGCCTAATTCGTCAAATTGATGGAACATTTTAAGTGGATTATAGCCGATTAATTTATCTGGCGATTGTGCACCGAAAGTCACCGCTACCGCTTGCACGCTGGCATTTTTGGCCATTTGCAAATCGTAACTGGTATCGCCAATCATCAGCGTGCGTTCGGGCGTGGTCACCAAAATATCCATCAATTCATCCAGCATTTGCGGATGCGGTTTCGAAAAACATTCATCCATCGTGCGTGTTTCGTGAAAATAATTGCCAAGCCCACAATGTTGCAGCGCCAAATTTAGCCCGCGTCTGCCCTTGCCTGTGGCGACCGCCAGCTTGAAACCGCGCCGATTCAACTCGATAATGGTATTTTTTGCGCCAGAAAATAGTGGGATTTCGCTCTCGCCCGCATAGTAATTAGCGGTGTATTGCTGCGCTAATTTTTGTGCAAGCTCTGGTGGCAAATCGCCAAACAGCGCATGGATGCTTTCTTTCAAGCCTAAGCCAATAATATTGCGCGCCGCGGCTGGGTCTAATTTTGGCAAACCAACTTGCTCGGCTGCATCTACCACGGCTTTGGTAATCATGCCAGTAGAGTCCGCCAGTGTTCCATCCCAATCCCACACGATTAAATCAAATTGCTTACTCATTTAGCTTCTAATTTTTCCATAAATTTTTGTAGTTCTGTCGGTAAAGGTGCAGCTAACTTCAGCTTTTCTGCAGACACAGGATGCCGCAAATTTGTTTCAGCAGAATGTAAAAACATGCGTTTTAAACCTTTTTTTGCCAAATTTTTATTGTTGGCAAAATCGCCGTATTTATCATCACCAACAATGGGAAAGCCTAAATGCGCCAATTGCACGCGTAACTGGTGCGTGCGGCCAGTAACCAATTGCGCTTCTAACAATGTGAAACCAACAAAGGCTTGTTTCAAGTAAAAAATGGTTTCAGAGTGCTGCGCTTCGTCATATTTATCTTTGCTTTTATCGGTGACAACGTTTACTCGGCGCTCGCCATTGGGCAATACGTATTTTTGCAAATCCAAAGTCACGCGCTTCTTTTTTTCTGCCCACTCACCTGCCACCAGCATTAAATAACGCTTATCAGTTTGGTTGTTACGAATCATTTCATGCAAAGCAACCAGCGCCGCGCGTTTTTTAGCGAGCATCAACACGCCAGAGGTTTCACGATCCAAGCGATGCACAAGCTCTAAAAATTTAGCTTTTGGGCGTTCCATTCGCAGCTGTTCTATCACGCCGCGGCTAATACCGCTGCCGCCATGCACGGCAAATCCAGCGGGTTTATCGATGACCAACAGCGCGTCATCTTCAAAAATAATGGTTTTTTCAAGCACCGCTGTGGCGGGCGCATTCGTCACTTCTTTATCGTTTGCAGCAACTCGAATCGGCGGCACGCGCACAATATCGCCCAAAATAAGTTTGTATGAAGAGTCAATGCGGCCTTTATTGACGCGCACTTCGCCGCTGCGCAAAATGCGGTAAATATGGCTTTTTGGCACGCCTTTTAACGTTTTGGCGAGAAAATTATCGATGCGCTGCCCGTCGCTAGCTTCATCCACCGTCACGCTGGCGGCAGCATTGGCGCCGATTTTATTATTATGTTCTGTTTGCATCATAGCTTTGCTTAAAAGGGCGATTACGCCTATACTTACCGTGTTGTTGAATTAAAGGCTATTGAGGCCGTTCGACTACCCATTATTTGGACAAATTTTTGGTTAAATTGCTCGCCATATTTAAGTAGCAATAAACAAGTAGTACAAAATATAGTTACGCTCTAGTCGCCGCTGACAAAATAAAACATAACTAATTTAAATATTAGCTACGACTAAAGTTACTGAAGAACGAATTTTAACGGATTTATGCAGCAAATTGATAATTCACTGTTATCAACTTTAAAATTGTGCATAAATTGTAAGATGTAACAAGCAATTAACACTG
>JANOWN010000063.1:0-20761 GCA_031417915.1 Methylotenera sp.
TTTTAAAAGTAGGCTCATAATGCAACACATGGAGCGAATCATTGTGAATCGCCAAACTTAAAAGGAAACTATCATGTGGACAACACCAGCAGCTACTGAAATGCGTTTTGGCTTTGAAGTAACAATGTACGTAATGAATAAATAATTAGTTTCTAACTAATAAAAAGCTCAGCGAGAAATCGCTGGGCTTTTTTGTTTGCGCAACGATAGTTTTTGCGACTATGTTTGCCAATATCTGCTTATATGTGCCATACTCGAGAAATAACAAAGTTTATCAACACCCTAAACAACACAATGAGGATAGTAAAATGGCAGAAGCAAAAGGTTTAAGCACCCCAGTAAAAATGAAAAGCGAGCTAGCCGCCTTAGTTGGCGCGGCTTCACTACCACGTACTGAAATCACCAAAAAAATATGGGATTACATTAAAGCCAACAAATTACAGACTAAAACTGTAAACGGCGCAGCGATGAATGCAGGCAAATACATTGTTTGCGACGCTAAATTGCACCCAATTTTCAAAAATACAAAATCAACCAGCAAATCGGGCAAATTAACCGATTTAACCAACATTAAAGTTGGCGAAACCGTTGATATGATGCAAATGGCCGCTGTTGTTGGTGCAAACATCGCTTAAGTTAGTTTTAGGCAATTAATTTGAAAGCCCAGTGAGCAATCACTGGGCTTTTTTGTTTGTGTAATTAATGCGGTTTAAAGTAAAAATAGATGCTCTGGAAGGCTCATAGATATTGGGCTGTAGGGCAGATCACTTTGATTAATTTTTTGGTAATGCTGCGCGTAAATCACCGACGTTATAAGTTATTGTTGAACGTGTGAGTTGATGCGTTTTGACTTTCTGAGTTTCGACTAAATATCTAATGGTTGCAGAGTTTATACTAAACATAGTTTTTGCATCCGACAAGCGAATGTAAGCGCAGTCTTGAAACCAATCGAGTTTACTTAATTTCTTAGGAAGCCTAGCTTGCTGTGTCATGTTGAATTGCCCACTTGTTGAAAACAAGGCAATTCTGAACAAACCATTTTTTAATAACGCCCGTGGGCGCAAGCAAATAGCCCGTGGGCGAATAGTTTGTTATTTGGTGCGGTTTTCCAGCGCTTGTGAGATTTTCTTTAGATGCGTCTCGATTGTAGTTGCACCAACGGACGCACCAGTTTGCTGTGTTAAATTTGCAATTAACTCGCCAGCTTTTGATGCTTTCTTAATATCTATCTTAGCTTCTTTGGCTAATGCGGCAATGATTATTAAAAGCGTTTCACGCTCTTTATCACTTAATGGTTTTTCAGCTTCTTGCTTGTTAACATTGTCTTTCTTAGGAACGTAAAAACCTTTTCTTATTGCAAATTCCAGCCACGGAATATTTATTTTTTTAGCAATTGCTCGCTCAATCCAGTTGTTTGGTGTGTCATATTCAATATCAGGGTTAAACAATATACGGTGCATGTCATCGTATTTTTTTATAATCTCGCGTACCTCGTTAGCACCAAATTCAAAACTATCCTCATCTGCAAATAAATTGTAATAATTCCTTCTAAAAGTTACGAAGCGATTAAAGCTTTCTTCATCAGCATTACCTCGCCAACCTGTAGTGTCTGGGTCTATGTCTACAAATACCATTGCTGCTTCACATAAATGCCAGCTATCAAGTCTCAGCCAAAAACAAATGCGATTTTCGATGCCTTTATCATTATCATCGTAAACACTAACAATTAAACTCATAACGCCCCTTTGCGCTGTAAGAAAATATTTATAAGCATTCTTCTAGCCTGATTATCTACTTTAAAAAAATAAAAAGCCACACCCGAAGGTGTGGCTTTTTATTTTAACAGTGAAGCTTTAAGCGGCTTTTTGCAGTTGTTGCACTTCGAGCTCAATTTTTTGGCTTAAGGTTTTTTCTGCCACTTTTAAATCATAAGTACTTTGCAGGTTCATCCAAAATTGCGCGGTTGTGTCAAAGTAACGGGCTAGGCGCATGGCGGTATCTACCGTAATGGCGCGCTTTTCACGCACTACTTCGTTAATGCGTGGGGCTGGTACGCGTAAGCTCATGGCTAGTGCATGGGGTGTGATGCCTAGCGGGGCTAAAAATTCCTCACGCAAAATTTCACCTGCGTGTATTGGGCGTAAATTGTTGGTAGTCATATTTAATCCTTTCTCCTTACCTTTAATACTTAGTGATAATCCACTATTTCAACATCGGTTGCACCTGCGGCAGTCCACTTAAAACAAACGCGCCATTGGTCGTTAATTCTGATGCTGTGCTGCCCTTCTCGGTTACCTTTCAACGCCTCTAGGCGGTTTGCAGGCGGCGCGCGCAAGTCTTTTAATTCCACCGCACTATCTAGCATTTGCAATTTGCGTTCGGCAACTGTTTCAATGTTTTTAAAGCGTTTTGGCCGCTCTCCCCCAAATAGTTTTTGCGTTTGATTACACTTAAAAGATTGAATAGCCATGAACAATAGTATAACGTGTTACGTTAAACGTCAAGAGTTATATCAAAGTGAATTTTCGGACTAAGAAAAACGCGCCATTCTTTCGAAAGGCGCGTTTTTGTTGGTGGTGAAATAGGGGCTTGAACCCTCGCCATAGGATTCCTTAACTCTTGAATTAAGCTGCTATCTCGTGCTGTATGGCACGTTCTATTAACGCATTCAAGCTCACTTTTTGTGCTTTTGCAGTTTCGGCTGCAAGTGCATGCAAATCGGGCGAGATGCGGGTGATTAACTTGCCAGAATACTGTTTGTAAGGGTTTACACCATCCGCTTTGCAAGTTTCTAAAAATACTTTTAGTGAAATTTCACCTTCTTTTTTTAAGCCTGCTACATCAGATGCGTAAAAGTCTGCATAGCCATTTAAGCCCACAAACTCGCCACGAAATAGGTTGATGTCTGCATCAAAACTGATGACAGCGTTAATACCGTTAATGTTTAATTTATTCATTTGGTTTTACTCCGTTTACCTGTAACCACTTTTTAATCGCCTCTGCCGCGCCTTTATCTTTATTGGGGCTTGGGTGCGGCCTGTGAAAAACTCGCCTTTCATCAAACAATTTTATTAGCACCCGCGAACCTTCGCGCTCGCTAATCTCTGCACCTAAACTTATTAGTAATGATTCAATATCACGCCATTGAATATTCACTGATATGGGCTTGCTGTAAATCAGCTTGAGTGTTTTGGCGTGTTTAGTTTTCACATGCAATCATTTATGATACTTTTTAATAAAGATATAGTATCTATATTTAGTATCATTTGCAAGAAAAAAGTTCGGTCTTATTGCGAGACTATTGCTAATGGTAACCTAGCTTAGAAAAGTAAAAAAGCCACACCCGAAGGTGTAGCTTTTAATTGGTGGTGAAAGAGGGACTTGAACCCTCGACCCCAGGATTATGAATCCTGTGCTCTAACCAGCTGAGCTACATCACCGTTTAAATCGTTGCGGGAAACTTTTAAACTTTAGCAAGGGCGCAATTCTCGTGGTTTAGGCGTTTGTTGTCAAAGTAAGTTTGTGCTTTTTGCTTTTTGAAAAGCAAGCTCTGGATTCTTCGCTGCGCTCAGAATGACGGCATAAATTGCTTAGTCAAGCTCGTCATTCTGAGCGCAGCGAAGAATCCAGTGTTTAAGGTTAATTGATTAAACGTTGAAACTATAGTGCATCACATCGCCATCTTGCACAATATATTCTTTGCCTTCTAAGCGCATCTTGCCCGCTTCTTTGCTGCCTTGCTCGCCTTTGTTTTTAACGTATTCATCGTATTGAATCACCTCGGCGCGAATAAAGCCTTTTTCAAAATCGGTATGAATCACGCCAGCGGCTTGCGGTGCGGTGGCGCCTTTTTTTACGGTCCAAGCGCGTACTTCTTGCACGCCAGCGGTGAAGTAGGTTTGCAAACCAAGTAAATCGTAAGCAGCGCGGATAACGCGGTTTAAGCCTGGCTCTTCTTGGCCTAACTCGCTTAAAAATAATAGCTTGTCTTCGTCATCCAGCTCTGAAATTTCGCCTTCAATCTTCGCGCAAATGCATACCACTGGGGAGTTTTCGGCCTTGCCTAGTGCGACAACTTTGTCTAAAAATGGATTATTTTCAAAGCCTTTTTCATCTACATTGGCAAGGTACATGACAGGTTTTACGGTAATTAAGCACAGCGGTTTAATCAGTTGCAGTTGCTCGGCATCCAAGCCCAGCGTGCGAACGGCTTTGGCCTCGTTTAAGCAGGGCAGCACTTTATCTAGCACCGCCATCAGCGCAATCGCGTCTTTATCGCCACTTTTGGCTTTTTTACCTTCGCGTTGCATGGTTTTTTCTACGGTTTCCATATCGGCCAGCGCGAGTTCAGTGTTAATCACTTCAATATCAGAAAGCGGATCGATTTTGTTGGAGACGTGAATCACGTTGCCATCTTCAAAACAGCGTACCACATGGGCGATGGCATCGGTCTCGCGAATGTTCGCCAGAAACTTGTTGCCCAGCCCTTCGCCCTTGGATGCGCCTGCCACAAGGCCTGCAATATCGACAAATTCGACAATGGCCGGCTGCACTTTTTGCGGTTTCACAATATCAATCAGCGGTTGAAGGCGCGTATCGGGCACTTCTACAATACCGACATTCGGCTCAATCGTGCAAAACGGGTAGTTTTCTGCCGCGATACCTGCCTTGGTAATAGCGTTAAATAAGGTAGATTTTCCTACATTAGGTAGGCCTACGATTCCACATTGCATAATTTTCCAGTCTGTTTCTATTTTGTTATTCCGACGAAGGTCGGAATCCAGTGGCTTTTGCGTTGCTTTAAAGTCGCTAGATTCCGTGTCAAGCACGGAATGACGGCGTTATTTTGTGTGTAGCTTTTGCATTGCACTTTCAAACTCGCCTTTAAGCAAAAAAGGCACTACGCTGCAACCCGCATGGATATTGGCTCCCAGAGCATCTTTTTCCGCTTTTGTAGGCGTTTTTAATACGTAATTAATTACTTCATTCTTGTCGCCTGGGTGATCGATGCCCAAACGTAGCCGCCAATAATCCGCCGTGCCTAGCGCTGCGTGAATATCTTTTAAACCATTGTGGCCGCCGTGGCCGCCGCCAAATTTTAACTTGGCAGTGCCTGCGGGTAAATCCAGCTCATCGTGAACGACCAAAATCTCAGCGGGCGAAATTTTGTAATAATTAGCCAGCGCGGCAACCGCTTTGCCGCTGCCGTTCATGAATGTAGTGGGTTTAAGCAACCAAATATCTGCATTTGGATTTAATTTACCTGTAAAACCAAACATTTTTGCGTCTAAAGTAAGCTTGCTGGCGGTTTGTGCGGCAAGTGCATCAATAAACCAAAAGCCTGCGTTGTGACGCGTGGCTTCGTATTTGTCGCCCGGGTTGCCTAGGCCTACGATTAATTTTATGCCGTTCATTTCGCTAGTTTAAAATAAAAAACGCGCACTTAACCTTAAGCGCGCGTTTATATTTAGCACAGAATTACTCAGCCGCTGGTTCTGCGGGTGTATCTGCTGCTGGTGCATCAGTTGCTGCTGGAGCGTCTGCTGCTTCATCTTCATCAGAAATACCGCCGCGTGTTTTGGCAATTGCCGCAACTGCTGCATCGTTGCCGTGCGCGAGTTGTACAAACTCAACGCCTTTTGGCAAGGTCACTTGTGATAGATGCACGGAATCGCCGATTTCTAGCGCAGCCAAATCTACCTCAAGAAACTCTGGTAAATCTTTCGGCAAGCAGCTTACTTCGGCCTCAGTTTGAATGTGCGCCACAATACCGCCACCAAGCTTAACGCCAGGGGCAACATCTGCGTTTAAGAAGTGGAACGGAATCTTAACGTGAACTTTTTCGTTGGCAGAAACGCGTTGAAAATCAACGTGTTGAATTGTGTTGCGCACTGGGTGCATTTGAAAATCGCGCAATAACACGTCTTCTTTTTTGCCATCTAAAATCAGGCTTAGAATAGAAGCGTGAAACGCTTCGTGACGGAACTGTAAAAACAATTCTTTATGGTTCATTTCAAGGTTAACGGCAGCTTTACTACCACCATAAACTACACCTGGCACATTGCCAGCGCGACGTGCACGGCGGCTCGCACCCGTACCTTTAACGTCACGTTTGACTGCATTAATTTCGATACTCATTTTGTTGCTCCTAAATTTTTTACTACATTTACTACACTAAAAACCGCACACCGCGACCAGTATGCAGACTAAAAATTTAACAAATCCAAACTAACTGTGTCGATTTCGCCTTGCCGTACCACTTGTACTGTCTTTGGCTTATCTTCTTGTTATTTTTGATTTGTTAAATTTTTACAAGAAATCAAGCTTTAATCTAAAAAGAGGGACGAAACTGACTCCTCTTGGCTAATACGTTTAATGGTTTCTGCCAGTAATTGCGCCGCGCTTAATTGGCGGATTTTTTTGCAACTGGCTGAAGCTGCGCTTAGCGGAATGGTGTTGGTCACGACCAACTCATCCAGCGCAGAATTAGCAATGCGCTCCGCCGCGTTGCCCGATAATATAGGGTGCGTGGCGTAGGCATAGACTTTTTTCGCGCCTTGCTCTTTCAGCGCCGCAGCCGCTTCGCACAAGGTATTCGCGGTGTCCACCATGTCATCCACAATCACGCAATTGCGCCCAACCACGTCGCCGATAATGTTCATTACTTTGGCTTCGTTCGGTTTTGGGCGACGTTTGTCGATAATCGCTAAATCAGCGCCTAGCACCTTGGCGGCCGCACGGGCACGTACCACACCGCCCACATCGGGCGAAACCACTACTAAATCTTCGTAATTTTTTTCAAGTAAATCGTCCAACAAAATCGGCGTGGCGTAAATATTATCCACAGGAATATCAAAAAAGCCTTGAATTTGGTCTGAGTGCAAATCCATCGTTAGTAAGCGATTTACGCCCACAATAGTGAGCATATTCGCCACCACTTTTGCGGTAATCGCCACACGGGCGCTACGAGGGCGGCGATCTTGCCGTGAGTAACCCAAATAGGGGATTGCAGCAGTGATGCGGCCTGCAGATGAGCGGCGTAGCGCATCGACCATTACCATTACTTCCATCAAGCTGTCATTGGTCGGGTGGCTGGTCGATTGCAACACAAAGCAATCACGACCGCGCACGTTTTCCAGCAACTCCAGCATGATTTCGCCATCGCTAAAACGGCCAACATCGGCGCGACCCAGCTCAATGCCTAAATGCTTCGCGACCTGCTGTGCGAGCTCTGGGTTGGCATTGCCTGTAAACACCATCATGTTGCCGTTGCTCAATTGATACCCTTAATTAAAAAATTAAAGCGCGTAAATCCTAGGTTAATATTCCCGCATCTACACGCTTTTTACTTTTATTAAAAAAACTGGCTGAGGAGGAAGGACTCGAACCTTCGGATGCTGGGATCAAAACCCAGTGCCTTAACCAACTTGGCGACTCCCCAATAAAACTTTTTGCGTTAATTCACCAAATCAAAATGTGGATGTTTAACTAAACCTTTTGCCACAAACCCCGTTACATTTGCAGGCTTTTGCGCCAAAATTTCATCTGCTATTTTTTGTGAATTAACTGCTACAAACACAGATGCACCCGAGCCGCTCATTCGCGCTTCACCAAATTGTGATAGCCCAAATTGTTGAAGCCATAGCAGGGTTGATGCAACTGCAGGAAATTCTTCACATACAACTTTTTCAAGGTCGTTTTTAAAATTGCTTAAATACGCACCGCTCGAAAAGTCCGCTATTTTCAATGGTTTCGTGTCTTTTGTCAATCTGGAATTGGCAAATATTTGTGCCGTTGATACATGAATTGGCGGCGTTAGCACGACATAATAATTGTCTTGATATTGTCTAGCTAAATCAATCACGGTCAGTTGCTCGCCAATGCCTTCTGCCCACGCGGTTTGGCCAAAAATAAACACAGGCACATCCGCGCCTAGTTTTAAGCCGATTTGCATCAGCTCGGCGCGACTTAATTTCAGCTGCCACAAATGATTCAGCGCCAATAGCATGGTTGCAGCATCAGAGCTGCCGCCGCCCAAACCACCACCCATGGGGATGCGCTTTTCAATGGTATATTCCACACCCAATTTGCAGCCGGTAAATTTTTGTAAAGCACTGGCCGCTAAGGCGCATAAACATTGACTTGCAGGTACGCCTTTTATATCGTTTGTGCGCTTAATTCCACCAATTTTTGTGGGTTTGATTTGTAACGTGTCGTAAAAATCCAGCAGCTGAAACACACTTTGCAGCGTGTGATAACCATCCGCGCGCTGACCAGTAATATGCAAAAATAAGTTGATTTTTGCGGGCGCTAAAAATGATTGAATGCCTTGCATAAATAGAATTTTAGTTTATATTTTTTGTTTTAAATAGATGCTCTGAGAGCCAACATCCATGCGGGTTGCATAACGGGTGTTTTTTAAGTACTTTATACTAAATATTAAAGACTAATTTGTAAGGCCAACCCAATTTTCTACTAGCAATTTCAAGTTAACCTTATCGCTTTTCAGCACAGTTTTACTTGGCAAAAATACACCGTTGGTTTCAAGGTAATTTTCGTAGCTAATATCCCAGCCATCTTGCTTTAGCGTCAATAATCGGCCTTGCTCATCCCAGCTGGAAGCCTCTATTTTGCTCGCAGTTGGGCGTCCGATAGCCCAATCGCTTAAGCCGCTGAGTGGTAAACGCCAGCCTAAAGTCGTCTCGGTTAAACTTTCAGCATCGCCCGCTTTTATTGTATGGCCATCTTGCGAGGTGAGCGTGACGCCGCTAGGGGTTTTGGCGATATTGGCGACTTTGCCGCCGACGGGTGAAAATATGTCGATATTGTCGTTGCTGGTTTGATGTTGCCATTCGATTCCGCCCGAAAATCCGCGCGGATTGGTGATCACGCCTAATCTGCCTTTCAGCGAAAACGCTTTAATATTGGCTAGATTGGCAAGATGCTTTTGGTTAATGCTGGCGTTTGTTGGCTGAGTTGACGGCGGCGTAATTGTGGCACAGCCAGCCAAAACCAACAGTAATATTAAAATAGCGTGACGATAAAAGGACAAGCTTAAAAACCTTTTTATAATTACCGTTCGCCCTGAGCATGTCGAAGGCTGAGCACTTGTTAAGTGCAAATTGTGGTTCGACAGACTCACCACGAACGGTTTTTTTATGAATTAAATTTTTTGGCGGTGGCGACTAACACATCATTTTCTGGAAACGCTTTTAATGCGCCCGCCCAGATTTTTTTCGCTTCTTCTTGCAAACCTTGTTTCCACAACACTTCGCCCAAATGCGCAGCAATTTCAGGGTCGGCCTGAATTTCATAAGCTTTACGCAAATTCTCAGCGGCTAAGCTCAAATTGCCTAAACGATAATGCACCCAACCTAAACTATCCAACATGTAATGGTCGCCAGGTTGCAATTTTAAGGCGGTTTCAACAAGTGTTTTGGCCTCGTTAAGTTTGATATTGCGGTCTGCGAACGAGTACCCAAGCGCGTTGTAGGCTGCCGCAAAGTCTGGCTTCATTTTAATCACTTTGCGCAACTCAGTTTCCATCACGTCCAGCTTACCTACACGTTCTGCGGCCATGGCGTAATCGTAAATAAGCTCGGTAGAATCTGGCCAATTTTTGGCCGCTTTATCCAATAAGTCGTAAGATTCTTGCGTACGTTTGGCCTGCGCCAGCAAGCTGGCTTCGGTTTGAATCACCAAAATTTGTTGCTCTGGTAATAAGTCATCCACTTCGTCCAACATTTTGATGGCGGCATCTACATTTTTGGTGCGCGCAATCACGTTGGCGGCAGCAAAACGGCCTTCTAAATAGCGCTCGCCTGGCTGAATTTTGTCGTACCATTCCAGCGCTTTCGCATCCAATTTTTGGCGTTCTGCGCTACGGCCTAAATAGCCATAAAGTTGATCTGGATCTTTAAATCCTGAACTGATGGATTGTTGGAAATATTTATCTGCCATTAAATAATCTTCAGACTCTAATGATAGCAAGCCAACAACGGCGCTGATTTCAGGGCTGCCGTTAGCAGATTCCACCAGTTTTACAAATTCAGGCTTGGCCTCGGCATGGCGTTTTTGGTTGACCAATAATTTGGCATAAGCCATGCGCACATCGTTAGCTTTAGGGTTGTTTTTTAAGAAATTTTGATAGAAATTAATCGCTTTTTCGGGTGATTCTTTCAGCAATACTTGACCTTGCATTTGCGCACTGACTTCCCAACCTGGGCGCAATTTATCAGCCGCAATCAACTCTTTTTTAGTGATTTCAGGGTTATCTGCAAACCAAGCGGCTTGGGCAATGGCAAAGTGCGCCTCGGGCAATTTTGGGTAGGGCGCGGCGAATTCGCTAACTGCAGCTAGTACTTCATTTTTATCTTTTTGGTTGGCGAGCAAACTATTTAAATATAAAAAGCCGTTGGCGCGTGTTTCTTCTTTAGCCAACAATTTTTGAATGTGCGGTTTGGCTTGCTTTAAATTGCCGCTGGCGACTAATAATTGGCTAGAAGCTTGTTGCGCCTCGAGTGAGTTCGGGTCTAAATCGACCCATAAGGTTGCTGCCTGCAAAGCCAAACCAGGCTGATTGGCAAATGCGGCGCTGCGTGCTGCGCGCTCGGCTAGGCGCGGGTCGCGCGTTTGCTTGGCTAAATCTAAAAATAATTGGCTGGCCAATGTCACTTCGCCACGTTGCCCAGCGATTTCACCCAGCAGATATTTATAGACGAATTCGGCATTGGCGCTGGTAATGGTTGGCGCAACGGCTGTTTCGGCAGATGCAGTTAAGCTGCTCATTCCAGCAAAGCTAATGAGTAAAGCGGCAGCTAATTTTTTAATTTGAGGCATTAATTGTTATCCGTGATGAAGTGTCAGTCTAGTTTAGTCCGTGACAGTTGGCGCAAGTTCATCCATAATTAAGGGTTGGGCAGTAATTAACTTTGATATAAGCATGACTATAACTTTTTGCATGAAACTAATCTAGCAAATTTGTTTCATATTAAACGGTTTTCACATGGTAATTTGTAAACAATGATGAATAATTTAACAGTAGAAGCATCCGAGCTCACAAGGCTTTACGGCGGCCGCGAGGCGGTCAGTAACGTCAGTTTCGACCTCAAGCAGGGCGAAGTGTTGGGTTTTTTAGGTCCAAACGGCGCGGGCAAATCGACCACCATGAAAATGCTTACTGGCAATTTAGCGCCCAGCGCGGGCTCGGTCAAGATTTGCGGCATCGACATGATAGAAAACCCGAAAGAAGCCAAAGCGCTGATTGGTTATCTGCCCGAAATGCGTCCGCTGTATAAAGAATTTACTGTCGATGAATATTTAACCATCGCCGCGCGCTTGCATCGCGTGAGTGGCAAGCACATTAAAAAAGCGGTCGAAATCGCTAAAGAACGTTGTGGTTTAACGCACATGAGCAAGCGCCTGATTGAAAACCTTTCTAATGGCTATCAACAACGCGTCGGTATCGCGCAAGCTATTATTCACAACCCAATGGTGGTAATTTTGGATGAGCCGACGGTGGGCTTGGATCCAAACCAAATTCGTCCTATTCGTGAGTTAATAAAAGAGATTGGCAAAGAGCACAGCGTGATTTTATCTACACATATTCTGCCTGAGGTGGAGTTGATGTGTAATCACGTACAGATTATCGACAAAGGCAAGTTGGTGTTTAACGGCGGTATTGACGTGCTAAAACGTCAGCGTATTGGCAATAAGTTGCTGATTGGATTAAGAAACCTTCCGATGGTCGACGAGCTACTTAAAATTAAAGGCATCATTGAGGCTGAGGTGGCCGAAAATAATATGATGCGCATTCGCTTTGCCGAGGGTGAAGCACCACACGAAGCCATTGTGCAAGCGGCAGTAAAAAACAAATGGGGTTTATACCAAATCGCGCCAGACCAGACTAGTTTAGAAGATGTGTTTACGCAATTAACACACCAAGATGCTGCTGCTGAAGTTGTAGCAGAATCACCACAATAGGGTAGCAAAAATGATATTTAATATTTTAAGAAAAGAACTTAAAAGTATGTTTTCCTCGCCTATGGGCTGGGTGATTCTATCCTTGTTGATGCTCGCATTTGGCATGAACTTTTTAAATGGGATTGATAGCTATTTTGCCGTGATGCAAGGTGCAATGCGCCCCGCAGAGCGCATTGGTGTTACGCAGTTTGTGGGTGAAAAACTATTTAGTTTTGCTGCATTTTTAGCCTTATTTGCAGTGCCCTTGTTATCAATGCGTTTAATTGCAGAGGAGCGTCGTAATTTGACCTTGCCTTTTTTGTTTAGCGCGCCTGTTTCTATCACCGATATCGTATTGGGCAAGTTTTTAGGATTGGTTATTTTTCTGAGTGTTTTGGTGATCTATATCGCTATCATGCTATTTGCGCTTAGCCCGTGGGCAGAAATCGATATTGGTTATATATTGGCGAATTCATTTGGCTTGCTGCTATTGATTGCGAGCTTTTCAGCCGCTGGACTTTATTTCTCAAGCATGACGCAACAACCCGTAGTGGCGGCAATATTGACATTTATTGTGTTGTTTGCCTTGTCGTTTTTAAATTTGGTACTGCCCGGCGACCCAAGTGGAATCTTGCCGAGCTTGTCTATCATGCACCGCTTTCAATCGTTTACTGGCGGCCTGATTGATACGGGCGATATTGCTTATTTTGTATTGCTCATTATCACTTTCTTAACATTAACGATTCGTCGCTTAGATGCTGATCGCCTAAGAGGATAGTTGGATTAAGTTTATGAATATTAATAAAAAATTACGTTTTCAAATGCTGGCTCAAAGCTGGCTTTTTGTATTGTTGTTTATTTGCTTAATTGTGTTGTTGGGCTATTTGGCAACGCAATATCGTATTACGAAAGACATCACGCAAGCCAGTCGCAACATCCTCACGCAGGGTAGTGTTAACGTCCTTAAGCAAATGAAAGAGCCTATTAATGTGACGGTTTACGCCACTAAAGATGACGCTTCTGGCGGTGATAATTTTAGAAAAGGCATGATCGATTTTATGGCGCGTTATCAACGCGAAAAGAAAGACATCAAACTTAAATTTATTAACCCATCAGAAGAACCGAAACTCGCGCAAGAAGCGGGTGTGAAGGAAGATGGTGAAATGGTGGTGGAGTACAACAAACGCACAGAACATATTTCGCCGCCGATTGCTGAGCAAGAGATGACCAACTTGTTAGTGCGTCTGTCACGCACTAACAACCAGCCCATTATGTATTTGGACGGCCATGGCGAACGCCTATTGCAGGGCAAGAAAAATCAAGATTTAGGCGAGTTTGGCAAAGTTTTGGAAGCCAAAGGTTTTAAATTTGCCAATATTAATTTAATGCTAGCGCAAGATGTGCCGCGCAACGGCTCTATGTTGGTAATTGCTGCGCCACAAGTTGATTTGAATGCCATTGAAACCAAAAAAATTAAGACCTACATTGAGGGTGGTGGCAATGTATTATGGCTATTAGACGACGATAATTTACGTGGTTTAAACGAAGTTGCTACCTATTTGGGCGTGAATGTTTCACCTGGGATTGTGGTAGATTTATCGGCTAAAGATTATAAGCAAGATGCTAAAAATGCCTTTAGTTCGGCCTATGGTGACCACGCAATTACCCGCACTTTTCAATATTTAACGGTTTATCCAGAAGCCCACGAAGTTGATGCTAAGGCCTCTTATGATTTCGGCTGGAAAGTAGGGCGTTTGGTGGATGTCGCGCAAAAGGGTTGGTTGGAATCAGGCAAAGTTGAGCCTAACGTTAAAAACTTAAAAGTAGAATTTGATGAGAAAAAAGACAAGCGTGGCCCAATTAATGTTGGCGTGGCTTTAGAGCGTGAATATGGCAAAAAAGGCCAGCGTGTGGTGGTGATGGGCAATGCAAACTTCTTATCCAACACCTTTATTACCAGCCAGAGTAATCTCGATTTTGGCGTAAATATCATCAATTGGCTTGCTGGCGACGACAGCCAAATTACCATTCAGCCCATGCCATTAAAAGACGTAAACATCACCATTCCAGAATCTGGTTGGGGACATGTTTGGGCGATGATAATTTACAACCCAGTTCAATTTGGCAGCGACCAGACAAGCACTTATCCATTCGGCTTGTTTAATTTCATCATTCCATTCGCCATGATATTTGCAGGTTTTTATTTCTGGTGGAAGCGCCGCAAAGCGTAAGAAAATATTATTATGAAAAATAGATGGTTTCTTAATTTAATCATGCTGGCCGTTGTGGCTGGTTTGGTCACGTTTTTATACATGCGCCCGCAAGTCAATAACGAGGCGGCTCCTCAGCATGAGGTTTCTACATTAAAACTGGCTGATTTTACTGCAATTAAGGTGGAATTTCCTACCAAAGCGCCCACTAGCTTCGAGAAAATAGATGGGCTTTGGCGCATGACAGCGCCGTATAAAATGCGCGCAGATCAACTTTCTGTACAACGTATTTTGGCGATTATTGCGGCTAAAAGCGCCGATAAATTCCCCGTCACCGATTTGGCGAAATACGGTTTAGATAATCCGCAATTAAAGCTTAAACTCACCAATACAGCAGGCGTGCAAGAGTTTGCATTTGGTACTTTTAATCCTGTGACAGAAGCGCAATATGTGGTTTTTAAAGATGCGATTTATTTGTTGCCTGGCAGTTATGCTGAGGCGGCAAGCACGCAAGCGCTTGAGTTGATTGATAAAAATATACTCACAAAAGATGAAACCAAGCAAATCACTGGCTTTGATTTTTCGCGTTTAGAGCAATGGGTAGATGTGCGTTTGAACGTGGATATTGCCGATGGTAAGTGGAAAGTAAATGCGCCCAAGGCTAAAATCACCCAAAATGAGATGAACGAATGGTTAGATTTTAGCTGGAAACAAGCGCAGGCCAATAAAGTCGAGCTTTACACGCCAGAGCGCAATGCGAATTATCCCTCGTTTGCAGTGAAACTAAAAAATGGCAAAAGCGTGCGTTTTGACAAAATTCAAGAGTCGCCAGATTTGCTGCTTGGTCGCCCTGATGAAGGCTTGATGTACCATTTTAACGCCGACGTTGGGTTTAATATGCTTAACCCGCCGCTCAATATTCAGTAAGGCTTTGGTAGTCAAATGCCCGAACTGCCCGAGGTTGAAATTACCCGCCGTGGGTTAATTCCCCTTTTAAATCAAACTGTTAAAAATGTAGTGATTCGCAATGCTAGTATGCGTTGGCCGATTCCTGCGCACTTGCCGCAAACGCTTTTAAATCAAAAACTTATCAGTTTAAACCGTCGCGCGAAATACATTTTGGCAACCTTTGAGAACGGAACACTATTGCTGCATCTCGGCATGTCTGGCCGCATTAGTTTGCTCGATAGAAATTACCCGCCTGAAAAGCACGACCATTTTGATATTGAATTTGTGGAAGGTGGCGTGCTGCGTTTGCGTGATCCGCGTCGCTTTGGCGCGGTTTTGTGGGCTGGCAGTGCACCCAATATCCATGCGCTTCTCAAGCCACTTGGCCCAGAACCTTTGGAAGATGATTTTAACGCCAAATATTTGCATGGCGAACTAAAAAGTCGCAGCGCCGCCATTAAAGTTGCGATTATGGATAGTCATTTGGTGGTTGGTGTGGGCAATATTTACGCCAGTGAATCGTTGTTTAGGGCGCGTATTCATCCCGAAACGCTTGCCAAAAACCTCACGCTAAAACAATGCGAGAAATTGGTGGCAGAAATAAAATTGACTTTGAATGACGCGCTTAATGCGGGTGGCAGTAGCCTGCGTGATTTTTTTGGTGTTGATGGTAACATTGGTTATTTTCAGCAAGAATATTTTGCGTATGGCCGCACCGATGAGCCGTGCAAAGTATGTGGCAAACCTATTAAATGCATACGACTGGGGCAGCGCTCTACGTTTTTTTGTCAAAGCTGCCAAAAGCCTCAAAAAATCAAATAGATATGCTCTGCGGACCGCATGGATATTGCCTCCCAGAGCGCCTATTTAAAGTATAAAAACTAACGCAAAACTTATTTGTAGTAACACCAACAGCAAAACCGCCAACGTAAGCCCTTTTTGCCAGCGCGCTTGTTTTTGTTGCGCTATGACTAAGTCATCAATCGCTTTTCGCAGCGGCGCATCTTGTTCAGCTTGCGTTTGCTGGCTTAAAAATTGATGTACCAAACGCGGCATTTGCGGCAGATTTTTTGCGATAAATGGCAGCTCTTTTTTGAGTGTTTTGGCTACGCTACGCCAACCAATTTGCTCGCTCATCCAGCGCCTCAAGAACGGTTTTGCAGATTGCCACAAATCAATATTTGGGTCTAAATCGCGGCCTAGGCCTTCGATATTCAACAAGGTTTTTTGCAACATCACCAGCTGCGGCTGAATCACCACGCCGAATCTGCGCGACATTTGAAACAAGCTAAGCAAGGTTCTCCCAAACGAAATATCTTTCAACGGCTTATTGAAAATCGGCTCACAAATAGCGCGGATACAGGTTTCTAGCTCATCTACATCGGTATCTTTTGGCACCCAGCCAGATTCAATATGCGCTACGGCGACATCGCGATAATCGCGGTTGAAAAAAGCTAAAAAATTACGCGCGAGATAGTATTTATCGGTGTCTGAAAGCGTGCCCATAATGCCGAAATCTAGCGCAATGTAGCGACCATCATCTGCCACTTGGATATTGCCTGGGTGCATATCTGCATGAAAAAATCCATCACGAAATACCTGTGTAAAGAAGATTTCCACGCCATCGTGCGCGAGTTTTGTGAGGTCGATACCTTTATTTTTAAGTACGTCAATTTGGCTCACTGGCGTGCCGTGCATGCGCTGCATGGTCATCACTTCTTTGCGGCAGAAATCCCAGTAAACTTCTGGTATTAATAATCGTTTATCTTGAAAATTGCGCGCAAGCTGGCTGCAATTGGCGGCTTCTAGTGTTAAATCCAACTCGTGTTGCGTATGCCGCGCAAATTCTTCCACAATTTCTAGCGGTTTTAAGCGTTTACCTTCAGAAGAAACGGTTTGCAGCAGCCACGCCAGCGATTTTAAAACTGCTAAATCCTGTCCAATCACCCCGCTAATATTGGGTCGTAGCACTTTAACCGCAACTTGTTTGCCATCGACCAACTCGGCAAAATGAACTTGCGCAACCGAGGCGCTGGCGACTGGTATTTGCTCAAATATAGGGAAAATTGTGTGTAAAGATGCTCCGAAAGCCGCTTCAATGCTGGCTTGTACGGCATCGAATGCAAATGGCGGTACTTGGTCTTGCAGCTTTGCCAATTCATCGGCTACGTCTTGCGGTAATAAATCACGTCGTGTAGAAAGCATTTGGCCAAATTTTACAAAAATGGGTCCAAGTTTTTCTAAGGCCAAACGTAGCCGTATTCCGCGTGATTGCTCTGGCATCCTCCAAAACATCAATATTTTAATCAGAGTGTGTAGCGGTTTAAATGCTTTACGTTCGGCGATAAAGTCATCCAACCGAAACCATAAAACTACCCAGAAAATATGCAGCAAACGGAAGTAGTGCATTAGTTTGTGCCTGACTTTTCAAGTTTTTGGAGTCGTTTTTCAAAACGTGCAACATCGCTTTTTAGCGTATCGACATCGACGTTAAATTGCTCCACATGGCGTTTTTTTGCAAGAATATTTTCTTCTTCTTGCCAATATTCACTCAGCATTTCGGCCAAATTGATGCTTTGTTTCTTGGCTTCGGCAAAGGTTTTTTTGCTGACTTCGCCAATTTTATAAGCCGCAATATCACCCACCACTTTGCTTAAATCTTCCTCAATATCCCAGCGCATATGCTGTAAAACTTTGCTGATTTCGGTCGCCAAATGCGTGTCGCCATCGATTTTAATGTGCATTTTTGCGTTTTCATCGCCTGCTAGTAATCGCAAAGCAAGGCTGGGAGGCATGTGGATAATGGCTTCTGGCGATGCCGCTTCGCCAGCTAAAACCAAACTGCCATCTTCTAAAATAGCCAAATTAGCTTTGGCGAGTACAAAATCAAACTGCACCACTTTGCCCGCAAAAGCTTGCAAATGCGGTCGCGACCACTCGTTTTGATTGGTTAAGTGTTGCAGAAATCGTGTGATTAAAGGCTTTAACATTACAGCTTGTAGCCTTTGTGTAAAGCCACCACGCCCGCACTTAATTTGTAATAATCCACACGGCTCAAACCCGCGTCAGTCATCATTTGTTTCAGCGTTTCTTGGTCTGGGTGCATGCGTATTGATTCGGCTAAGTATTGATAACTTTCAGCATCTTTCGCGATGAGTTTGCCCATAAATGGCAAAAATTTGAACGAATAAGCGTCATACAATTTTTCTAGCGGTTGCCACACTTTTGAAAATTCTAAGACCAGTAATCTGCCGCCAACTTTCAATACACGCTGCATTTCTTTGAGTGCGATGTCTTTGTGGGTCATGTTGCGCAAGCCAAAAGCCACAATCACACAATCAAATTGTTCGTCTGCGAACGGCAGTTTTTCCGCATTGCATTGTGCGGCTGGCACGCTCAAACCTGCATCAATCATGCGATCGCGCCCAACCGCTAACATGGATGCGTTGATGTCGGTTAATATCACTTCGCCTGATGCGCCTACCTTTTTGGCGAATAGTTTCGACAAATCGCCGCTGCCGCCCGCGATATCCAACACTTTATCACCAACTTTTACGCCGCTCACATCTGCGGCAAAGCGCTTCCAGCTGCGGTGCATGCCCGCTGACATGACATCATTCATCACATCGTATTTGCTGGCGACCGAATGAAAAACTTCGCCAACTTTTGCTTGTTTTTCGGTTTCTTCAACCGTTTTAAAGCCAAAATGTGTGCTTTGTTGCGTTGTGTAATTTAAGTCTTCTTTGCTCATTACATTTCCTTACGCTTGTGTCCTGTCATTTCAAGCCTGCCAATGTATTCCAGCCACATCGCTTCGTAATTTTCGCCTAAATAATACAAATAATCCCACGAATATAGGCCTGTATCGTGACCATCTGAGAACACCAGCTTGACCGCGTAATTACCGACTGGTTCGATGGCGGTGATATTCACGTCTTCTTTGCCGATTTGCAGTGTTTCCTGACCTGGGCCGTGACCTTTCACCTCGGCGCTAGGCGAGTAAACACGCAGGAACTCACATGAAAGCATGCAGTCGGTATTGTTATCAAATTTAATTTCTAACAGGCGTGACGTCTGATGCAGGCGAATATCAATCGGGCGTGGAGTAGTTGCGTTTAGGCCGCTCATTTAGAATTTTAGCTAAAATGTCTGAGGTAGAATGATAGCAGAACATGCCCCGCAGCCAATAAATTAGCGCTTTTTACCACAATTAATTTGATAACTTGACCGTTTGTCTCTAAAAAGCAACCTTTCATCAGAAATTAGATTAAATATTAGCTTAGATGTTGCTGATTTATTTGACTATTTACATGGGCGTGATAAAGTTCAATTACTAGAAAAGTAGTCAATTTGGCATTACTTTTGGGGATTTGGATGGCAGAAAATAAATTAGCGCATCAGTTTGCAGCCTACTCTGAGTGGAGAAAGGCGCTGGTTGATAGCATTTGCGATTACCGCAGCTGGCTAAACGAGCAAGAGTTGAACGATGCGCAGATTGATCAGCGCATCACCAATTTGCTGGAGCGCTTACGCGAAGATAAATTAAACGTGGCTTTTGTGGCCGAATTCTCGCGCGGTAAATCAGAGCTCATTAACGCAATTTTCTTTGCCGATTACGGTCAACGCTTGCTGCCATCGAGCGCGGGCCGCACCACCATGTGTCCAACAGAATTATTGTACGACCCTGCAAAACCAACCTCAATCTCGATGTTGCCGATTGAAACGCGCACTTCAGATGCCACCACTTCTGAGTACAAGCGCTACCCTGATGAGTGGCACACCGTTGCATTTGATGTGGACAATAATGACAGCATGGTCGCTGCGTTTAAAGAAGTCAGCAGCACCAAAAGAGTGACTGCTGAAGAGGCTGAGAAATTCGGCTTGTTCGACCCAGATAGTTCAGACGACGCCATGAGCTTAAATAAAGACGGCAGCATTGATATTCCGTGCTGGCGCTATGCCATGATCAATTTCCCGCATCCTTTGTTAGAGCAGGGCTTGGTGATTTTAGATACACCAGGCTTGAATGCGATTGGTACCGAGCCTGAATTGACGCTGAATATGCTGCCAAATGCGCATGCGGTGTTGTTTATTTTAGCGGCTGATACTGGCGTGACAAAATCTGAAATTGACGTGTGGCGCCAATATATTAGCGGTACGCGCTGGAAGCAAAAAGGTCGCTTGGCTGTGTTGAATAAAATCGACGGGTTGTGGGATGAGCTAAAGAACGAAAAAGAAATTGAAAGAGAAATCACCAAACAAATTAAAAGCAGTGCTGAGCTGTTGGGTTTGGAAACTAATCAAATTTTCCCAACCTCCGCGCAAAAAGGCTTGCTGGCTAAAATTAACGGTGATGATGCTTTATTGGCGCAAAGCCGTTTGCCAGAGCTTGAAAAAGCGCTGTCTGATGAGTTAATTCCATCTAAAAAAGAAATTGTTCGCGACAATACCAAAAACGAGATTGAAGACTTAATCGGCAATTCGAACATGATTTTGGAATCGCGCGTAGCGGGCGTGGTAGAGCAGCTGGAAGAGCTGCGTGGCTTGCGCGGCAAGAACGAAGATGTGGTTGAACACATGATGAACAAAGTGAAAGTGGACAAAGAAAACTTTGAAAAAGGTTTGCAACGCTTTCAAGCGCT
>JANOWN010000064.1:0-9129 GCA_031417915.1 Methylotenera sp.
CGGCCGACCAAGAATACGAATTGGCGGTGGTGTTTCGAGACCGTATGCAAGCCTTGCGCCAAGTGCAAGCCAAACAATTTGTCAGTGATTTTAGTGTAAATGACGCTGACATAATCGCGCTAGAAAGCAATAACGGCGGTCATTGCATCAATTTGGTCATGATACGCGGTGGGCGACATTTGGGCGATAAAAGTTACTTTCCAAAGAATTCGCAAGACGCAGAACCGCCTGAAACTATCGCAGCATTTTTAACGCAGCATTACGTGGCACAAAATACGCCTCCGCTGATTGTATGCGGCGTGGAATTTGACATCAAAGATTTCGAGCAAGCGTTAAGCGAGCAGGCGAACAGAAAAGTGCGCATTCAGACCAATACTATCGGCGATAAAAAAGTTTGGCTGAAAATGGCGCAAACGAATGCCGAGCTGGCGTTGACGCAGCAACAGCAAACCTCTAGCAACCAAGCGGCACGCTTATTAGCGCTGCGCGAAGCGCTTAATTTGGCGGAAAATGTAGAGCGTATTGAATGCTTTGATATTAGCCACACCATGGGCGAGGCGACGGTGGGTAGCTGCGTGGTGTTTGACCGCGGCGACCTGCAAAATGGCGAATACAGGCGCTATAACATCACAGGTATCACCCTAGGCGACGATTACGCGGCGATGCGTGATGTGCTGACGCGGCGCTATAAAAAGGTCGCGGCGGGCGAGGGCGTACGGCCAGACTTGGTGTTTATCGATGGCGGCAAAGGCCAGCTCGGCGTAGCGATTGAGGTGATGCAAGAAGTTGGGCTAGAAGACATTTTGCTGATTGGCATTGCCAAAGGCGAAGACCGAAAACCAGGCTTGGAAACCATGATTTTCGGCGACACGGGTGAAATGGTGAATTTGCCTAGCGATAATATTGGTTTGCATTTGCTACAACAAATTCGCGATGAAGCGCACCGATTCGCCATCACAGGGCATCGTGCCAAGCGCGCCAAGGCCCGTATTACCTCGAGCTTGGAGGACATCGCTGGAATCGGTGCAAAACGCCGCAAAGCGCTGCTGACGCGCTTTGGTGGATTAGATGGGGTGAAAAATGCTAGTATGGATGAAATCGCCCAAGTTGAAGGCATCAGCAAAAGTTTAGCTGAAAAAATCTACGGAGAATTTCATTAAATGACGTTGAATATCCCTACCCTGCTCACCTGGCTGCGTATTTTGCTAATCCCCATCTTTGTGGGTGCGTTTTATTGGCCAGAAAATTTGCGCACTTTGGGAGAGCTGCCTTCGCATTCGGTGAATATATTCACAAGTATCGTATTTGCCATCGCTGCATTTACCGATTGGCTGGATGGCTATTTGGCGCGACGGCTTAATCAAAGCTCGGCCTTTGGAGCCTTTTTAGACCCAGTGGCCGATAAGCTGATGGTGGCGGCAGCGCTGATTGTGTTGGTGGAGTTTGGGCGCGTGGGTGCTATTGTTTCCTTGATTATTATTGGCCGCGAAATTGCCGTGAGCGCGCTACGTGAGTGGATGGCGGGCGAAGCGCAAGGCAATAGTGTTGCAGTAGCCATGATTGGTAAAGTTAAAACAGCAGCACAAATGCTGGCGATTTTGTTTTTATTGTATTGGGATAATATTCACACGGCTTGGGGAGTGTTCCCCACACAAATGGCTGGGCATGTGTTGATTGTGATTGCGGCATTTTTAACATTGCTATCAATGGCTTATTACGTAAAGCTAGCTTGGCCGCAAATAAAAGGCAAATAAATAAGCGCTTAGCGCGCCATTTGGTCTTGACACAAAGCCAAAAATCGCTAAAATGCTCGCTTCTTAACGAATGCGGGAATAGCTCAGCTGGTAGAGCGCAACCTTGCCAAGGTTGAGGTCGCGAGTTCGAGCCTCGTTTCCCGCTCCATTATCTTTACTTTAACTAATCTAGTTTAGAGTACACAACGGCGAATGCAATCATGCTTTCGCCGTTTTGGTTTTAAAATAGCCTTATCGGCGCGATAGCAAAGCGGTTATGCCGCGGCCTGCAAAGCCGTTTAGACCAGTTCGACTCTGGTTCGCGCCTCCAAAAACTTCCATATTTGTAAATTTTAGTTAATTTTGGCATAAACTGCGCCTAAAATCCCACCAGCAATGCTAATCCAATTGTAGTATTGGCCAAATGTTGATACATTACATTAAATAAAATCTTGAACCGATTGAAGCAATGAGTTTAGATACTGACAATCTTGAACAATTAACGCAAAATCAAGCCAGCACGAAGGATTCTCTATTGGGCTGCTTGCTGTTGGCTTGCCGCACACACCAAATTACCACTACTAAAGATGCGCTGATTGCTGGCTTGCCTTTGCGCAACGGTAAAATGACGCCTGCGCTGTTTAAACGCGCGGCTGAGCGCGAAAACTTAGCTGTTACCATCCTTAAAAAACCAATCGAGCAAATTCGTAATGAATTTTTGCCTGTTACGCTGTTGCTCAATAACGACGAGGCCTGCAAGCTGGTGAGCATCGATAAAGCCAGCAACATGGCGCGCGTGATTTATCCTGAATTGGGTGATGCTGAAGTCGTCGTGTCATTGGCAGAAATTGTCGCGCAATACGCAGGCTATACCATCGTCACCAAACCCAAATATGTGTTTGATAAACGCGCCCCAGCCGTGGGCAAAGTGCGCTTAAAACATTGGTTCTGGGGCACGCTGGCGGAAAACAAACGCATTTATCGCGACATTATGGTGGCAGCGCTGGTAGTCAATATATTCGCGCTTGCCATGCCGATGTTCACCATGAATGTGTATGACCGCGTGGTGCCAAATCGCTCGGTAGAAACTTTGTGGGTGATGTCGATTGGCGTGGTGGTAATTGTGATTGGCGACTTGATTTTGCGCACTATGCGTGGTTATTTTCTTGATTGGGCCAGCACGCGAATTGATGTGCAGTTGAGCGCCCGCATTATGGAGCAAGTATTGGGTACGCGCCTAGAGATGAGGCCGAATTCGGTCGGCTCACTGGCCAGTAACTTGCGCTCTTTCGAAAGTGTGCGTGATTTTATTACCTCAGCCACCATCACCACTTTAATTGACGTGCCTTTTGGCTTGATTTTTATCGCTGTGATGGCGTGGATCTCGCCGCCAATGGTGATTCCAGTGATTATGGGTAGTATTATTATGCTGGCGTATGCGTTTAGCGTGCAAACTAAAATGCATGAACTTTCTGAGACCATGTACCGTGCTGGTGCGCTACGCAACGCGACGCTGATTGAAAGCCTGGTGGGATTAGAAACTGTGAAAGCGCTTGGCATAGAAGGCCACATGCAGCGCAAATGGGAGCACACCGCCAGTTATTTAACCGAAGTGGGCAGCAAATTAAAACTACTTTCGCAGTCGATTAACAATGGCTCGAATGCGATTTCGCAGATTACTACAGTCTCTTTGGTTTTGCTGGGCGTGTATTTGGTGACCAGTGGCGATCTCACCATGGGCGGCTTGATAGCAAGCACTATGTTGGCCTCGCGCGCGATGGCGCCAATTTCGCAAATGGCAGGCTTGCTGACGCAATATCACACGGCGGCTACTTCGCTAGCATCGCTAGATGAAATTATGAATAAGCCTATTGAGCGTCCGTTGGATTCCAATTTCCTGTCGCGCCCTGTTTTTAAAGGCGATATCGAGTTTAGAGAAGTGAGTTTTAGTTATCCCGGGGCGGAAGAAAAAGCCTTAACCAAAGTTTCGTTCAAAATTAAGGCGGGCGAGCACGTGGCGCTGTTGGGACGCATGGGTTCTGGTAAAACCACTATTCATAAACTGATTCTTGGCTTGTATGAGCCGACAGAAGGCGCAATTTTGATTGATGGTATTGATTCGCGTCAGATTGATCCAGCTGAATTACGGCGCTGCGTGGGCTATGTGCAGCAAGAGACGCATTTGTTTTATGGCACTATGCGCGAAAATCTAACCATCACATCGCCACATGCGGATGATGCTGCGGTGCTGGCGGCAGCGCATGCTGGCGGTATCGATGAATTTATCAATGCGCACCCAAAAGGCTTTGATTTGCTAGTGGGCGAGCGCGGCGAAACACTTTCTGGCGGGCAAAAGCAGGGTGTTGGTATTGCGCGCGCACTGATTGGACGCACAATGATTGTGTTGCTGGATGAGCCGACCAGCGCGATGGATCACACTACAGAAGATGTAGTAAAAAAACGCTTAATGGAAGCTGCCGTAGGCAAAACCGTGGTACTGATTACCCATCGTTCTACTTTGTTTGATATGGCGAATCGCATCATTGTGGTTGATTCTGGCAGAATTGTGGCGGATGGGCCAAAAGAGCAAGTCATAGAAGCCTTGCGTGCGGGCAAGATTGTGAAGGCGCTTTAACATGAGCCAAGGTTTATTTAAAATAATTGGTAGTTTAAACAACTTTTTGAAAAAGCAAAGTTGGCTAACAGCGCCGATTTATTACATGGTAGATAAAGCGGTGCCTACGGAAACGCGCGATGATTTGGCTTGGAGCGAAGAAGCGGATTTAGCTATTTTGGAACAAGCGCCGCTAAAAGCTAAAAAACTGATGTATTGCATTTTGGCGATTTTGCTGGCCGCTATTATTTGGGCATATTTTGCCAAGGTAGACGAAGTGACGCGCGGCGAGGGCAGGGTAGTGCCGTCGCGCCAAGTGCAAGTCATTCAATCGCTAGATGGCGGTATCGTTTCTGAGATATTGATTAAAGAAGGCGAGCTGGTAAAAGTCGGCACGCCACTGATTAAAATTGACGAAACGCGCGCGGTGTCATCCTTGCGCGAAAACAAAGGCCAGTATTTGGCGCTGTTAGCTAAGCAAGCGCGTTTAAAGGCGCTGGCAGAAGGCAGTGCATTTAATCCACCCACCGAAGTGCAAAAAGAAACGCCGCTGGTGTATGAGCAAGAAAAAGCTTTGTATAACGCTAGTCGTGAAGAGCTAGATTCGATAGTAAATATTGCGCGCGATCAAAAAGAACAGCGTGAAAAAGAGCTGATTGAATTGCAATCTAAAAAAGAAATTGCTGAAAAAACTTATGAATCGGCGAACAAAGAGTTGGCTGCGAATAAGCCCTTGCTAGCCAGCGGCGCGGTTTCTGAGATTGATATTTTAAAATTAGAGCGCGAAGCGACACGCGCACGCGGTGAGATTGATCAATCAAAAGCGCAAATTAGTCGCATTCAAGTGGGTATTTCTGAGGCTAAGCGTAAAATTATTGAGGCCGAACAAAGTTTTCGCAGCAAAGTGCGTACGGAGCTCAATGAAACTTCTGCCAAGCTCGCGAGCTTGACCGAAACCAGCGTGGCGTTGACTGATAAGGTAAAGCAATCAACATTAAAATCGCCAGTGAACGGCAAAGTGAGTCGCTTGTTTTTTAATACTGTGGGCGGCGTGATTCAGCCGGGTAAAGAAGTAATGGAAGTGGTTCCGACCGACGATGCGCTGGTGATAGAAACCAAAGTACAGATTAAAGACATTGCATTTTTGCGACCACAGCAGCCTGCAGTGGTGAAACTCACGGCTTATGATTACACCGTTTATGGCACACTAGATGCTGTAGTAGAAGAAGTTTCGCCCAACTCAACGGTGGATGACAAAGGCAACGCTTATTACATTGTGCGCGTGCGTACCTTAAAAAACAGTCTTGGCGAAAGCTTGCCAATCATTGCTGGCATGCAGGCGCAAGTGGATATTTTGACGGGTAAAAAAACTATTCTTTCCTATTTGTTGAAGCCAGTATTGAAAGCTAAGTCTTACGCCTTTAGTGAAAGATAGCGTGAGATAACATTGATGCAAGACATTTTTATTTCACCACTAAGCGCGGGCTTAGTCAGCTGGATAGAAGCTTTCCCCAGAGCCAAAATTGCAGCCACGGTGCAAGCCAAGCCCACAAAAGCGCAGAAAGACGCGCCAATTTTATTTTGGTTGCACATGAATGAAGATCGCCAAGAATGGCTTGCCAATAGCATCTCGCTAATTCAAAAAAAGTATAAAAACGCCAAAATTGCGGTGCTGGCCAATGCGCCGAACCAAGCGGAAGCTTTGCATGTGATGAGTCTAGGTGTACTGGCTTATTCGCACGCTTACAGCCCAGCTAAAGTATTAGCAGAAATTAAAACCGTCATCATCAATGGTGGCGTGTGGATGGGGCAAGATTTGCTTAAACGCCTGATTGAGGTTTCTACCAATTTAGCTGGCAACCAAGCACTAGTGGTGAACCAGCACCTAAAATCATTGACCAAGCGCGAAAAGCAAGTGGCGCTAGAAGCCGCTAAGGGTTTGAGTAATAAAGAAATTGCACGTATTTTAAAGATCACCGAGCGCACGGTTAAAGCTCATCTGTCTTCTACTTTCGAGCGCCTAGGCGCAAAAGATCGTCTTCATCTCGCACTAATGCTCAACAAAAGACCCTAAACATCTACCCTGTAACCCTTATGTATATTGGGTTGCAGGCATTGTCCTTCAGGCCAATATTTTTCTTGTGCTTTCTGATGTTTAATAGCAACATCGAAAAAAGTAGTGTGTTTCACACCTAAGGAAAATAGCATGGCAAATATCGGCACCGTAGTTTCACTCACTGGTTCAGCAATTATCGTAGATGCGCAAGGCGCACAAAGGCCACTGGCGCTGGGTGATAGCATCCAAGCGGGCGATACCATCGTCGCGCCAAAAGGTACGCTGGTAGAGCTAGAGCTTGCCAATGGTAATCGCGTGCAAATTGCTGCGCAACAAACGGTAACCTTTACGCAAGAACTTTCTGACGCGATTCTGTATAATTTAGTCGAACCAAGCGATAACGCAGTTACTCAAGATACTATTCAAAGCCTAGTGCAAGCCATCGGCAGCGGTGACAATATTGATGACATTATTCAGGCGCTAGCTGAAGCGCGTAATGAAGGCTTTGGTTTAGATCAGCAGGGCCATACCTTTGTCGATTTATTGCGCGTTGATGATGTTTTAAATCAATTTTCCTATAAGTACGACGTTGCAAGCCTCGAATTCGGTGACAATAATCCGCTGGAACAGGATCGTGAAGTGCAGTTGGGCGATAATGCTATTTACTTACCACGCATTGATCAAGACCTGAATGCATTTAATTTTGGCTATAAAACGCCGCGTGAGCAATTTGAAAGCCGCCGCGATAATGACTTTCAACGCAGAGACGACAATGAGTTTGGAAATGGTAATAACGGTGGTGGCAATGGGGGTGGTGGCAATCCTCCGCCGTCTAGCAATATTCGCCCTATAGCCACAGCTAGCTCAGTATCTGGCACTGAAGATGCGGCGAGCATTCCAGTTGTCTTAGCGGGTACAGATGCAGATGGTAGTATTTCCTCATACCGTGTGACAACATTGCCAGTTGGTCAAGGGGTGCTGTACTACCAAGCAGGTGGAGTGGGCCCGCTAATTGCGGTCACCACCAGTACTGTACTGACGCCGATAGAAGGCAATAACCTAACCTTTATATCTGCACCTAATTATTTTGGCCCAGTAACCATTCCATTCACGGCGACAGATAACGGTGGCGCAATCTCATTGCCTGCCAATGTTGCTATTACTGTGAATGCTGTGAATGATGCACCTGTTGCGACAGACGACGTGCGCGCAGTAACAGAAGATACGCCTGTGAGCGGCAATGTATTGAGTAATGATAGCGATGTGGATGGTAACACGCTGACGGTGACACAATTTGTTGTAAACGGCAATACAGTCGTTGTGCCAGCGGGCGCGGTGGGTGGAAGCATCACCATTGTAGAGGGCACGATTAATATTAAAGCGGATGGCAGCTATACTTTTACGCCTGCCCCTAATTATGTGGGAGCAGTGCCTGCTATCACTTATACCGTATCTGACGGCAGTTTAAGTGACACAGGCGTGCTCACTTTGGGCCCAGTCACAGATACCCCAGAGCCCTCTTTAAGTGTTAGTAGCCCAACTGTTACTGAAGGCGCTTTTGCAGTATTTACGGTAAGCTTATCAACTGCGACTGGCGTTGCAGTGCCACTTAACTTAAGCTTAAATAACGGCACAGCAACTGGTGCTGGCAGTGACTTTGGCACTGCAGGCGCAGGCAATCTACAAGTGTCTTATAACGGCGGCGCTACATGGGCAGATACTACCACGGCGATTATCCCAGCTGGTTCGACATCAATTTTAGTGCGTACACCCACCACTAACGATAGCACTGACGAACCGAATGAAAACTTCACACTCACAGTAACTAATACTGTACCTGCATCCACCAGTAACCCAAATGCAACTGGTACAGCGCTTATTACCGACAACGATCCTGCTCCAACCCTTTCCGTTACAGCAGCAGGTGGTGTGATTGAAGGCATTAGTACGCATGCAGTATTTACTGTTAATTTAAGCAATCCTAGCGCTAGCCCCGTAGTATTTACGCCAAGCCTAAGTGGCTCTGGTGCTAATCCCGCCACTATTGGTACCGATACAAGTGCGCTTGCCACATTAGAGTATTCACTTGATGGAGGCACCACATGGCTGCTAGTTGTTGGAAACGTCACCATACCTGCTTTGGCAACTTCAATACAATTACGCATACCCGTAACCGATGATATTATCGCTGAAGGTAATGAAACATTTACGCTTACTACCACACCAGTAAGCGGCGCTAACCCTGCACCTTCTAGTGCGGTTGCCACGATTATCGATAACGAAGGCACGCCACAGTTTGTGATTAACGACATCAGCGTGAACGAGGCCGCAGGCACCGCTACCTTTACCATTACTCTCACAACACCTGCGTCTGGCGTTACTACAGTGGATTATTCCACCGCCAATGGCACTGCAATTACAGGTTCTGATTACACGGCGACTATCAATACAGCTACATTTGCAACTGGCGTGACTACACAAACCATTACCATTCCTATTTTAAATGATGGTGTTTTTGAAATTTCAGAAACGTTTGTGGTTAACCTGACCAACCCAACAGGTGGTGCATTAATAGCAGATGCGCAAGGAACTGCAACCATCGTCGATGACGAAGCCATCCCAACGGTATCAATCGCCCCGGCGAGCGCCACCGAAGGCAGCCCAGTCAACTTTACCGTCTCGTTGTCTGGTTTAAGTGCGACCGCGACCACGGTCACCTTTACCAC
>JANOWN010000065.1:0-31685 GCA_031417915.1 Methylotenera sp.
TCGAGGCTATTAAGCTGATTGTGGTTGATCTTGTGGCTCTAGTTTACTTAGTCAAATCCGAAAAACATAAACTCAAAGTGGCGCGTGGTGATCGCACGGGTGTAATTATTGAGCCTATGCTGACAGATCAATGGTTTGTAGCCATGAGCCAGCCTGCTGCTGATGGTAAGTCCATCACACAAAAAGCCTTAGATGTAGTAGCCAGTGGCGAAATCAAGTTTTACCCTGAAAACTGGGTCAATACTTATAACCAATGGCTGAATAACATTCAAGACTGGTGTATTTCACGTCAACTATGGTGGGGGCATCAGATTCCTGCTTGGTATGAAATTGGGCGGCCAGACGGCAAAGTTTATGTTGCGTTAAATGAAGCTGAGGCTTTAGAAAAATTTAAAGTAGCTTTAAATCTTGAGTTAGAGAAAGTTAGAGAAACACCTAACATTCAGGACTGGGAACGCAAAGGAATTATAGAACATCTTAATGCGGTGTTGGATGCAGGACTTAAGCGCGATAATGACGTGCTGGATACTTGGTATTCATCCGCACTTTGGCCATTCTCTACGCTCGATTGGTCAGGCGATGATGCGTTAGACGCACAAAATCAAGCTTTGCAACAATACTTGCCCTCTAGCGTGTTGGTCACGGGTTTTGATATCATCTTCTTCTGGGTGGCGCGTATGGTGATGATGACGAAACACATCACTGGCAAAATTCCGTTTAAGCATGTATACGTGCATGGCTTGATTCGTGATGCAGAAGGTCAAAAAATGTCCAAGTCTAAGGGCAATGTTTTAGACCCGATTGATTTGATTGATGGCATTGGCTTGGATGACTTGATTAAAAAGCGCACTACAGGTTTGATGAACCCTAGAGACGCAGAGAAAATAGAGAAGCGAACGCGTAAAGAGTTTCCAGAAGGCATCGCTGCTTATGGTACAGATGCTTTGCGTTTCACCTTTGCTGCACTTGCTAGCCCTGGTCGCGATATTAAATTTGATTTGCAGCGCTGCGATGGCTACCGTAATTTCTGCAACAAACTATGGAACGCCACACGCTTTGTGTTGATGAACACACAAAAGGAAGATGGAACGCCTCAAGACAATGGCTTTGATGCAGCAAGCTGTGGTGAAGGCGGGCGTAAATTTAGCCAAGCCGACCGTTGGATTGTGAGCATATTGCAAAGCACAGAAGCGGAAGTAGAACGCGCTTTCACCGATTATCGATTCGATTTAGCAGCAAAAGCAATTTATGAATTTGTATGGGATGAATACTGTGACTGGTATTTAGAGCTAGCTAAAGTACAAATTCAAAACGGTGATGATGCAGAAAAACGCGCAACACGGCGTACTTTGTTGCGTGTGTTAGAAACTATATTGCGTTTAGTACACCCGATTATGCCATTTATTACCGAAGAAATTTGGCAGACCATTGCGCCCATGACCAGTATTGATAAACCAAGCATTATGCTGCAACCTTACCCAAAAGCGCAGCCAGATAAGATTGATGAAACATCAGAAGCTTGGGTGGTGCAGTTGAAGCAAATGGTCGATGCGTGCCGCAGCTTACGTGGTGAAATGACTATTTCGCCTGCCGCACGCGTGCCATTAATTGCATCTGGTGACGCTGAAAAACTAGCGCTGTATGCACCATATTTAAAAGCATTAGCCAAATTAGATGATGTGGCAATTGTAGCTGAATTGCCAGAAGCCGATGCGCCTGTGATGCTGGTAGATGACTTTAAATTAATGCTAAAAGTAGAAATAGATATTGCTGCAGAAAAAGAACGCTTAAGTAAAGAAATTGCTAGAACTGATGCCGAAATCACCAAAGCTAATTCAAAACTGAATAATGAAAGCTTTGTTGCGCGCGCGCCAGTAGCCGTGGTAGAGCAAGAAAAAGCGCGTGTTGCGGATTTTACAGCCAGTTTAGAGAAGCTAAAAACACAGCTAGCGAAACTAAAATAATCTGATTTGAATCTATATAATTTTATAGATACTTGTTTAATCGGCATATGAGCGAAGAAAAAGAGAATTTAGTCGATGAAATTATGTGCGCTTGCAGTGGCACGACGCGTGGGAAGATTTTTGACTTAGTGATGCAGGGCAAAGATTTTGAGGCAATATCGCGCTGGACTGGGGTGAATACGGGGTGTAGCGGTTGCGAATGGGATATTCAGGTGTTTGTGAATGCCTTGATAGAGGCCAAAAACACCCAGTAGTCGCGGCTTAGCACCTTAAAAATATTCAGTATGTTAAATAAAAAGTTGCACGTCAGATTCGCCTGCAAACTCAAAAAAGGTTGCTGCGCCACCAAACTCAATCTCGTCAATAAAATCGGTTTTTTTGAAATCGAATAAGTCCACTGTCATTTGACAAGCAATCAGCTTAACACCCGCTTCAATACAGGCCGCGCGCAGTTCCTCAATACTCGCAACACCTTTGCTGGCAATTTTTTGCTTCATCATCATGGTCGCCATGCTTTCCATGCCTGGCAACATTTGCACAAAGTTTGGCATGGGCACTGGCATGGGCATGGCGGGGTTGCCAAGTGGTGAGACTTTTAAATCGCTTAAATCTTTTTTAAGTAAGGTTAAGCCGTAAAAAGTGAAAAAAATCTGCACTTCGTAATCTAGCGCGGCGGCGGTAGAAGCCAAAATAAAAGGCGGATAAGCCCAATCTAGGCTGCCTTTAGAGGCAATAAGGGCAAGCTTTTTAGCCATGACTATTAATTATTTCACTTGTAATTACTTCTCTAGTCAGCGCGTTTTTTGATGTAAAACGTGTAAACGCCCTCGTCTTCATCTCGACGTGCCATGACATGTCCTGTTTGCTTGCAAAAAGCTTCAAAATCTTTGACAGAGCCTGGATCGGTCGCCGTAATTTTTAGGACTTGGTGTGCATTAATTTCGCTCAAGCCTTTTTTGCAGCGCAAGATGGGCAAGGGGCAATTGAGATTTTTAGCATCTAATTCTTTATCGAATTCCATTGATTTCCTATCAGCAAAATAGTCTTAACTTATTTTTTCTTACTTAAAACGTAGCCAGCTTTACCCCAAGCAATCACGCCGCCAACGAGATTAAATACATCTTTTACGCCTTTATTTACGGCAAAATCGGCCGCATGTGCCGAGCGCACGCCGCTGTGACAATAAAATACCACGGTATTTGCATTCATGAGTTTATCGTATTGCAATGGCAACATGGAGAGTTGAATGTGCATCGCACCAGGGATGACACCGCGCGCGACTTCGTCATCGTTACGCACGTCCACCAAAAGTACTTTTGGTTTAGTGATAAGCTCAAATAAATCGCTTGCTTCAATTTCAGAATAACTTTTCATGTTAAAGCCTTAATAAGTATGCTTATTGTACACATGAAATAACCGATGTGAATGCTTTAGGAGATTGATTTTATTGAGATTTGGTTAGATTAAGTACAACTGTGATTTTAACGACATCGCAGTATTGGTGGCCGGAGCGGGAATCGAACCTGCGACACGCGGATTTTCAATCCGCTGCTCTACCGACTGAGCTATCCGGCCAACGCTACAAATATCGCTAGAGATTTGCAAGTCGCGCATTATAGCAAACTTAATTCATCTTGTAACAAAGCTTAACAATTTAATTGCCAACTAAGGTGGTCAAATTAAAATAATTGAACTATGATGCTATGAATGGGCTCAAAATTATCGTTAGCCTTTTGTTCAACAACCTAAGTTCTATCAATCAAAATTAACAAGGAGAGCAATATGGGCATGTTTTCATTTATTAAAGAAGCAGGTGAAAAATTATTTGGTATTGGCGAGGCAAAAGCGACAGAAGTAGCCGCAAAAGCCAACCCAACACCTGTAAATGTAGATGCGGCAAACAAAGCAGCTGCTAACGCAATTGCAAATTATGTGGCAAAAATGAATTTAACCGCAGATGGCCTTGCGATTGGTTTTGATGGCGCATCTGGCACGGTGATTGTGCAAGGTATGGCAGCAGATCAAGCCACTAAAGAGAAGATTTTATTGTGTTGCGGCAATGTGGCTGGTGTTGAGCATGTGCAAGACCAATTGGGTGTGATTGAAGCTGAGGAAGAGCCACAATTTTACACCGTGGTGCGTGGCGATACGCTTTCAAAAGTGGCCAAAGAATATTATGGCAATGCCAATGCTTATATGAAAATTTTTGAAGCGAACAAGCCAATGTTGAGCCACCCAGACAAAATTTATCCAGGTCAAATGTTACGTATTCCACCACAATAATTCACCGACAGTAACTATTAAGGAGTTTTGATATGAAACCATTATTACGTGCATTATTAGTAGGTTTAGTTGCAACAACATTGACAGTTGCCTGCAGCAAAAAGGCAGAAGAAGCTGCCGATGCGGCAAAAACAGAAATGGGCGAAGCAGTAGATGCCACTAAAGATGCGGCTGCAACCGCCACAACTGAGGCTGCAGGCGCCGTGACTGATGCAGCTAGCGATGCGGCAGCAGCAACATCCGCAGCAGCGGCAGATGCCAAAGAAGAAGCCGTAGACGCAATACAAGCAGCTAAAGATGCAGCAGCAACCGAAGCCGCTAAATAATTAGTTTTAGTCGAAATTAAACCCGCAAAGCTTAACGGTTTTGCGGGTTTTTCATTTAAACTTCTGAGATGACAACATTTCAAATTTCGCCATTAGATGGCGCTTTAAAAGCTGCATTGCAAAATAAAATAGACTATAAAACTAAGCCATTTGGCGCGCTTGGCCGCTTGGAAGAAATCGCGCTGCAAATTGGCTTGATTCAAAATACTTTATCACCGCAATTAAATAAACCGACCATGCTTGTATTTGCTGGCGATCACGGCATCGCTGCAAGTGGCGTCAGCCCTTATCCGCAGGCCGTTACTGCACAAATGGTGCTTAATTTTTTAGCGGGTGGTGCTGGCATAAATGTGTTCGCCAAGCAAAATAATATGCAATTGCGCGTGATTGATGTGGGTGTGAATCATCAGTTTGTGCCTAATCCAAATTTAATTGACGCTAAAATCGACATGGGCACTGCTAATTTTTTGCATGCGCCAGCTATGTTGCTAGCGCAATGTGAGCAAGCGTTCGCTCGTGGCGCAGCAATTGCAAAACAAGAGATTAATGCAGGCTGTAATGTGCTGGGTTTTGGTGAAATGGGCATTGCAAATACCTCGTCAGCCAGCTGTTTAATGAGTGTGTTGTGCAATATGCCAATTGAGGAATGTGTGGGACGTGGCACGGGTTTAGACGACGCAGGCTTGATTAATAAAACAGCAATACTTAAGCAAGCCATTCAACACCATTCTATCGACAACCAAGATGTGATGCGGGTGCTGGCGACATTCGGTGGTTTTGAAATCGCCATGATGGCAGGTGCAATGTTGGGTGCAGCCGAGCAAAAAGCTTTGTTGTTGATTGATGGATTTATCGCGACCGCTGCGCTTTTAATTGCCAGCAAATTGCAACCGAATATTTTGCAATATTGTGTGTTCGCGCATTGCTCAGGCGAAGTTGGACATCACAAATTATTAGATTATTTAGGCGCGAAACCGCTGCTAGATTTAGGCATGCGGCTGGGAGAGGGCACGGGTGCGGCATTGGCGTTGCCTTTGGTGCAAGCGGCGGTGAATTTTTTAAATGAGATGGCGAGTTTTGAGTCGGCTGGCATCTCCGAAAAAAGTTAAAAATGTATAAAGAGTGGCGCTATTTTTTATTGGCATTGGGATTTTTTACACGAATCCCCGTGCCGAATTTTGCTGATTTTCAAGAGTCCGATTTAAACCATTCTGCCAAATATTTTCCGCTTATTGGCATCATTGTCGGCTTGGTGGGCGCGGGTATTTTTGCGTTAAGCGCACAATTTTTATCGCAAAATATCGCTGTGTTAATCAGCATGGCAAGCACGATTTACCTCACTGGCGCGTTCCACGAAGATGGTCTAGCAGATAGCGCAGATGGCCTTGGTGGCGGCTGGGATAAAGAGCAAATACTCACTATCATGCAAGATTCCAGATTGGGGACATACGGTGCAGTCGCCTTGTTTTTGGTGCTGTTTACCAAGTTTCAGTTGTTAAGTTCACTCAACTATTACCTCATTCCATTTGCTTTAATTGCAGGCCATGCACTCAGCCGTTTGACGGCGGTTTATGTGATGGCGACACTCAGTTACACCAAGCCTGCGGGCAAAGCCAAGCCGCTCGCCACAGCAATTAATTTCAAAGATTTAATGTTGGCAACAGTGTTTGGTTTGTTGCCGTTTTTTGCGATTATTGCTTTGTTGGTAGCGAACAATCATGCGCCTGAAATTAGCGTTAAATTTGTTTTGATGACTTTGATCCCAGTATTTTTAAGCTGGTTTTGGTGGCGGCAAAAAATCCACAAATGGCTGGGCGGCTACACGGGCGATACGCTTGGCGCGATGCAACAAATCACAGAGCTGGCGTTTTATTTGGGCGTGGCAATTTGGAGTTATAACGTTTGAAACTCACGCTAATTCGCCACACTTCGCTACAAATAGAGCCTGGAATTTGTTATGGCCAAAGCGATATTGACGTAGCGACCAGCTTTGCAAATGAAGTGGCGAACACGCAAACCAAGCTTGCCAGCATGACTTTTGATGCTGTTTATAGCAGCCCTTTGCAGCGCTGCGTCAAGCTGGCAGAAGCGCTTAATTTGGGTCAACCGTTATTAGATAAGCGCTTAATGGAGCTGCATTTCGGCGATTGGGAAATGCACGCTTGGGACGATATTCCGCGCGATATTTTTGATGATTGGGCGCACGATTACGCCAACAAAGCACCACCCAATGGCGAAACTTTTAGTCAATTGCAGCAGCGCGGCGTGCATTTTTTAGATGAAATTTTAAGCAAGCATTTGGACGAAAATATACTGGTGATTTCGCACGGAGGCTTGATCCGCGCGCTTCTTGCGCATGTGTTGAATATGGAATTGAAAGGCTTATTTCGATTTAATATCGATCACGCCAGCGTCACGCAGCTGGATTTTTCGCAAAAAGTACCAAAAATAAGCTTTGTAAATTTATAATCATCTGCCCTGCAAGCCAACATCCATGCGGGTTTCACATTCGACTTAGTGCTTTAGCACTTAGCGAGAATGGTGATGCCAAGTACTGGTACAGGGTGGCTATTTTAAGCTAAATTAAGTTACTTTAATTGTTTCTTCAAAACATTCAACCACTTGGCCTTTGCGAATTTTCGCCGTTTTGCGTAGCTCAATTTCCCCATCTACACGCACATGACCATCGGCCACCATTGCTTTGCCTTGGCCGCCGCTATTGGCGATGCCTGTAGTTTTAAGTAAATCGCACAGCGCGATAAACTCACTTTTTAATGCAAATTCTGTTGTCATATTTTAACCTTTTAACTTTAAGGGCAAGCCAGCAGCTACAAACACCACCTCGCCTGCAATGCCCGCCACTGCTTGATTTAAGCGACCTTGTTCATCTTGAAACTGGCGATTTATCTCACCTAGCGGCACAATGCCCATGCCAACTTCATTGCTGACCAAAATAATGTTGCCTTGTAATGTTGGCAATAGTTCGAGAAAGGTCGCACGCTCCTGCGCCCAATCCACGCCTTCTGGTGGCGCACATTCAGGGCAAATGCACTGCGCCAGCCAAAGGGTTAAACAATCTATAATAATACAATTTTTAGATGCTCCAGAACCCGCATGGGTATTGGCTTGCAGGGCATCCATTAAATAATGTGGTGCTTCGATTAATTGCCAATTTTTTGGCCGTCTATCTTTGTGGTGCTGTACGCGCTGCTTAAATTCGTCGTCATACACTTGAGCGGTGGCGATATAAGTCACAGGCAAGCCGCTGTCTGTCGCCAGTTTTTCTGCATAAGCACTTTTGCCGCTGCGCGCACCGCCTAAAATGAGTGTGAGTTTAGTCATTCGTCTGCCAAGTATTTTGCCAGCCGTTTTCCATGAGCATATCGCTTAAAGGCTTTTCAAATGCCCAGCCCGTTTCTACTAACATGGGTTCTTTATAAAAGCTTTCCACATGGCCCAAACACAGCACCGCGATTGGCTTCGCGTCTGGTGGAATATTGAGTAATTGCGCCAGTTTTTCGGGGTCGAAAATCGAAACCCAGCCCATGCCGAGCCCTTCTGCGCGCGCGGCAAGCCACATGTTTTGTATGGCGCAACTCACCGATGCAATGTCCATCTCAGGCAGCGTGCGGCGTCCAAAAACGTGCTGCTCGCGCTTATCGCATAAAGTGGCAATTAACAGCTCGCCACATTCTAAAATGCCTTCTACTTTTAGGCGTAAAAATTCTGCCATGCGTGCAGTGTTTTCAAGTTCACCAATTGCTTGTGCGGTTTTAATGCGCTCGTCATCCACCAGTTTATGAATTTGCTTGCGTAAATTTGCATCACTAATACGAATAAATCGCCACGGCTGCATTAAGCCCACGCTGGGCGCGTGGTGCGCGGCCAGCAGAATCTTTTGCAGTATTTCTGCGTCAACTGGTGTGGGCAAAAAATGCCGCATATCGCGCCGTTCGGCAATCACCTTGTAAATGGCTGCTTGCTCTTGCTCAGAATAAGCATGCGTGTTTTGGTTAGTTTTTGACATGAAAAAAGCCGCCTAAATTTCAAGCGGCTTATCCTCATACACACATTATATTTTTGCTGTTTGCAAAGGTTTTACGTTGCGCCATAACGCAACGCTTAACCAAACAACTGCAAAATACATCGCTGAAAAGCCCATCCAGCTTGGTAAGTACTCCCAGCCGTGTTGCATCGATTCAACCACGCCTTGCGCAGGAAAGCGCCCAGAAAACAAATAATAAGTTTGCGTAGAAATCACAAAAGCAATGAATGTTGTGAGCATGCTTACTGCTGCATAATTAACTATATTTGTATTAGCAAAAGCATCTTGCTTGCTTAAAAATAAACCGCCTAACCACATTGCGCCATAGCTAGGAATCAAGCCCCAATAGCCATTGGTGAGGCAAAAACCTTGTGCAGGGTCAAGCGCCGCAGCGCCAAAATCGATGACTGTAGCCAATACAAAAAACGCCGCAAACCAGCCCCAGCGTTTCAGTAACAGACCGCCCAGCAGAAACAGTGCCAAACTCGCATCCGGCAGCGAAATATGCGTGAGGACGTGGCTGCCGCGTGTGAGCAGCATAAAAAATGCAATAGCTGCGGCGATTAATAAAGGTTTAGCAATTTGTGCCTTATTCATAGCATTCTCCAATTTCATGGTTGTCATCATAACATTTTTTTAAAAATTTGCCCGCATGCCAATACGCCAAGTACGCACAAAATCGACGGGATAAATGGCATTGTCTTGAACCTGAATTGAGTTTTCATGTTCGAAAAGGTTATTAATTGCAGTAAAAACTTGAAAGTTTTTGTATTGATAACTTAATGCGAGATTAGTTGATTCATAATTATCTTGTTTTTGATCAAAGTTATTTTGAAAGTCATTAAAAGCATAAGCCTTAGAGCGCCATGTGTGGTTCAAATTTAACTTGGCATGCTCTAAAAATTGGTAGTTAAGGTTTGCAACAACCGTATGTTTTGGCACGCCAGGCAAATCTTTATTTTTGATCGCTACTGTACCATCATTTTCTGAGTCAACAATTGCACGCGTATAGTTATAAATTAGCCCCGCGCTTAAGTCATCATTAATTTTAAAATGATCCTGAAGTTCCAAACCATATTTATGCGATTTTTCAATATTGGTATTGGTGCCAAAATTTAAAGTTGAATTGAAAAAAATCTCATCATTGAGCTTGCTATAGAAAGTGGTTACTTTAAATCGATTATTTGGTAAGACATGATTTAGGCCAATATTTAAAGTTTTAGATTTTGCGGGACCAATCTCTGGGTTAAAGCCAAAGCCAAAGCCAAAGAAACGATCAATATCTGGCGCTTGAAATGCTTTATTAAAGTTTGCAAATAAACTTGTTTCTGTACTTAATTTAAAATTTGCGCCAATATCAAAAGCATCTAAATTATTTTCTTTTTTAAGCTTTGAACCGCCCATAGGATTGAAGTGATATTCGACTTTCTCATGTCTCGCGCCAGCAGATAGTGTAAGTGCATCCCATTGGTATTCGGTCTGCGCAAAATAACCTGCATTATCTTTACTTGTTTTGTCACTTGCGCGTTCTAAAGTGCCATCAAAGCTTTGATAGCCAATTAATACGTTCAATTTATCATCTTGATATTTGAGAGCTAGGTCGTCACTGGAGTAGTCGTAGTCTCGATTATCAGCAAATGGGAAAGGTAGTGGTGAATTAAAAAATGAATTTTTATCTTCTTGGCTATGGTTATATTCCAACTGAAAATTTTGATTAATATCCCATTCGGCACCAACACGCCATTGGTCAGTATCATAATCTTGAAAAGTGTACGCATTACCACTATTTTGACGTGGATTATCTTTAAATTCGGCAAATGTCATGTTGCCAACATAGAAAGTCTCAATACGTGAGCTTGTAGCTTCAGCTCTAAAACGCAGATAATCAGCTGGTTTAATTTTAAGCTTTACATTTTGAGTTGCGCTATCAAATGTATCGCTCTCACCCAAAGTATCTTTTTCACTGAATCCATCATGACTGTCATCTGTTGCGCTGGCAGATAAGTCAAAATATTGCTCAGATAAGCCAGCAGAAATATAGCCAGATTTTTGACCATAATTACCAAGTGAGCCAGCTACTGATACGCCAGTTTTGGTTTTAGTGATAATTTGAATAGAACCAGCCATTGCGTTATCACCATAAACAACCGAACCACTACCTTTGGTAATTTCTACGCGCTCAATGTTCCCCAGTGGTATTGCGCCCAATAGCTGTGGAGTTAAATCAATATTGTTAAGTCGTTGACCATCCACTGTAATAACGACATTTTGATAACCATTTTCGTTACCATAGCCACGAATATTAATTAGCGGCGCTGCGCGATTACCAAAACCAGATAAAACATTTAATGAGGTTTGTTGGGCTAAATAGTCATAAAGACTTGCCGCGCCAGAGGCCTCTATTTGCTTGGCGGTATGAATTTCAGATGCGTATGTGGTTTCTGTGTCTTTATGCTCAAATCGGTTGGCTTTGACTGTAATGTCATCAAGCTCAATATTTTCTGCTGAATAACTGGGTGATGCGAATGCAAGCGCGATGAGGCTTGCGATGATTTCCTTAGACATATTTTTCCCTTAATTACACGCGTCCCCGCATGCAAATCGATAAAACTAGGGAACAAAGAAGGATAAAACAGACAAAAATTGCGCTCTAAGAAATAGATAAACCGCAGCTTCTGACACCGTCACCCCGCGGTATTTCCTAGCGTGCCTTGAAATAAGGCGTAAGTTGCGAGGCCGGTCTCCGGGCTTGTGTGTATGGCTGCAAGCCAATATATATGCGCCTTCCCAAGTATGTTTAGATGAATAAACTACGCTCAGTGGCTAATTGCATATCGTTTCACACTTACCGTTGCGGGGGCAGCATAGGAATAATTAATTAAAATTAACGCACCTATTTCCCAGTTTCACCATTGCTTAAAGAAAATAAACTTTGGCACCTAACAACTAATGGGGATTATAACGATTTATATCGTATTCACAATTGAATTTTTATACAACAAGCGTGCAAAACGTGTTAAATTACTTTGAATAGCCCACGTTAGCTATTGACTTTAATAGTTTTTTTCACTTATAGTGGGATTATGGAACCAGACTTAAAAAGTTTAGAAGAGAAAATTACCAAGCTGATTTCTTTGTGCACAAACTTGCGCGAGGAAAACGTTCGCTTGCGTAGCGATTTAACGCAGACAAAAGACAATATGCTGCAAGCCAGTAATAAGCTGGAAGGCTTGCTCGAGTCACTTCCAGAAGGCGCTGAATCTGTGGGGCTGGAATCTTAATGAGCGCTGCTAAGTTTGTTGATGTTACCATTTTGGGTCGCGAGTTCACGGTTTCATGCACCGATGAAGAGCGCCAAGGCCTTATGGATGCAGTCACTTATCTCGATTCCAAAATGCACGAGATTCGCGATTCTGGCAAAGTGGTGGGCATAGAGCGCATCGCAATTATGACAGCGCTCAATTTATCCCATGAATTACTCAATACTAAAACTGGCGATGTTGACATCGGTGATTATAAGCGTAGGATTAACGCTATGCAGAACCAAATTGATGAAGCACTAAAATAGTTAAGCCAGTGCAAAAAATAAGCTGTTTTAACTAAATTCCCTTCATCTGTTCGTCACAAGTCAGCATTAAAATCTTTCTTGTTTTCTGTGGTGTTGCTTGAGTCTAAATTCCTTGAACTAGCTTTTGTTATAGGTTTCAGCCACTCAAGCTGCGGTGTGAGCGCTCTAAATTGAGTTATCTTTTAAGATGCTCTTGGCGAGTGTACCTAATGCGCTTTAGGTTGTTACCACCTGAACTTTTTTGGTTCAGGATTAACGACTCAGGCAACACCACAGCAAATAAATTCTTTTGAAAATTTCTTTAATACTTTGTTGCTTTGCGCTCCTCGTACTTAATGTATTGCGTTCGCTTAAGCGCCCAGTCTTAAAGTATTTTGAAAAGAATTGCGCTAACTTTCGCGTTAAAATTCAAAACCATCACCTGTCATTGCGAGCGAAGCGTGGCAATCCATTTCACAAACTATAGATTGCCACGGCTACGCCCTCGCAATGACGGTTAATTCACCGCAATTCGTGATACTTTAAATCCGCCAAACTCACAATATCCAAGCATTTTTCGTGGCAAGCTTCTAAAATAACAGGTGGCGCAAACCCCGCTTCACTCGCCTCTAGCCAACGCGCTGCACACAAGCACCAGCGGTCTCCCGCGTTTAATCCACCAAAATCATACTCTGGGCGCGGCGTGCTTAAATCGTTGCCGCGATTTACCGAAAATGCTAAAAATTCTTCTGTCACTTGGCAGCACACAGTGTGGCTGCCAGCATCTTCCGCGCCAGTTTCGCAACAACCCGTGCGGGTAAAACCCGTTAGCGGCTCTAAACTGCAGGTTTGTAATGTGGTGCCTAATACATTGCGTGCCATTTCAACTTAACCTCAAATTATTCATTCACGTTATCATACGAGAATCTCATGTTTTTGAAAGACAAAAATGCGTTATTGGCTAATGAAATCCGAACCTGGCGATGTTTCAATCGACGATTTGGCTGCCATGCCGAATCAAACGGTGGATTGGTATGGTGTGCGCAATTATTTGGCGCGTAACTTTATGCGCGATCAAATGAGCGTGGGCGATGGCGTACTTTTTTATCACTCTAACTGCGAAACACCAGGGATTGCGGGCATTGCAAAGGTAAGCTCCAGCGCGTATCCCGACCGTTTTCAGTTTGCAAAAGGTCATAAATATTACGATGAAAAAGCCACGCCAGAAACACCGCGCTGGATGAATGTGGATGTGAAATTGGTGCGCAAAACGCGTTTACTCAGCTTAAAAGAGATGCGCGAAACGCCAGAGTTAGAAAATTTGCGGATTTTGCAACGAGGGAATAGATTGTCTATAACCCCAGTTGACCCGCGAGATTGGGAATTTATTTTAAATCTGCTTAAATAGAACCCTAAAAATATGCCACTGGACTAAATCATTCCAGTGCAGGCCTGCAAGCCAATGTACATGAGGTTCCCACGGCATATAAAAAGCCCCAAATTTCGGGGCTTTTTACTAAAACTATCAACTAACGACTACCAACTAAGCACTATTTTGTATCTAAACTACCCATGCTTTTCGGGTAAGTCACCAAACCCCATGGTAAATTTTTTACTTCAATCTGTTTGGTCACCTCTAATTTTTCGGCGTCAATCACCAAAACCGCATCCGATTTTCCGCAAGCCAACAAAATTTGTTTGTCATCTGGCGTAAAACTAAAGTGCCAGCAACGATTCGCCGTTGGAATATCTTTAATTTTCTCGTAAGTTTTTGCATCAAATACTTGCAATATTTTTGCCTTGTTCGCCGCCACAAAAATGCGATCGCCTGCTTTATCAAACGAAATGCCATAAGGCGTTTCAGCGGTATCCACGGTGCGCACCACGTTGAAATCTTTATCTAACACCATGAATTTGTTGCCATATTCTAAAGTAGCTAAATAAGTGTTGCCATCGGGCGAAACCTTGATGCCACGCGGGCGGTCACCAAGTTCATGCGTATGAATGGTTTTCACCAAGCTACCGTCTTCAATATTGTGCACAGTCACCGTATTGTCTGCTTCGTTGGTAATTACCAAGTTTTTGCCATCGGCCGAGAATTCAATGCCTTCAGTCTCAGGCCCGCCCGTAATTTCGCGCACTTTTTCACCTTTAATTAAATCTACCACCGCAATTTTAGCGGGGATTTTCTCACCATCATCATCATCTTCTTTAGCCGCTTTATCACCTGGCTTTGGTGGAGGGCCGCCTTTTGCACTTGGCTCGGATGAAATGTAGGCAAAATTGCCGTTTACGCGCACAAACTCTGGGTTTTTACCTACCTCAATTTGCTGGGTAACTTCGCCAGTTGCGGTGTCGATGACTGAAATGCTTTCATTTTCGCGCGTAGCAACGATGAGTTTTTTGCCATCATCGGTCACACCCAAGCCGCGTGGGCCAGCAGCCTTTACGTCAATTTGTTTCACTACCTGCATGGTCGCAAGGTTAATCACGCTCACGCCAGCATCTTGGCTAGTAACGTACGCAAGGCCAGTGCTAGCTATTGAAGCGGCTTCAGTATTGGTTGCTACAGCATCTGCTTCAGGGGCTTTTTCTTTACTACAAGCGCTAATGCTCGCTATAAGCGCCAGTAAAAGTATGCTCACGCAGGTTTTGTTTAATGATGATGCTAAATTCATTCAATTCTCCAAAGTTTGTTCTGCCCGTTTGGCAGATTATTTATTATTAGGTTCAATCCCATAACCCATATTAAAGCAAAAAGTATACTAGGTTGTATATTACATTAAGTTTGATTTAAAACAATGAGTTAATTGCGATCAATCAATCAATATTGGTTGTTAGCAGCCAATGGTGGTTGTAATATTGGCTGAAACTAACCTAAAAATAATTGATAAGCAGGGTTTTGTGTTTCATCCCAATAGGGGTAGCCCAAGTTTTGCAAAAATTCCGCAAATTCGTTTTGCTCATTCGGTGGCACTTGCATGCCCACCAGCACACGGCCAAAATCTGCGCCGTGGTTGCGATAGTGGAATAAGCTTATGTTCCAATCGTGACCCATTGTCTCTAAAAATTTCATCAACGCGCCGGGCTTTTCTGGAAACTCAAAGCGATAAACTACTTCATGCTCGGCCTGCGGTGCGTGGCCGCCAACCAAGTGGCGCAGGTGTAGTTTGGCCATCTCGTTGTCGGTCAAATTAATCGCGTTTAAACCTTGTGCTGCTAGGTTAACAATTAGTTTACCTACTTCAGCTGTGCTGGAAATGGCCAAACCTACAAAAATATGTGCGGCATTGGGGTCAGAAAAGCGATAGTTAAATTCGGTAATATTACGGTTGCCCAGCAATTTGCAAAAGGTTTTGAACGCGCCAGCTTTTTCGGGAATCGTTACCGCAATAATGGCTTCACGGTGTTCGCCCAGTTCGGCTCGTTCGGCTACAAAACGTAGCCTATCAAAATTCATATTCGCGCCAGAGGCAATGCCCACAAGGGTTTTGCCGTGTATGTTTTCGCGTTCTGCATAGGCTTTTAGCCCCGCCACAGAGAGTGCGCCAGCAGGCTCTAAAATACTGCGCGTGTCTTCAAACACGTCTTTAATGGCAGCGCAAATCGCATCGTTATCCACCACAATCATTTCGTCCACAAACTGTTGCGCCAATTTAAAAGTATGCTCGCCTACTTGCTTCACGGCCGCGCCATCGGCAAATAAACCCACTTGGTCAAGCATCACGCGCTTGCCCTGTTTTAGCGATTCTGTCATCGCTTCCGCGTCTTTTGCTTCTACGCCGATAATTTTAATCTCTGGTCGCACCGCTTTTACATAAGCTGCAACGCCAGCCAGCAGGCCACCACCACCCACGCAGCAAAAAATCGCTTCAATCGGGTCTTTGCATTGCTCCAAAATTTCCATCGCAATCGTGCCTTGGCCTGCGATGATGTCTGGATCGTCGTAAGGGTGCACAAAAGTGAGGTTTTCGGCTTGCTCCAACTCCAAAGCTTTTACATAAGCGTCAGAATAGCTATCGCCGAATAAAATCACTTCAGCACCGCGCGCTTTTACCGCGTTTACCTTAATCGCAGGCGTAGTGGTTGGCATCACAATCACCGCGCGACATTTCAACTTTTGTGCGGCCAGCGCAACGCCCTGCGCATGGTTGCCCGCGCTGGCAGCAATCACGCCACGTTTTAGCACATTAGGCGCCAAGCCCGTCATTTTGTTATAAGCGCCACGCAGTTTGAATGAGAACACTGGCTGCATGTCTTCGCGCTTTAGTAAAACGCGGTTACCAATACGTGCCGATAAATTGGGTTGAAACTGCAAAGGCGTTTTTTTTGCCACGTCGTACACGCGCGAGTTTTCAATGCGGTTTTTATAGTTTATGGTCATGGTAATTAATTGCCATACGTTTTTTAAAATGTCTATTGCAATGTATTATGTTGAATTATGGGTTAAATTGAATAGTTATTATAAAGAAATTACGAAGGATTTACGAAAATGGCATTTACTCAAGACGAACTAAAACAACAAGTCGCTGCAGCGGCAGTAACTTATGTAAAAGAAGGCATTATTGGCGTGGGCACAGGCTCTACTGCCAACTTTTTTATTGAAGAGCTGGCCAAAGTAAAACATAAAATTGATGGCGCAGTTGCAAGTAGTGAGGCGACAGCCCAACGCTTACGAGGTCATGGTATTGAAGTGTTTGATTTAAACAGTATTGATGGCATGGATATTTACGTAGATGGCGCAGATGAAATTACCGAACATTTACACATGCTAAAAGGCGGCGGCGGGGCGTTAACTCGTGAAAAGATAGTTGCGGCAGTCGCTAAAACCTTTATTTGTATTTGTGATGAGACCAAATATGTGCCAGTGTTGGGTAAATTTCCATTGCCAGTAGAAGTGTTGCCAATGGCAAAAAGCTATGTGGCGCGCGAGTTAGTAAAATTGGGTGGTCAGCCAAAATTGCGCGACTTTACGACTGATAACGGCAACGTGATATTAGATGTGTGGAACTTGAACATTGAAGACCCAGTGGCGATGGAAGCCAAAATCAACCAAATCGTTGGCGTGGTGACGAATGGCTTATTTGCTGCACGCCCAGCTAATGTGTTGTTGTTGGCAACAGCGGATGGTGTAAAAACTTATAAGAAATAAGGCTTCTTAAGCATAAAACAATGCTTCCGCAAGCCAATATCTATGCGGCTTCCAGAGGCATTGTTCTAATCACTAAGAATTTAATTTAACGAACAGTTTCTTCACAAATGGCGATGCCGCCCAGTTTGCTTCCATCATCGCAATTCTTTCCACATTCATAGTCACCTTCTATTCCAGGAATTGTTTGCTTTGAAAATTCGTAGAGGCGAGCCTTTGCATTTGCTCTGCACTCTTCAAGGGATTTGAACGGACCCAAACGGGCAGTTGCAATTGAGTTGAGATTTGTTTTGTCAGCATAAACAAATGCATTCCATCGATCTGAGCAGCTAGCTAGGAAGAGAATAGACATCAGCAATCCAACTCTTTTAGCGATATGTGGGCTGATATTAGTGAGCAGTTTCATCTTGTGAGTATTAACATAAACTAAAAGTCATTCACTTTTGGGCGGCACATACCCACTGGCCGTATCCGCACCATCACCAAAAAAGTATTTTTCGGTTTGCTCGCTTAAATATTTACGGGCGGCGGGGTCAGCCAAGCTTAGGCGGTTTTCGTTCACTAGCATGGTTTGTTGTTTTAGCCATGCTGCCCATGCCTCTTTGCTCACGTGCATATAAATGCGTTTGCCTAGCTCGCCCGGGTAGGGCGGAAAGTCCATGCCGTCTAAATCTTTATCAAGTTTAATGCAGTGTACAGTGCGTGCCATAAGGTTACTCATTTATGCTAAAAACAGTATGATAGCGCATGTTGCTTTATTTAAAAGCGAATCAACCAAATACCGTCATTCTTCGCTACGCTCAGAATGACGAAGATTAATAGATTTTAGAAAGTAGAAATATGGAAAGCCCTTTCAAAAGTAAAAATGGTTTAGAGCGCATTGCTAAAGCGGCTGGCTATTCGCTGGAAGGTTTAAAGTTGGCGTATAAGCACGAGGCGGCGATTCGTCAAGAAACGTGGTTAATGGTTGTGTTAATCCCGCTTGCGTTTTATTTAAGCAAAACCAACATAGAGTGCATTTTATTGGTGGGCGCGACAGTGTTGGTGTTTATTGTGGAGTTGCTCAACTCGGCGGTGGAGGCGGCGGTAGATCATACTTCTATCGACCACCACGCTTTGGCTGGCCGCGCTAAAGATATTGGCAGCGCGGCTGTGATGGTGGCGATTATGTTGTTTCTGTTGGTGTGGGGCTTGGTATTGTTTGGTTAAAATTGGGTTGTCATAGCGGCGAAGGCCAGTATCTAGCGACTTTAACGACACTAGATTCCGTGTCACGCACGGAATGACGAGCTGCCTATTTTTTCTTTGCTCTTGGATGCGCCGCGTCATAAGTTTTGCTTAAATGCTGAAAATCTAAATGCGTGTAAACCTGCGTGGTGCTGATGTTGGCGTGGCCTAGCATTTCTTGCACGGCGCGTAAATCGCCGCTGCTCTGTAACACGTGGCTCGCAAAGCTGTGGCGCAACATGTGCGGGTGTACACTGGAGTTAATGCCCTGCTTAATCGACCATTCTTTTAATCGATATTGAATATTTCGAGCTGAAATACGCCTGCCCTGCAAGCCAATAAACACGGGCTTAGCCGATGTATTATTTGCGGCATCGTTTATTTTAATATTTGCGCGAATTTGTAACCATTTTTGCAGCGCTTCCATCGCGTGCGCACCCATCGGCACAATGCGCGTTTTGTTGCCTTTACCAGTCACAATCACCGTGCCAGCAGAGAAATCCAGCGCGTCAATATCCAAATTGACCAGCTCGCTAAGTCGCAATCCGCTCGAATAAAATAGCTCTAAAATTGCATGATCACGCACACTTAAAATATCATCATCGCCAATATCTACCAGCTTTACTGCTTGTTCAATGGATAGCGCATGCGGCAAGCTTTTGGGTGATTTTGGTGCGCGCAAACCGATGACAGGGTTTTGCTCAAATTTGTGACGATGAATCAAAAAATCAAAAAATCCGCGCCAACTAGAAAGCATGCGCGCAATGCTTTTACCGCCCAAACCTTTGCTATGCAGTGTGGCGATAAAGCGGCGTATGTGAATGTTTTGTAGCTCGTTTAGTGCAATTGTGTCGGCTAATTTGATGAGCTGGGTAATATCTCTGGCATAATTTTCGCGGGTGAGCGGGCTTAAACCGCGCTCAAAATTTAAAAATTCTAAATATTCTGTTAAAAATTCCACATTAAGTTTTAAGTTAAAAAGCTTAGCTTAAATCTAAATGCCGAGACAAAGCAGCGCTCAAAATTTCGCCAATTTTGGTGAGAAAATCGGTGCCCATTTCCGCAAAAAAGCGAGTTTCATCATCGCTGGCCAGTGCTAAAAAGCCGATGGTTTGCTGCGCGCGCAAGGGAATAATGACGACTGAAGCGGCAGGGTCGATAAACCAATCATCCGCCACGATTTCTGGCGGCTTGCCGCAATATGATTGAAGCTGCGCGGCAACCCAAGTTTTGGCTTGCTCTGGCACTGTGCTAAACACCAAATTTGCGTGGGTTGAGGCATCGAGCGGGTTCGCCCAAATGCGCAAGCAAGTGTCGCTTAAATCGAAATGCTCTGGCAAAAGGTCGGTGACCAGTTGCTCAATTTCGTCAAAATTTTTGGCTTTGTGCAATTCAACATTGAGCGCGTGAATTTTATTGGCAATGGCGTCGTTATCTTTTGCGTTAATCACCAGCTCAGCAAACATGGTTTCTAGCGCGTCAATTTTGTCGCGTTGCGCCAGCTGTTGACGCTCAGCCAGTGAAATGGTGCCGCTGCCGTGTGGGCTGGGCAGGTGAATATCTGCCAGCAAATTGGCGTTTTGCTCAAAAAATTCAGGATTATCTTTTAGATATTTTTTTACATCATCAGCTTGCATTGTTATTCCCCATTAAACTTCTAGCAATTCTAAATTTTTGGTTTTACTAAATATCTAGTTGACCTTCAAATACAATTTCGGCATCGCCCGTCATCATCACGGGTAGATTCTCACCTTGCCACTCAATATTAAGTTTACCACCACGCGTGTTGACTAACACGGGGCTTCGTAACAAGCCAAGCTGAATGCCAGAAACTACCGCTGCGCAAGCGCCAGTGCCGCAGCTCAGCGTTTCGCCAGCACCACGTTCATACACGCGTAGTTTAATTTCATGCGGATTCATGACTTGCATAAAACCTGCATTCACCCGTTGCGGAAAGCTAGCGTGCGCTTCAATTAGCGGGCCGAGCTCGGCCACGTTGGCGGTTTCTACGTCATCCACAATGGTCACTGCGTGAGGATTTCCCATTGAAAGCACTGACACAGCAACCTCATGGATATTGGCTTGCAGGACATATGTTTTTTGCCTTTTTTCAGCTAAAAAAGGTATTTTTGCAGGCTCAAAAATCGGCGCACCCATGTTCACTGTAACTTGGTTATTGTCACACAGAGTTAGCGTAATCAAGCCACTAGCGGTTTCTACGACGATTTTACTTTTCTGCGTCAAGCCTTTTGCCCGCACAAAGCGCACAAAACAACGCGCGCCGTTGCCGCATTGTTCCACTTCGCCGCCATCGGCGTTAAAAATGCGATATTTAAAGTCAACGTTCGCTAAACTGGTTTTCTCAACAATCAACAATTGGTCGCAACCCACACCAAAGTTGCGATTGGCGATTTTTTTGATTTGGTTAGCATCTAATGAAACAGACGTAGTAAAACCATCAAGCACAACAAAGTCGTTGCCCGCTCCCTGCATTTTAGTAAAGTTAAGTAACATAAATATTCAATTTTAAAGTTAAGCTATTCTATCAAAATTTGCGCCAACTGCTTGATTTAAAGTGTAGAATGCCTGCCTCGAAGTGATTATCAATATTCCTTTAGCCTTTAGTGAATGTTGTTTTACTTTTTTATTAAATTTTTCAAGGCGCAAAATAAATGAACAACTATCTTTTTACTTCAGAATCCGTTTCTGAAGGCCATCCAGACAAACTCGCAGACCAAGTATCCGACAGCATTTTAGACGCTATTTTAGCGCAAGACCCAACTGCTCGCGTCGCTGCAGAAACTTTAGCCAATACAGGCTTGGTGGTGCTGGCAGGCGAAATCACTACCACTGCGAACGTAGACTATATTAAAGTCGCACGCGAAGCCATTAAACGCATTGGTTATGACAATACTGATTACGGTATTGATTACCGCGGTTGCGCAGTGCTCGTGGCTTATGATAAACAATCGCCCGACATCGCCCAAGGCGTAGATGGCGCGCACGACGACCCTCTAGATCAAGGTGCGGGCGACCAAGGTTTAATGTTTGGCTATGCGGTGAATGAAACGCCGCAACTGATGCCACTGCCGATTTGGTTGAGCCATCGTTTGATGGAGCGCCAAGCGCAGCTTAGAAAAAATGGCGTTTTATCTTGGCTGCGCCCAGATGCCAAAAGCCAAGTCACCATTAAATATGTGGATGGTAAACCAGACTCAATCGACACCGTGGTGGTTTCTACACAGCACGCGCCAGAGATGAACCTTAAAGATATCCGCGAAGCGGTGATTGAAGAAATCATCAAGCCAATGTTGCCAAAAGAGCTGATTAAAGGTGAGATTAAATATTTGGTTAACCCAACTGGCCGCTTTGTAGTAGGTGGCCCACAAGGCGATTGCGGTTTAACTGGCCGTAAAATTATTGTGGATACTTACGGTGGTGCTGCCCCTCATGGCGGTGGTGCTTTTTCGGGCAAAGATCCATCAAAAGTAGACCGTAGCGCCGCTTATGCAGCACGCTATGTGGCTAAAAACATTGTTGCAGCAGGCTTGGCTGATAAGTGCATGGTGCAAATTAGCTATGCCATTGGCGTAGCAAAACCAACTTCTGTGATGGTAGAAACCTACGGCACAGGCAAGGTTAGCAATGAGATTTTAACTAAGCTAGTGCTTGAGCATTTTGACTTGCGCCCAAAAGGCATTGTAAAAATGCTCGATTTATTGCGCCCGATTTACACCAAAACTGCCGCTTACGGCCATTTTGGTCGCGATGAACCAGAGTTTACTTGGGAAGCAACAGATAGAGCGGCTGCACTTAAAGCATCAGCAGGATTGTAAGGCTGCTTGTATTTTTTGTAATAAAATCATGGCCTTGTTAAAGGCTATTGTTAAATTAAGGTTTTGACAAAAGTCATGATTTGATTATAATGCAACTTTTCGTAGCTTAGTTAATCTCAGCTACAAGTAGTAAATTAACCGAGGAACGTTGCGAAGTCATTCGATATGACTCTAGGCTCGGTTAGGGGGATTGCAAATCTCTCAAACGGCGTTCACCTATTATTTAACCGTGCCAGACACGGGAACTGGGTGAACAAAACGCCGAATATGATGTTAATTTAATATCTTTCTGCTTGTTCTAAAAATTCCATTCCCTGCTGGTTACAACTTTTCATTATTTTAGGAACATAAAATGAATACTGTGACCGATACAAACACCAAAACAAACAAAATTGAAACTAAAGATTACATCGTTGCCGATATTGGCTTAGCTGATTTTGGCCGTAAAGAAATTGCCATTGCCGAAACTGAAATGCCTGGCTTAATGATGATTCGCGAAGAGTTTGCTATTACGCAACCGTTAAAAGGTGCGCGCATTACAGGCAGCCTGCACATGACGATTCAGACCGCAGTGTTGATTGAAACGCTAAAAGACTTAGGCGCAGAAGTGCGCTGGGCGTCATGCAATATTTATTCTACGCAAGACCACGCGGCGGCAGCCATCGCGGCTGGAGGCACACCAGTGTTTGCGATTAAAGGCGAAACACTAACTGAATATTGGGATTACACGCACCGCATTTTTGAGTGGGCTGATGGCCAAGACGGTAAACCAACGTACACGAATATGATTTTAGACGATGGCGGCGATGCGACATTGTTGCTGCATCTTGGCACGCGTGCTGAAAAAGATTTAAGCGTGATTTCAAAACCAACTTCTGAAGAAGAAATTTGTTTATTTGATGCGATTAAAGCGAAATTAAAAACAGACCCAACTTGGTATTCTGTGCGTTTAGCCGCCATTATTGGTGTCACGGAAGAAACTACCACCGGCGTGCATCGTTTGTATCAAATGCATAAAGAAGGCAAATTGGCTTTCCCAGCGATTAACGTCAACGATTCTGTGACGAAATCTAAATTCGATAACTTGTACGGCTGCCGTGAAAGTTTAGTAGATGCGATTAAACGCGCAACCGATGTAATGATTGCAGGCAAAGTGGCTGTGGTAGCGGGTTATGGCGATGTGGGTAAAGGCTCAGCACAAGCGTTACGCGCGCTTTCTGCCCAAGTATGGGTAACAGAAATTGATCCAATTTGCGCGCTACAAGCAGCGATGGAAGGTTATCGTGTGGTAACGATGGATTATGCCTGCGAACATGCGGATATTTTTGTGACCGCCACTGGCAACTACCACGTGATTACGCATGACCACATGGCAAAAATGAAAGACCAAGCCATTGTGTGCAACATCGGCCATTTTGATAACGAAATTGACGTGGCCAGCTTAGAAAAATACGAATGGGACGAAATTAAACCGCAGGTTGATCACGTGATTTTCCCAAACGGTAAAAAGATTATTCTATTGGCAAAAGGTCGTTTGGTAAACTTGGGTTGCGGTACTGGCCATCCAAGCTATGTTATGAGCTCTAGCTTTGCTAATCAAACCATTGCGCAAATTGAGTTATTTACGCGCCAAGCTGATTACCCAGTAGGCGTTTATGTGTTGCCAAAACATTTGGATGAAAAAGTAGCGGTGTTACAATTGAAAAAATTAAACGCACAGCTTACAAGATTATCTGAAACACAGGCCGCATATATTGGCGTATCGCAAGATGGCCCTTATAAGCCAGATACTTATCGTTATTAATGAGTTTTTAAATTAAATCAATAGGGGAAGACACATGAAATTGCTCGCAGCTTGGATTATTAACGCGCTCGCTTTGCTAGGCGTGGCATATTTGGTGCCTGGTATTCACGTGTCTACTATTTGGATTGCGCTAGCAGCTGCGGTGGTGATTGGTTTGGCGAATATGCTTATCAAGCCAATTTTGGTGATATTCACATTGCCAGTGACTATTTTGACACTTGGCCTGTTTATTTTTGTGATTAACGGCATTTTGTTTTGGGGCGTGGGTCATTTTCTGCAAGGCTTTGCAGTAGATACGCTGAAAGCAGGCATTATCGGCGCGTTTGCTTATAGCGTGATTTCGTGGATATTAAGCGCGATTATCATCGACAAAGATAAAAAATAAAGTTTAAGTATAAAAGATAAAAACGTGAAAAAAGACATTCCAATAAGCTTTGAGTTTTTCCCGCCAAAAACGGCGGATGGCATTGCCAATCTGCGCGAAACGCGGGTGCAATTGGCAAAATTTAAGCCTGAGTTTTTCTCGGTAACCTTCGGCGCTGGCGGCTCCACGACGGATCGCACCAAAGAAACCGTATTCGAAATGCAAGCGGAAGGCCATCAAGCGGCACCACATATTTCGTGTATTTCTTCCAGTAAAGAAGAGATTCGCGAGCTGCTGACGGCTTATAAGGCACACGGTATCAAGCGTTTGGTGACTCTGCGTGGCGACGTGCCCTCGGGCGAGGTGAGTGCGGGTGATTTTAAATACGCGAACGAGTTGGTGACGTTTATACGCCAAGAAACGGGTGACTGGTTTCATTTGGAAGTCGCGGCTTACCCAGAGTTTCACCCAGAGGCGATTTCTGCCGCCAAAGACATGGCGAATTTTAAGCGCAAGGTAGAATCGGGCGCTAATTCTGCCATCACGCAATATTTTTACAATGCGGACGCATATTTTAAGTTTGTTGATAGCTGTGTGGCCGATGGCATCACCGTGCCGATTGTGCCTGGTATTATGCCGATTTATAACTTTACGCAACTGGCACGATTTTCAGGCATTTGTGGCGCGGAAATTCCGCGTTGGTTGAGCTTGCGCCTAGAGGCTTATGCGGATGATATGCCCTCGCTACGCGCGCTGGGTGTAGATGTGGTGAGTGAACTTTGTGAGCGCTTACTAAATTGGGGCGCGCCCAGCTTGCATTTTTACACGCTAAACCAAGCGGGCGTCATTACCAATATTATCAACAATATTGGCGTAGAAACTAAAGTTTAGTGCAGGGCTAAGTTAATGTAAGGTCAGCCCGCGCGGGTTAAATAGCGCGTCTTCTACAAACAAATAATCTTTTTCCCGGCCTTCGTTCCACAAGGCTATCATGGTAATCCAGCGCATTTCTTCGATTTTAATTTGCTCTTGCTTAAGCGCCATGGCGCGGTCAATAATTAAGTCGCGTTCAACATCATTAATGATATTGGCTTGTTGTAGAAATATAATAAAACTGATACTTTCAGTGTTGATTTTTTTAAGCTCGGCAGCAGTAAACATGCGCATGCCAGTGTGTTTGTGCGAGTAAATCGCAGCCGGCTCTGTCAGCATAGATTTCATTTCGTGAAACCAATCTACTGCACCCACAATGTCAGATTGTTCAAAACCAGCGGCAGAAAGCTCTTGCGCCATGACTTCATTATCAGGCAAAGCATGATGCGCAATGTAATTTTCAAACATGAACACTAGCACTTCAAACATTGTCGTTTCCCCTCAAATGAATACCTGTTTACTTAGTTTTTATGCAAGGCGTTGGTATTTTCCGCCCGCTAATGTTGTAATTTTGTTTTCTAATTCCAGCACCATCAGCATGGATGAAAGTGCCTCAGTAGTCAACTTAGAAAGTGTGCGTAAAGTTTCAAAGTTGATGGGGTCGAACCCCATGTAAGCCAATACCATACTAGGCTCTGAGTGAGTTACATCTTCAGAGTTCAAATTCTCCATTAGCCCGTATGGGCTATCATTTGATAATATATTTTTTAGTTCTTCTAATATATCTTGTGTCGTTTCAACCAATTTGGCACCTTGCTTAATCAGTTGATGGCAACCTTTGGTCACCGGCGAGTGAATTGAGCCTGGAATCGCAAATACTTCGCGGCCTTGCTCGGTGGCTAAACGCGCGGTAATAAGCGAGCCGCTATCGATATTTGCTTCTACCACCAGGCAACCTAGGCTTAAGCCACTAATGACTCGGTTACGGCGCGGAAAATTTTGCGCTTTGGAAGGCGTGCCAAGCGGGAACTCGGAAATGATTAAGCCGCGTTCAGCAATTTTATGCGCTAAATCGCGATGGCGTGCTGGGTAAACAATGTCTAAGCCAGTGCCAACCACGGCAATTGTAGCGCCGTTGGCTTTTAGGGCGCCGCGATGGGCTGCGCCATCAATGCCTAGCGCCATGCCGCTCACCACACACAAGCCTTGTTCACATAGGCTTTGGGCGAAATCTTCTGCATTTTTTTCGCCTTGCGGCGTCGCGCTGCGGCTACCTACCATAGCGATAGAAGGGTGATTGAGCCAATACAAATTGCCGATGGCATACAGCACCGCAGGCGGATTGCTAATTTCTAGGAGTTGTTTCGGGTAGGTGCTATCAGCAAATGTAACAATATGCGCGTTGTCTTTTTCTAGCCATTTTAAGGTAGGTGCAATTGCATCAGCATCCACACCTTTGTTGATCTTTTGCGCGATTTCATTATCGACAGTTTCGCGCAATTGGCTAATACTGGCGCTAAAAATGGCCTCGGGGGAACCAAATTTTGCTAATAAATGGCAAATGCCAGCATTGCCTAAACCGGGTATTTGGTTAAGACTAAGCCAAAGCCTTAAATCGTACAGAGCTAAATCGTTCAGTGCTGCTTTAGAGTTTTGGCTATCCTCAATAGACGCCATTATTAGGGCGTTTGCACCGCATCAAGCGTATAAATGGAATCTGTTGAATTCATGATTAATCCGTAGGAAACGCGATCGAAAGTTCTAAAAACCATCAGCAAACCTACGCGCTCATCAGGCAACTTAACTTGACCAGGTTCCAGTTTCACTTGCGTTTGTACTGGCTCTTTTTCAAAGTTAACAATTTTTTTGCCGTCAGGGCCAGTTTTAACATCAAAATTAAGTTCTTTTAATTTTTTCTCTTCAGGTGTTACTTGGTTTGTTTTTGGGTCTTTGTATTCTGGATCTTTAATCACTTTGCCATAACGGTTAATTGCTAATACATGGCCTTCTTCTAAGCCATCTCTTTTGCCGCGGTTGATGGAAACCACTGTATTTGGCCCACCCTCTGCTACGCCGCCATAAATGCGCATAATACGGCCATTTATTTGGGCTTCTGGCGCATGTGGCACAAAACTGCTCTTAAATTCATCAGGCGAAACTACTAAGCGGTCTTTGGCAAAAATCTCTTCTTTCGCGCGCACAATATCGCCTGTTGCTGGCGCGCCATAACGTGCAATATCAGCATCACCTAAATAAATCGCTTCTGTGCCCAGCGCTTCTTTGGTATCGGGGTCAGTTAATTGTTCACCTGGACGATAAATATTCCAGTGCAAGCCTTCGCCTTCTTTAATATCATTGATATAGACGCGGGTGCCAGGGCTTAAAATCACACGGTTATCTTGCCCAGAAATAATACGCGGCGCGCTATCTAACTTGCCGTTTTCGATGAGTAATGGTTGGCTTAAAAATGGCGTAATTACACTAGGCGAGATAGTATAAATGGCTTCTTTATCAAGTGGCTCAATTCTAACGCCAGGCTCAAGCGTAATTGTTTCGTGCAGCAAGCGTAATTGGGGGCTGCCACCGCTAGTGTCCAGCGCCACGACATCGCCTGGGTAAATGAGGTGAGGATTCTTAATTTGCTCACGGTTCATTTTCCACACTTTTGGCCATTGCCATGGGTCTTTTAAAAATTTGCCTGAAATGCCCCATAGCGTATCGCCCTTGACTACTGTATAGCGATCAGGATGATTTTTTTGCAGTTGAATTTCATCTGCGTTTATGTTGAAGCTTAAGCAAGCAAGTGCTACCAGCGTTATAATATGTTTATTCATGCGTTGACCTCGGTCAAAATAGCGGCTAAATAGTGGAATACATCCGCGAAACAGCATTAAATTTATCACGTAATCCATTCAACAATCAAGCTTTTTTGTGTAAACAGAACTTTTTATTATATGGATTGTTAATATAAGACAACACTTTTATAAAGACATAGCATGGCGATACTCACAATACTTAATTATCCTGACCCGCGATTGCACACGGTGGCTAAGCCTGTGCAAAAGGTAAACATGGAAATTCAGCGCCTGGTGGGCGACATGGCAGAAACCATGTATGCCGCGCCAGGCATAGGTTTGGCGGCTACACAGGTCAATCAGCATATTCAATTAATTTTAGTAGATACCAGTAAAGAGCAAAATGATTTACAGGTATTCATTAACCCAAAAATTGTGGCTAAAAGCGGTGAGCAAGATTATGAAGAAGGTTGCTTATCGGTGCCAGGTATTTATGAAAACGTGACGCGCGCCGAAAAAATTACCGTTGAAGCGCTTGATGCGAAAGGAAAAAAATTCAAATTAAACGCCGATGGCCTGCTGGCGGTGTGTATTCAGCACGAAATGGATCATTTGTTGGGTAAAGTATTTGTGGAATATTTATCACCACTTAAACGCAATCGCATCAAAAATAAAATGGTTAAACTAAGCCGTGGAAAGTAGTTTTTAGTGAAAATTATATTCGCAGGCACCCCAGACTTTGCAGTACCTGCCCTGCAAGCCTTATTGGGTGAGGGCTCTGGGGCAGATAAATTCGAAATTTGCATGGTGCTTACGCAGCCAAATCGCCCCGCAGGTCGCGGTATGCAGCTTAAAGCCAGCCCAGTGAAACAACTTGCTTTGCAGCATAATCTCAATGTATTTCAACCCGAAAGTTTAAAGCCAGCAGACGTTCAAGCGCAAATTGCCGCGATGCGAGCCGACGTGATGATAGTCGCGGCTTACGGCTTGATTATTCCCACAACAGTTTTAAATATGTATCAAAAAGGCTGTTACAACATTCATGCAAGCCTGCTCCCACGCTGGCGCGGCGCGGCGCCGATTCATCGCGCACTGTTGGCGGGCGATACCGAGACTGGCGTGACGATAATGGAAGTCGTGCCAAAATTAGACGCGGGCAATATAATTAGCAAAGCTGTAGTGGAAATTACAGAAGCTGACACCACGCAAACTTTGCACGATAAATTGGCTAAAATTGGCGCAGATTTAATGGTACAAGCGATGCGCGATTTGCAAAAAAATGGCGCGTTGCCTAGCGTTGTGCAAGATGAAAGTTTAGTCACATACGCGCACAAGCTTGAAAAAAGTGAATCTGCGATTGATTGGAAAAAATCTGCGTCTGAAATCTCGCGCCAAATTCGCGCGTTCAATCCTTTCCCTGTCGCTACAGCGCAGTTTCGCGGCGAGACTTGTCGCATTTGGTTTGCAAACGCTTTAAACATAAAAACACATCAAAAAAATGGCGAAATAATCGGCTTGGGAGCCAATATCCATGCGGTCTGTGGCGATGGTGTTTTAGAGTGTGATGTAATAGAAATAGTCGAACTGCAAATGCCAGGCGGCAAGCGCCAAACTGCGCAGCAATTTGTGCAAGGTCAGCACGTAAAATTGGGTGAATTTTTTAGTTAATTAACAGACTAATACTTGAATTTTTAAGCAATTCACCGCATATTATTCAAACGCCCTTCTTCCCTTTTTAGGAGATAAAAATGTTTGGAAACTGGATTAAAACTTTCGTACTGATGGCAGGCATTACCGCCTTATTTGGCGCGGTGGGTGGCGCAATGGGTGGCGCAACTGGCATGATCATGGCGCTATGTTTGGCGGGCGCGATGAATTTTTATGCCTATTGGTTTAGCGATAAAGCCGTGCTAAAAATGTATGGCGCAGTGCAAGTTAACCCAGAAAATAATTATGGCGATGGCCAATTTCGCAATTACTACACCATGGTGAAAGAGCTGGCGGAAAACGCCGAGCTTCCCATGCCAAAAGTGTATGTGATTAACGAAAACCAGCCCAACGCTTTTGCCACAGGCCGCAACCCTGAAAACGCCGCAGTGGCTGCCACCGTGGGCATTATGCAAATTTTAAGCGATCGCGAATTGCGTGGCGTCATGGCGCACGAGTTGGCGCATGTTAAACACAGAGACACTTTAATTTCTACCATATCTGCCACTATGGCGGGTGCTATTGGTTCTATCGCGCAGTTTGGCATGATGTTTGGTGGCGGACGCGACCGCCCCAACCCGATTATCGGCATACTGATGATGTTTTTGGCACCTATGGCGGCAGGGCTAATTCAAATGGCCATTTCGCGCAGTCGCGAATACGAGGCTGATAGAATGGGCGCACAGATTAGCAAAGACCCAAAATCGTTAGCCAGTGCGTTAGAGAAAATTCATAATTACGCCAAACAAATTCCTAACCAAACGGCAGAAGCGCACCCAGAGACTGGGCAGATGATGATTATCAATCCTTTGGCAGGCGTGTCGTTTGATAGCTTGTTTAGTACGCATCCAAAGACAGAGGAGAGGGTGAGAAGGTTGATGGCAATGGCGAGTAGTTACTAGGGCATGCCTTCACTTTATAGATATTTTTCAGAAAAAAATGCGCTTGCTTTTGTTCGAAATGGTGAAGTGTTGTTTCGTGCTTTGTCTTATTTTAGAAACTATGAAGATGGAGAGATACGAGGAGATAAATTTGAGGGTACGTTAGTTCATTTACCAGACAATGGACTTGTGGTAAAAAATGTTAATACAGAGGAGGAAATCTTGCTGCCTCATCGATTGGAATCAACTGCAAAAGAAGACGATATCTTTGTCTACTGTATGAGCCAAATACTCTCGGCGGAATTAGCAGGACGCTTTAAGGCAGAGGTCGTAGTTGAAATTACGAACCCCGCAAAATTTCTAAATCTTGTGAGGTCGGCGCTGTCCCTCAGAAAGCGTTTCAGAGTAAATCAACTTATTCATGAGTCAGTGAAGTATTACGAGCGGAATGAACCTCCAATTGTCGATTGGGCGCTACCAGAGCGAATAACCATGAGAAAACCCAAGATGTTTGAATGGCAGCGTGAATATCGCTTGGCGGTGCCAATTGGTGATGCATTTGATGTCGAAAATGTTAATGTTAATTTGGTTCCGATAAATCATTCCCGTATTTCAGAAGCTAAGTTATATCCAAAGCAGTTAATTAGGCTTGGAAATCTTTCGAAGATTTGTCGAGTACATTCCATGAAATAACCTTTTTCGCCTTAGGCGAGTTTCTTTCTTTTGCTTAGCCAAAAGAAAGAAACCAAAGAAAAGGCTACCCCGCTGCCGCTTGTTTCCTTCGGTCTTAGCGCCGCATCTGGGCGGCTGCGGAACTCGTGCTTTCAGCACTCAAACAGTCCTCGCCGCTTTCCATCTGCTGGCATTAACCGTAAAGGTCATGT
>JANOWN010000066.1:0-31485 GCA_031417915.1 Methylotenera sp.
TACAGCAAGTGCATAGGTAAGGCCATCTTTAGGCACGCCCCAAATCATCGCACCGCGATCCTCATAACTACCTAGCGTGTCATGCAAGCTACGCTCCATAAAATCAAGCGCGTTAGAGCTCATTTTACGCTCCATACTCAAAGGCACTTTAAATTGACCAATTTTCACCTGAATAGGTTTGTAATAGCCAATATTTACCCAAGCCTGGTCAAGTGTAGCGCCTGTGTTGCCATTTGTTTGTCCAGCAAAATCGCCAGAAAGTTGAAAGTCATAATATTCATAAAATTTTCCTTTTAACTCTATACGCGCACGGCGCACATCAAAAGTATCAGACTCATTGGCAGTGTTACCATTAGTTCTATCTTCATTTTTACCATGATTAAAATTACGATAATCTGCATGTATGCGGCCGCCAAGTGAAATACTATGTTTGCCATCTGGCGTTGCGATAGTCATACCATCTTTAAACACTAATTCCGGTTTTTTAGTTTTAGATTCTTTTTCAAGTTCGCGGCCTTTAAGTAAAAGCGCACCTTCTTCTTCGGTTAATACGCCTTTTGCTATCAACGCATTTAAAATATCATCTGTAGAATCAGCCATTGCAGATGCGCCAAAACCCAATAAAGATAAGCCAGTCAAGGTTGTGGCAACCATTTTATTTAATTTTAAATTCATTTTCAAAGTCCCCTGTTAGAACGTTTAGTTAAGATTTTTCAACAGGCGAATTTTGAGACATTTATATGACAGTTTGATGACAAAGAACTATTTTTTGCTGCCTCGTTGCGCTGATACAACAGTAAAAAAGCCATCTAAAAAAGATGGCTTTTTACAACAAATCATTTGACTTAATAGTTAGCTAAAAAGCATTGGCCGAAATCTCTACATATACAAAGTTCGAATCGCTCTGCCGATTAGGTTCATTGCGGTTTACAGACAATTGCGTTGCTTTATCAATGAAATCACCCGCCCAAAATTTGGCGTATCCAATGTTCATGCCAATTTGTTGATTAACTGGAAAGCGCAGTCGCACATCGAATTCTTTGCCTAAATCTTTGCCACTAGCCCCTGTTGTATCGCGTAAATTAGCACCCGCGTTCCATCTATCGGTAGCGCTTTGTAGCCTATACCAACTAAAACCTGTGTCCACCTTTAGGATATTTAAAAAACTTAGTTTAGGCTCAAACTCTAGGCGCAGCTTAGGCGTACTTATGTTTTCCATTTGAATATAATCATCGTTTGACCAAGGCCTAGAAAAACCAAACAGGCGCTCAAAGCGTTGGTTATTTCCATCGCTCGAGTTTTTATCGCCGCTTGCTACGCCATAAAAAACACTCAAGCGCGGCTTCCAAGCATGGTTAAAGTGGTAACCAATTTCGGCATTATAAGCATAGGCATCATGATTTAACTCTGCAAGCAAACTACCCGTATTGTTTAATCTATCTTGCTTGCCCCATTGCTTTACATAGCTCGCATCGTAATCAAAGCCACTATTACCAATGGCACCATAAGCGCGCAAACCTGCAGTGTGAATTTCACGATTAATGCGTGTGTTGGCAGGCGCAGTTTGTCCGTTGGTGTCATATTTTACTTGGTCGCCATTTTGCTTTAGTAATAAATAATAAGGTTGCAGCGTGACATATTGCGACCAGCCGCGCCAATCACCCATTAGCCCATAAAAATCTTGGGCATGATCAACCTCATCTAATTGCTTGGTAAATCGCTGCATAGGTTTTACGGCAAAGGCTTCCAGCTGCCAGTCATTTTGTTTTTGGCCAATATTTACGCGAACACCTTCAAAATTATTGGTGGTATTACGCCATTCATTACGGGCTATAAGGCGTCTATCTACTGCCTCCCAAGCGTGCCTGCCAGCACGCAGCCAAATTGGGCGGTTATTGCCAAGGTTATCATTACCCAAAAAATTATCATCAAAATGTAGCTCTAAATAGGCTTGTATAATATCGGCTTGGTTTATATCGCGCGTATCAAATTGGCGCGAATAATCACTATTGTTTCGCCTAGAATCTTGCAGCTCTATAGCAAAACGCAGCGGATCTAATATTTGCTTAACGCCAATATAAACGCGCGTTCTTAACAAAATAGGGTCGTCGGTATTTTCATCATTACGACGAAAATCATTATCGCGATGCTCAAACCGTGCGCAATACTCTGCGCCTATATCTAACCAATCTGCGTCTGCAAAAGCATTGCTATCTTTTAGCCAAGTTTTATTGACCTGCTTTACATAGCGCGGTGGGTCTGTCTCTTTTTGCGTTCCATAACTTTGGCGCTCAACATAATAGCTTGTGCGTTCATCAGCGCTATTTATATTAGCATCAGCCAAGGCATTGCCCGCTTGGCCTGCTATAAGCAGCAACAATGATGTGCGAATATGTTTATAAGTATCTTCAATTAGCCGCATATATATAAACTACGGCTTAATTAAGATTATGGTTTGATTAGCTATCATATCGCTCACCTTTTATTAAAGTGGTGAGAGTATAGTAAACATTCTTTAAACTTAAAAAGAATATAAAAATATATTATTATAACTTTTAAATATATTAAGCTTCTGGCCGCATGTGCGGAAACAAAATCACATCGCGGATACTCGGTGAATCGGTAATCAGCATCACCAATCGATCAATACCAATGCCACAACCACCTGTTGGTGGCATACCGTATTCCAGCGCGCGAATAAAATCCGCATCGTAATACATCGCCTCTTGGTCGCCCGCCTCTTTGGCTTTCATTTGCGCGTTAAAGCGCGCGGCTTGGTCTTCCGCGTCGTTTAATTCGCTAAAGCCATTGGCGAATTCACGCCCAGTAATAAACAACTCAAAACGCTCAGTGATTTCTGGGTTTTTGTCTGAAGCTCTAGCAAGCGGCGAAACTTCGACTGGGTAATCGATAATATAGGTGGGGTTCCACAACTTGCTTTCAGCCACCTCTTCAAATAAGCTTAATTGCAATGAGCCTGCACCCGCATGGCCATTGGTTTGGCTCATGGTGGCTTCCAGGCCATGTTTTTTGAGTTCTTTTCGTAAAAAATCAACATCATTTAACTGTTCTAACGTATATTGCGGCGCATATTTTTGTATCGCACCAATCACCGTTAAACGCTCAAATGGTTTGCTTAAATCTACCTCTTTGCCGTCGTAGTTAATCGTCGCCGTGCCCCGCGCAGCAATGGCCGCAGCGCGTATGCAATCTTCGGTAAACGTCATCAACCAGTGATAGTCAGTGTAAGCCGCGTAAAATTCCATCATGGTAAATTCGGGGTTATGGCGAACGGATAAACCTTCGTTGCGGAAGTTGCGATTCATCTCGAATACTCGCTCAAAACCACCAACCACAAGGCGTTTCAAATACAACTCTGGTGCGATGCGCATGAACATTTGCATGTCGAGCGCGTTGTGGTGCGTCATGAAAGGCTTAGCGGATGCGCCACCTGGAATGGGGTGCAACATCGGCGTTTCAACTTCTAAAAAGTCGTTACCAATCATAAAATTACGAATCGCAGAAACCACTTTGCTACGTGCCAAAAACGTGGCGCGCGTTTCCTCGTTCACAATCAAATCGACATAACGCTGGCGATATTTCACCTCTTGGTCGGTCAAACCGTGGAATTTTTCTGGCAATGGGCGTAACGATTTTGTGAGCAAACGCAACTCAGTGACTTTTACTGATAACTCACCCGTTTTGGTTTTAAACAAATGGCCAGTTGCACCTAAAATATCGCCCAAATCCCAATGTTTAAAAGCCTCGTAGGTCGCTTCATCCAAATTGCTGCTACCAATAAATAATTGAATGCGCCCGCTTTTATCTTGTAGCGTGGCAAAGCTCGCCTTGCCCATTACGCGCTTCAACATCATGCGGCCAGCCACTTTTACATGCACTGGCTTTGCTTCAAAAGCTTCATTTTCAGTGCTGCTGTGAGCCTCATGGATATTGGCTGACAAAGCATCTGGTTTGAAATCATTGGGGAACGCGGTACTATTATTATCTTTAGCTTTTTCGCGAATCGCCTTCAGCTTCTCGCGACGTTCGGCGATCACATGGTTTTCGTCAATTGGTAAATTATTTTCTTGCTCGCTCAACTCATACTCCCTGTTTCAAACTCACTTGTATAAATGGGTCAAGGTCGCCATCTAGCACGCCTTGAGTGTTGCCGATTTCCACGTTGGTGCGCAAATCTTTAATGCGGCCTTGGTCTAGCACGTAGCTGCGGATTTGGTGCCCCCAACCGATATCAGTTTTAGCATCTTCTAAAGCTTGTTTATCCGCGTTGCGCTTATTTAATTCCAAATTATACAACGCGCCTTTCAGCATATTCATCGCTTCTTCGCGGTTACGGTGTTGGCTGCGGTCGTTTTGGCATTGCACCACGGTGTTGGTGGGCAGATGCGTAATACGCACGGCAGAATCGGTTTTATTAATATGTTGGCCACCCGCGCCACTGGCGCGATAGGTATCAATGCGTAAATCTGCAGGGTTAATGTCGATTTGAATCGAATCATCGACTTCGGGGAAAATCTGTACACTGGCAAAGCTGGTGTGACGCTTAGCGTTGCTATCAAATGGGGATTTGCGTACTAAACGATGAACGCCATTTTCAGTACGCAAAGTTCCGTAAGCATAATCGCCAGAAACCTTAATTGACGCGCCTTTGATGCCCGCTACATCGCCATCAGATAATTCCAGCACTTCCACCTTAAAGCCTTTGCGCTCGCAATAGCGCAAGTACATACGTAACAGCATATTGCACCAATCTTGCGCTTCAGTCCCGCCGCTGCCTGATTGAAACTCGATAAAGCAATTGGCGCCATCCAGCTCGCCAGAAAACATGCGGCGGAATTCCATAGCGGCGATTTCGGTCTCTATTTTTAGCGAATCGGCTTCAACGCTTTGCAGCGTCTCGTTATCAGCCTCTTCGCGCGCCATTTCAAACAGCTCTTGGCTATCTTTAATGCCCGCCTCAAGCGCTTGCAGATTATGCACAACCAGTTCTAAACTGCGTTTTTCTTTGCCTAATTTTTGCGCGTTTTCGGCGTTATCCCAAATTTTCGGGTCTTCTAACAAGCCGTTAACTTCTTCTAATTTTTGCGCTTTATTGTCAAAGTCAAAGATACCTCCGAAGGGCGTGATTGCGCTCACTTAGGTCAATTAAGCGATTGGAAATTTGGTTGAGTTGTTCGGCTTCCATGATGTTTGCAGCTTTGCTTTTAAAATTCAAACCATTAAAAACGCAATTATACCGCAAACACTTATGCGCTTTTATTCTGCTTAATTAAACATATTAATAAGGCCGCGAGCAATTGTGCGCTAACAAAACCTAAAATATCTGCTGGCGCGATGCCCACAAAAGTATTGGTCATGCTTCTAGCAAGGGTAACCGCAGGGTTGGCGAAGAACGTGGACGAAGTGAACCAGTAGCCAGCCGTCACCGTCATGGCAACCAACATGGCGATTTTTTCGTTGGCGTATTTAATGCCTAAGCGAATCACGCTGAGCAAAATAAGCGTGGCAACTAACTCGCTCACCCAAATGCCTAAGCCAGTTCTAGGTTTGGCAGAAGCTTGAATAATCGGCATAGCAAATAATAAATGTATAAGCCAAACGCCAGAAATTGCACCTGCAATTTGCGCCGCAATATAGCCCAATAATGTTTGCGTATTTAGCGCACCAGTGCGCCACATCATCAAACTGACGACAGGGTTAAAATGCGCGCCAGAAATCGGCCCAAGTAATGTGATGAGTACATACAAGCCACAGCCCGTTGCAATACTGTTGCCAAGCAAAGCCACAGCAGCGTTGCCAGCGCTTAGGCTTTCGCCCATGATGCCTGAGCCCGTGACGATAGCCAGCAATAAAGCTGTGCCAAAATACTCTGTAATAAATGGTATAGTTATTTTGTTTTTCATCATTTTGCTTGTCATATTTATGTCATAATTTTGCAACTTTACGGTTGCGTAGCCAGCGCCTAATTTAGGCAAGAATATAACACATTAAAACAAACTTATAATTACGGGAGAAAAATATGGCAAGTGGCGTTTTTAGTCGGCTAATGTCTGCAATTTCGCCGCACAGCGATAATTATTTTGTGCTATTTAACAACTTAGCAGATTGTGCGGTGCGGTGCTCCAAAGTGCTTGCGATGATGACAGCGGTTAGCGAAACTGAAAAGTTTGAACAATACTTTACTGAGATTAGAACGATTGAATCTGAAGCGGATGAATACACCAAAGAGATTTTACTCTCGCTACACAAAACCTATATTACGCCGTTCGATAGACGCGAAATCCGTGAGTTGGCGATGGCATTAGATGACATTATTGATTACATGGAAGACATTCCACAAAGTGCAAAAATCTATGGCCACACCAAATTTACGCCAGAGATGGTTGCGCTGGCACAAATTTTGTTACGCGCTTCTGAAAAAGTACGTGATACCGTACACATGCTGTCCAACATGAAAAATGCTGAACGCATTTTGCGCACTTGCGAAGAGATTAACAGCATTGAAGGTGAAGGCGATCACGTGATGCGCGCAGGCATGCAACGCTTGTTTGCTGAAGAATCTGATGCGCGCACGCTGATTCGCTCAAGCCAGCTTTACGATTTATTTGAGGAAGCCATCGATAGCTGCCAAGACGTGTCCGACGTGATTCACGGTGTTGTGTTAGAACGCATCTAAGGAGTAGCGTATGGAACACGCAATTCTCATCATGATGGTGCTGGTGGCGGTAGCGCTCATATTCGACTTTATGAATGGCTTCCACGATGCAGCAAACTCCATCGCGCTCATGGTTTCTACGCGCTTACTCACACCGCAGGCAGCCGTGTTGTGGGCGGCATTTTTTAACTTTATTGCTTTTTTAGTGTTTGGCACTGCCGTTGCAAAAATGGTTGGTAAGGGCTTGATTGACCCTGATATTGTCAATAATGCCGTCATATTTGGTGCGCTTTGTGGTGCAATCACCTGGAATTTAATTACTTGGTGGTTAGGCATTCCGTCATCTTCATCGCATGCGCTAGTAGGCGGTTTGGTGGGAGCGGGAGTGGCAAAAGGCGGCACCAGCGCCATCATTGCTGGCGGGCTAATTAAAACCTCTGTATTCATTATTATATCGCCTATGTTTGGCATGTTACTGGCACTTATATTAATGGTAATTGTGCTCTGGCTGTTTGAAAAATCCTCGCCCTATCCAACTGAAAGTCGATTTAACAAGTTGCAATTTATATCTTCCTCACTCTATAGCTTGGGCCATGGCGGTAACGATGCGCAAAAAACCATGGGCATTATTACTGTGCTATTGGTGGCAAACGGCTACCAAAAAGGGTTTGACATACAAATGTGGGTGATTGTTTCTTGCCACTTAGCCATGGCGCTAGGCACGCTATTTGGCGGCTGGCGCATTGTGCGCACCATGGGCATGGGCATCACGCGCATCCGGCCTTCTGGCGCTTTCTGCGCACAAACTTCTGGTGCGATTGCATTGTTTTTAGCCACATGGCTAGGCATTCCCGTTTCTACCACACACACCATTACGGGTGCGATAGTTGGGGTGGGCCTGTCTCGCCGCGCCTCTGCCGTGCGCTGGGGCTTGGCTTCGCGTATTGTCTGGGCGTGGGTGCTAACTATTCCTTGCTCTGGTTTAATTGCTGCAACTGCTTACTATTTTGGCAAGACTTTTTTATAGCAAACGCATTCGGGTTTTAGCAACATTCTCAAAAATTGAAATCAAATTTTGTCATAATTCTGTCATAAAAACTTTATACAATCTTCACTAAATGTTGTAAGCAGCTTTCACAATCGCCCGTTAATGTGACTGCAGTACATTTATTTACTTATATGGAGATTTCAATGCAAACCAAGATTTTTATGCAAACTAAGTTTGTTAAATTATTATGCGTAGCGACTGTTTTAGCGGCTACGTTCAACGTAAACACGGCGCTCGCTGCAGAAAAAATCATCAAGATTGATGGTTCTAGTACGGTTTATCCAATTACTGAAGCGGTTGCAGAAGAGTTTCAAAAGTCAACCAAAGTAAAAGTGACCGTTGGCGAATCTGGCACTGGTGGCGGCTTTAAAAAGTTCTGCCGCGGTGAAACCGATATTTCTGACGCTTCGCGCCCTATCTCACAAAAAGAAATGGACGCTTGTAAAGAAGCGGGCATTCAATACATCGAGTTGCCAATTGCTTACGATGCTTTAACTGTCGTAGTGAACTCAAAAAATGATTGGGTAAAAAGCCTAAGTGTTGATGAATTGAAAAAGATCTGGGGTCCAGGTTCTAGCGTTAAAAACTGGAAAGATGTAAACCCAGCTTATCCAGACAAAAAAATGGGCTTATACGGTCCAGGTACTGCATCTGGTACATTTGACTATTTTAGTGAAGCCATTAACGGCAAAGCTAAAGCGCATCGTACTGATTACACGCCATCAGAAGATGACAACGTGTTAGTGCAAGGCGTTACGGGCAACGTAGGTGGCTTGGCTTACTTTGGCATGGCTTACTACGAAGAAAATAAAGACAAATTAAGAGCGATTCCTATTTCTGCTAAAGCAGGTGGCCCTGCAACTCTGCCTTCAGTAGAAACTGTAGAAAATGGCACTTATCAACCGTTAGCGCGTCCAATCTTTATCTACGTAAACGCAACTGCAGCAGCTTTTAAACCAGAAGTTAAAGCATTTGTAAATTTCTACTTAGACAATGCCCCAACATTGGTAAAAGAAGTGAAATACGTTCCGCTACCAACAGCTGACTACACGGCTGTTAAAGCGCACTTTAAAGCCATGAAGCCAGGCACAGGCTTTGGTGGTAAGAATGAAGTAGGTATTAAAATTACTGATTTGCTAGACAGAATCAAGTAATTGCTATTAGAAAGGGAGCGATACTTTCGCTCCTTTTTTTACGCTCCTTTTGTTTGATCTAGATTTATCAATGCGGGCATATAAACATGCCTATATTTTCGGCTACAATAGGTGAGTCTAATCACTATGAATACTGCTTCCACAATGCTTACACCATCGATTGATTTAACCATCAGCCCAAGGCTCGCTAAAAATGTACGCCGCAATATTAAAGAGCGCATCATCGAGTTTATTTTGATGTTAGCAGCACTTTCTGCAGTTGCCACCACGCTATCGATTGTCGGCGTACTGCTTTACGAATCACTCAGTTTTTTTAAAACGGTCTCGGTGGTTGATTTTTTTACTGATACACAATGGACGCCGCTCTTTGAAGATGCGCACTACGGCATTATGCCGCTGGTTTCTGGCACGCTCACCACCTCGGCCGTGGCACTAGCTTTAGCGATTCCTGTAGGCACGATTGCTGCGATTTATTTATCAGAATTTGCTTCACATAAAACGCGTGAAATTGTTAAGCCGATACTAGAGCTGCTTGTGGGCGTGCCTACCATTGTGTTTGGCTATTTTGCTTTGTTATTTTTAACACCCATTTTACAAAAAATATTTCCCGATTTACCAGGCTTTAATATGCTCAGTGCAGGCCTTGTGATGGGCATTATGATTGTGCCCTACATTGCCTCCGTGGCCGAAGATGCCATGCGCGCGGTGCCAATGAGCATGCGCGAAGGTAGTTATGCCATGGGTGCCACGCGTTTTCAAACCGCCGTGCGCGTAGTTACGCCAGCCGCTATTTCTGGCATTGTGGCTGCTTATATTCTAGGCATCTCACGCGCAGTGGGCGAGACTATGGTGGTGGCTGTAGCCGCAGGTCAGCAACCTATCATCAGTTTTAATCCGATGGAAAGCGCCGCCACCATCACTGCATTTATTGTACAAGTGGCAATGGGCGATTTACCGCACGGTAGCATTGGCTACCAAAGTATTTTTGCAGCAGGTTTAGTGCTGCTAGTGATGACTTTGTGCTTCAATATTTTAGGTCACATGATACGCAAAAAATATCGCGAGCAATATTAATTTTATGAGTACTAATATGACCACTAAAAAACCAACCTCATCCACGCCAGCTTCTGTATTGAAAAATCTTGGGGAAGTACGCGCTATGATTAAGCGCCATAAACTTAATGATTACCTATTTTCATTGATTGGCCTGCTGGCACTAAGCTTGGCATTGCTCACTTTAATGACCTTATTTATGGATTTAGTCATAGATGGGTACCAACGTTTTAATCTGGATTTCTTTTCTAATTTTCCATCACGTCGCGCTGGCAGCGCTGGCCTACTATCGGCTTGGGTTGGCTCAGCATTAGTCATGCTAGTGACTTTCATCGTAGCGGTGCCCATGGGCGTAGCGGCTGGCTTATATTTAGAAGAGTACGCACCAAAAAATTGGTTTTCTGATTTAATTGAGATCAACGTGACTAACCTTGCTGGTGTGCCCTCTATTGTATATGGCCTGCTGGCGCTGGGCTTGTTTGTATATATTTTGGGCTTAGGGCAAAGCATACTCACCGCGGGCTTAACCTTGGGTTTGTTGATATTGCCGATTGTCATTGTATCCACGCGCGAATCCATCCGCGCTATTCCAACTGCGATTCGCGAAGCTGCTTATGCGGTTGGCGCCACCAAATGGCAAGTGGTGTACGACCATGTATTAAAATATTCTTACGGTGGTATTTTAACTGGCGTAATTATCGGCATGGCGCGCGCGCTGGGCGAAACAGCACCGATTATCACCATAGGCGCGCTCACATTTATCGCTTTTCTACCGCCTTCTCCAGTGTCTGACGTTGCACCTTTCATCAATTTTGAGTGGTTAAGTTCAGGTTTTACTGTGCTGCCAATTCAAATGTTTAACTGGCTATCACGCCCAGATCATGCCTTTCACATCAACGCAGCAGCCACTGGCGCGATTATTATTCTGCTAACGCTACTGATGAATGGCACGGCAATTTATTTACGTTACAAAATTCGCAAGAATATTAAGTGGTAAAAAATATATAGGACTAAAATGATTAACCCAACAACCCCAATTAAAGCCGAATCTCGCGACCTTAACTTTTTTTATAATGGTGGCAACCACGCGCTTAAAAGCGTGAACATGCCGCTGTATGAAAATAAAATCACTGCCCTAATTGGCCCTTCTGGCTGTGGCAAATCGACCTTTTTGCGCTGCTTTAACCGCATGCACGATTTATATCCTGGTAATAAATACCAAGGCCAAATTGTAATGCACCCAGATAACACCAATATTTTAGAGCACGGCGTAGACCCAATTGAAGTGCGCATGCGCATTAGCATGGTGTTTCAAAAACCTAATCCTTTTCCTAAAAGTATTTACGAAAACGTGGCTTACGGTTTACGCGTGCGTGGCGAAAGTAATAAACGCCAATTAGATGATAAAGTGGAAGAAGCCTTAAAAGGTGCGGCTCTGTGGAATGAGGTCAAAGATAGATTGCAAGATTTAGCGTTTAACTTATCAGGCGGCCAGCAGCAACGTTTGTGCATTGCGCGCGCGCTGGCGACTGACCCAGAAATCATGTTGTTTGATGAGCCAACTTCTGCGCTTGACCCGATTGCAACAGCCAACATTGAAGAACTGATGAGTGAGCTAAAACAAAAACTGACGATTTTAGTGGTGACGCACAACATGCAACAAGCTGCGCGCGTATCCGATTACACTGCTTATATGTACCTTGGTGAACTGATGGAATATGACGACACCAATACTATTTTCACTCGCCCTAGCAGAAAAGAAACAGAAGACTACATTACAGGTAAATTTGGTTAATTCCATTGCCAAAATAAGGAAATATTATGCAATCTGAACACATTTTTAAACAATACGATGCCGAGCTGGAAGCAGTGCGTGCCAAGGTGCTAGAGATGGGTGCACTGGTGGAGCAGCAAATCGTAGATTCACTTGATGCGCTGGTGCACAATAACCAAAAACTCGCCAAAAGTGTGATTAAAAAAGATCACCTTGTGAATAATCTTGAAGTGCAAGTCGATGAAGATTGCAGTCACATTATCGCGCGACGTCAGCCAACAGCGGGCGATTTACGTATGGTACTGATGATGATTAAAACCATTACTGACCTAGAGCGTATCGGCGACGAAGCGGCTAAAATTGCGCGTTTTGCACTTAAAGCAGCTGAAAGTTCTCAAAAATTAACGCCGCGCTTTGTGGAAATTAAAGCCATGGCCAATACGGCGCGCGATATGTTACACATGGCATTGGACGCATTTGCGCGTTCTGATGCGACTAAAGTGATAGAAATTGCGCACATGGATGAAGAGGTCGATGAACAATATCAAGCTGCGATTCGTCAGCTCATTACCTTCATGCTAGAAGACCCACGTACCATTTCAATTTCGTTGGAAGTATTGTTTATCGCAAAGGCAGTTGAGCGTATTGGTGATCACGCCAAAAACATTTCTGAATACGTGGTGTATATGGTCAAAGGCAAAGATGTGCGCCACATTAGCATGGAAGAGATGGAAGAAACCGCTAAAGATTAGGTTTTTATTTACTCAAACAGATGCCCTGAAAGCCTTATGGATATTGGCCTGCAGGGCATTAGTTTTGGCGTGTGAATAATGCGCTTTGACGTGTAAATAACCAACTTTAGTTGGCATATTCCACGGGCAAGCCAAATACTGGCTTAGCATTAATCATCTCTAAATAAAAGCTCAACATGCGTTCTGCTTGTGTCTCTGCAGACCATTTTTCATGCGCATATTCTCTCGCACGCTGGCCCAAATGTTCGCGATGCACTGGGTTTGCCAGCAAAGCATTCACCTTATGCGCAAACTCCGCTTCATCCTCAACAGCAATCATGGCGCCCTGCCCCTCAACTAATATCGACGCGGTTCCCAGCTCGGCTATTGCTACCGTTGGCGTGCCTTGCGCCATGGCCTCAAGTAACACCAACCCTTGCGTTTCACTTTTCGAGGCAAATACAAAAATATCCGCCGCTTGATAGCAGGCGTTCAATTCAGTATTTCTATCTAAATAACCAATAAACTGTACGTTTTTTTCGATACCTAGCGTTTTAACTAAAGCACGCAAACTCGGCTCTGCTGGCCCTTCTCCAGTAATCACCAATAAAATATCTGGCATATTTTCGCTTAACAACTTAACCATTCTGACTAAAAAATCAATATTCTTCTCAAACGCCACGCGCCCCACATATAGCAACATAGGGCGATTTTGCGCAATGCCATATTTTGCTCTAAACGCCGCGCCATCAGCCTCGGCAAAGCTATGCGCTTGCAGGCCAGTAGCAATCACTTCAGCTTTGTTGCTAATGCCATAACTGCGTAGCACATCCAACATGGGTTGCGACGGCGCAACTATCGCATCTACTTGGTTACATTGTTTTTTTGAGATTAGTCTGGCCAAGCTTTTTGCTGCGCTTTTAGGAATCCACGGTAAATAATGATACAAATAATCCTCAAAAAAAGTATGGTAAGTTTCAACGACTGGAATATTGAGCAATTTACCCAGCTTCAAACCTGCGTAGTGCGCAATAAATGGTGTATGTATATGAATAATATCAAATTTTTTATCTTTAAGTGGTGCTAACAAACGCAACACTTCGCCATATTTCATCAAATAATCTTCAGGATCAAAGTAAATTTTGCGCGCTGGCACGCGCGTTATCCAATTTTCGTCTGGGGTATCTACGCCGTAATCTGGCGTGATTAAATGCACCGTGTGGCCTAATTTTTGCAGTTGCTCTGTAAAGGTTTTAATTGAGGTAGAAACGCCATTCACACGCGGGAAGTAAACATCTGAAATAAGTAATATATTCATTAAGTTAGTCACTATTTAAGTGCTTTTATAATATCTATTTATTATGACAATTCTATGAATAGGACGCACTGTTTTTTCATAAAATTGTCATGTGGCTGTCATTCGAGGTTCACGATTTAATGTGAAAGTACGCACAATGAAAAAGCGTTTTTACATCAAACTGTTGTGGGGCTTGCCGATGAGCCTTTATGCGGTGGATGCAAGCGCGTGGGGTTTATACACGCATATTTTATTTTCGCAGTGGATGATGGCGACCATGCCGCTGATGGATCCCAAAGTTCGGCAAGCCATTAGAAAATTCCCTAAACTTGTCATGGCGGGCGCCTGCTTACCCGATTTAGCGGTGATTTCTAAATCGTTTCACACCACGCACAAGTGGGAAAAAGCCGAGATTTTGATTAAAAGCGCGAACTCTGAGCAGGAAATCGCCATAGCGGTTGGCTACACCAGCCATTTATTTGTCGATGTCATCGCGCATAATCACTTTGTGCCAGCACACGAAGCTAAATGGATGAATAAAACCATCGCCACGCACATCAGCTCAGAATGGGCGATGGACGCGCACATTGCCAAGCACATACCGCACTGCCCGCATCATCTAATTTTGACGCATATCGAGCAGCTAAGCCTATTTATTGCGCCATGTTTTGAGGTAACGCCGCAATTAGCGAAAAGAAAATTAAAACAACTGGCTTGGGCAGATGGCTTGCTAAGAGTGAGCGGTTTATCCTCAGTCATTTTATGGGCTTTAAAAGTTCACGATGCTGAATTTGTGAAAAACTTAAACTATTATTTAACCCATACCAGCCATGCGCTACTGCACTTTGACAAACCTTTTCAAGGCAAACGCCCCAACTGGCAGCCAGAACTCAATCATCTGAATATGGTGGAAATGATTGCCTGGCGCGAGAAATGTTTGAATGACTTGAGCAAACGCTTAGCCGCGCCAATCAAATTATATAAGACCAAGAATCCTTATTGAAATTTGGACGATGATATAACCAATGGTCGCGCCAGCCAACACATCGCTAGGATAATGCAAGCCTAAAATCACGCGCGACATCGCCACCATGACGATAAACGGAATCAGCAAAAACGCTAGCACTGGGTAATAAAAAAGGGCGACTAAACCAAATGCGACCGCGTGAAGCGTGTGCCCAGAGGGGAAACTAAAATGATCGAGCGGCTTGCCCACCACCCACACATCTTGCCGCACCTGATAAGGGCGCGGGCGATGCGTTTTGGCTTTCAGCCATTTATAAATCATCGTACCAGTGAGTCCAGCCGCCAACATGTGCAACACGGGCGTTAAACCGTCAGTTTGTTCAACAATTAAAATCGCCGCCATCAGCGTGTACCAAAAAACACCATCGCCCAAGCGACTAATCATGCGAAACCAATCGCGAATAATGCGATTTTGATTGGTGTGGCTCACCGTCACGCACACCGCGCTATCCAGCGCGTAAAAGCGATTCAGGTAAAAACGCATTCGGTTTGACATTTGCATCCCCAACTACAATTGTTGATGCTGAGAGTTTGCCAGCCGAATATGACGAATTGATTATAAAAAAATGAAGGTTTTTTGACGTAACTAATTGATAAATAACAGTTTATACTGTTATTTCTTGAAAATATTACTTGCTTAATTTTAAATCAAGCATAGAAAATTCTTAAAAACATATGCCCTACAATCCAATATCCATGCGGGTGCTGGAGCATATGTTTTTAGATTTTGTAGGGCGTATTAGTGTAACGTAATACGCCGAAAGAGAAATGTTTCATGCGACGCAATACGCGAGCTAATGCGAGTTTTTATTATCGCCTTTTTGGGTTTGGTTTGTTCCGTCGAGGCGCTGGCTTAAGTTCAACATCATCTTCAGACTTGTCCGTAACTTTTTTAGTAACAAATATACCAACTATTGATGCAAGCGCTACACCACAAAGTGTAACTCCAGCCCAATCATGACCTCTCAATATTGCAATAAAGCCAAACGTGAAAACCACAATGGCAATAATTGCACCAAATACAACACCAGAAATTCTTTCAGTAAAAATCAAAGTATTAACTCTCTTCGATTCTTTTCGTCTAAACTCAGCTTCCAATGCTGTTTGTTCTATTACAAATGGCACCAGTTTTGGGTCAATAGCTTGAAGCTCACGAAGGTTAACTGCGGGTAATATCGGACTATCTGTTGATGTATGCTGAACAGATAGATGTTCTCCTTCTTTATTTCCTGCTTGTACTACGGTTTGGTTTCCCATATTTATCTATTGCTTTCCGCATGTCAGCACCAACCATGGCAACGTCACCACGGAGTTTAATTTGATCAGAAACAAAGCCTTCATCGCTAGGCAATGTATAGGCTCTTGGGTTGACATATGAATCAGCAATAATAGCGTAACCATTTGCCATCATTTTGATAATTTTAGTCATATTTAATGCTAATAAATTGCTTTAATTAGCCCTTTGATTATAGTCTACGTAGATGCTTGTGCCGTAAAAAGCACTCAACATCAATAAACCAACCTTAACTACAGTAAAAGTTTATACGAAAACAGAATAAAAACAATAGCCCGTATAGTAACACAAGCTAAATTCATGCCAAGTTAAGATTAGATGACAAATTATGTGTTAGTTCACTAAACAATATTAATATCTTTTAACTCGCAGCCTTCTTCACCACTTCCGCAATTTCTTCTGCCAGTTTTTGCACTAGTTTTGCATCTTGGCCTTCTACCATCACTCGGATTTTTGGCTCGGTGCCAGAGGCGCGCAGTAGCACGCGGCCTGTGCCGTTCAATTCAGTTTCGGCTTTTTTAACAGCATTTTGAATTTGTGGAGTTTCTAAATCTAACTTAGTTTTAGTCGTGATATTTATCAGCACTTGCGGGTAAAGCGTCAGTTCGGCATTCATTTGCGTGAGCGTTTTGCCGCTTTGTTTTAACGCGTGCAGCACTTGTAGCGCGGCAATAATTGCATCGCCGCTGGTGTGTTTGTCTAGTGTAAGAATATGTCCAGAATTTTCGCCGCCCAGTTTCCAGTTCTTTTCATTCAGCAATTCAAGCACGTATCTATCGCCTACTTTGGCGCGCGCAAAAGGGATTTGGTGTTTTTGCAGCGCGTGTTCTAGCGCCAAATTGGTCATCAGAGTGCCAGCAACGCCGCCTTGCAGCTTGCCTTTGGCGTATAACCCCAGCGCGATGATATAAAGCAATTGGTCGCCATCAAGCAAATTGCCAAGCGAATCGACCATCATCACGCGGTCGCCATCGCCATCAAACGCAATGCCTAAATCTGCTTTATGTTCCACAACCGCTTTTTGCAAAGCTTGCGGATGCGTAGAGCCTACGTCCAAATTGATATTCAGCCCATCTGGCTTGTTGCCGATGCAAATAATTTCCGCACCCAGCTCGTGAAACACATTGGGCGCAACGTGGTAAGTGGCACCGTGTGCGCAATCCAGCACAATTTTCAGACCGTGCAAATCCATATTATTGGGGAAGGTGCTTTTGCAAAACTCCACATAACGCCCTGCCGCATCGTCAATGCGCCGCGCCTTGCCTAGCTTGGCAGATTCCATCACCTGCATAGCGTTTTCCAGCTCAGCTTCAATGGCGTGCTCGATGTCGTCGCCCAGCTTGGCGCCAAGGCCTGAGAAAAACTTGATGCCGTTATCGTAATAAGGATTATGCGAGGCAGAAATCACAATACCCGCCTGCGCACGCAAAGCACGTGTAAGATAAGCCACCGCTGGCGTGGGCATTGGGCCTGTGAGCAGCGTATCTACCCCTGCTGCAGTTAGGCCAGCCTCAAGCGCCGCTTCTAGCATGTAGCCAGAAATGCGCGTATCTTTTCCGATAAGCACGGTTGGACGCGCACCTTTTGTACCTTTTGACGCTAGCACACGGCCAGCCGCATAACCCAAACGCAGCATGAACTCTGGCGTGATTGGATACTCACCCACCTTGCCGCGAATGCCGTCAGTGCCGAAATATTTTTTAGTCATGTTCTCTCATTTTTTATTGTATTGAAGCGACCACTTTTAGTGCTTCTACCGTGGCTTTTACATCATGCACACGCAGTATTTTAGCGCCTTTCATAACGGAAAGCACGGAGGCGGCAATACTGGCATGCAAGCGCGCATCGACATCGTTACCTGTCATTTGACCAAGTACCGATTTACGCGATAAACCGACTAATATAGGCTGGCCTAAATCGGCAAAACTTTCTAGATTTTGTAGCAGCGTAATGTTATGTTCGCGCGTTTTTCCAAAGCCAAAGCCAGGATCAAGCACAATATTAGATGCCCTGCAACCCTCATGGATACTGGCTTGCAGGCGTGCCTTTAAAAATATTTTTACATCATTTACAACGTCATTGTATTGCGGATCAACTTGCATGGTTTGTGGCGTGCCTTGCATGTGCATTAAGCACACGCCGACGTTGGATTTTGCGGCAATCTCTAATGCGCCGTCTTCTTGCAGCGCGCGTACATCGTTGAGCATAGACGCGCCAGCCTCAATAGCGGCCTGCATCACAGCGGGTTTGTAAGTATCGATTGAAATGGGAATATTGATTTGTTTAACTAAAGCTTCAATCACAGCAATCACGCGGTTCAGCTCTTCTTGTAAACTTACAGGCGTGGCGTTTGGGCGGGTAGATTCGCCACCAATATCGAGAATGTCGGCACCCTCTTCCACCAGTTTTAGCGCGTGTTTCACTGCCAAATTAGTCGATGAAAATTTACCACCATCAGAGAAAGAGTCGGGCGTGACGTTGACAATGCCCATCACGCGCGGCGTTGTTAAATCGAGCTGAAATTTTCCGCAGTTAAACATCATGGCTAATTATACTATAGCCACCCTTTCCAGAGCCGTCATTGCGAGCCCAAGATTAGCTTGGGCGTGGCAATCCAGCTATATCACATCAACTAACTCTAGATTGCCACGCTACGCTCGCAATGACAAATAAAAAAGGCTAGAAATCTAGCCTTTTTTATACTCAAAATACTGAGGAACTAAGTCTTTGCCGTTGGCTGCGGCACTGGCGTTGCAGTGTTGCCACTAGAAGAGCCAGTGTCAGTCGGTTTAATTTTAGATTGACGCGGTTTTGGCTCGCGCACTGGGTTGCCCGCCATAATGTCGTTAATTTGATCCGCATCAATGGTTTCATACTCCATCAAAGCTGCCGTCATGGCTTCCACTTTGTCTTTGTTATTTTCCAATAACTGTCGCGCGATGCCATATTGCTCATCCAAAATACGACGGATTTCCGCATCCACTTTTTGCTGCGTGGCTTCAGAAACGGTTTTGGAACTCATGCTGCCAAAGAACGAATCTTGCTCATCGCCTGCGTAAACCATGATGCCTAGCGCGTCACTCATGCCGTACTTGGTTACCATCGCGCGTGCTAGTTTGGTAGCGCGCTCAAAATCGTTCGATGCACCTGTCGACATTTGATTCATAAAGATTTCTTCTGCAATACGGCCGCCAAACAAAATCGAAATTTCTTCCAGCATTTTGTCTTTATAGTTACTAATCCGGTCAAACTCTGGCAATTGCCATGTGAGACCCAACGCCCAGCCGCGCGGCATAATGGTCACTTTATGCACGGGATCAGCTTTTGGTAACAACTTAGCCACCACTGCATGGCCAGACTCGTGATAAGCCGTGTTGCGGCGTTCTTCTTCACGCATCACCATGCTCTTACGCTCTGGGCCCATGTAAATCTTATCTTTAGCATCCTCAAAGTCTTCCATATCGACCGTACGTTTACTACGACGCGCAGCAAATAGCGCAGCTTCGTTCACCAAGTTAGCTAAATCGGCACCACTAAAACCAGGCGTACCGCGCGCGATAATATCGGCTTTCACATCTGGGTCAATTGGCACTTTACGCATATGCACTAACAAAATTTGCTCGCGACCTTTAATATCAGGCAAACCAACCATCACTTGTCTATCAAAACGGCCAGGGCGCAACAAAGCTTTATCCAGCACGTCTGCTCTATTAGTAGCGGCAATGACAATCACACCAGAATTGGCCTCAAAGCCATCCATCTCGACCAGTAATTGGTTTAGCGTTTGTTCGCGCTCATCGTTACCACCGCCAGTACCCGCGCCCCTGCTGCGTCCTACCGCGTCAATTTCATCGATAAATACGATACACGGTGCGTTTTTCTTTGCAGTTTCGAACATGTCGCGTACGCGCGATGCGCCTACGCCAACAAACATTTCCACAAAGTCAGAGCCTGAAATCGTAAAAAATGGTACTTTTGCCTCGCCCGCAATGGCGCGCGCGAGTAAAGTTTTACCAGTGCCTGGCGGGCCAACTAGCAGCACGCCGCGCGGCATGCGGCCGCCCAATTTTTGGAATTTTGTTGGTTCGCGTAAAAACTCGACCAACTCAACCACTTCTTCTTTGGCTTCGTCGCAACCTGCAACATCCGCAAATGTCGTTTGATTTGAGCTTTCGTCTAACTGACGCGCTTTACTTTTGCCGAATGAGAATGGACCGCCGCCTTTGCCGCCGCCTTGCATTTGGCGCATAAAGAATATCCATACGCCAATGAGCAAAATCATTGGGAACCATGACATGAAAATTTCGAGCAATACAGAACGTTGTTGCTCAGCCTTCGCTTCCACCGCAACATTGTATTTAAGTAAGTCATTCACCATCCACAAATCACTTGGCGCATAAGTGCTAAATTCTTTGCCGTCTTGCGTTTTTCCGCGCACGACATGACCATCAATTTGCACGCTGGCAACTCGTCCGTCTTTCACTTCTTGCATAAATTGTGAATACACAATTTGATTATCGGCCTTGCTTTGGCCAGTGAATTGGTTAAACACTGTCATCAGCACTAATGCCACAACTAACCAAATTGCGATACTTTTTGCGATATTATTCAATTCTCATTCCTTAAACTAAAGGCTTTAACTTATTTTAAACCTATTTTCTAGCTAAATCTATTTTCTACCTAAGCCCAGCAAATACACTTCACTACTTCTGTCTCTTGAGGCTTTTGGCTTGCGCGTGATCACTTTATCAAAGTGCAACCGCATCGTTTTTACAATATCGTCAAAACCCGCACCTATGAATACCTTGACCAGAAAATTGCCATTTGGTTTTAACCAATCCTTACTAAATTCCAGCGCCAGCTCGGTTAAATACGCCGCGCCCGCTTGGTCAACATTTTTTACACCACTTATATTGGGTGCCATATCGGCAATTACAAGGTCAACTGGCTTATTATTTATCGCCGCTTGCAGTTGTTTTAACACCGCTTCTTCGCGAAAATCACCTTGTATAAACGTCACTCCGGCAATACCTGTCATGTCTAAAATATCCAGCGCAATCACCTTGCCGTTGCCTTTTAGCCGCTGCACGGCGACTTGGCTCCAGCTGCCAGGCGTTGAACCTAAATCGACAATGGTCATGCCAGGCTTGATGAGTTTATCTTTATCGTCAATCTCAATCAGCTTGTAGGCCGCGCGGGCGCGATAACCTTCTTTTTGCGCGCGTTTGACGAACTCATCATTCAGATGTTCTTGCATCCAGGCTTTGCTGGTTCGAGTGACTTTCATATTAAGAAACCTTGCAAATTAACCAACCCTGTTCATGATAAAATACAACATTAATTGGAAACTGCTTACTGATGAAACTAACCACTAAACAAATCGCCCATTTACGCGGCTTAGCGCACAGCTTAAGCCCTGTGGTGATGATTGGCAACAATGGCTTGACCGAAAATGTGCTTAAAGAAATTGAGCTAAACTTAAACGCGCATGAGCTAATTAAAATTCAGGTGGCAGGCGATGACAGAGATGCTAGAAAATTAATGTATGCTGAAATGTGCAGCAAAACTAACGCAACGCCAGTGCATCATATTGGCAAGCAGCTGGTGGTATACCGCGCCAGTGAAACAATCAAAGAAAAAGCGAAAATTCACATTCCCAAGCTTTAAAGCATTAAAAACATATGCTCTGGAAGCCGCATGGATATTAGGCTGCAGGGCGTATTCTTTAAAGATTATTAACGTGCTTTCTATGTGTTCTTTATTATCGCGCTTTCAGCACTAAAACAAAACCCAACAAGCATTCTACCAAATACGCCACGCTGGCCACACCGTGCCATTTGCCAAATCTTTCTGCAAATATACTGTGCATCACATCGGCTGGCATCGCGTCAGCTTTTAGCTGCGCGAGTATTGGTTGAACGCCAAAATGACCCGCCAACACGAGCAGTAACATCACAAAAACTGCCCAGAAAAAACCTTGTTTAAGCGCGCCAGTGCCGTAATCGAGCAGGCGTTGAATCAATAAATAAAAACCACTCACCATGCCGATGTAACTCACGATGGTGAACAACTGCCCAGCCACGCTGCCAAATAACTGCCTATCTTGCAGCGCGCTATTCAACACATAAACGTTGAAGCCCGTCGCCCACAAAGCGCCCACCCATAAGGTAATTACAATTAAACCAATTCGAGATAACATATTGATTATATGATATTAATTAGATGTACGAAACTTCGATTACTTCAACTTCTTTTATGCCACCAGGCGCGGCGATTTCTGCAATATCGCCAACCAACTTGCCAATGAGCGCGCGGGCAATTGGCGAGCCAACAGAGATTTTCCCACCTTTAATATTGGCTTCATCCTCACCAACAATTTGGTAGGTTTTAGCGTCACCTGAATCTAAATCTTCGAATCTAACCGTTGCGCCAAACACCACGCGGCCTTCGGCATGCAAAGTTTTGGGGTCTATTACTTGCAGGTTTGATAACTTAGATTCTAGCTCGGCAATGCGGCCTTCAATAAAACTTTGTTTTTCCTTGGCGGCTTCGTATTCGGCATTTTCTGATAAATCGCCCTGCGCGCGCGCCTCGGCAATCGCCTGAATCACGCTGGGTCTATCTTCACTACGCAAGCGCGCAAGCTCCACTTTAAGCAGCTCTGCGCCGACAATAGTCACGGGGATTTGATTTAATGCCATGTTAAAACCTTACAAAAAAAATAAACCACACCCATTCGAGCGTGGTTTTAAAAAATTAAGTTTTGAAATAATTAGACCAAGTGTATTTTAAACTAGCTTTTTGTGCAAGTCTAAGCTTTGTTTAATTCAGGTCCCGTTTAATTCAGGCTTGATTATTCGCAAGACTTTTATGTAAGTCTTGCAGTGACTCCACATTCAATTCCGTCATGTGCGCCATGCCAATACACGCCGCCTTAGCGCCCGCCAGCGTCGTATAGTAAGTCACTTTATTTTGTAGCGCGCTGCGGCGAATTTCATAAGAGTCGGCCACCGCTTTTTTGTCTTCGGTCACGTTCACGATAAAGCTGATTTCATTGTTTTTAATCATGTCGACCACGTGCGGGCGGCCTTCAGCCACTTTATTCACGGGCGTTACGGTTAAGCCATGCCCCATTAACGCCTTCGCCGTACCTTTGGTGGCGACTAGCGTAAAACCTAATTTATCGAGATCTTGCGCAATATCCACCACTTTTTGATGGTCTTCATTACGCACGCTAATAAAGGCGCGGCCGCTTTTTGGCAGTTTGGCCGATGCGCCGAGTTGCGCTTTGACAAAGGCTTCGGCGAAGGTTGCGCCTACGCCCATTACTTCGCCTGTCGATTTCATTTCTGGGCCTAAAATGGTATCGACGCCTGGGAATTTAATGAACGGAAACACCGCCTCTTTCACCGAGAAATAAGGCGGAATCACTTCTTTAGTCACGCCTTGCGATTTTAAACTTTGTCCCGCCATGCAGCGCGCGGCAATTTTTGCTAGTTGCAGGCCACAAGCTTTTGATACGAATGGCACGGTTCTTGATGCTCTAGGATTCACTTCTAGCACGTAAACCGTTTCGCCCTGAATGGCAAACTGCACGTTCATTAAACCTTTAACGCCCAGCGCCAGCGCCATTTGTACGGTTTGCGCGCGCAATACGTCTTGCAATTTTTTGCTTAAACTATACGGCGGCAAAGAACAGGCTGAATCGCCAGAATGCACGCCTGCTTGCTCCACGTGCTGCATAATGCCGCCGATTAACACATCCTCGCCATCGCAAATCGCGTCTACATCAATTTCAATCGCGTCATTCAAAAAGCGATCCAGCAACACAGGCGAATCGTGCGAAACCTTCACCGCCTCGCGCATGTAGCGCTCGAGCTGGCTTTGTTCGTGCACGATTTCCATGGCGCGGCCGCCCAAAACGTAGCTAGGACGTACCACTAGCGGATAGCCAATTTCATTCGCAGCGATTAATGCGGCTTCTGGTGTGCGCGCAGTGCGGTTTGGCGGTTGTTTCAAGCCAAGTTCATGCAACAATTGTTGAAAACGCTCGCGGTCTTCGGCGCGGTCAATCGCGTCAGGCGAAGTACCTATAATCGGCACGCCCGCTTTTTCCAGCGCACGCGCCAGTTTTAGCGGCGTTTGGCCGCCGTATTGTACAATCACGCCAACTGGTTTTTCAATATTGACGATTTCTAGCACATCTTCTAGCGTTACTGGCTCAAAATATAGCCTATCCGAAGTGTCGTAATCGGTGGAAACCGTTTCTGGGTTGCAGTTGACCATAATCGTTTCGTAACCGTCATCGCGCATGGCAAACGCCGCGTGCACGCAGCAGTAATCAAACTCAATGCCTTGGCCGATGCGATTTGGCCCGCCGCCCAGCACCATAATTTTTTTCTTATCGGTTGGTTTAGATTCGCACTCTTCTTCGTAGCTGGAATACATATACGCCGTATTCGTCGCAAACTCTGCCGCACAAGTATCCACGCGTTTATACACAGGGCGCACATTCAGCGCTTGGCGATAGGCGCGTACCGCGTGTTGGTCGGTTTCTAGCAATGTAGCTAAGCGCCTATCCGAAAAACCACGGCGCTTCAACTGGAACAGCGCGTCTTTATTGAGGTCGGCGATATGCAAGCCTTTTAGCGCGGCTTCGCGGCGGATAATATCTTTAATTTGCGCTAAAAACCAAGGGTCAATTTTCGAAATATTGAAAATTTCTTCATTGCTCACGCCCATGCGCATGGCATCTGCCACGTACCAAATACGCTCTGGGCCTGGCTCGCCCATTTCTTTATTGATGCGGTCTAGGTCAGTCGAAATTGAATCTAAGCCATCCACGCCCACCTCCAAACCGCGCAAGGCTTTTTGGAACGATTCCTGAAATGTACGCCCAATCGCCATCACTTCGCCAACGGACTTCATTTGCGTAGTCAAGCGTGAATCAGCTTGCGGGAATTTCTCGAAGGCAAATCTTGGAATTTTGGTAACAACGTAATCAATGCTAGGCTCGAACGAAGCAGGCGTTTGGCCGCCTGTAATATCGTTCTTAAGCTCATCCAGCGTAAAGCCCACCGCCAGTTTCGCCGCCACTTTGGCAATCGGGAAACCCGTCGCTTTTGAGGCCAATGCGGACGAGCGCGATACGCGCGGATTCATCTCAATCACAATCATGCGGCCGTCAATGGGGTTAATAGCGAACTGCACGTTGGAGCCGCCTGTTTCTACGCCCACTTCGCGCAGCACCGCTAATGAGGCGTTACGCATGATTTGATATTCTTTATCAGTTAGCGTTTGCGCGGGTGCTACGGTGATGCTGTCGCCCGTGTGCACGCCCATTGGGTCTAAGTTTTCAATCGAGCAAATGATGATGCAGTTATCCGCCTTATCGCGTACCACTTCCATCTCATACTCTTTCCAACCGAGCATGGATTCTTCAATCAACAATTCTTTGGTCGGCGATGCGTCTAAGCCGCGCTCGCAAATTTCCACAAATTCTTCGCGGTTATACGCTATGCCGCCGCCACTGCCGCCCATGGTGAACGATGGGCGAATAATGGCGGGGTAGCCAATGCTGCCCTGCACTTGTAGTGCTTCTTCCATGCTGTGCGCGATGCTAGAACGCGCAGAGTCCAAGCCAATTTTGGTCATGGCTTCTTTAAATTTTTGACGATCCTCGGCTTTATCAATTGCCTCTTTTGAAGCGCCAATCATCTCAACCTTGTATTTGGCCAACACGCCGTGTTTGTCTAAATCGAGCGCGCAATTTAAAGCCGTCTGCCCACCCATGGTAGGCAATAGCGCATCAGGGCGCTCTTTTGCGATGATTTTTTCAACCACCTGCCAAGTAATTGGCTCGATATACGTCGCATCGGCCATTTCGGGGTCAGTCATAATGGTGGCGGGGTTGGAGTTTACCAAAATCACACGGTAACCTTCTTCACGCAGCGCCTTGCAGGCTTGTGCGCCTGAGTAGTCAAATTCGCAGGCTTGGCCAATGACAATTGGCCCTGCACCAATGATTAAGATGCTTTTAATGTCGGTACGCTTAGCCATTATGCTGCTTTCCTGATCTGCATCAGCGTTATAAATTGATCAAACAAAACACTTATTTCATGCGGCCCTGGGCTGGCTTCTGGGTGACCTTGAAAGCTAAACGCAGGCTTATCGGTGCGTGCAATGCCTTGTAGACTGCCATCAAATAAAGACACATGGGTGATTTTTAAGTTGCTAGGCAAGGTGTTCGGGTCTGCCGCAAAACCATGGTTTTGGCTGGTAATATAAACACGCTTCGTTTCAACATCTTGCACAGGATGGTTGGCACCGTGGTGGCCAAACTTCATTTTCATGGTTTTAGCGCCCGAAGCCAACGCCAGCAATTGATGCCCCAAGCAAATACCAAAGGTGGGAATGTCTGTTTCTACCAATGTTTTAATCGCGCTAATGGCATAATCGCAAGGTTCTGGATCGCCAGGACCGTTGGATAAAAAGATGCCATCAGGTTCGTATTTCAGCGCTTCTTCTGCCGAAGCTTGCGCTGGCAACACGGTGACTTTGCAACCGCGCGTAACCAGCATGCGCAAAATATTACGCTTAACGCCATAATCAAAAGCGACAACGTGAAACTTAGAATCTGGCGCTTTAGTGTAACCATTGCCAAGCGCCCATTCGCCATCCGTAAACTCGTAGGCTTGCATGCACGAAACTACCTTGGCTAAATCCATGCCAGCCAAGCCTGGAAAGGCGTTTGCTAACGCTAGCGCCTTTTCTACATTAACTTCGCCAGCCATGATGCAACCCGCTTGTGCGCCTTTTTCACGCAAAATTCGTGTCAGCTTGCGTGTATCAATATCAGCAATCGCCACAATATTATTTGCCACTAAGTATTCGGATAAAGTTTGATTGCTACGAAAATTGCTTTCCAGCAAAGGTAAATCGCGAATGATTAAACCCGCTGCATACACTTTTCCAGATTCCACATCTTCCACGTTGGTGCCAGTATTGCCGATGTGCGGGTAAGTGAGGGTGACGATTTGCTCGGTGTAGGATGGATCAGTGAGGATTTCTTGGTAACCCGTCATCGAAGTGTTGAATACCACCTCGCCAACGGTGTGGCCTGAAGCACCAATGGCAATGCCATGAAAAACAGTTCCATCTGCTAATACTAATACCGCTGGAATTGTTTTTGACACCTTAATGCTCCTATATTTATCGCGACGCGCTATCTATTTACTTGTCGAACAGTAGATACGCAAAACGGGAGGAGTTTTTTGGACTCTTCCCGTTTCAGAATTGACGAATTATAGCGGGAACTGACTTACATTTCAAGCCTAGGTTTTAGATTGGCTAGCTGCTGATTATGTAGTTTAGCCAATAAAATTTGTGCAGTAATCGCACCTATCAGCGCTAAAAACATGTCCCACTGCGTATCCCATACATCGCCTTGCGTACCTAAAAAAGCCTCCGCCGCCATGCCAGAAGCGACTGCTACCCACCACTCGATAAATTCGTAACACGCACTTATAGCCAAACAAATTGAGCACACAATAAAAAATAGCCATGCACCACTTTTAACGATATTTTTTCGCAACAAAATCTCACGCGCAATCATCGCCGGCACAAAGCCTTGCGCAAAATGCCCCACCCGGTCATAGTAATTTCGACTTAAGTCAAATGTGTCTCTAAGCCAATTAAATAACGGCACTTCAGCATATGTGTAATGCCCACCTACCATCAAAATAATAGCCTGAATTAAAATTAAAACATACAAAAGATTGGTCAGTTGGAATTTTTGATAGCTAAAAATGAGAATTGGCAATGCGATAATGACGGGAAATACTTCTAAAAACCAAGTGAAATAATCGTGCGGGCGGATGGCCGACCATATAAAAACCAGCACGGGCAGACACAATAAAACCTTGAAAAAATCAGCTTGTTTTAACATTGCTTAATCTGGCACGTAGATCGAGTAGCAATTACGTCCAAGTCGTTTAGCCACGTACATCGCGTCATCTGCATATTTAATCAGGTTGCTAGGGTTGTCGTCATGCTGTGGATAAAGTGCAATGCCAATACTCACGCCCACTAGCAAGGTTTGTCCAGCGATGTGAAATGGTTCTGCTAATTCACTTATCACCTTTTCGGCCGTTGCAACAAGTTGCAGCTCATCTTTGATTTTAGGTAATAACACGACAAACTCATCACCACCAATACGTGCAACCGTGTCTTCCGCACGCAGCAATGCAGTCAGCCTTTCGCCCACGCTTTTTAGCAATTGGTCGCCAATTAAATGGCCGTGCGTATCATTTACCACTTTAAAATAATCCAAATCTAGAAATAGCACCGCCAACATTTGTTGTGCACGGCCAGCCTCTTTAAGTGCCTGCGCCATTCTATCTTCTAGCAAGCGACGGTTCGGCAAGCCAGTGAGCGCGTCATTGTTGGCCAACTCTGAAAGCGCAGATTGCGAGCTAAATAATTGTGCCAGCAACTTTTCTCTCACCCTATTTTGATACATAAAGCCTAGCAAAATACCTAAAAAAACCAGTGTTGAAACAATAGGCACAATGGTTTTTTTGAATATACGCGAGTTCCAATTATTTACCGCTACATCCACACCCAACATCACGAAATTAGGCGTTTTAACGGTCGTGGTGATAGGCGTATGCGCGCTCACCCAGGTGCCCCAATGATCAGTAACCGGGCCTTCAACCAGTGCTTTTCGAGTAAGCAAGCCGTGCATCAGCGCTTCGCTGCCCTCTACAAAAACCTCACCCAAATGCGAGATTTCTGAAGGCGGTTGCGGGCTGGCATCTAGCAAAAATTTGATTTGCGTTTTGCCTTTTTGATCATCTGTATACAGCAAATAAATGAAATGACAGTCTTTGTTGGCTTTACATGCGCTTTTTAATTGCTTTTCAAGCTCTGCCATGTCGGATTCTTTCAGCGCATCTGGATTGGTGTTGAGTGTGGCCGCATAAGGACGCCAGTCAATGGATTGCTCGATGGTGGCTGCATAAGTAATTAAATTCTCACGCATTTCTGTATCTTGCGCTTTGGCCACGTAATAGGTAAATAACGCACCAATTAACAAGGTGACAGAAAACAAAATCCAATACCAATGCTTGGCTTGATCTTGAATATGTTTAAATTTGATAAATCCTAGCATTTGTTAAGGATTACAGTGCTGATTTTTAAGGTGAGATTATTTCAAACCCAGCACATCACGCATATCATAAAGACCTGTTTGCTTGCTGGCTAAAAACTTAGCTGCGCGCAGCGCACCTACGGCAAAAGTCGCGCGACTACTGGCTTTGTGGGTGATTTCCACGCGTTCACCAATGCCTGCAAACACCACCGTGTGGTCGCCCACCACATCGCCGCCACGTAGCGTGGCGAAGCCTATTTTTCCTGCTTCACGCTCGCCAGTCACGCCTTCGCGTGCGTAAATAGCGCAATCCTTCAAATCTTGCCCTAAACCAGCAGCTGCCGCCTCGCCCAAACGTAGCGCGGTTCCTGAGGGAGCATCCACTTTATGCCGATGATGCATTTCCACTACTTCAATGTCATAACCTTCATTCAGCACTTTGGCGGCTTGTTCCACCAAATTAATCAGCAAAGTCACGCCCACGCTCATGTTTGGTGCAAATACAATAGCAGTGTTTTTGGCATCTGCTTCAATTTTTACTTTTTGCTCTACGGTGAAGCCAGTGGTGCCTATCACGTGCTTTACCTTGTAATGCTGGCAGATTTCCAGATAATCCAAACTCGCTTCTGGCCTAGTAAAATCAATCAGCACATCTGCGCCTTGCAACGTTTCTACAGCATCATCGCTAATGTACACACCTGTATTTTTGCCAACTGACTCACCAGCATCACGGCCTATACTGACACTGCCTGCCCTGTCAATTGCGCCAAATAATTGCAGGTCAGCATCATCCAAAACGCCTTGAATCAACGCTTGTCCCATGCGCCCACTGGCGCCCGCAATGACTATTTTTAATGACATATCTAAATTCTGCTCATATTAAAATTATCAATCAATTTTTTAGTTACCACATAACATCGCCAATAAAAAGCATTAGCGAGTTAGTGTCCACTGAAAGATTGATTTTTAGCTACCGCTAAAAACCAATCTTTTCTAACATACGCTCAAAATAACCAGGCGCTTCTTCTGCAGGCAATGGCGGCTCAATTTTTTTAGGTTTTGTAGTTGTTGGCGCGACAGCATTATCAGTTTTCGGCATCTCAACACTTGGGACAACGTCTTCAGGAGATTGTAGATTTTTCAAATCCAAGCTTCTATCCATTCTAAAAATCAAACGTTCACCGTCCTTGGCAGCTGGCATTGCCACTGGATTTAGGTCTGAGGTAGCAGCCACGGGTGCATCTATGATAGGTGCTTTTATGACAGGCACTTTAATCGCAGGCGCCTCTACTACAGGTGCAGTAATGACTGGCGCTTCTGCTGTTGGTACAGCCAGTGTTGGCGCATAAGTAGTTGGTACTTCTGTAGCTGGGGCATCTGGCGCTAATACACCACCAATTGGCACCGCTAACATAGATGGCGTATCTGGCGTGGCAACATCTATTGACGCAGCATCGCCAGCAGCCGCACTGGTATTGGCTTCCAGGGCATCTGTTTTTTCTCGCATGATTTCTGGCGCTACAGACGCTTTTTCTAGTTCTTTTAATGGTTCAATTTTTACAGCTTCATTTTTTACTGGTTCATCTTTTTTCCAAAACTTCAGCTTATCTGTCCAGCTGGTTTCTTGCTTAGGCTTTGGCTCTACCGTAATTGTTTTTGCGACTGCACTCTCATTGCCAGTGGCTGCCCCAGCCGCACCTTCAGGCACCACATCACCACGCACTTTGGTCAATAAATCTTTATCAAAATCTAAAATCACACGACGTTGCTCAACAATTTTACCCGCTTGCCGCAATTGGTAAAAATAATCCCAGCGATTGGTATGAAAGCTATCCACCAATAGCGGTGAGCCCATGATAAATTTGACTTGAGATTTGGTCATGCCAGGACGCAGTTGCAGCAACATTTTTGATGTCACCACGTTGCCTTGCTGAATATCCATTTTAAATGGCTTAACCGTAGGAACCACAGAGCCGCAAGCGGCAAGTAATGTAAAGAGTAAAATTAAAAAATAGCGCATGAATGGTTGGAGTTAAAGACTTATTACTGAATTGGCGTTAATATAACACGATGAAGTAAAGGCTAAAACCTTAAAAGTGATTTAAGCACTTTTAGCGTCTCATTTATTATATGGAAACGAGCAAAAAGATGCATGATCAAAAAGATTTAAAAAACGCTGGCTTGAAGGCAACGTTACCACGGCTAAAAATTTTAGAGCTGTTTGAAACCAGCAAAGAGCGCCACATGTCGGCCGAAGATGTGTATAAAATTTTAATCACCAC